>NZ_CP130565.1:3088138-3730798 GCF_030534335.1 Marivirga harenae | reverse complement strand
GACTATACTTGCCCCATCGGCCTTTTTCAGTGACTTTAAAGATTGCTGGATGACCATCGCTGCACCAACAGTATTTAGACGAAAGTCATTGATGTAATCATTTTCTTTAATACTCTGAAAAGGTTTCAAATTAATACTGCCTGGACAGTATGCTAAACCATGTAGCACTTCTGGCAGATCTTTTAGTTCATCTTGCATTTCTAGAACATCTAACCTGATGTATTGAAAGTCACCCTGAAAATCAGGTTTGTTTCTAGATGCTAATATGAGATTTGCTCCTTCATTTTGTAATTTCTTGGCTAAGCTTAAGCCAATGCCTGAGCTTGCGCCAACGATTAAAATATTTTTATCTTTGAAAGACATAATGTTCTTTTTTGTTTAATTATTATGTATTTAACATTGAACAAGGGCTAATGTTTATTTAAATGTAATTTCCTTTTTAATGATGTAGTGATTCCAATTTTATCTAGCATCTTGAGGTTTCTGGTATTCTTCTTTTTCTTAAAAAAGTCGGTAGGAAATTGTCTCAATTTCGCACTGATCAGATTAATGCTTGATTTAATCTGGATCTCATGTCATTACCAAGTTTTGCGTTTTTTGCTGAGGATCATTCTAAATCAAAAAAAAAGCCCACTTGATATTTAAGCGGGCTTACAGTTAGTAATAAATTTTGGTATTAACTATTATTGGGAGAATTGATATAATCTAAAAATTCTCGTCTCGTAGCTTCATCATTGAATTTACCCCCAAAGTATGAGGTACCTGTTCTACTGTTGGTATCTCCAACACCTCTAGAAGAAACACACATATGATTGGCGTCCATTACTACTGCAACATCCTCCGTTTGCATCACTTCTTTTAATTCCTCAGCAATTTGGACCGTCAATCGCTCCTGAACTTGAGGCCTTTTAGAATAGTATTGTACAATCCTATTGATTTTAGAAAGACCAATTACCTTTCCGCTAGAAATATATGCTACATGGGCTTTTCCATATATTGGAACAAAATGATGTTCGCAGTGCGAATAGAAAGTGATATCTTTCTCCACCAACATTTGGCTATATTTATATTTATTTTCAAAGAGCTTAGGTTGCGGTTTGTTTTTTGGATTCAATCCACTGAAAACTTCTTTGACATACATTTTAGCAACCCTGTTAGGCGTGCCTTTTAAGCTGTCATCACCTAAGTCCATTCCTAAAATGTGCATGATTTCCTTGAAATGCTTTGCTATCATTTCCATTTTCAGATCATCGTCCATTTCAAAAGCATCTGCTCTTAAAGGAGTCTCAAAGTTTGAGGCTACATGATCATCTCCAAATTCTTCTAGATCATTAATTTTTTCCAATTCTTTATTATTCTGATGGGTATTCGACATAGTTCCTTTCCGTTTCGTACAACTTAATTTTTAATTCTTTTTTGGGATCAATTTTTTCCCTCAATAAATTAAAAATTACGATTGCAATATTTTCAGCAGTTGGATTGAGCTTGGAGAATTCTTCCGTATCTAAATTCAAGTTTTTATGATCAAACCGATTCAAAACTCTTTCCTTAATCAAATCACTTAATACTTTCATGTCCATAACATATCCAGTATCAGGATCAACTTCTCCTGTTACCTTAACGATAAGTTCATAATTATGTCCATGAAAATTGGGATTATTACATTTTCCAAAAACCTTCTGGTTTTTCTCTTCCGACCAATTAGGATTGTTTAACCTGTGAGCCGCATTAAAATGTTCTTTCCTGAAAACTGATACTTGCATTAATATTTATTTATTGAAGGTCAAATATACGGCAATAACACGGAAGAGTTTGAAGTGTTTAATAAATATATAAAAAAGTTAAACGTTATATGTCATTATTTGCAATGATGTCTTAATCTTTATAAAGTTTATGTAATCTATCCGTTTTCTCTATGATGCGTTGGCTACCTAAATGGACAGCATAAACAGAAAAGATGATGATAGAGATAAGAAAGAGCGGCAAGAACTGGTTTGCTTTATCAAGGTAAAGGAATCTTAAATTAAAAACATTTACGGCTAATAAGGGAACAATAGCAAAAGCGGCTTTGAAGCTGATATAATTTTTCAGATACTTTTTTGAACGATAGGTAATGTATGTATACGTTAAATATAATGTCATGAATGCCATTAGTAAGCCTTGAACCACCAAATCAAAGTATTCAGGCAAGCGAACGGAAACCAAACTTAGAATTACGATGATTAATGATGGGATCAACATCCTTTTTGTAGAAAATATTGCTAGCAGTGCCTGCCAGTAGGAGTGAAGCAATTCCTTGTTAAGCCGATTTACAATTGCTTCCTCTATTTCTGCGAAACCAAATATGCCAAATGATTTATGCACCTGGCTAAAAGCATCTTCCAATTCAATATCAGGATTTTCTTCCATCTTACTTTCAATTGCAGAAGCAACATGATCTATGATTTCGTATTGCACATCTGTATGCGTAAATCCTCTCTTTGAAATCCAGGATTTAATTTGCTCAATCTGGTGGGGTGCTAATTTCATAAGTATTGTACCTTAATTTTAGTTCTAAATACTTTCATCCCAATATAGACTGAAGTAAAAAACAGCATTAATAAAAGCAGTACGATAATAGGGTAGGTTTCGAAAATACTAATCGTAGGTTTTCCAGGCTCTAAAACTAAGACCGGTAAAAAAATAGTTAAATTAAATATCGTGGTCGGTAAGCTCAGGTAGTGTTGAGTAGCATTGAAATGTGCTGATTTGAATCGTTTTTTTCCTCGTTTTTTGGTGTACATTAAAATTGAACCATAAATAAGTAATCCAACATTAAGCGCTAAGATTGGAACCAAAAAATACCAAACTATTGATTTAACTGGTATAAACCCCATTAGTAAAATAGCAAGAAAGAGGATTCCTAAGGTAGATAGAATCTGAGGCCATCTCCAAAAGTTCTTGAATTCATTCCAATAGATATCATTAACAGACTTTTTAGTTTTTTTTAGTAAATTATCGTTGATCCTTTTGACTTTTTGAAAGTGAAAGTGCTCGTCCAGTTGTTCTAAAGTTTCCTCAAAATTTTTTTCACCTGTTTCGTAAGCTGAAGCATAATGATCGTAGAGTTCATTATACAATTCTATGTAATCAATCGGCTTATTAGCAATGTGTTTAGCTAGCTGATCTTTTTGTTCTTGAGTTATTGTCTTCATTATCCTAATTTCAAGTTAAATCCTAGGACCCGTTGCATGTTCAACAGAAATGCCTCTAATTCTTCCATTCGTTCCGATGTGGCTTTTTTTCCTTCTTCTGTAAGTCTGTAGTATTTTCTTACTCTTCCATCTACTTTTCTGCTTTCAGTAGTCAAAGTGCCCTCAGCTTCCAGTTTATGGAGAGTAGGATAGAGGCGCCTTCTGTTAGCTTGATTTCATCAGCAGTAAGTTGCTTTACTTTCTGCGTAATTTCATAACCATACATCTCACCTGCGTTCTGCAGAAGATGTAAAACTATGGTGGACAGACTTCCTTTTATCAATTGCTGATTTGCCATGTTGCAAGTATACAAAATTTTCTTATGCATAGGGAAATTAGGTATTAAAATATTTGAGAAAGTTTTCATACCCACTTAAAGCAATTCTAAATTTGAACAGTAATTATTATCGAAAAAAAGAGAGTATGAATAGAAATTTAGTCAGCTTGGAATTAGCTTTTATTACATCAGTAATAGGTGTTATGAATTAATTTAACACTCCAAAATCAATTAGCAACAGTGAAGCAGAAAGAAATGAAATGGTTCAAACTAGTTTTAGTCAAGCGGAAGAGGAAGGCGGTGAATTAGCTATTGCGATGGGCTATTCGCAGCGATACAGTCATTAATGTATTTTGTTGTCAATAGTGTAAATTGGGAGATGTCAGAATGCTATGCACATGAAATTGAAGAAACTATCGAGGAAATAGAAGCTGCAAATGTGATGGATGAATGCTTTGGGATTTCCAAATTAGTGGGGACTATGACTAATCTAATGTTCAAGAAAGTGGAAGTAACAATTGAGAATCGTGACAAAACAGCTTTTTCTATCTTTTACAAATTAATAGTTCAATCCTGTAATTCCTTTCTTCAGACCACTAAGCATCATTTCAATAAGATAGAAACGCCAACAAATGATTTGTTATCTAACTAGAATCTCAACAAATAATATATTTAATAACATTTGATAATTGCCTTTCATTTTGTAATTGAAATGTGTTTCTCTTGATTTTCTTCAGGAGAAAGTAGGTTTTTGTTAATAGTAAAATGGAATGTGCTCCCTTCTTCGGGTACAGAATCAATCCAAATCTTACCATTGTGCATTTCCACTATTTTTTTACAATTAGCCAGTCCTAAACCTGTGCCCGCAAATCTATTTTTATGTAATCTGTGGAATATTGTAAATATTTTTTCCTGGTGTTTTTGGTCGATACCTATGCCGTTATCCTGAATTGAGAACTCCCAAAATTGACTGTTTTCATTTGCTTCAATGTTAACTGTAATTTTTTCATCTTCTTTTTTAAACTTCACGGCATTAGCTATCAAATTTTGGAGAAGCTGTTTAAACTCAATTTCATAAGCAGTTATTTCTGGTAACTGGTCGTAATTTATACTAGCCTTATTTTCTTTAATCAATTGACTAAGGTCTTGTTCGAGTTCTTTCATTAGAGCATGGACTGAGAAGGTTGACTTTTTCTTATCTTTTCCCAATTGAGCGTACTCTAATAAGGAATCCAATAGAAGCGCCATTCGAATAGAAGAGGATTTGATATGATTTAAAAACTCTTGTCCTCTTTCAGGGATTGATTCTTTGTATTTACTAATGGTTAAATCAGAAAAAGCTTGCATTGTCCTCAATGGTTCCTTTAAATCGTGTGCAATTATATGTGCAAACTGACTCAATTCCTCATTTTTCCCTTGAAGGATGTTTTGGGTGTCCTTCATTTTTTTATTGTCTGATTTAACTATTTCATTCAGTGTCCTTTGCTGATGAATGATAATATCCATTTTCCTAAAAATCATTTCAAAGCATGCTACAATAACAATACTGACAAATATTAGATTTACAGTAATACCAAACCATGTAGTCATGCTTTGTTCATTTGTCAACTGGAGGTTTAACCACTGGTATTCAATATTGAGTCCCACTAAAACTAAAATTAATGAATTAATCAGAATCAATTTGTAGGCAATGGTTCCAGAATGAATCAAACATGTCACTATAATACATGAATAGAGATACATCATTCCAGGCCCTTCCAGACCAAGGTTGAAAATTAAAGCCCAGGAGACCGTAAGAAGACTAATAATTAAAATTACTTTCCTTGATTCAATTTTAATGGGTTTGGCAAATGCGAGAATTAGTAGGACGAAAAAAAATGCAATATTCAATATGAGGAGATTGATAAAGCCTGTATGATATGACGCAATTATTCCTGGTATTATTGCTAAGGGTGAAAAAGTAAAAGTGTACAGTATCAGGTAAAAGAACAGCTGATTTCGATAATATTTTAGATTTTGATTGGTGTCAGTTTGACCTAAAATAGTCTGCGCCATCCTAACTTTATACGCCCCCCAGTACTTCATTAGTTTAGTTTAAAAAATTATTAATATTTAGATTCTAATATAAAACTATAAATTAGAATAAGGAAGTCTTTACTACTTGTAAGTAGTTAACATTATATTTTATACTCTTTTAATTCTTAATGTATATTACATTTAAAATTTTGTAAAGGGATAAAAATCTCACTTTTTTTATCAGCAAAGTCGTCACTAGGCTCCTGCGAATATAGAATTTTGTAATCAAATAATATATTTGAAGCTGCCTGTAATCATATTTACATTAGTTTTTATTACATTTTCAATTAATTAAGCTATTTTTATATTGCAAATTATTTGTTTATGCATGTATATAAGAGATTAATTAGCTTTTTTTTGATATTACCACTGTCGTACTTCTTACACGGGCAAGGGTGTAGCGATGCCGGATTTTGTACGATGGGGGCAATGAAACCAAGTCAAGAATTTAATAAAAATGTACCTGTAAAATTACGTTCAATTTCAGTTGCGTTTTATGAAGGTCAAAGCAATACTTCTGCGCTGATAAGAGCAGGAATTTTTGATTTTGGTTTAACGATCGGTGGTCAATATGAACTTCAGGTAAAAGTTCCATATATGCATATAGATGGAAATTTTGGTACAACATCAGGAATAGGAGATATTTCATTAAGTTTAACCAAAAATCTATATACAAATCCAGAATGGGATATAATGGGAACATTGGGGGCGAAAATCCCAAGCAATAGATCCAATATTACTGTACCTGGACAAGATGCTGTCTACCCTATGTACTATCAAACATCTCTTGGTACATATGATTTGGTAACAGGAGCTTCATTTATAAATAGAAAATGGTTGATCTCTGTTGGCTTGCAAAAACCAATAATCCATCAAAATGAGAATTCCTTTGATGCTTCGGTTGATTCTTGGAGTTGGTATGAAGGTGGCATGTCTTATGTCAGAAGACATGATGTCGGTAGGGACTTACGAAGGGGTGCAGATGTGATGATGCGATTTGAACGAAATTTCAGAATGTCAAGAATTAATTTTAATGTTGGTTTATTACCGATTTATAGAATCACCAAGGATCAAGCTTTGAACGAAACCAATGAATACGAAAAGATAGATGGCACCACTGGATTAGCACTGTCAGCACTCTTTGGTGTAAATTACAGTTTTAACGTATTTTCTAGTGTTCATTTGATTTATGGTCACAGAATAACGGATCGGGAAGTTAACCCAGACGGGCTCACCAGAAAGCATGTAATCAATCTTAATTACACTTTTAACTTTTAAATTATGTCAAGATATTATTTTTTAATATACCTGATATTTTTACCATTTCTAGGTTTTAGCCAGCTATTATCAGAGCACTACCATGCCACGATATTTAAAAGCCGCAGCCAAAATATTGACATTCTGATTGATAATTTAGATTCCGATTCAACTTCTCATGAAGTGAACTTGTTACTGGCAGAATTATATTTCTTGAAAGGAAGGAATGATAAAGCAATGAAGCTGCTTACATCGTTTGAAGAGAATGATGAAATCCAAAATCACAAAAAGCCTGAGCTTTATGCCAGATGGTTAAAAAATTATGGATTGATCTTATGGAATCAAGGAAAAAGGGATCGAGCACTCGAGTTTTTACAGCAGTCATTGGCTGAATACAAAAGAATTGAAGGACTTGATAGGGCCAACATAGCTGATATTTATAATAATATTGGATTGGTTTATGTCAGTACTGAACCAAAGAAAGCTGTAGACTACTACAAAAATGCTTTAGCTATATATTCCGACTTTGAGGATGAAAATTTAGATAAAATTATTCAGCTTTCGATTAATATAAGCTTGGCTGAAGTTAAGCAGGCTAATCAAATTGAAGCTTTTAGAATATTAAATGATGCTCTATCCAGATGGAAAGCTAATCATCAAGAGGGATTACCAACTGAAGCATTTATCAAAGCAAATTTAGGCGGTATTTATCTTGCTACTGATCAATTAGTGTTGGCCAAAGATTACCTCAATGAAGCCAAATCTATTTATCTTCAAAATTATGGTGAACGTAATTCTGAACTAGCCAATGTATTTGCTCAGTTATCAGAATTAGCCGTAAAAGAGAAAGCTTATGAGAAATCACTAAAGTATATTCAAAAAGCTTTGAAAGCCAACAGTTTTGAATTTAGCTCTGTGTCTTTTAATCAAAATCCTAAGGTCGAAGATGCCAATAGGCTTAATATTCAACTTACACTTCTAATGAGAAAAGCCATTATTTTAGAGTCATATTATTTTGGCTTTTCATTGAAAAAATCTCATCTAGAAGCTGCTTTAACAACAGTAGACCGTGCAGAAGAAGTTTTGGAGAGTATCCGGGCAGGAACTACCAATAAAAAGGATTTACTGGAGTTAAGCGATTTAGCCTCTGAACTTTTTGAGGATGGGCAAAGAATTGCTTTACAGTTACAAGAAGTGACTTTATTTGGTAACAAATTTTTGATAAAAGCCTTTCAATATGCAGAGAAGTCAAAATCATCTCTACTAAAAACATCAGTTGTGGAGTCTGAGGCTCAAAGTTTTTCAGGAATTCCCACGGAGATTTTAGAGAAAGAAAAGGAGTTTTCTAGTGAGTTAGCTTACTTAAACACTCAAATTGCATTAGAAGAAGAGGTCTCTAAATTGAATTTCTTGAGAGATCAATATTTCCAATTAAAGCAGAAGCACAACAGATTTATTGAAGAACTCGGTCAGGAGTATCCGGAATATTACAATTTAAAACACCGTGGATCATTTGTAAATGTCATTGATATTCAAAATAGGTTAAGTAGTGATGAAGTTATTTTAGAATATTCATTTGCTTCAAAAAGCAATACGATTAATCTTTATATTATATCTAAAAGTAGCATTAACTATAAACGCATTTATGAATTGGATGAAGTAATAAAGTATTTGAAAGCGTATCGAAATACGTTAACTTACAATTTACAGATGAGTTTTGAAACCATAGCGCATGAACTTTATCAATATTTATTGCCTGTCAAATTCAACAGTTATATTAACAAATTAATCATTGTTCCGGACGGTGAATTATGTACAATTCCATTTGAAGCATTAGTAAAGGACCAGCAAGAAAGCAATAGGTTTTATGAGTTAGATTATTTGATTAAATCGTATGAAATAAACTATGTCTATTCAGCTACATTGTATCATGCTAGTGAGTCAAGAAATTACGGTAATGAAGCTTTATTGATTTCACCAGTGGAGTTCGGAGCTGGGATTCCCATGTTACCAGCTTCTGAGCAAGAAAGTATGCATTTTATAAGCTGGTGTGACCAGCAGTCGTTATCAATTGAGTCACTTGTAAGAAGTGATGCTACTAAAAGTAAGTTTAAAAATTCTTCTTTAGATAACTTTCGATTTATTCATTTGGCTACTCACGGAACTGTTGATTTAGAATCTCCGGATTTATCAGGAGTGTATTTTAAAAAGGAGGAGAATAGTAGTCTGGCAAATGATAACGTGCTTTATGTAGGAGAAATTTATGGGCTTAGTATTAATGCTGAGTTAGTGGTCTTGTCGGCTTGCGAAACTGGATTGGGAAAAATAAATAGGGGAGAAGGAGTGGTGGGCTTAGGTCAGGCTTTTGCTTATTCAGGTGCTGATAATTTGATTCTATCACTATGGAAAGTAGCAGATGAATCGACCTCATATTTGATGCAATCATTTTACCAAAAGGACTTAGGGTTAGCGAATCATTCGTTTTCTAGTGAACTAAGGAATGCTAAACTTTCCATGATTAATTCAGACTATAATGCGCCATATTATTGGGCCCCTTTCATTCTTTGGGGAAAGTAGTCAATAAAAAAGCCTTTTGCATTACTACAAAAGGCTTTCAATAAAATTTATTTTCTTAGTTCTTAGTCAGCTTCCACAACTAGCGAAATTTCTTTTTTCACCTCTTTGTGTAAATCAATTACTGCCTTATATTCTCCTAATTGCTTAATGTCACCAGAAATAGCAATTTTCTTTCTGTCAATATCAAAACCCTTTTCTTTCAATGCGTCAGCAATTTGAAGAGTGGTTACAGCACCAAAAATTTTACCGCTTTCACCAGCTTTAGTTTTAATATTAAGTGTTAGATCACCAATTTTATTTGCAAGATCTTCGGCATCATTTTTCAATTTTTCAGCCTTGTGAGCTGCTTGACGAATATTCTCTGCTATTTTCTTGGCATTGGAATTATTGGAGATAATTGCAAATCCTTGCGGGATTAAATAATTTCTTCCATATCCGGGCTTTACAGTTACTGTATCATTTTTATAGCCCAATCCATTTATATCTTGTGTTAAGATTACTTCCATTTTTATAAATTTTTATTGGGTTAATTATTTTAATGAATCAGTAACATAAGGTAATAAAGCAATGTGCCTTGCTCTTTTTACTGCTTGTGCCACTTTTTTCTGATATTTTGCACTTGTCCCTGTAATTCTGCTTGGTAATAATTTACCTTGCTCATTTACAAACTTCAATAAGAAGTTAGGATCTTTATAATCAATATACTTAATGCCGTATCTTTTGAATCGACAATATTTCTTTTGATTATCTTGCTTTTTCTGGTTTATTGGCTCGTTATGAAGTGTCATTTCGCTACCTCCTCTTTTTGTTCTTTAGGTTTATTAAATGCGCCTTTTCTGCGTCTTTCTCCGTATTCTATAGCGTGCTTGTCTAAAGCAACGGTTAAGAATCTCATGATTTTTTCGTCTCTTCTATACTCCAACTCCAGTGCAGCAACAATTTCAGGTGTAGCTTTGAATTCAATTAGATTGTAGAAACCAGTACTTTTATGTTGAATAGGGTAAGCTAATTTTTTCAAGCCCCATTGCTCAACATTAATGATTTCAGCCTTTTTGTCTTCTAAGACTTTTCTGAATTTGTCGACAGCATCCTTCATCTGTGCATCAGATAAAACGGGAGTAAGTATGAATACCGTCTCGTAATTTTTCAATTGCATTTTTTATTTATTTAATTTGAAGCGCAAAAATAGTGATAATCTTTAAATACAACAAAATTTAAACGAAAGTTTATTGAATAATTATTCCCCTCTTGCAACCTTTAAAGGATTTCGGATGTCTTAAAGATTGATAGCAATATTTATGAAATACATTTTTACTTTTTCAATACTTGTTTTAGTTTCAATTGCATGCTCGGATTTTGAGCAGTTAAACGAAGATCTTTGCATTCCAGTGGTTTGTGGAGAAATTCATAATAGTGATGCCAATTTAGCTTTGTTTAATGACAGTGGAGTGGATTTTGATACTTTTTATTATGATATTGGTGGATACCAGGATTCTGTCGGCTTCTTCCCTTTGCAACAATATACCTGTTGGATCAATATAGATACCATCAGCACAGAATATATATTAGCACAAGGAATTTCAGATAATATAGTATATCAGTCGGATACATTATGGATGGATGCAAATGCACAGACCTTTGCTCAAGGGGTTTTTGTATTGGAAATTTTTATGATAGACTCTGACAATAAATTGGAATTTCAATTTGTTGAAGATTATACTGGAGAGTGTAAAGACATCTAAAAATTGACTTATTCCCAACTTTTTTAAGCTAGGATAGTTTTTGCAATATGTCTAGAAAGCTTTTACTGTCAGTGTGTTTCCTATTAATACTTTTCGTATTGTTAGTACCTAGTGAAGATGATTATTTATCACGTATTGCAAACGACTATGGTGCTAGTCACCAGAATTTTGATTTGAGTGCTGAAGATCTTGCTGAATACGGGGAATTTGAATATCACAACAGACTTTTATATAGTCAATTTGAATACCGCTTTGGGAATATCTCTGTGTCATATTATGGTTTCCTTTCATTCATCATTTTTGAAAAATCCGATTTTGTCGAACGAAAAGCTCCTGAAATTACCGTGTAATTATCTATTCAAAACTTTCTTTTCTCCAATTGGGCCAGTATAATGCAATGAATTTTTTCAAATATTAGTAAAAAATTGGCTTATAAAAATTTAATTAAGGATATAATTCTACAAATTAAGGACGTACCCTAAACTAGCTTCTGAAAAATCAGCCTGACCAAAATTAGCATTAATATGAGTTGCAACATAGAAATTATGTCTTGGATTTTTTGCTGTATTTATTAAATATAGTTTCAAGCCCATTCTGCTGGGAAATAATTTTTTAAGGGTATACTTCACTGACTCTGTGTTTTCAAATCTTTCAGAAAAATGATAGTAAAAGGGCTTTGAAATATTGATTCCTCCTTCAATGGATATACCTACATGATAGATCAAATATTCAACGCCCATCAAGAAAAAATGATTGTTTGGATGAACGTTTAGGTTCTGTAATTCAATACTTTTATTAATAGAATCAGCAAAATGTTGATAATGACGGGTACCAAAGCCCGCGTACCATCTGAAATGTTCATTAAAAATAATTCCGACTCCGAAGCTTTGACTAAATACAAGTTTTTTTTCACCTCCTACCGGAGATGTGGTATTACCAAATTCATGGAATCCAATCCCACTTCGTGCTTTTATAAATAATGTTCTATTATTTGGATTGCTATCTATTTTTCGGGCAACATTTCTGGAGGTTTTGAGCTCCTTGGCCGTGATTGCAATTGAAAATACAGCAGAATTAAGTCCATAATTTGGAAGTTGAACATGTCCATTAGAAGAATGTCTGTACCCAACTCCCAGTCGAAGGTTTCTTTTCATGAAAACATCGTAGGAACGATAGTACATCCACTGAAATGCCCAATTAAAGTGGCTTCCTATTGATTGATTCTTTTCGTTCTCTCTGTAAGTTTTCGTAAAATAAGACGCTCCAATTCCCCATTGGAACATACCTTTTTTCATTCTCAACCCTAAAACTGGCATTAAATTAATTTCATGCCCATAGACCTTCGTATTACCTAAATTGTAAAATCCAGCTTGTACGCCTAAAAGTGGATATTTATAGTATTGATTGGTTGCAGTCTGAGCCTCGGCACTTTTATAGTAGGTAACAGCAAGTCCAATTTTCACACCAAATGATGGGGATTTTAGGTAATTGGGGACAATTGAGCCTATTAGTATTTCTGGAATTACATACCGTTTGTTTTCTTGACCAGTAGCCTCAAAACAATAAATGATAGAAATTAATAAGCAAAATGTTTTAATGCTCATGGTCCTTGAACTAGCAAAGTAAAAAGAAATATTTATGATTAATTAACGGAGAACTTCTCTTTACCAATCAAATAATTATCAGCGTATAATTCTAATTGGTAAACTCCCTCCTCATATTCTTCTCCTCTGTCATAAATAAAAGATAGTTCCTGCTGTGTATTATCAAACAGAATTTCTTGCTTCGCTGTATAAAACATTTCCTTTCCATCGATCATGAAAGAACCTGAACCCGTGTTTACATCAAATAGTGCATTGCCAATTGGGTTTATTACCCTAAGAATAATATCTTTTCCTTCTGGTTGTGCTACACTGTTTTCAGCCAAATTGAATTGAATTTTCAATTTTTCTATATGTCGAGGTTTATATTCTTTGTCATCTCTTTCTCTCCCTCTTGAATTTATTGCAATTATCTTAATATTTTCAGCCTTTAATCTTGAAGCCATTTCGACTTTATCCTCTAATTCTTCTCTGTTGTTTTTAAGACGAGAGATACTATCATTTAATTGATTTTTCTCAGTTTTCAGATTGGTGTTTTCAGAAAGCAATTCCTTATTGATGGCTTCAAGTCTAGCTATTTTTTCATCTTGCAGGTTCAGTAATTCTTCGTAACCACCTACTTTATCCTTATAGCGTTGAATTTGATTTGCAGCCCAATTATTAGATTTTTTTAGCTCTTCTTTTTCAGATTCCAAATTTTTACGAATCAATTGTAATTCTGATATGTCTCCACCCAAACTTTCTATTTCTGCGATCTTCATATCTAATTGAGTGCTGATACTATCCAGCTCCCCATAAGTTTGTTCTAAATTTTGTTGTAATTCTTCATTTTCTTTCTCAGAATCCAGATAAAATTTGACTCCAATTATCGCAACAATTGCTACAAGAAATACAATGATAATAATATTTCTCTTAGAGCTTTTATTCTCTTTTTCTAATTGGTTGTAAGCTGAATTTTTTGATTCCTCTGACATAATAGGTCGAACTTTTTAATAAGTTTGCTGATGAAATTAAGTTTTTATACTACAAATAGTATGTTTTCTTCGTTAAATACAAACCACAAATTTAAACAAATATTATATTTTACCGCATGGAGTTAAATGAATCTTACTGGACAGACAGATATAAAAGTAATCAACTCGGTTGGGATATAGGTTATCCATCACCTGCTATCGTTCAATTTATGGAAACAGTCGAGGAAAAGAATGCAAGGATATTAATTCCAGGGTGCGGAAATGCATATGAAGCCGCCTATTTGTGGAAGAAAGGATATACAAATGTTCACTTATTAGATTTTTCTGTGATTCCGTTAAAAAAGTTTTCTCATGATAACCCAGAATTTCCTAAAGGGCAGTTGTTAAATATGGATTTTTTTGATGTTGAAGGAGACTACGATTATATTATTGAACAAACATTTTTTTGTGCCTTAAAGCCTCAATTACGAGAGAATTATGCTAAGAAAATGTATGAATTGGTAAAGCCAACGGGACAATTGTTAGGTTTGCTTTTTGATATCCCACTTTTTGATGATCGACCACCTTTCGGGGGAAATAAGGAGGAATATAAAAACCTTTTTTCTAAATATTTTAATATTTTAAAAATGGATACTGCCTATAACTCAATTCCGGAAAGACAAGGGAGTGAGTTGTTTATAAGAATGGTTCCTAAAAATTAGAAATCTAAAACGTAATTTTGCTTCTTAAAATCGGGATTAAAAAATAGTATACCCGCATCAAAAAGGTCAATGCTAGATTTTACTTCGTTTCTTTGCCTAATCTCTAACCACGCTCTTTTCATTCCGGCTGACCAGTGAATATCATCCATAATATAAATCGAGTTGGGTGCAAGATAGGGGAGTAGAACGTTAAAATAGTGAATGCTTGCCTCATAAGTGTGGTTTGCATCTGCATAAACTAAGTCGACATCCTTTTTTGATTGTTGTAGAAAGGCTGGTAAGATTTCAGTGATGTCCCCGTTGTGAAATTTTATGTTTTTTTGTGCTGAATTTACTTTTTTTGCTATCGCCATCGCATTATGGTCTGCCTCAAAAGTATGGATTTCAGCGTCTTCATCAGCTTTAGATATATATGCAGTGTTTATTCCTAAACTTGTACCGAGCTCAATAATGTTCCTGAATTTGTATTTTCTGATTAATTGAAAAAGAAGTTGAGAGAACTTAGGGCTAGATAAACTGTGTTTTGCAATCGATTTTACTTTGCGAACCGTTGATTTTTCCACTTTTGAACCTGCTCCCAAATCTAATATCTTATATTCAGAATTATCTTTTAACAATTCTGATCTAAGCTTTTCAATTGGTTCCCAATCATTAGAATGTTTTTTTCTTTTTATCAGGTTTGTATAGAAATTGTAGAAGTATAGTGAATGAAGTGAATGCTCGTCTGTTTTGAAATGGAAATAGCGAATGTATTCTTTTACTAAAAAGAGGTTCAATTTAATTCAATTTATAAGGAGCAATCATATTAAATTCAGGAATTCTTACCTCAATTAATTGTCCGTCTAACATTCTTTCCATTTGATAGAAACCATGCATTTTACCAAAAGGGGACTTTAAGTTACATCCTGAAACATAAGTATGTTTTTGGCCAGATTCTAAGATAGGTTGTTGCCCTATTACTCCTTCCCCTTCAACTTCTTTTATTTCTGAACCCGCGTCATGAATAAACCATTGCCTTCTAAGGAGTTGCACGGTTTGGTCTCCTTTGTTTTCGATCACTACTTTATAGGTAAATACATAGTGAAATTGAACCGGACTACTGTACTCCGGTTGGAATTCCGTCTCAACGCTTACGTGTATACCTCTTGTAATTGACTGAACCATAATGTAAATATAGGTAATTCAACGAATGAAGCACATTAATAGTTTATTGATTTATTACATAGCCTTAAATCTATTGGCTTTTTATATCTTTTTCTAAATTTGGGTAAATATTAATTTATGCAGGTAAAAATAGAACAAAGTTGGAAAAATAGGTTGTCAAAAGAATTTACGAAAGATTATTTCCTTGATCTGGCAAAATTTGTAAAATCTGAATATCAAAATAAAACTGTTTATCCTCCTGCAAAAGAAATTTTCAAGGCTTTTGACGCTTGCCCGTTTGATCAGGTAAAAGTAGTAATTTTGGGACAAGATCCATATCACGGTATAGGTCAAGCTAACGGCCTCTGTTTTTCAGTGCACCCCGGTGTTGCAATGCCACCATCTTTGGTCAATATCTTTAAGGAAAGAAAAGCTGACCTCGGTAAATCAATGCCCCCCAATGGCGATTTAACAGGCTGGGCTAAACAAGGAGTTCTTTTATTGAATGCAACCCTAACTGTAGCGGCAAAATCACCAGGCTCTCACCAGAAGAGAGGCTGGGAGAATTTCACTGATTCTGTAATTCACAAGCTATCTAGTGAAAAAGAAAACCTAGTTTTTATATTATGGGGAGCCTACGCACAGAAGAAAGGGGCAATAATTGATCGAAGCAAGCATTTTATTATTGAATCAGCCCACCCATCACCTTTTTCGGCTCACCGTGGCTTTTTTGGGTCAAAACCATTTGGTAAATGCAATGAATACTTAACCTCCCAACAATTGGAGGCAGTTGAGTGGTAATTACGGACTGATTTCTTGCTCTAATTCAATGCTCACCTTAACCCCATTTCGCTGTAGAGTCTCCAAAGTATTTTTTAATTCTTCTGCTTCTTTTTTATTACCTGCTTCAAAAGTTATTCCTCTCATCCAGAGATATTTAAGATTTACAAGTTTCAGTATTTCTGTAGGGAATGTATGGATTTCGTTAAACGAAATATCTAGATCTTCTAGTTCCTTATAGTTCAATATAAACTCAGGGAAACCTTGGAAATAGTTGTTCTGGATATGGAAATCTGTTATGTGTTCTAAGTCTGCTATACTTTCCGGTAAGTAGGAAATCCTGTTATGGTGAATATAGAATTCTTTTAATGACCTTAGCTTGCCAATACTTTCAGGGATACTGAAAAATCGATTATGAGCAACATATAGTCTTTCTAGTTTTTGTAGGTTTCCTAGCTCTTCAGGAAGTTTTTCAATTTGATTAAAATATAAATCTAATTCTACTAACTCTATCAAGTTGAAAAGAAAAGACGGGAGACTGTCTAAATCGTTTTTATAAAATGATAATACTTCCAAGTTCTTTAAACTTCCTAACGCAGGATGAATATTATCACTCTTGATGTCATTTTCAGCAAATTGTAAGTCGACTAGATCTTTTAATAGACCAATCTGTTTTGGAACTGAAGTTAAGTTATTAAAGGATAATACAATGTATTTAAGACCTTCAACGCTATCTTTAGCTATGTTTTGAAGATCTATATTATTTCTAGATAAGTTTAAATGTTCTAAATTTTGTAGCTTTTCTAGATGAAATTTTGAATCTTCTCTAAAATCATTTCTAGCAAAATCAATTTCTTTCACATTCTTAAGCTTGTGGAAGTTTTTAGGAACTGGAGAGTAAGGACTATCTCTGTACACCAATTCTTTAATATTTATATTTCTTGTAAATTTTATCCTTTGACCTGGAGCATGATTATAAATTCGGATGGTTTCCAAGCTGTCCAAACCGAATATGGACCAATTCAATAACCATGGGATTTTTTTTACAGATGTGTTAACTAATTCGATTTCTTTTAAATTTTTACATTTTAACAATTTAAATAGCGGGAGCCTTTTAATATCTTCTCCTTCAAAAGAAATATGTGTAATAGTATCGTATTTATTGTGGTTTTTAAGCTGGTTTGCCCGAAGGTGAGTTTCAGATTGCGATCTAAGATAGTAGTCGAATTTAGGTATTTCTCTCAACAACGAAAAGGCAGAATCATAGCCAATGAAATTTTGTGGGTCTTGGTAGCTACTGTCCACTAATTCTCTTTTAAAAACTCCATCCTCCACGCTAATCTTAAAGCCGTTGCTCATGATCATTTGGTAGTGGTGATAGTCAATAGAATCTTGCTCATTGTAAAATTTATATGTTTTTTGAGCTTGGAGCTGTTGATAACATCCAACTATAACTATGAGAAATATTATAAATCGTTTCATAGAAGAATAACTAACTAATGATTAAATACTAAAGATATAGTATTTAAAATGGAATAGCAAAATATCTTATTTTTTATTTTAATCCCCGATAACGATACAAAAAGTAAAAAACAGATAAGAAAGCTATCAAAATCCATTAAAATAACCTATTTTTGACCTTTTGGTAAAAACACTATGAGTACAGAAAAAGATAATAAGAACAAAGATTATTCAGCGGGTAATATTACCGTTTTAGAGGGATTAGAAGCAGTAAGGAAAAGACCTGCCATGTATATTGGCGATGTCGGAATAAAAGGTCTTCATCACATGATCTGGGAGGTTGTAGATAATTCTATTGATGAAGCCATGGCGGGGCATTGCTCTGAAATCAAAGTAGAGTTAAATGAAGATAATTCAGTTACTGTTACTGATGATGGCCGTGGTATTCCTGTTGATATTCACGAGAAAGAAGGTCGGTCTGCATTAGAAGTTGTGATGACTGTTTTGCATGCTGGTGGAAAGTTCGATAAAGATTCTTATAAAGTATCTGGTGGTTTGCATGGGGTAGGGGTTTCCTGTGTAAATGCTTTATCAACCATGCTCAGAGCTACGGTTTATAGCAGGGACGGTAAAATTTATGAACAAGAGTATTCTGAAGGTTTTCCGAAAGCCCCTGTTAAGCCTGTGGGTGAAACGGACGTAACGGGAACAAAAATTCAGTTTAAACCAGATGAGACTATATTTATAGAATCTGTTTATAAATATGAAACTGTTGCTTCTCGATTAAGGGAATTGGCGTACTTGAATGCTGGTATTAAAATCAAATTAATCGACCATCGAGAAAAGGATGAAGAAGGAAATATAAAAGAAGAAGACTTTTTCTCAGAAGGAGGTTTATTAGAGTTTGTTGATTACTTAGATGGTAGCCGAGAGAAATTAATTCCGCAGGCTATATACATGGAAGGGGAAAAGAATGGTGTTCCTGTTCAAGTTGCTTTAAATTACAATACCTCTTATACTGAAAATGTAGTTTCTTATGTGAATAATATTAATACTATTGAAGGAGGTACACATGTTTCTGGTTTTAGGAGAGCTTTAACACGAACGTTAAAAAGTTATGCTGACAAATCAGGGCTTTTAGAAAAGCAAAAAATTGAAATCACAGGTGATGATTTCCGAGAAGGATTGACGGCTATTATTTCTGTAAAAGTAGCAGAACCTCAATTCGAAGGTCAGACCAAAACTAAATTAGGTAATTCGGATGTGATGGGAGCAGTCGAAAGCTGTGTTTCCGAAACACTTCAACATTTCTTGGAAGAAAATCCTAGAGAAGCAAAAACCATTGTTCAGAAGGTGATTTTAGCAGCGCAAGCGAGAAATGCAGCTAAGAAAGCTCGAGAAATGGTGCAAAGGAAGAATGTGATGTCTGGAAGTGGATTGCCAGGTAAATTGGCAGATTGTTCTGAAAAAGATCCTGCAATTTGTGAATTGTATCTGGTAGAGGGTGATTCAGCAGGAGGTTCGGCCAAACAAGGTCGTGACCGTAATTTTCAAGCTATTCTGCCTTTGAAAGGTAAGATTTTAAATGTAGAGAAAGCCCAAGAGCATAAGATCTATGATAACGATGAAATCAAAAATATCTTGACCGCTTTGGGAGTTCGATTTGGAACTGTAGATGATGAGAAAGCGCTAAACCTTGAAAAATTAAGATATCATAAAATAGTGATCATGACGGATGCTGATGTCGATGGTTCTCACATTCGAACGCTGATTCTTACTTTATTTTTCCGGTATATGCGTGAATTGATTGATAAAGGATATGTTTATATCGCTCAACCACCATTATACTTAATTAAAAGAGGAAAGACAGAGCGCTATGTATTTACAGAGGATGAAAGAGTAGAAGTAGTTAAGGAAATATCGCCAGATGGCACCGAAGGAGCCGTTCATTTACAACGATATAAAGGTTTGGGTGAAATGAATCCTGAGCAGCTTTGGAATACTACAATGGATCCTCAAACTAGAAAAATGAAGAAGGTGTCCGTAGAATCTGCTGCTGAAGCGGATCATTTGTTTAGCATGTTGATGGGGGATGAAGTACCACCGAGGAGAGACTTTATTGAGAAAAATGCCAAATATGCTAAAATTGATATTTAAAAATTTTCATTAAATCACTTATATTAAGGCCTGAGTTTATCGCTCGGGCTTTTTTGTTGGCGAGAATTTCATGTCTTTCTGAAAATCAGCATATATTTTTTTACTGTTTTGATTAGCCAACTTATTAAAGCGTCAGAATGACGTCCAAATTGCATTAATTTAGTTTCGATAATGATAGATACTGCAAATAGAATTAAAGGAGTTGAAGAATATTATTTTAGTAAAAAACTTCGAGAAGTTAGCGCTTTGGATAATCCTGATTTCCCAGTTATAAATCTTGGAATAGGGAGTCCAGACTTGGCTCCACATAAGCAGGTAGTAGATGCTCTAAATCAATCTGCTATAAAACATGATGTACATGCTTATCAATCATATAGAGGAATTCCAGAATTGCGTAATGCTATCGCTGATTATTATCTAAAATACTTTGAGGTGGAATTAAGTGCTGAGGAAGAAATCTTACCTTTAGTCGGTTCCAAGGAAGGGATCATGCATATTACACAGGCTTTTGTCAATAGTGGAGATACGATTTTGGTTCCAAACCCGGGTTACCCTACCTATGCAGCAGTAGGTAAATTGGTGCAAGCGAATATCCAGTACTACAATTTAGCAGAAGGGGATAATTGGCAAATCGATATCGATTCACTGAAGAAATTGGAGTTGAACAAAGTTAAATTACTCTGGCTCAATTCTCCTCACATGCCTAGTGGAGTGCAATATTCTGTGGATGTGCTCCAACAGTTAGTTGAATTAGCTAAAGAGCACCGATTTCTGATTGTAAATGATAACCCTTATTCTATGATTTTGAATAAGAAGTATCAAAGTATAATGTCTCTGGAAGGAGCCAAAGATGTGGCGATAGAGTTGAACTCATTAAGTAAGTCACATAATATGGCAGGCTGGAGAATTGGTTGGTGTATGGGAAACTCCGCATTCCTCAATGCAATTTTGAAAGTAAAAAGCAATATGGATAGTGGTATGTTTAAGCCTTTGCAACTTGCGGCAACTGCAGCTTTGAAATTAGAAGATAAGTGGTTTGATGATTTAAATGAGATTTATCAACAAAGAAGAATTTTAGCGGAAGCAATCCTGAAGAAATTAGGCTGCACTTTTGATGAGAAGCAACAAGGACTATTCATTTGGGCTAAACTGCCTCCAAAGCTATTATCTTCTGCAAACTTGATTGATCAGTTATTGAATAATTATAAAATATTTTTAACTCCTGGATTTATTTTTGGTACACAAGGAGAGGGCTATATTAGAATCTCACTATGTGCTACTGAAAGCCAATATAGAATCGCATTAGATCGGCTTCAAAATTTTGCTTTATGATTCAGAAAATTAATAGTCTCAGTATCATTGGACTTGGCTTAATTGGAGGTAGTTTTGCTTTAGTTGTAAAGAATAAGTTTCCCGACATTATAATTTATGGCGTAGATCAAAACCCTGCTCATGCAGCAAAGGCCCTTGAATTGAATTTGATTGATGAAATTAAGACTTCAGATGACTCCAAAGTGTTGGGTTCTGACTTAATCATTTTGGCAATTCCCGTGAATGCAATTATTGAAATACTTCCGCAATTACTATCCAATATTTCGTCAAATACGGTTGTTGTTGATACGGGATCCACTAAGTCTAGTATTTGTCAAGCCGTCAGTCATCATAATAACAGATCGCAATTTGTTGCGGCACATCCAATTGCAGGAACAGAATATTCTGGTCCAGAATCCGCCTTTGAAAGCCTTTTTCGTGGGAAGAAAAATTTAATTTGTGAATTTGAATTATGCAATACCGAAGCAAAGGAGTGTGCCAATTGGTTTTTTAAGCTAGTGGAAATGGATAATATTTTTATGGATGCTGAAAGTCATGATAAACATTTAGCCTATGTTTCACACTTATCTCACATTAGCTCATTCATGCTAGGATTGACCGTTTTGAATATTGAGAAAGATGAAGAAAATATTCTGAATTTGGCTGGAAGTGGGTTTGCAAGCACAGTACGTTTGGCAAAAAGCTCTCCAGATATGTGGGCTCCGATTTTCCAACAAAATAAATCATACCTCAGCAAAGCTTTGGATGAGTATATTTTGCAATTAATGAACTTTCAGGAGCAGTTAAAATCAGACAACTCTAATGAGATTAAGGTGCTGATGCAGAAAGCAAATGAAATTAGAAAGGTTTTGGATTAACAGAAATCTCGTTATTGATTTTGACAGCCTAATTCTCTTAGCACGAAGCAATCAATTTCTCTTTTGCCTCTTTCATGCCTTCAACTGCACCTTTAGCTATTGCTGTAATTTGATTAGTACCATAGTATTCCGGAGTGCTAGGGTCTATCACATAAATAGGGATATTTCTTTGCACCTCATGAATTAAGCTTGCTGCAGGATAGACCTGCAATGATGTACCAACCACTAATAAAACATCTGCTTTGGCGGTTATTCGAGCTGCAGGCTCAATCATCGGAACCATTTCACCAAACCAAACAATATGCGGCCGCAATTGAGAGCCTTTCTCACATAAATCTCCTTCTTTGATTTCCCAGCCATTAAGCTCATATATTAGATTTTCGTCAACACAGCTTCTTGCTTTTTTTATTTCACCGTGTAAATGTAAAACTTTTGAAGAACCGCCTCTTTCATGCAGATCATCTATGTTCTGAGTTATGATTTGAACATCATAATCCTTTTCTAATTCAGCTAGCATTTTATGTGCTTCATTTGGTTCAGCATCTAAAACAGCCTTCCGTCTTTGGTTATAAAAGTCTAAAACCAAGCTTTGGTTTTTGGCCCAGCCTTGTGGAGATGCCACTTCCATTACGTCATGGCCTTCCCACAGACCATCTGTTCCCCGAAATGTTGGTATACCACTTTCTGCACTTATTCCAGCACCTGTTAAAACTACTAAGTTCTTTCGCATAACTATATATATTTGAAAAGATACAATCTATTTTTAGTAAGTTTCGTTACAAGCTTCAATATAATAAAACCTGAAAAAATGTTAGTAAAAAAAATTTTAATTGCCCTAGTAATTTTTAGCAGTTTTGCTTGTGTTACTCAGAAGAAATATGATGAGCTTCTAGCCGAAAAAGTCAAGACTGACGCTGAAAAAATGGAGTTGGAAGATAAGGTGGAAATGAAAAATAACACCATTGAATCTTTAGAATCGCAATTATTAGAAGCACAAGAGGAACTTGAGCAAAGCAAAAAAGCGTATCAGGCTTCTCAAAGTAGTCTGGATTCTTTACAGCAACAATATGAAACACTGAATGATTACTATGATAAGTTGATGAGTAGTAGTGGGAAACTCAACAAAGATCTTTCTAATAAAGAAAAGCAATTGCTTCAAATGGAGGCTGACTTAGAGATTTCCAAACAAAGAAATGATGAATTAGCTGCAAATTTAGCGGAGCGCGAAGAGAGAGTTGCGGAACTTGAAAAGGTGTTGGCCGATAAAGAAGCTGCAGTTAATGCTTTAAAACAGAAAGTAAGTGAGGCACTACTAAATTTTAAGGAAAATGATTTAACGGTAGAGGTCAAAAACGGAAAAGTTTATGTTTCACTAGCTGAGCAGCTCCTTTTTAACTCGGGCAGTACTGTGGTAGATGCAAAAGGTGCTGAGGCACTAAAGAAATTAGCCCAAGTTCTTAAAGACAGTCGAGATGTGAATATTGTGGTTGAAGGACATACGGATAATGTTCCGATTTCAGGGAACAACAAATATTTAAAAGATAATTGGGATTTAAGCGTGCTTAGAGCTACTTCCATTGTACGGATTTTGACTCAAAATGGGGCTTCTCCTGATAGGGTTACTGCTGCGGGGAAAGGTGAATTTGCACCGAAAGCCGCAAACGAGAATGCTGAAGGTAGAAAAGAAAACAGAAGAACAGAAATTATCTTAACTCCTAAGTTGGATGAGTTATTTCAGATTTTAGAAAGCAATTAGTTGGAAGCTGGAAGTTAGAAGTAGGAAGTATTTTTAACTTCCTACTTCGAGCTTCTTACTCCAAAATCGTCACTTTCTCCATCACATCCCCTTGACGAATTTCATCAATGATATCTAAACCTTCATACACTTTTCCAAAGGCAGTGTGCTTGCCGTCCAAATGTTGAGTATTTTGTCTGCTATGACAGATAAAGAATTGAGAACCTCCCGTGTTTTTTCCAGCATGCGCCATTGATAAAACTCCTTTTTCATGATGTTGCTTGTCTCCATCTGTTTCACAGTCAATGGAGTACCCGGGGCCACCAGCACCTGTTCCATCAGGACAACCACCTTGTACGACAAAATCGGGAATCACTCTATGGAAAGTTAAACCATCATAAAATCCTTCTTTTGCCAATTTGTGAAAGTTTTTTACCGTATTGGGTGTGGCATCATCATAAAATTCAATTTTTAATGTGCCTTTGCTCGTTACTATTTCTGCTTTGCTCATAATTATATATTAATCTTATTGAAATTACTAGTCTTAATCATCCGGCTTGCTTTTCTGTGTTCTGTACTTTTAAATACTATTCCGTTGCCAAACGAGTTGTTCAGTATCCGCCATTTCATCAATTATATTAGCTTCTTTTAAGGTGTATACTACATTTTTTAGCATCTTATTACTAACCCAGCCGTCCGTAGCCCATTCAGTAGCATGATACCATTTGGCAGCGTCTTCTTTTTTAATTTTGAATCGTTCACTAACCATGTTTACTGCGTCTTCATTTTCCATAAACATGGCAGAAGTACGTTGTATTTGCCGTAGTACTCTTGATATATCCTTGGGCCTTTCATTAATGATTTCAGTATGTGCTGCTAATACGAAGCAGGGCCAAGGCGTTACATATTCACCGATACGTTTCAATTCTCCTCTTTCAACATAAGGCTTGGTGGTGTACTTTTCCCAATAAAAAACATCTGTTTCCTGCTTTTGAAGTGATGCTAATGCGCCTTTTAGGTTTTGGATAATTTTGAACTGCGATTCCTCTAATTTTTTATCATTATTTAAAGCATCTACTATTGGCATTAAGTGTGAACCGGATCCAATTCTACTAATGGCAAACTGCTTATCGTAAATCTCTTTATGGTCTCTTATCGGATTTTCTGTTCCGCTATGTATGCCCCAAATTAGTGGGCTTTTTACATAACCGCTGATGATTTTGGCAGGCACACCTTGTAAAATCCCACTCACTATACCTTCTGTTAAAATAGCACAAATATCAACTTCATTATTGATGAGTGCTTCTCTCATTTCGCCTGTGCCTCCTTCAAATGTTATCCATTCAATTTGTAAGCCTTCATTCTTAATGGCTCCGGATTCTATTGCTAGGTGGATTGGTGTATTGTAATGTTCTGGTACTCCGCCTATTCTTATGGTTTTACTCACAGTATTCTTCCTTTTTTGAGTGTACAAACATACAATCTTTCTTTTTTGAATTAATGAAATATCACAGGTTTTGTTTGATTTTTCGCCCTTTATGACATTTTCATTACACTTTTTGAGCTGTTTTTCCGTTCTTCGCAGGATAATTCAACAGCATGCCAAAGAAGAAAAGAAAAAAGAGTCTAAAGAACAAAATTATCAAATACATATCCTTGCTGATTGGCTTCGGGTTTTTACTACTAGTTTTGTTTTTCTATAGTATCAAATCTGGCCTGTTTGGAAAATTACCAAATGAAGAGTTTTTGACTAATATTAAAAATTCTCAAGCTACAGAAATTGTGGATGAGAATGGGGAAAATATTGGCTTCCTTTATCGTAATTTTCGCTCTAATGTAGAATTTACTGATTTTCCAGACCATCTTGTCGATGCTTTAGTTGCAACAGAAGATATCCGTTTTTTCGAGCATTCAGGTATTGATTATCGAAGTTTGCTACGAGTTTTAGTGAAAACTATAATTCTACAAGATCGATCGGGCGGAGGTGGGAGCACCTTATCTCAACAGTTGGTAAAGAATTTATTTCCTCGTGAATATTCGAATAAATTTGAGATTCTTGTAATCAAAATCAAGGAAGCCATTATTGCTCAAGAGTTGGAGCAAATATATTCTAAAGAGGATCTACTAACTTTATATTTAAATACAGTTAGTTTTCCAGATAATACTTTCGGCATTGAGGCCGCTTCACGCACTTTTTTTAACAAGCCAGTAAATAAGTTAGATTTAAGCGAATCGGCCATTTTAGTAGGAAGTTTGAAAGCTACTTACACATTCAATCCAAGAATATTTCCAGAGAATAGTATAGATAGAAGAAATATTGTTCTGTCCCAAATGAAAAAGTATGATAAAATAAGTGAAGAGACATACTTAAAGGCTGTTAAGGAAGATATTGAATTAGATTACCGTCCTATGAAGGCGGACAAGGGGATCGCTCCTTATTTTAGGGAACAAGTAAGGAAGAACCTGATTTCATGGGCTGAAAAATATGAAAAGGAAACTGGCGAATCACTTGATATATATGGAGATGGTTTAACAATTCATACTACCTTAAATAAAAGGATGCAGTTATACGCTGAAACTGCTATGAAAACGCATATGCAGAATTTACAAAAAGCTTTCGAAGAAAATTGGGGCAATCTTGCGCCTTGGAAAAAGAAAGAAGTTTATCAAAAGCATATTCAAAGAACTCACCATTATAAAGCCTTAAAATCACAAGGGAAAGCCGAGCAGGAAATTCAACAAATATTGAGGGAGAAAAAGAAAATGCAAGTTTTCAACTGGTCGGGTGCTGAAGTACAAACTATGAGTGTTATTGATAGCATTCAGCATGCATTAAAAACGTTGCAAGCTGGATTCTTAGCAATGGAACCGAAAACCGGGGCTGTTAAAACCTGGATAGGAGGAATTGATTTTGAATACTTCAAATATGACCATGTTTCACAAAGTAGAAGACAGCTTGGTTCTACTTTTAAGCCTTTTGTGTATTTAAATGCATTGGAGAATGGAGTGAAACCCTGTGAGTACTTTCCTGCCAGTGCAGTTGCATATGAAAACTTGGAAGGATGGAAACCAACAAATAGCGATGATGAGGATTACACATATGTAAATGTTAATATGCAGGAAGCGCTAAGGAAATCCATGAATACTGTCTCTGTCAAAATATTAGAAGAGACTGGTATTCCATCATTACTAGAGTTTGCTGAAAATGTTGGAATAGAATCTAAATTGCCCGAAGTCCCTTCATTGGCACTAGGAACTGCAGAGCTTACCATGCTTGAATTAGCAAAAGCCTATTCTTCTTTTTTAAATGATGGCAAATCTTCAGAACCATTTTTTATACAAAAGATTACTAATAGTTCAGGAACTGTATTGGCAGAATTTGAGCCAGAGAAGCAAAATGAAAAAGCGTTTTCCACACTTAATCAAGAAATGATTTTAAAAATGATGCAAGAAGTTGTCAATTCAGGCACTGCATCAAGATTGAGATGGAGATATAAATTGAATAATGATATAGCAGGTAAAACTGGAACCACTCAAAATAATAGAGACGGTTGGTTTGTAGGACTTTTACCAAATCTGGTGGTGCTAAGTTGGGCAGGGACAGACATAGGAAGTATTGGTTTTAGAAGTACATCAATTGGACAGGGCGCTAATTCTGCTTTACCCATTTTCGGATTATGGATGCAAAAAGTAAATGCTGATGCTAGCTTAAATCATTACAGTAAGAGCAAATATCCCAGTATATCAGAAGAAGCAAAGGGCTTGATGGACTGTCCTCCTATTAAGGAAGATGGATTTCTAAAAAAGCTCTTCACAAATCCTGACAAGGAAAAAAGTAAAAATTTTGAAGAGGAGGGAAAGCAAAATCAAGGATTATTTAAACGAATTAAGAAGTTGTTCAAAAAGGACGAGTCATCTGACTAAATAGCTTTTTTTTGAACGTTTATTTCATTCAAGACTAAACCAGATTTCATCACCAGGTTTTAATTGCGCTATTTGATCTAAGTCCTTAGCAATTATATTCACAATTCTAGGATATCCACCTGTCGTTTGCGCATCATTTAGTAGTATGATGGGCTGACCACTACTTGTAAGCTGGACAGTTCCCGGAATAATACCCGAGGAAATCATTTCTTTCTTTTCTTCTAATGCGGTTAGTTCTGTTTTTAATCTATAGCCCATTCTGTTGGCATCTTGAGTGATCAGGTGACCTTGGCCAAAGAACTTTGCGATCGCAGTCCTTGAAATGTTTTCAAATTCAGGTCCAGCTTTTACTTTTAATCTTATTTTATTGGCTAAAGGGGGAGTTGAAGTATTTTTGTCTAAAGTTCCGTTTTTGTTCAAATGTGCTGATTCAATTTTCAATTTAGAGCCTTTTTTTATTATACTATCGGGTGTTGCTTCAGCTGCTTGCAAAATAGGGCTAGCACTTCCTTTCCATTTCTTGGCGTTCCATTTACCTGCAACGGCCATATAAGCCCTGCATCCATAATTTAACTGTCCGAACCTAACAATCGTACCACTTTTCACATGAAAGGCTTCTTCATTTTTTACAATTCTATTATCAATGTAAATATCAAACTGTGCTCCCGTTACAGCCACTAAAGCATCTGTATCAAATAGAATTTCAGGCCCCATCATGGTTATTTCTAGCACGGGGGTTTGTTGATTGTTACCAACCAAATAATTAGCCAATTCGGCAGAACGTTTATCTAACGCTCCTCCAATTGGAACTCCCAAATGTTGCAGACCTGCTCTTCCTTGATCTTGAACGGTTGTTTGCATTCCTGCTTTCAAAAATATTAAGGTCAGTTCACTTTGCTTCATCTTGAATCTTTTTAAATTCTGTGGCAGAAATAGTATAAAACTTAACCAGATCACCCATTTTTAATAAAAAAGGCTCTTCTTTTCTTGAGTTAAATATTTTTAAAGGTGTTTGACCAATCAATTGCCAACCACCCGGTGCCTCGCTAGGGTAAATTCCAGTTTGAATACCTGCTAATCCCACACTTCCAGATTTTACGAACTTTCGTGGAGTTGATTTTCGTTTACATTCTAATTCTTTTGGTAATTTACCCAAATAAGGAAATCCAGGCAAAAAGCCCATCATATAAACATCATAAGTCTGACTAGTATGTAAAGAAATGATATCTTCTTGACTTAATTTTAAATCTTGAGCAAGAGATTCGATGTCAGGGGCATAATCTGTTTCATAGCAAACTGGGATTTCAATGATTTTTGATTTTGATTGAGTTTGTTCTGGCTTTATGCCTAATTCTTTGATCTTATCTTTTAATATTTCAAAATTGATAGATTCATTATCAAAAACTACCGTAATGGAGCAGTAAGCAGGAATTTGATAAACAACTTCTTCAATATTAATAATGGCATTATGATAAGATTTGACTAATTGATGAGTTTCAGAGTCAATCTTTTGTTCAAAATTAATGAGCAAAGCATTATCTCCATAAGCAATAATTTCCATCACAGTATTAATTTTTTTATGCTGATTTTATTTTCTATTTGATGTATGGCTTTCAATATATCCTCTGCTAACGGGTTATCTCCATGAATACATAAACTATCTACTTCCAAGTTGATTTTCCTTCCGCTTGCCGTTTTGGCTTCACCATTTTTGACTATTGATTGGAATTGTTCAATGCTTTCTTCAACACTTTGCAAAACAGATCCCTCTTCTTTTCTGGACATCAATTGGCCATCTTCTTGGTATTTCCTGTCCAAAAAACCTTCTCTGATAAACTTGAATCCAAATTTCCGAGTGAATTCTTGAAAAGGACTTCCAGCAAGTCCCAAAATGGCCAGGCTAGGATTGATTTCATTAACTGCTTTAAGAAAAACTTCTGCCTCCTTTTTATCATGGGCAATTGTATTGTACAATGCACCATGGGCTTTTACATACTTCAATTCTCCTCCCAAACTTTTAACCATGCCTTGCAATGCTGCAATTTGGTACTTAATAGTTGCTTTTAATTCATCACTTGAAAGCCTTATTTTACGCCTTCCAAATCCAGCTAAGTCCGGATAGGAGGGATGTGCACCAATTTGCACGTCATAATATATTGCCTTCTTGATAGTATTTTCTATGTGTAAAGGATCACCACCATGAAATCCACAAGCAATATTGCAGGAGCTGATATAAGGGAAAATTGCATCGTCATTTCCCATTGAAAACTGACCAAAACTTTCACCTAAATCACAATTAATATCTATTGAAGCCATATTCTTCATTATATAAATCCCAATGCACCAATTATACTTTTTATTCCCAAAATTAAAGTCACAATAATAACCACAACGCCAGTAACATTTATGAGTTTTGAATTCACATGTTTTCCCATGAGCGCCTTGTCATTGACAATCCATAAAAGATAGATGGCCAGAATTGGGAGAAGTAATCCATTGGCTACTTGTGCAAATAAAATTAAGGCAGTTGGACGGAAACCTAGTGAAGCAATTATGATACCTGTAAAAAGTACAAAAGCCCACACCATTTTAAATTTTTTGTTTTTTAATCCATGTTTCCAATCCAATATCTCTGATGTGGCATATGCTGCCGCTAATGGTGCTGTTATACTTGAAGAAAATCCAGCGGCTAAAAATCCGAAAGCAATAAAATGAGATGACCAACTTCCTAAAAGTGGATCGAGTTGATGCCCCAGAGCACTGATCCCATCAATTTCTTGAGGGCTTCCTTTAAATGCTACGGCAGCTGATATCATTATAGCCATCGTAATGATTCCGCCTAAACTTACGGAAAGGATAGTGTCAAACCTTGATAATTTCAACGAGTCACCATCTTTCCATTTTGTTTTACTAGCGGATGCATGCAGAAATAAATTGTAGGGAACCACAGTGGTGCCAATCAAACCCACTACCATCAATCCTGCTTTATCAGGAATTACCGGGATAAAAAGGCCTTCCATGATTTCAATTAAAGAGGGTTGTAATAGTAAAGCTGCAAGAATGAAAACTATTCCCATTAAACTTACTAAAAGAACTAAAAATCGCTCAATATATTTGTATTTGCCTACAAATAATAGTGTAAAGGCGATAAGACCAATCAAGATTAACAATATATTGGTTCCAAAAATTTGAGGAAAGTTCTCAAAGCCCATGACTGCGCCAGCCAAATTCCCTGATTCATATGCCGCATTTCCAATCACAATGGCGCTGATTACCAGAAAATAACTTAAATATTTTAGGAATCTACTTGAGGACTTTTTGCGAATGGCTTCACCTAGCCCCATTTTTGCTTGCGTCCCCAATCTTGAAGTCATTTCCTGGAGGATTATTGTCGCAATGATAGAAAAAAGCATGGCCCATAGCAGTGTATAACCATATCCCGCTCCAGCCATGCTAGCAGTTGTAACAGTACCTGGCCCAATAAATGCGGCAGCCACTATCATTCCTGGTCCCAATTGCTTTAAATCTTTTAGCATTCACTTTTTTGCCAAAAGTTAATATAATTATCGGGAATGCTTAGGAGACCGCTTTATATTCTTCTTCAAAAATGCTACTGTCATCAGCAAATTTCTCAATCAGATCTAAATCAAGTCTATCAGTAAGGCTCTTGGAATAATGTAGTTTTTTAAGTCTCAATCCTTTATCCACTAAGAATTCGGCAGGAATGGTGTTTAGAGACTCCTGCTCTTCAGGCATATTCATAGGGACACCTGTAAACTTAGCCTTAATGGCGGTTTGAATAAAGCTTGTGATGTGGCTATTTCTAGATATTTTTTTTGATTCCTCTAGACCATATTTAGCATAGATTTCTTTATCGGGATCCGATATCAGCGGAATTGGTGAGACCTCTTTATGAAAAGTGCTTCGCAATAATACACTTTCCTTGGATTCGAAAAAGAATATCATTTCTAGTCCTTTTGCTTTTAATTTTTCATGTACTTTAGTTAAAGCATGAACCCTTAAATTACAAAACGGACAACCGGCATGTCTAAAAAATCCAATAAGTAACTTTTTTTCTTTATAATCCTCTAAATTAATCTGACGACCAAATATGTCTTTTTTATTGAATAAGGGGGCTAAAGCTGTAGAATGAAGTGTCATATAAATATTTATATTTTAAATGTATCTACACGAACGTATGAACTAGCATTTTTGGTTTTAATTTGATCGATAATTCATGATCATTTAACGAAATATATATTTTCTCCTTAACTTTGCCCTTTCTGTCAATAAAAGTTGTTGACATCACAAAATAAATGTGTCACCAAAGCAGGGCTGTGAACCCTGTGAAAACGTGAATTATGAGCAAAAAAGGAAGAGTATTAGTAGCCATGAGCGGTGGAATAGACAGCTCATTGGCAGCCGTTCTATTGCACGAACAAGGCTATGAGGTCATTGGCATGACAATGAAAACATGGGATTACGCCTCATCTGGCAGTTCCAAAAAAGAAACGGGTTGTTGCAGCTTGGATTCCATCAATGATGCCCGAAACTTAGCAGTTAATTTGGGTTTCCCACACTACATTTTGGATATCCGGGAGGAATTTGGTGATTACGTAATCGATCATTTTACCGATGAATATTTGGCTGGAAGAACCCCTAATCCCTGTGTTTTATGCAATACCCATATTAAATGGGATTCATTATTACGAAGGGCAGACAAATTAGGCTGTGACTATATTGCTACTGGACATTATGCCAAAGTAAGAGAGGAAAACGACAGGTTTGTTATTTCCAGAGGGAAGGATTTGAATAAAGATCAATCTTACGCACTTTGGGGAGTTTCTCAGGAAAGTTTAAGCCGAACAATCTTACCATTAGGGGATTTAACAAAGCCAGAAATTCGTAAAATGGCAGAAGATAAGGGCTTTTACGAATTAGTAAATAAATCTGAGTCTTACGAAATCTGTTTTGTTCCTGACAATGATTACAGAGGATTTTTAAAAAGAAGAGTAGAAGGATTGGAAGAAGAAGTGAAAGGGGGAGAATTTGTTCTTGAGGATGGAACTGTAGTAGGGACTCATGAGGGATATCCGTTCTATACTGTCGGTCAAAGAAAAGGTTTGGGAATTGCATTAGGATATCCAGTTTATGTAACTGAAATTCAAAAAGATAAAAATAGAGTAGTTCTAGGTACTTTTGATGAACTTTCCAGAGATGGAATGTATGTTAAAAACCTAGTGATGAGTAAATATACTGCACTTAACGACCGCCTTGACACGGTAACTAAAGTTAGATACAATGATGACGGTGCTCCTGCTGTAATTGAACAAGTAGGGGACACCATGAAAGTATTCTTTGGCAATGGAATTCCTGCAATTGCACCAGGCCAAGCTGCAGTTTTCTACGAAGGAGATGATGTGATAGGCGGAGGTTGGATTCATTCGTCATTTAATCAGCAAAAAATAAAAAATGAGGCTTTATCTAATTCTATTTAGTCTCTTTATAATTTTCGCTGCCTGTGAAAATTCAACTGTAGCTCCTAATGAGGAAATATTGGGGCTACAGTTTTTTCCTATTGATTTTCAAAACGCAGATAGTTACTCAGTTGAAGAGATTAATTACAATAATGATGGCACCATCGATACCCTCCGTTATTCTATTCAAGATGAGTGGACAGATTCGGTTGCAACAGACAATGGAATTAAATTAGAAGGATATCGCTACAATATCAATCATAATGGGGATAAAGAGATTGTTTCTACGATTGTAAAAACCCGAACTACGAATCTTGCTAAATTAAAATTAGGCAATGCAGAAGAAGTGAAGTTAAGTTTCCCCGTAGCAGAAGGTAAAAGCTGGAACGGTAAACCTCAGGAATTTGAAGAAGACGAATTTACCATTTCTGGAGCTTTCCAAGACAAGGAGCTTGCAGATTCAACTTTTGAGAATACTGTTCAAGTAATCCAAGAAGACAACCAAGATTCAATAGCCAGTTATGACCAAAGAATTGAGGTCTATGCTGCTAATGTTGGATTGATTTATAAAGTATCGTCTCAATTGGAATTTTGTAGAGAAACAGAATGCTTGGGATTACAAGAGATCGAGTTTGGGAAAACTGTTCGAATGCGTAGAGAATTTAACTAAGATCTTTCAAAAAGAGATTTTAATTCGTTAGAAAACTATCAGTTTCCTCTATTCTAATGACAATCTTCAATGACGCAATTTTTTGCGTTTTTAACTTCTCACTTCTATCTGTTTATAATTACCCAAATCCGTCTTAACTTGCAGCTATGTTAAAAATAGGAAAGTGGAATACATTAAAAGTACTACGGGAATCTCCACAAGGTTTGTACCTGGGAGACGGAGAAGAAGATGTTTTATTACCAAATAAATACGTCCCACAAAATACGAAAGTAGAAGATGAGATCAATGTTTTTGTTTATAAAGATTCTGCGCAAAGACCTATTGCTACCACTTTAAAACCATTAGCTGAACTCAATCAGGCAAGATTGTTTGAAGTTCGTCAAATCACTAATGTCGGTGCTTTTGTGGATTGGGGCTTAGAAAAAGAATTACTTATCCCTTTTTCGGAACAAACAGATGAGCTGGAAGTGGGCGATTTGATTGTGGCTTATGTCACTTTAGACCCTAAAACAGAAAGGATTGTAGCTTCGATGCATATTGAATCCTTTTTAGAGGCAGGTTCTGGGGATTTGAAAGAAGGTCAGGAAGTGGATTTATTGATATATCGAATTACAGATTTGGGTTATGAAGTTGTCATCAATCAACAATATAAAGGATTGGTTTATGAAAACACTGTGTTTGATCCGCTTGATATTGGAATGGAAGGCAAGGGAAAAATAAAATCCATAAGGGCAGATGGCAAAATGGATGTGCAATGGAAAATTGAAAAAGAAGAAAAGCAAAAGGAAATCCTTGAGTTGCTTAGAGACCATAATGGTTTTATGCCTTATCATGACAAATCCAAACCAGATGAAATATATGATATGTTCGGCTTGAGCAAAAAGGAATTTAAACGGCAAATCGGGCATTTGTATAAAGAAAAGAAAATTCAGATTAAAGTAGACGGGATTTATTTGGTTTAGCCTTTGCATTCTTGTTAATGAGTAAATTGAAGCTTTTAGAGGATTCAAACCAAATACTTTATTGTAAACTTATGAGCATCGAACTATATCAAAATTGGAAGGAAAACAGCAAAGATTATCTTGCTCATAACAAGTCTTTTTTTCATCAATTGCGCAAAAAGAAAAAGCTAGATGATAATTTTCATGCTTTAGATGCAGAGGTCTTCGAGAAAATGGATTGTTTGGATTGTGCCAATTGCTGTAAAACCACAAGCCCTATTTTTCAGCAATCAGATATAGAAAGGGTTTCCAAAGCAGTAAAGATGAAGGTGCCGGAATTCATTGATACATATCTGCATATTGATGAAGATGGCGATTATGTATTGAATTCAGCGCCTTGTCCTTTTTTAGGCTACGATAACAAATGTATAGTTTATAGAAGCAGGCCAACTGCCTGCAGGGAATATCCTCATACCAACAGAAAAAGAATGCATCAGATATTGAAAAAGACATTCACGAATGCAGAGATTTGTCCAGCAGTCTATAATATTTTGGAAAGGATGAAAGACTTAGAAGCGTGAAATGAAAAGGTGTTCTCGGTCTGATCCATATATAAAGGTACTGAGGAGTTGATAAAAGAAATTAATGTGCTTCTAGATATTAAGCTTGCACAATAATTAGAGGATGTTTATCATTAACAGTTAGAGGTTAGCAACCGACTAACCTTCTGTGATGTGTTGTTTTTATTTTGGTTCAAAAATCTAATAATTGTTTTTCGTTATCAGTAGGCCTGGAATACTTGTGACTTGATACTGACAATCGGATAGTTTATATTCGCACCAATACAGCAATTTTATGGCAAAATCGGCAGAACAAATACTAGCAGACCTTAAAAGCGGAAATTATGCACCTATCTATTTCCTTCACGGAGAAGAACCCTACTTTATAGACCTCATTAGCGATTATATAGAAAAGCATGCCTTAGATGAAAGCGAGAAAGGTTTTAATCAACAAATTCTTTATGGTAAGGATGTAAAGTTAAACCAAGTGGTCTCTGCCGCCAGGTCTTTTCCCATGATGGGGCAACGTCAGGTAATCATCGTTAAAGAGGCTCAAAATTTAGGTGAGTTCACAGAAAGCGATTTTGATTTCTCTCTTTTAGAGAATTATCTCCAAAGCCCCCAGGCTTCTAGTGTTTTGGTTTTTTCTTATAAGCACAAAAAACTTGATAAGCGAAAAAAGATCTTTAAAAGCCTAGAAAAACATACAGTTCTACTAGAGTCAAATAAGATTTATGAAAATAAAGTTCCAGATTGGATCTCACAATATGTAAAGTCTAAGGGACACAGCATAAATCGTCAAGCTTTAATGTTATTGACGGAATACATCGGAAATAATTTGGAGCGCCTTTCTAATGAAATTGATAAAGTATTAGTTAATTTTGATAAACCATCCGAAATCACCGATGCTTTGATTCAAGAATACGTAGGAATCAATAAGGATTATAATATATTTGAATTACAATCAGCGATTATTAAGGGAAATGGGCTCAAAGCGAATCGAATAATTAATTATTTTGCCTCCGATCCTAAAAATCATCCAGCAGTTGTGAATATTGGTTTTCTGCATTCCTTTTTTACAAAGGTACTGTTGATTCATCATTCACAGGATAAAAGTGAAAGAGGAGTAGCAGCCGCAGCAGGAGTTAATCCATTTTTTGCGAAGGATTACATTACAGCAGTTAACAGGTTTAATCTGAATAAGACCATTCAAAATTTAGCGCATATTTTTCAGGCAGACTTAATGTACAAAGGAGTAACAGCTAATATTAATGAAGCGCAACTTATGAAAGAATTAATATATAAATTGATGCACTGAAATTTTTTAAGATGAAATAAATCATTGATTTTGTAGTTAATACTGCATAGTTCGAACACTTTGAAAAAGAGTTTTTAATAGACACATCACCATAGGAATGAATAAATATATTGTAGTAATAGGCTTTGTTTTTTTACTGCCCCTTCAATCTTTTAGCCAATATGCCTTCGTCAATTCAGGAGCTAATGATATCTATCAAGAGGCAATCGAGGCTTTTGAGCAAAAGCAATATACTACAGCTCAAAATAAATTCGAAGAGTATAGAAAACTTCAAGATCACGAACGAATAAAAGCAGAAAATGCAACTTATTATAGTGCTTTAATTTCTATTTACCTCTATCAGTCGAACGGAGAGAACAGAATTAAATCGTTTGTTAAATCAAACCCTGCCCATCCTAAAGCACTGGAAGCATATTACGAACTTGGTAATTTCTATTTTCGGGAAAAGAACTATGCTAAAGCCATTCAATATTACGAAAAAACTGAGGGTGATAAATTAAAAGGAGAGGACAAGACTCATTATCAATTTAAAATTGCCTATGCATATTTTAGTAGAAAGGCTTTTCAAGAAGCTTTACCATACTTCAATTCATTAAAAAGGCGGGACAATCAATACCAATCAGCTGCAAATTACTATGCGGGGTATATTTATTTTGATAAAAAGCAATTCGATGAAGCTTTAATTGATTTAGAACGGGCAGCGGAGAATGATGATTACAAAATTTCTACTGCCAATATGATGGCTAATATTTATTATCAAAGAGGCCAATATCAAAAATTAATTGATTATGCAGAAGACTTGATTCCTCGCCTGAATAGGTTAGAAGCCTTAAATATTAAGTTGTTGATAGCAGATGCTTATTTTGAGCAAAATAATTATAAACAGGCAAATGATTATTTTGAAGAATATAGAAGTGAAAATAGAAGCAAAATGGATAGGGAATTGCTCTATCGAATGGGTTATGTGGCTTATCAATTGCAAAAATATGAAGAAGCCATCAAACTATTTGAGGAAGTTGGAATTGCAAAAGATTCTTTATCACAGTTTAACGCCTACTATCTAGGGGAGTTATATTTGAAAAAAGAGAATTATAGATTTGCTTCGAACGCTTATGAGCAAGCGAAACTTCTGGATTTCAACCAAGATATTGCAATGGAGAGTCATTTTCAATTGGCTAAATTGCAATTAAAGCAAGGGAACACTACCAATGCAGTAGAAGAGCTTTCTTCTTACATTAAAAATTATCCGAAAAGCCCATATTCTACCCAAGCGAATGAATTATTAAGTGAAGCCTTTCTGAATTCCAATGCCTATGACAAAGCCATTGAATTCTTAGAATCAATTGAGAATAAATCCTTGAAGCTAAAGGAAGCTTATCAAAAAGTTACCTTTTATCAAGGTGCTGAATACTTTAATCAGGCAAATTATTATCGCGCCATGGAATTATTTCAAAAATCCGTTGATTATCCGCAGAATATCAGTCTATTAGGGGAGACTTATTTTTGGATGGGAGAATCCTACTCTACTGGAAAGAAATATAAGGAAGCCATCGCATCATACGAAAAATCATTTAAATCAAGTAAAAGGAGTGACAATTGGTTTGCTAATCTAAATTATGGATTAGCTTATGCTTTTTACAATGATAAGCAATTTGAAAAATCTCTACAGTATTTTAAAGAATATTTAAATAATGGTAAATCAGCCACTTATTATGCAGATGCTATTGTTCGCTTGGCAGACTGTTATTATGTAACCAAGAATTATCAATTAGCGATTAACTATTATCAAAAGGCGATAGATGAAAGAAACCCTAATATTGACTACGCATATTTTCAAAAAGGGGTCGTTAACAGCATAACGGGCAATAATAGTTTAGCAAACCAGAGTTTTGATAAGGTTATATCGGATTTCAGAAATTCTAATTATTATGACAATGCCTTATTTCAAAAAGCTCAATTAGCATTTGAATCAGGGCAATATGAAAAGTCAATTGATGGGTTTTCTTACTTATTGAAGAATCTGCAACAAAGTCCGCTGCGTCCTTTTGCTTATTCAAAAAGAGCTTTAGCATATTTCAATTTACAGCGATATGAGAAAGCAGAAGAAGATTATACTTTGATTTTGCAAAATTACTTAACTCATTCGACCGCAAATGGTGCGTTAGCTGGTCTACAGGAACTGTATTCAATAATGAATAAAGAAGGGGATTTGGATCAATACTTATCAGCTTATAAAAATGCAAATCCTAATGATGGTGAGGTGACAAAAATTGAATTTGATGCCGCCCAATCACTTTATTTCAATCAAAAGTACGATAGAGCAGTATCTTCATTTAAAGCCTATATTCAGAACTATCCTGATCACTCTCTGACAGCGGAAGCACGGTACTATTTGGCGGACTCCTACTATAGGAATAATCAATTTGAAGAAGCATTGGGATTATTTTATGAAGTGGTTGAGGCTGACAATACCGCATTTAATAAACGCTCAATTCAAAAAATAGCAGAAATAGAATTGGTAAATAAGGATTACAGTAAGGCAAGATTGTACTTTACAAAACTTTTTGATCAATCTGAGAATAAAAAAGACAAGTACAACGCATATACCGGTCTGATGGAAATTGCTAAAGCAAATTCTGATTATAGTAAAATGATTTTGTATGCCGATTTAATTATGGAGGAAGCAGCAGTAAATGCTAATGCAATCAACGAAGCATATCTGAATAAGGGTATGGCTAATTATTACCAAGGAAAATATGCTGAAGCAAAGTCTAGTTTTCAAAGTGCGGTAAATGCAGCTAAGGACGAATTTGCAGCAGAGTCAAAATATATGATTGCCTTAATGGATTATAATTCTAAGAACTATCAGGAATCCATTAACGCATTATTCCAATTGAATAAAGACTTTGGGAATTATGCGATCTGGATTGGTAAATCATTCTTGTTGATAGCGGACAATTACTACGCAATGGATGAGATTTTTCAGGCTAAAGCTACCTTAAATTCAATAATTGAGAATGCAGATTCCAAAGTATTAAAAGACGAGGCGAAATTGAAGCTTGAATTAATAGAGAGTGAGACTGGAACAACTGAGGAGGGCCAGGATAGCAGCATGAATACTATTGAAATGGAAGAAGTAATTGAAAATGATTCTACTAAAAACTGAGATGTTAAGATATATTCTATTTATAATTTTTTGTTTCCCCTTCAGTTTAATAGGTCAAGATAACTGGAATCAGGAGGGTGATTTGGAAGATTCTCAAGTTATTATTGAGAAGGATCGTAAAATTGATCTACCGAGAGTGAATAGGGATTTCAAAAATGTACCTAAGATCAAAGGGAATCAGTCTCCTTTAGAAGTTGAATTTACTTCAAGGCAATTTGTGCCCAATCTTAGTAACTTGACTCCTAGAATTCGAGTGCTGACCATTCAAGATGAAAAGTTAGAAAAGTTGTATGCTAATCAAGTAAAATTAGGAGGGGGAAATTATGGAGCATCTTTTTTCGAAGGTGCTTTTGCAAGTAAAAGAAGTAAAGACAAAAGTTATGGGCTAAATTTATTTCATCAAAGCTTTGCTAACGGCCCTATAGATGGAAGAAATTCTGGTTCAGGATACCAAAAGGTAAACCCATATGGAAAGCTGATCTACCAAAAAGCGGTTATAAACGCTGGTGCTTTTTATGAGCGACATAACAACTATTTATACGGCTATGATACGCTCCTTACTTCAGAAGTTGATAGAGATAGTTTGCAAAGAACATTCCACACTATTGGTGCCAATATCTCCCTGGAAGATCTAAATGAAAATAGCCAATATCATTATCACTTGGACATGGATGCATACCAATTATTTACAAATATCAATAATTCTGAGCTTTCATTTAATTATAATTTGAAAAATAGCTTTAACATAAATGATGAATTTTTAATTTATTTTGGCGCTAATGGATTTATAAGTGCTTTAAAATTTGATGCACTTGACTCATCTCAAAATAGAAATTTACTAAGATTTAAACCGGGCGTAAAGTTTATTAGAGATAAACTAAAGATTGGCGTGGGTCTCAATATGGTGAGCGAGAATGACACGCTCCCAGGAATGAATAAATTTCATGTATATCCTGACTTAAGTATTGTGTATACACCATTTAATAAGTTAAGCATTTTTGGTGGCTTGACAGGAGATGTCAGAGGTAATCGCTACAGAGATTTTCTGATGGAAAACCCATATTTGGATAATGTTATAAGTGTGAATAATACTTTAATGCCATTTCAAATCTATGGTGGAGTAAATGGTTCCTTAAGTAATTTCTTAGGCTATGAATTTGGATTCAGTGTAGCTTCAGTTCGTCATAATTTTGGATATGAGGCAATCTACAGTGAAGCCGAAGGCGAGATTAGATACAGGGCTAGGTATTTTAATAATAATAATACAGAAGCTAATGTTTATGCCTCATTATTTACTAATATCGATAAGCTGAAGATTAATCTAAGAGGAGATTATTTCTACTACAATGTGGGGGAAACAGAGCTTATGCCTTTCCGTCCTAATTACACTTTGAGATTTGATTCCCATTATTGGTTTGCTAATAAACTTAAGATTGGTTTTGATGCCTATTTACAGGGGCGTATGAATAATGTCAATACCTTCATACAAGAAAACGCTAGTTATTCGTTCAATCTAGATGAATCTATCCCACCCATCTATGATTTAGGAATAAAATTAGGGTATCAGTTAAGTAATAGAAGTCAGATTTTCTTACATGCTAATAACCTGATAGCCAATAAATACGAGTTCTATTTGGGATATCCTAACCGTGGATTTCAAATTTTAGGAGGCTTTACATATTCGTTTTAATGTTTTTAATATCAATATTTGCCATTATATTTGATTCTAATAGGTAAAACTATTTATTATTGAGTATTGATTTTGATTAAAAACAATAGTTTATTGATAAAGTATTATAAATTTTTAATACTTTTAAGCTAGAGTAAACCTTAAATTACCAGAATATGGCCAAAAAGGACAAAAAAGACGAGGAGTATAAAGACGAAAACATACATAAGGAGCCCGAGCAAGATGATGAGGATTTCGGTTTGCCTGATCTAGACGAGGACGAAGAAAAGTCTGCACCTTCTGATGATTTTGATTCAGAAGATATTGCTACTACTCAGGATGAGTCTGAAATTGAGACTTCATTTGATACTTCTGAAACTACGGAGGATTCTCTTTCGCAGTATGCTGAAGAGGAATACGACCCAAATCCTTTTGGGGATGAAGAGGAGGAGGTAGAAGAGGAAGAGCCTGTTTCAACCTACACTCCACCTAAAAAACAATCGGCTGCACCAATAATTATTGCATTATCAATAATAATAATAGCTACTGTTGCAGTGATTTATTGGTTTTTCTTGAGAGAACCTGCGCCAGAGCCAGTGGTTGAAAAAGAGCCTGTCGAAGAAACCACACCTGTTGTAGTAGAAAAGCCCGTTGAGCCTGAACCTGAAGTAATTGAGCCTGAAGAGCCTGCAGAAGGACAAGTCAACACACTAAACTCGAGAACAGGGCGTTCTTATGTTGTTGTTGGTAGCTTTTTTGATGAGGATTTGGCGAAAGACTACGCAGAAAAGCTTACCAAAGATGGAACTAATGCTTTTATTATTCCACCTTTCGGTAAAAGTAAATTCAATAGAGTAGCTATTGAAGAAACAGAGAGTTTTGCTGCTGCGAGTACTCGAGCTACAGAATTAACAGGTCAATTTAAAGAGCAACCTTGGCCTTTGAAATATTGATATAATTAAATATGACACTATTACAAGTTACTACTGTTGCTGATTCAGCAATGGTTAACGCTTCTGAAGAAAGCGTTAATTTGTTTGACTTACTTTTAAAAGGGGGATATGTAATGATTCCCCTTTTGTTATTATCAGCTGCAGCAATTGCTATTTTTATAGAGCGGGTACTAACTATTAAGAAATCATCTAAAACCCCAACAGGATTGCTAAACCAAGTGAAATCATTGGTTTCTGATGGGAAAATAGATCAAGCCAAAATGATGTGTTCTCAGAACGAGACTCCAATTGCCAAAATGTTGGAGAAAGGTATTTCTAGAATAGGAAGTCCCCTTAAAAACATTGAAGTTTCTATAGAGAACGTGGGTAAGATTGAAATTTACAGACTAGAGAAGAATTTATCTTTGCTGGCCACGATTTCCGGTGCTGCACCTATGATTGGGTTTTTAGGCACGGTTACTGGAATGATACAGGCTTTTATTGCAATAGCTCAAGAAGAGGGATCAGTAAGTCCAAAATTGCTCTCTGAAGGAATCTATGAGGCTATGATCACTACGGCCGTAGGTCTTTCAGTCGGGATCATTGCTTATCTTGGTTATAACTATTTGGTAACCCAGGTGCAAAAGGTTATACATAAAATGGAATACACATCCGTTGAATTTATTGATTTACTTCAAGAACCTAAATAAAACGCTATGTCAATGAAATCTAGACATAATGTTGATCCTGCCTTTAGTATGTCATCCATGACAGATATCATTTTTCTCTTATTGATATTTTTTATGTTGACTTCTTCATTTATTACACCTTCTGGATTACCCGTTAATTTGCCTTCAAGTAAATCTACCAATATCGTAATGCAAAAAGTGAGTGTTACCATAACAAAAGATATGCTTTACTTCGTTAATGATAAGAGAGTAGCAGTATCAGATTTAGAGACAGCTATAAAAAGAGAGTTGCGGAATGCAGATGAGGGTGTAGTGGTGTTACACATTGACAAAAGTGTTCCTACAGAGCATTTAGTAAAAGTAGCCGGTATTGCGGCTTCATTAAAAGCAAAAGTTTCTATTGCGGCACAGCCAAATGAGTGATTATGCACATAGGGAAAAGAAAAATCGGATAATTGGAATATCCGTTTCTGTTGGGCTTCATATTTTGTTGCTCCTACTATTCTTGTGGGTAACTGCATGGAAAGAACCCTATCCTCCTTTACCAGAATATGGAATTGAACTAAACATTGGAATTGATAATCAAGGTTCAGGAAATGAGCCGGTCTCAGCACAACAAACTGAAGAAATTGAAGAAACTCCAACTGAGGAGACTGAACAGATTGTTGAAGACGAGGTAGAAGAAACTACTGAAGCTGAGGCTGAAGATATTGTTGAAGAGGTTTCTGAACCAGTCGAAGAAGTAGTTGAGGAAGCTGTTACGGATCAAGAAGCTCCAGTGAAAGTAGAAGATACGCCAACAGAAAAAGCTAAAGAAACAACGAAAAAGGAAGAGAAGGAAGTAAAGAAGGAAGAACCTAAGGCTAATCCAAATGCACTCTTCCCTGGAGACAGTAAATCTCAGGGCGAAACAAATGAAAAAAATGGAGATCAGGGCAATCCGGAAGGAGAAGTAGATGCCGAGGCGATGATGGGCCCGCAGGGAGGTGGGAGCGGTAGTAAGTTGGATATGTCAGGATGGAAGTGGGATTCTCCACCTAGACCAAATGATCCATCGCAACAAAGTGGAAAGATCGTTTTTGATATACGAGTGGATAATAATGGTGAAGTTATTTCAGTAAGAGCTATTGAAACTACTGTATCAGCGGAGGTGTTAAAAATATATCAGGATGAGGTGGCTAAATTATCTTTTAGTAGAACATCAGGAGGTAAAACTGCACCTCAATCAAAAGGAACTATAACGTTTTTAATTCGCTCTAATTAGATCTTCGAATTGATTATATAATATGACATACCAAGAAGCGGAAGCTTTTTTATTTGAACAACTGCCCATGTTTCAGCGTGTGGGAGGATCTGCTTACAAAAAGGATTTACATAATACTTTGGCTTTATTAGAGTCAATAGGAAATCCTCAGAAAAAAGGGAAGTTCATTCATGTTGCGGGTACAAATGGAAAGGGTAGTACTGCTTCATTCATTTCGTCCGTATTGCAGGAAGCAGGGTACAAAACTGCTCTTTATACTTCACCTCATCTCAAAAGTTTTACGGAAAGAATGAGGATCAATGGGATTCCAATTTCTGAAGCGGAAGTAATTAGGTATGTTGAAAAATTTAAGCCCGTTATAGCTGAATTAAGACCATCATTTTTTGAACTTACAACAGCTATGGCCTTCGATTATTTTGCAAGGGAAGAAGTAGATATTGCGGTGATAGAAGTTGGCATGGGCGGAAGACTAGATTGTACAAATGTGATAGAACCTTTACTATCAATTATCACACAAATAGGTTTAGACCACCAGCAATTTTTAGGAGATACCTTAGAAGAAATTACAAAAGAAAAAGCAGGGATTATAAAAAATAGTGTTCCCGTCATAACTTCTGTAAAGGAAAATGAACTGAGGTTGATTATTAAAGAGTTGGCCGATTCCAAGAATGCTCCTTTTATGGACAGCCAGGAATTTTTTAGTGTTTCAGTCCTTGAGGAGTCTTTGCCAGATTGGAAATTTAGTGCTGAGAATCTTAAAAGCAACGAAAAAATTGAGTTCGAATCTGGACTTTCTGCTACATATCAAATACAAAATTTGAAAAGCGTATTTACAGCTATTGAATTTCTAAATAAAAGCGGCTTTGGTATTTCTTCAAGTGATATTCAAAAGGGTTTGAAAAATGTAATTCAAAATTCGGGAATAAAAGGAAGGTGGCAAAGGATATCAAATACTGGTTCTAGCACTCCAATGATTGCTGATACAGGTCACAACATAACAGCATTTGAATTCATTACCAAGATGCTTCAGCAGGAAGTGTATGAGCAATTGCACTTTGTTTACGCCACTGTAAATGATAAAAAGCTAGATGAAATATTAGAATTACTTCCAAAAAATGCTATTTACTATTTCACCCAAGCTAATATCCCTCGCGCTCTGGATTCGAAGGAATTGAAAAAAATAGCTCAAGATTTTGGTTTGATGGGACATTCTTACGCTACTGTAGACCAAGCAATTAAAATAGCACAAAAAAATGCTTCAGATAAGGACTTAATTTTTGTCGGAGGTTCTACCTTTGCGGTAGCCGAAATTGCAAATCTGTAAAAATGAGTAGACAAAAGTTAAAAAGGTTTGAAGATTTACAAAATCGTCATAATGTGATTGAATATGATGATGACCGATTTCCAAACATTAGGTCAAACTGGGGAACATACATATTTAGGAATTCCAATCCTATAAATTTGGAGTTGGCATGTGGCAGAGGGGAATATTCTGTAGGCTTGGCAAAAGAATTTCCGGATGAAAATTTTGTAGGTATTGATATTAAAGGAGAACGCTTATGGCAGGGAAGCACAAAAGCGTTAGAAGAGGGCTTAGAAAATGTCGCCTTTGCTCGTCATTTTATTTTAGACCTTGAGCAAATGTTTGCAGAGGGGGAAGTGAAAGATATTTGGATTATTCACCCTGACCCTAGACCAAGAGATAGAGATGAAAAGAGAAGATTGACTTTTCATCGTTTCTTGGAAATATATAAGAGAATTCAAGGAGGAAAAGGGAGGATATATTTCAAAACCGATAATACAGACTTATTTAACTGGACACTCAATGAAGTTTTGCCAGCTAGGGAAGACATAAAAGATTTGCATTATACAGATGATTTGCATAATTCTGTATATTTAGGAGAGCATTATGGGATTTCAACTCGTTATGAAAGAAAATTTTCTAAGGTGGGAGAGACTATAAAATACTTAAGATTTGAATGGAAAGCTTAAAAGATAAATTACAAAGCCCTGCATTTTTGATGTACGTGCTTTATTTCTTAACAGCCTTGGCCTTAGTGCTATTTCTAGATAAGGGTACCTTCTTATTGTGGCTAAATAAAAGACATAATCCTTTTGGAAATGCCTTTTTTACTTATATCACTTATCTGGGTGAAGCACATATATTTATTATCACAGGCATTATTTTATTAATGTATAGAATTTACTTTGCTATTTTATTGACTTTAACTGGTCTAGTACATTTTGCAATTGTTCAATTTCTAAAAATTGTAGTATTCAATGTTAATCGGCCTGCGTTGCATTTTGAGGAATCTTTGTCCTCATTTAATTTGGTAGAAGGCGTAGAACTGAGCAACTTTTACAGTATGCCAAGTGGGCATTCTGCTTCGGCATTTGCCTTGGCAACGATTTTAATATTACTTACAAAAAATAAGCTTCTGCAGGTGATTTATATGTTACTAGCCATTTTAGTTGCTATTTCTCGGGTTTATTTGTTTCAACATTTTATGGTCGATACAATTGTGGGTGCTACCATTGGCTTATTGGTTTCTGGTTTTATATGGTGGTTTTTCTCCTTCAAAAATCAAAAGTTACTGTATAATGTAAGTGCCATGCATAAAGGATTAATTTTTAATAGATGATTTTACACGGAATTGAAATTGAGCCAGGAGAGGAAAAAGTGGTAGATGTGAATATTGCCAGACTCCCTTCGCATACTACTATAGACGTATCAATTACAGTGGCTAGGGCTGTTGAACCGGGGCCTGTATTACTATTGATGGGAGGTTTACATGGTGATGAAATCAATGGTTCTGAAATTGTAAGGAGAATGATCGAGAAAAACGATCATATTCCTAAGATTGGAACCGTAATCTGCATCCCTATTATCAATGTATATGGTTTCATTTATTTCTCTCGATATGTTCCGGATGGTAAGGATGTTAATCGATCATTTCCAGGAAATAAAAATGGTTCATTAGCTTCCAGGATGGCGTACTTTTTGACAAATGAGATTATTCCATTGATTGATTATGGAATTGATTTTCATACAGGTGGAGCCGATAGAACCAATTACCCTCAAATAAGATGTATGATGAAGGATGAAAAAAATGTGCAGTTAGCAGAGGCTTTTCATGCTCCATTTACATTAGATTCTAAATTTCGGCCAAATTCTTTGCGACAAACGGCCAATAAGTTCGGAAAGAATATTTTGGTATATGAAGGTGGTGAATCTTCCCGCTTCGATGAATTTGCTATTCGTGAAGGTATTAAAGGTACAAAAAGGATGATGCAACACTTGGGAATGTGTGAAGAATCTGAAAAAGCCAGTTATGAGAATTTAGTTATAAAAAACTCATCTTGGGTGAGGGCCAAAAAATCAGGTGTATTTCTTTCTGCTGTCAAAAGTGGGGATGTAATTAAAAAGAATCAGTTATTAGGACATGTGAATGATCCCTTTGGCGGCTTTAAAAGTAAAATTACTTCTTCAGTGAATGGTTATGTTATAGGTCTCAATCATAACCCCATTGTGCATCAAGGAGATGCTATTATGCATTTGGGCGTAATCAAGTAGAATGTACAAAAAATTTATTAAACCTTTTTTTGACAAGTTGACTGCCTTAATTGCTTTTTTAGTTGCAAGTCCAATATTTCTCGTGGTTGCTTTACTATTAGCAATATTTCAAAACGGAAAAATCTTTTTTACACAGAAAAGACCTGGTTTAAACGAGGAAGTATTCTTGTTGATTAAGTTTAAAACCATGAGAGATGATAAAAATGAAAAAGGGGAACTATTACCTGATTCAGAAAGACTTACTTGGATTGGTAAACTAGTAAGAAAAACGAGCATGGATGAAATCCCGCAGTTATTCAATATTATAAAAGGGGATATGTCTTTTATTGGGCCGCGACCATTGTTGGTGGAGTATTTACCTCTTTACAGTCAGCAGCAAAGGCAACGGCATTTGGTAACGCCAGGCATCACAGGTTGGGCGCAAATAAACGGCAGAAATACCATTAGCTGGCAAAAGAAATTCGAATATGATGTTTGGTATGTTCATAATCAATCCTTTCTGCTGGATTTGAAAATCATATTTTTGACCATTTTTAAAGTTTTCAAAGCAGAAGGAATCAGTGGGGAAGGGGTGGCTACAATGGAGAAGTTTAGGGGCAATTAACAGGGAAGGATTTCTTGCTTTACCTCAATATTAATAATTCACTTGATTTTCATATCTAATATTAAGTCTAGTTTACCTTCAGGTTATTTTCACTTTAACTTCAGTTTTTGAGGATATATTCATTCCGATTTTGTGCTTTCTTAGAGTAATAAATTTAAGGAGTATCTAAGAAATGCAACAAAGCAGAACTGCGGTAATAGCGGACGATGACAAGAGTACATTAAGGGATTTGGTGACCATTCTGGAATCAGAAAATTTCAATGTAGCTCTCGCCTTAGATACTCAACATGCAATCCAACTAATCAATAAACACCATCCTCAATTAATCATTTCAGAAATTGGTAATCAGAATTATGATGGGATTAGCTTATTTACTTACCTGAAAAATGAAGTTGCAATTAACGAGCTGGATACTAAAATAATAGCCCTTACTTCCAATAGTGACGAGAAATACGAAATCCTAAGTTATGAAACAGGGATTGATTTTTTCTTAAGAAAGCCACTACGGAAAAATGCTTTTAAAAAGAGGTTGTCCAAATTCTTTGACACAGAAGACTCCGTTTTCAATTTAAAACCGATTGAAGAATATGAAATAAGAGATCTGTATTTTGATGTTAAAAAGCGATTGTTATTTAAACTTCCCGCCAAAGATTTGTTACAGATTCAATCTAAATCTTATGAAATACTTTTATTTTTAGCACGATTTCCAAACCAAGTATTTTCTCGAGAGCAGCTTATGCAAGCTATTTGGGGTAATTCCGCTAAGGTTACTTTGCGTTCTGTTGATATTCATATCTTGAAAATTAGACAATTGCTCGGAGAAGGTTATATCAAGACCATCAAGGGAGTGGGCTATTTATTCAAGCAAAAAATCTAAGTTTCATCTAGTCATTTTGTAACCAATCATTTTTTTATCAGTTGATTGAAGGTAAACAAACTTATATTATGCAAAACTTAGAAAATAAAACAGCACTTATAACAGGAGGAAGTAAAGGTATTGGATATGGTATTGCAGAAGCATTATTGGCAAAAGGTATAAATGTAGCTATTACAAGTAGGAGTCAGGAGTCAGCGGATAAAGCTGCAGAGTCTTTAGCAAAAAATGCGAAAGCTGAGGTTTTAGGACTTCAAGCTGATGTGAGATCATTTGAAAATCAGCAAACATGTGTGAATGCCGTATTGGATAAATGGGGAAAATTAGATATCGTGATTGCGAATGCAGGTTTAGGACATTTCGCTCCTATTGATGAAATGGAAATTGATAAATGGAATGAAGTCATAGATACTAATTTAACTGGCGTCTTCTATACAATTAAATCTAGTGTTGAAGCATTAAAGAAAAATGGAGGTTATTTCTTCACAATATCTAGTTTAGCAGGCACTAATTTCTTTCCTGGTGGTTCAGCTTACAATGCCAGTAAGTTTGGTCTGACTGGTTTTACGCAATCAGTGATGTTAGATCTGAGACAAGAGGGTATTAACGTTTCAACTATAATGCCAGGGTCTGTGGCTACTTATTTCAATGATCACGAGCCGAACGAAAAAGATTTCTGGAAAATTCAAAAGGAAGATATTGGGCAGATGGTTGTTGATTTGTTAGAAATGAACCCAAGAACATTGCCAAGTAAGATAGAGGTGAGACCAAGTAGACCACCGCAGAAGTAGTTTTCACTTGTTTAGGAACTAAAAAAGGTCAGCATTTGCTGACCTTTTCAATTGTTACTGTTAACTCCAAATTGTATTAGTATAGGTATTCTAAAGCCACTCTATCGTAGTAACCAAATTCACCATCCTCATTTGCGCTGAAGCAAGCAAGCATTAATGAATTAGGATCAATATCAGTAGGAGTGCCAGGAATATGGATTGCTCCAACACCTGCAGTACCTTCACTTCCTCCAGATCCACAAGAATAAGAACGGTTAAACCAGTCGGTATGACGTAATCCTATTGAATGACCCATCTCGTGGCCAATTACATGCTCCACTACATTTGTGTCATATTGACTTGTACCTGAATTAATTCTGATAAACTTATTAGGAGCTCCTCCGCTTGGGAATCCGGCACTTCCACCGCCTCCGCCACTAACTCGGTAAACTACCATGTCATATGAGTTGTAATTAGTACCATAGGTTAATGTGAATGTTAAACCAGTGTTCAATGCATTGTAATTATCTACAGCCCATTGAAGAGCAGTTCGCATCTTCGAATCTAATCCATTAGCGTTGTTGCCAGTATAACCAATCACGTCTATTGTGCTATTTTGGCTCACAAGATTAGATGTGCGATACTGTTCAGCAAATTTACCCGTGTGGAATAATTCGCTCTCAGACATTTCCTTTAATTGTTTTTCTTCAATTAAAATGTCACCTTCTACTACATAATGGAATCCTTGATCTCCTGTAAGAGGGTTGTTGAACTTTTCACGATAAGCATCGCTCGGATCGAAACCAAGATCTTTTAACTGATCTTTCACTTCTTCTGACACAATACTTTCGTCAATTTGAGTTGCCATTTCTTCATCTTGCTGGCATGAACTCATGAATACTGTTGCGGCCATGAATGTTAGTACATACATGACACCTTTTCTTAAATTTGTCATAACTTTGTAAAATTTTAGTTAGGTTTGCAACATATAGTTTTAATTCTGAATATTAAAAATATTACATTGATAAATTTTGAAAATATTTGTAAAATAATATTTAAAATTAAAAAAAGACAATATAATACAGCTAAGACCCTATGAATTATTGCAATTTATTCTCCCATTTATTGAAATCTTGTATACGACCAAGATCAATAATATTATATTTTTGCCTTTTTGAAGGGGTCCAATCAATAGCTCAAGAAAATGAAAGTGTCTTATTTTATGAACCTGAGAGTTATGCGATAAAATCACCAAATAATATAATTGAAGGAAATTATTATTTGGTTAGCGATACTACATATTTGGCTTCTACTTTAGATTCATCGAGCAGTTTAGAAGTCATTAAGAGGTATTTAACTGGCTCATATATAGTGTATTTGGATCCTCATGCGAACTCAATACTGTTTAAATCAGAAGATATACAACCTTTTCACAATATAGATGATTTTTGGAAAACACCAAACAAAAATAAGATTAATACTAAATCAATTTTGAATGGGGATTATTTAGTTTCGGTAAGAGATGAGTCAAAGTACCTAGATTTTACTAGAATGCAATCTATGTTAAGTACTATTGAATTGCAAGATGGCCTCTTCAAGCTCTCTGTTGATAGCGTAGGTGCTGATAAAATTATAAATAATATAGCTATTACTTACATTGAGAAAGTGGCTGCTAAGGCTGAAAGTGAAGTAAATGTCTTAGATCTCAATTTGCACCCAAATAAGATTAATACAATTCATGCCTATTTTCCTAATCTTAATGGAGCAGAAGAGTTAGTCAGTTTAAAAGAGCCATTATATGAGGTTAATAATATTGATGTAAGGGGTCGATATATAAACACGGGTTTCGAAAGCACTGTTCTTGATAATCATGCTTTGGAAATGGCCACCATAATTTCTGGAAATGGGAATTCTTCTTTAAATGGTTTTGGTGTCGCACCCAAGTCTTTTCATACCTCGAGCTCAAATGAGTCTATTATTCCCGACCCGATTCAATATTTTGTAGATAATGATATCCAGACACAAAATCATTCTTATGGAACAGAGATAGAGTCTTTTTATGGCATAGGCGCTTCGCTTTACGACAAGCAAGTTTATGATGCTCCGCAAATCCTTCATATATTTTCAGCTGGAAATTCAGGTTTAGAAAGTGCCGATCATGGTAAGTATCAAAACCTTACAGGTTATGCGAATATTACTGGTAATTTTAAACTTGCTAAAAACGTTCTAACAATAGGTGCTGTAGATACAACAATGAACACGATTGTGCTCAATAGTAATGGCCCTGCATTTGATGGTAGAATAAAACCCGAATTGGTTGCATACAGTATGACTGGAACTTCAAATGCTGCCGCTTATGTAAGTGGAGTAAGCGTTTTGCTACAACAATCCTATCGCCAAAAATTTAATTCTGAAATGCCAGCAGCTTTAACAAAGGCTATTTTGATCAATGGAGCTGACGATATTGGTGTATTAGGACCAGATCATAAAACTGGATATGGCAGTTTAAATGCACACGAGGCACTCTTGCAACTAGAAAATGGCCATTTTCTTGAGGACGATCTTATAGCAAGTGAACAAAGCAAATACAAGATAGCCATTCCGGAAAATGCAATTAATTTTAGAGCCACATTAGTTTGGACAGATCCGCCAGCAAATCCAAATGACGAAATTGCCTTAGTGAATGATTTGAATTTGCACGTCAGAAACCAAAAGGATCAGAAGTTTTTACCTTGGGTGTTGTCTACTACTCCCAATATTGAATCTCTAAGTGCGGCTGCATCAAAAGGTGTGGATCATTTAAATAATGTAGAGCAGGTATATATAGAAAATGTTGAATCTGATACACTTGAAATTGTAATTAGCACTGAAATTCCATTGAATTCTCGTCAAAATTATTCAATCGTGTATGACTGGGAAATTGAAAATGAATTTAGCTGGACCAGCCCTACCTTTAAGGATAATATACCCTATAATGGAGAAACTGTTTCGCATTTAAGGTGGGAAAGTAGTTATTCTAAAGGGCAAAAAGGAGATTTGTATTTCAAATTAGTCTCTGAAGAGAGTTGGAGGGCAATTGCAGAAAACGTATCTCTTCAAACAGAGAATTTCAGATGGGATCCTGAAATGGTAAATGATTTTGCACAATTGAAAATGGAAGTTGAGGGTTCCCAGTACTTAAGCGACACTTTTTCTATCTCAGCACCACTAAGATTAAATGTGGGCTTTAATTGCACAGATTCTCTGTCTTTTTATTGGAAATCAATAGAGGGCGTAGATTATTATACGCTTTTCAACTTGCAAGAAAATGAAATGAGGTTACTTGTGAGCACTATGGACACTAGTATTACCGTTAGTAAATCAGATTTAAAGAGCTCATTTTTAAAGGTTCAAGCATTCAAGGATGATAAGCCCTTAATTCAAGGCGAAGCGATTGACTATAATCTGCAAGCTTCAAATTGCTTTTTACAATCCTATTTTGTTGAAGCTGTTCAGGGAGAAGGTATTTTCCACAACATCCAATTATCATCTTTGGTAGGAATTAAGGATATTCAAATTCAAAAGATGAACGCTCTGGAAAATAACTGGGACTTATTAATTGAACTTAATCCCAATTCCTTTAAGCTGGAATTTTTAGAAGAACAGCCGATCAATGGTTTTAATGAATCTAGAGTAATAGTAAATCTTGATAACGGAGAAAGTGTAGTAAGTGAAATACAATCTACTTATTTTGTTAAAGATGAAGAATTCATTCTATATCCCAATCCAATATGGACTGAAGATGATTTAAAAGTATTTGCTAAAGAACCCAAGACCGATGCAGTCATTACCTTTTATAATTTGCAGGGTTTAGAAATTATTTCTTTCCCTATTCCGAATGACCGTAATTTTCTTGATTTGAGTTCATTTGAAGAGGGGATGTATTTTTACAGAATTAGTGAAGAAGGAGAACAATATGCTCAAGGGAAAATATTAATTCAAAATTAAGTTTGAAGCTCCACTCCCGGTTTCTATTTTCATATTGTTCTTTCCAATAATTACGCTTTCTGACCATTTATATAAATACCAACAAATTCATTGTTCTCATTTGTTTTTTGCCGTAAACTCGTGAAATGAATAAATTTTTCTTCACACGCTTGCAATATGAATCGGGAGACTGGAACGTGGATCAAAGGATGCCAAGCAACCTATTAAATTCACTAATTGAATATACCAATATGCCAGTGGATACCACAGAAAGGGTGGTAGCCTTAAGCAGTGAGGAAATATTTGAATGCCCGTTTTGCTATTTAAGTGGCCATAAACTGGTGCAGTTTACACAAGCTGAAAAGGAAAATTTCACTAAATACATTGATAATGGAGGATTCATTTTTGTTGATGATTGCAATCACGACATAGATGGGCTTTTTGCTAAATCATTTGAAAGCCAAATGGATGAAATTTACGGGGAAGAAGTACTTGCGAAAATACCCGATAATCACCCCATTTATTTCAGTTTTTTTGAATTTGAAGATGGCCCACCTACCACTTCGCAAGAACTAAATGGCTGGGGTGATGACATTGTCCATGATTACTTAAAAGCGATTGAAATCGATGGTAAAATACGAGTGTTATATAGCAATAAAGATTATGGATGCGAATGGGACTATGATTTCAGAAACAAACGATGGTTGGCTGAAGATAATACCAAGTTTGGGGTGAATATTGTAATGTATGCGATTTTCAATTGAATTGAATAAGACCATAATCAAGTTTAAACGGATCATTGAATCCCAAGGGATGAAAGTTGGGATTGCAGCGGTAAAAGCTAGTCTCAGGCCCTATCAGAGTGACATTAAATAGCGATGGAAGATATACAAAATACAGTTACGAAGTTTAAGGAAGCACGCAAGGAGCTCTCTAAAGCCATCATTGGACAAGAAAATGTTGTCAGTGAGGTTTTTATGGCACTATTGGCAGATGGTCATATTTTGTTAGAAGGAGTTCCCGGATTGGGAAAAACCCTTCTGGTTCGTTCTTTAGCAAAGGTTTTGCAACTGGATTTTCATAGAGTGCAGTTCACACCGGATTTGATGCCCTCGGACATTATTGGAATGGAGGTTCTGGAGGAAGACCGTAGTACTGGAAAGCGCTTTTTTCAATTTAATAAAGGGCCAATTTTCACTAACATATTGCTGGCCGATGAAATCAATAGAACGCCACCAAAAACACAATCTGCACTGCTAGAAGCCATGCAGGAGCGCGAGGTGACCTATGCTGGTAAGACTTATGAGTTACCAAAACCATTCTTTCTTTTGGCTACCCAAAATCCCTTGGAGCAATCAGGGACTTATCCACTGCCTGAAGCACAGTTAGATCGGTTTCTGTTTTATACCGTAGTGAAATATCCTGCAGAGCAAGAAGAAGTTGATATTCTAGAACTCACCACTGGAAATAAGAAAAATGAACTTAACCCAAGCCTTACTGCTGAGGAAATTCTAAAAGCCAGAAGTTGGGTTAGGGATATTCATATTGATAAAGAATTATTAGTAAAAATTAGTCAATTAGTCCGTTCTACTCGGCCACAAAATTCGGGAAATCAATTAGTAAAACAGTATGTGGATTGGGGGGCAGGTCCGCGAGCAGGTCAGTCGATTGTCTTGGCTTCAAAGGCTCATGCATTCTTAGCTGGACGCTTATCGGTTGTGCCTGAGGATATCAAAGCTGTTTCCTTGGCTGTTTTACGCCATAGAGTCGTTTTAAACTTTGTAGCGAAAACCGAAAAATTCACAGTTGAAGACTTAATTCCTCACTTACTAAAGGAGATATAGAGTTGATGCGTTCCTTAAATGATATATTTCAAATGCCCGACTTTGAAGCACTCAAGGCTCTTCAATTGTATATTAAACATCATATTGAAGGGGTGATGATTGGAATGCATCAAAGTCCGAAGACCGGATTTGGAATCGAATTTAAGGAATATAGGAATTATGTCCCTGGTGATTCACTGAAGCAACTGGATTGGAAATATTATGCCCGCACCGACCACTATATGATAAAAGAGGCGGAAATGGAAAAGCAACATGATTTCATATTCGTTTTAGATAGAAGTTTATCTATGAACTTTGAAATGCAAAATACAAGTAAATTTAATTGGGCTCGAACTATAATAGCCGCTCTGGCTTTTTTAGCCGATAATCAACACGATAAATACTATATTTTCAATCAAGAAAATCCCCCAAAAGACTTTGACACTTTTCTTTATAGAATGATTCAAATTCAAACCCGTGAAGAAAGCAATATCCGAGATTTGAATCCCACCCGAGAAATTCGAAATAAAAGCACAGTATTTATCTTTACCGATGGGTATACGGACGCTGAAGAGTTACAAGATTTACTGAAAAATTGGGCTATTGCCTCAGATCAAGTGATGTTGATCCATCTACTATTCGAAAATGAAGAAAAGCTGGAATTCGAAGGGAAGTATTTCACATTTAAGGATTTGGAAGGGCAGGGTAGTGTTCAGGTTAATACGCAAGAGGGATTGCAGGACTATCAAAGAAAACTTTCTGCTTGGAAAAAAGGAATAAAAGACCTTTGCTCAAAAAATAGTATTACATATTGGCAAATAACTGGCAGCGATGATATTCAGAAAGCAACTTTTCGAATGCTAAATCAATTTAATCAATCTCGGGCGTGAATTGGCTTAATCCCATAGCGCTCTGGGGCTTAACTGCTTTGATAATTCCTATTATCATCCATTTATGGAGCAAGAATAAAACAAGGGAAATTGCTTTTGGAAGTATCCGCTTTTTAAAGGAAAGTAGCACCTTACAATCCAAAAGAATTCAATTCTCGGAACTTCCTTTGCTATTATTGCGACTTTTGATTTTGGTATTGCTTGTGATGCTTTTAGCAAGGTGGTTCACATTGGAAGAAGTGGAAAAACAAAAAGCTTTATTGCTGGGGGAAGGAATTGAAGTTCCTCAGGCCTTTGCAGATAATAAAGATCTTATGGTTTTAAACACCTCTCCAAATCATGACACTGGAAATCATTGGTATTTTCTGGAACGGATTGCACAAGAAAATCCAGAAATTGATTCGCTAGTGTATATTAATAATTTTAAGAATACTGATTTCACTGGAGCTATACCCAAATTAAATTTCAATGTAGAATTTATTTCAGCGGATAATCCTGTTACAACATTTGAAGGGTTTAAGAGCCAGGATACTTTACTTATCCATTTTGATAAGCTTCCGCTAGCTGCGGAAAAAAAGTTCGACAAAGTATTGAAAGCAAATACATTATATACAAGTGGGAAAGTTAATTTCAGGAAATCTGATAAGTCAAAAGCTCATTTGATTTTTGCTAATTCAAGGCAGAAGCTGGAAGCCAATCAAGTGATATTGAGTGACAGTATATCAGGTGATTATCACCTTCATAAGAAGCATAGTTATACTAATTTGTACCTAAGTAAAGAATGGGTTAATAATTCCCTTCAAGAGGATTTGTTTTTGTCCGTGGTTACAGAATTTATTGCTCAAATAGTCGAGCCAAATTATCAATATTCTTCATTTAAAGAAATCTATGAAAGATCTACTGCAAATGAAGAGTCGGTACAAGAAGCCAAAATATTTGACAATGAGCTGCTTATAATAATTGTTTTCTTAATCGCATTAGAAAGAGTTTTAAGCTTCAGGAAAAGAAATGCATAAGGGATTCTCAAAATATTGGAACCAGTATAAATGGCGATTTAATCTGAGACGCGCCTTAATAGTGGGACTTCCTTTAGCATCCTCAATTGTATTATTGTTGGCTTTAGGAAATATTTTCAATATCAAAATTCCTTTCGCTTTTTGGGTTGTTTATACAAGCTCGGTTTTAGCTTTATTGATTATTTGGAATCCAAAATTATTGTGGACCAGTGAAAAACTACTTGCATTCCTCCATCAAGAGTATGAGGAATTTGAATACAGTTTATCTCTTTTCTTTAAAAATGACTTAAATGCATTGGACAAGCTCCAACAAGAAAAAGTATTTAAGCAATTTCCGTCCAGTCAACATATTAAGTTTCCCTTGGCATTAAAGAATGTTTCTCTGTTATTAATATTTAGTATATTATTTTATCTCTTGTCATTTATCATTCAAATTGACCCACAGGTCAAAAATCGTAATGTATCGCATACAAAGGATGCAGTTTTAATTCAGGACAGTACAGCAGAAAAGACTAGATTGGAATTTGGGTTTAAAATTTTCGTTTATCCTCCAAAATATACTGGCTTAAAAGATTTTCAGTGGCAAAAGGATCAAAAAATACCGGAAGGTAGTCGTCTGGTTTTTAAAAATAACGGAAATATACATTTTGATTTGTTATGGCAAAATCAATACAACTTCAACCTGAAGTCTAAAGAATCGAAAACCTTTACTGTAATTCAACCATCTATTTTCCAAATTGAGTACGAGCAAAAAGACAGTATAATATCAATGCAGCCCGTGGTTTTGGAAATAATACGAGATAATCCACCTGTTTTGTCGACAAATCTGAAGGACAATAGACACGAAATTGGGTATAAAGATTTACAAAAGGGTTTTGAGCTTGATTTGAAACTTGAAGATGATTACGGGATCGTTTCTTCTGATATTATTATGACTTTAAGTAGAGGCGAAGGGGAGGCGGTAAGATTTACGGAGATGAAGCAATCGCTTAGTGGTATTTCAACAAAGGTCAGAGAACAACAAAAGAACATCAGCTTACCGTTGGATACATTTTCCCTGGAACCTGGTGACGAGCTCTATTTTTATTTTTCAGCGAAAGATAATAAAGAACCTAGAGCCAACACAGGCAGAACAGATGTTTATTTTTTATCTGTTGCCGATACGAGCGAACAGGAATTGGTAGAATATGAAGGTTTTGCCCTTACCAATGAGGCCGAGTATTTCAAAAGCCAGCGACAAATCATCATTGAAACCGAAGCACTTTTGGCAGATAAAAACCAAATCAGTCTTGAGGAATTTGAAAAAAGAAGTAATAATATCGGTGCAGACCAAAAGCTATTGCGATTGAGATATGGGGTGTTTTTAGGAGAAGAGTTTGAATCCACTGGTGGTTTGGGTGAAATCGACCATTCGGGTCACAATCATGGAGAATTAACTGATGAAGATGAGGAAAATCATAATGAAGATGTTCACGAGGGGCATGAGCACGAATCGGAAGGGAATTTTTCTAACCCAATATTCAATGAAACACCAGAATTAGAAGCCTACGTGCATGCACATGATGATTCGGAATTATCAACCTTCCTTGATGCTAATGTAAAAGTAAAACTAAAAGAGGCATTGGCCAATATGTGGGAAGCTGAATTGTTTTTAAGAACCTATAAACCAAGTGAAGCACTGCCGTTTGAATACAACGCTTTAAAGTTGATCAAGGAAGTGAAGCGAGCTTCAAGAATTTATGTGGAAAGAATGGGTTTTGAACCACCTCCAATTGATGAAGAGAAAAAGCGATTGACTGGTGAACTAGACAAAATAAATGCGGAAACCACTCAGAGGGAAAGAGGAGAAAAGCTTTTTGACAAATATCTATTTGAGACCTACAGTCTAATGAATAAAGCATATCAACAAGAAGATTTATCAGGGGCTAGAGATGTTGCCAGTGTTTTCACAGATAAATTAGTAATAAAAATAACTTCTGAACCTGTTCGCTACGGAAGTCTTTTGGCTGCCGTCAAAAAGTTTCAGTACAGTGAATCAAAGGCGGCTTTGCGTGCTGTACTAAACTTGATGGAAGATGTCTTGAACTTAAAAGAGCTGGAAGCAGGAAGACAGTCTAGCAGTATAGAAAGTTCATTGCACAGCACATATTATGAATTAGAGAATGAATGATGTTTTGAAAAATATAGATTTTGAAAATTCGTTCGCGATGTGGCATCTAGCTGTGCTTATTGGTCTGTGGGTTATAGGTGTTTACGGGGAGTTTCGCAAACAGAAACCTAGAACTGTATTAAGGGCAATAGCTGTATTGCTTACGCTTATTTCCTTATATGTCATCTATTTATCACCTTTTGTATTAACTGAAAAGAGCCTAAGGTCAACTCTAATTGTAAGTCAGGAAATTCCTACGGAAACTATTGATTCTTTAAGACAGAGTTTTGAATTAACTACTCTAAAGCAGCAAGGAAATTCACATTTCAGAAAGGTCGAAAATGATAGATTAGTATCCATTGAGGACTTAGAATTCCAAGTGGACACCGCTTATATTTATGGATATATTCCACATCTAAATCCTGACTATTATCGAGTTCGTCAAGATATTAACGTGCAAAAGGGGATTCAACTTAATTACCCTAAAGCCATAGCACTGGGTGATAGTCTACAGATTAAAATTGAGAATCTTGAAAATAGGGAAATTACGATCTCTGCGTTTATTGATCTTGATTCGATTTCAAAACCTATTGGAAATAAATCAAGCATTATTTTATCCCATCTTCCTAAGGCAGCAGGCTTTGTTTTAGTCAAGATCTCAACTGATGATTCTGATTATCATTTTGCTGTAAAAGTAAAGAAGCGTGAAAACTACGTAATACAAATACTTTCAGCAGTTCCTGATTTTGAGTGGAAATTCTTTGCAGAATATTTAAAATCAAAAGAACATTCTGTTTATCAGAAGTCGCAAATTTCAAGGGGGAAATTTAAATCTACCTTTTTAAACTGGCATGATTCTCTGAAAATAGATAGAGGTGTTGCTAATGATTTGAAAGTTTTATTTGCGGATGCAAAAGCGTGGGAAAAATTAAATCCGAGTAATCAACAACTGTTTTTAGGCAAGTTAGCCGATAATAGAGGAAGTTTAATTTTTAGAACCAACCCAAATAGCAAAATTGAACTTGGATTAGGCCGATCTATACCTACTAAAATCTTTAGTACCAGTGATAATTTTCTAGAATCAAATAATTATAAATATTTGCAATTCAATAATTTGAGAGCTTTAAATGAAGTGGCTGAAAATGCTATTTTTAGAAAAGTTGATCATAAAATGATATTTGGTGTGATTAATTTTCAAAATAGTTTTCAAATGAAATTATCAGGTAAAGATGAAGAGTATGAGCAACTATGGTTACCTGTCTTCGATGAATTAATCAGAGAATCTAATGAGGTCTTTTATGATAAAACCAAATGGCCTGTTCAGTATCAGCCCTTCTTTTTAAGACTTTGGAACACAATGAATGTAGATGAAATACAGATCATTACTGCAAAAGCAGATACAATTTCACTATCCTCAAAAAATGATTATTTTTTTCCCGAAAGACAACATTTTATGTTCTATCCCAAAGAGGTAGGATGGCATTTTGTTCAATTAAATAATTATCAAGAATCTATTCCTTTTTATGTCCATTCCGAGACGCTGACAAGTCATTCAGAATTCTTGTACAATTACAATTATGATTACTTAAAATATCTTAATTTTGACAATTCACTTACTCAGAAGAAAACCTTAACTTATAATCGGAAATCCGTAACAATATGGTTTTTCGTAATGTTTCTAATGAGTGTATCTTACTTATGGATTGAAGATAAAATTACTTAAAAATATGATAAGATTTTTTGCGCTATTTGTTGTTCTTTTTTCTACTTCAGCTTTAGCTCAAAATCCAGGTGATTCCGTTGAACCGCCCGAATCGATTTCTTTGAATCAGTCTATTGATTTGCTATCAGCATATATTCAAAGAGAAAGTGTTTCAGGTAATGAAAAGGAAGCGGCTATCTTTATTGAAGATTATATTTTAACAACCGATCTAAATCTTCGGGTGTTTTCAAGTTCTTCAGATAATTATAATTTAGCTGCATCGCTTTATCCTTTAGGCAGTGGTAAACCCAATGTTATTTTGCAAAGTCATATTGATGTCGTTCCTGCAGAGGATTTAGATATTTGGGAACATGATCCTTATAGTGGCTATTTTGATGGAGAATATATTCATGGTAGGGGAGCTTTAGATGCTAAAGGTTTAGGTGTCATGCAATTAAAAGCCTTGCAAGCATTTCAACAAGATTACGATACAGCTGATTTACCTTTCAATATTACGGTTTTATTTGTGTCAGCTGAAGAAACAGGCGGAGATAAGGGCGCTCGATATCTTATGGAGAATTTTGAAGATGAGCTCAATGCAGTTGCAGTTCTTGGAGAAGGTGGTGCAGGATATCAAAATGTTTTGCAGAATAAACCCGAGAAAGTGGTTTTTGGAGTTTCAATAGCCGAAAAACAAAGTCTATGGCTCCAGCTTAAAATTATCAGCAATTCTGCTGGACATGGAGCGGCACCTACAACAGATTATGCTAATATTCAGTTGATCAACAGTTTAAATAATATCACCAACCGTAAAGCTTTATTGCTTTTCAATGCTAGCACTAGAAGAATGTTCAGAAGATTAGGAAGAGCGGAAGGTGGTATTAGAGGATTTTTTATTCGGAATATTAATTGGTCGATTCTTGCGCCATTTGTGAGAAAGCAAATTGAACGCGAACCTTTTCTTTCTTCATTATTGACTAATACAGTGACCGTTACTAATATCTATAATCCGCCTGGCCCTCCCAACCAGATCAGTACTTCAGCTACTGCCGTTTTAGATTGTAGATTAGTTCCTGGAACATCTAGCAAGAGTTTTATTCGATATATTGAGAGAAAATTAGACAATGATAATATTACCGTATCGGTTATATCTGAAAGTCCCGAGGCTCAGCCTTCAAGATTGAATAGGTATTACAAGGCCTTGGAAGATGCGGTAGCCATAAGCTATCCTGAAGCGGAAACAATTCCATTTTTATTTCCTGCGACCAGTGACAATAGCTTATTTCGATCCTACGGTATTCCCTCTTATGGGCTAATTCCAGCAGTGGTAACGGAGGAGGATATCAATAGTATCCATAGCGTAAATGAACGAATTAGTCTAGATGTTTTACAATCTGGAATTACCGTTTATTATAACTTTATGAAAGAATTACAGTTGAAGGAACGGTTTTCTCTTTTTGGATTTATGGAAGATGAGGAGGAGTGATGTGCAGCAGTCTCGAAATCAGTTAGCTTTTGAAAAGATTGAATTCGTTGATTCCGAAATTTAGTAAATAAATCAAGGAAACCTAACTGGTCTGGTGCTAACTTGATTTCTTTTAATTTGATATAGTAAAAATGAATTGTATGCAAAATGAAAAAGTCTAGAGTATTTCTTTTAGTTGCCGTTATCTTTATGTTGATTGTCTTTTATGTGGTCTATGACATGTCTACAAAGACTAAATTTCCTAAAGGAAGACCTGGTGCTGAAACTGAAAAAAACAAATCCGTTAAAGATAGTGTTGAGCAACAAAATCCAATGGAAATTGAAATCAGAAGATAATAGGATAGTGAAATGAGCGAGTCAGGGAAAAAAATAGATGTAGATAAAATTGATTTAGAGAAGATGAAGGAAGGTACCACCGATAAACCGGGTACATTAGACTTCCCTCATCATTCAGGTAGTGCGATCATTAAACCCACTGACAGAGGGAAAATAAAAGGACGTGCCGTTTCAGCTATGCATGAACAGACTGACAGACAAATGAGTCAACTGTACGAACAGATGCAATTATTGGCCAAACAAGCTAATGATCTACAAAGTCGAGTGGAAATATCAGAAAGGATTTATCTAGCCAAAATTAATTTTGAGCCACTGATCAATCATGTTTACTATATGTATGAAGGTCCAGACAAAAAGGATATCTTGTCTTTAGTTGCGCCTAACGAGTGGGGAAGGAGCAATACTCAAATGAGTTACTTGGCCACAGTTAAATTATTAGCTGATCACACTTGGGAAATATTAGATAAGGCCCCTTAAGCTGTGGATTTATTCGAATGCATGCTAGTTAAAGCTTAAATTAGATGGTTTTCGTATGCAAATTGAACCAATTGAGTGGTATTGTTAACTCCTGTTTTATGTAAAATATTCTTTCTATGGGTACTAACCGTGTGTGTAGAAATATACAGTTTTGTGGCAATTTCATTTGTTCCCAAACCCTCTGCCAATAATTTAATAATTTCTATTTCTCTTTCTCCCAATTTATAGGATGCGATTTCTTCGGTAGGATCAGTGAAATCTTTAATTTTATCATAATAGTATTTGCCACTCTGGACTCTCAATATGGCGTCATGTAATTCCTTTCCCGAATTATTTTTCAGTAAACAACCTTCAATTCCTAATTTAATGATTTCATCTATAAAAGATTTTTGAGCATACATCGTCAACATAATGATCTTGATTTCAGGAAAGTCTTGCTTTAGTAGTTTTGCACAACTGATTCCATCCAATTCAGGCATATTAATATCCATTATGGCCACATCCACTTTGTTTGATTTAACAAATTCAATCACTTCCTTACCATTTGGGAACTGACCAATTAATTCTAAATCTTGATGCTTTCTTAAAACTTCAGACAAACCATCAAGGATCATTTGATGGTCATCCGCCAATATGATTTTAATTTTATTCATTGACCGGTATTTCTATAATTACAGTAATTCCTTTTTCTCGAGCTGAATCGAGGGTTATTTTACCATATAATTTGCTAACTCTGTTGTCAATATTTTGTAGACCAATGCCCTTTACTTTTCCACTTTCATTTAAGTCAAAACCAAGGCCATCGTCTTCATATATGATATTAATATATTTGTCCTTCAACTCTAACACTTCTAAGCGAATATTCTTGGCCTGGGCATGTTTCAAGGTGTTGTTAATTAATTCTTGAATTATTCTATAAAGTTCTGTATTGATTTCATTTGAAAATGTGCCTTTTAATTGGATGTCAAAATGTGTTTTTAAATGCGTTAGCTCATCAAGAGTTGCAGCCAAATCGATTAGTGAGGCTTTCAATCCGAAATGTTTAAGAAGTCCGGAATCTAAGCTATGTGAAATCTTTCGGGTTTCATTTGCAGCTTTTTGAATCAAAGAATCAATTTTACCAATTTTTTCGCGAGTATTAGTATCCAGCTGTTCCTTTGGCAAAGCATCAATTGATAAATTAGCCGTTACCAGCAAGCTTCCTAAATTATCATGCAGCTCCTTAGAAATTCTTTGACGTTCTTTTTCCTGTCCCTCCAAAAGTGAATATGCATTTTTCAACTCCTGCTCATTTAGTAAATCTTCTACTTTTTGATAGGCTATTTTACGCTTTAATAACTTCCTTTGATAGAAGAATACAAAGAGAATGATTCCTACTGCCAAGGTAAGCATGCCGGAGGCTCCAATTGCCAATGTCAAGAAAATTATCTCTTTTGAACCATCCATAGTCCAAGCGCAAAAATTATATTCTTTGAAACATTACCTATGTTATGCACAAACCATAAAGAATAGTCAAATAGACCAGACATTATCTCTGTTGATAGAAAGAACGGGAAAAAAGCTAATGAAAAATAAATCAGAATCCCTACATTATACCAAAACTCAGGTGCTTTACTTCTAAAGATATCTTCTTCCTTCGTATAGATTTGGTAAAAATACAGAAGAGATAAAATAATGAAAATCAAGCACTTTACAGTAAGTGTGAAACTAAAGAATTCATAAATAGGATCTTTGTATAAGAATTCAATAGCTAGTGTTGAAAAGAAAACAGTGAGTAAAAGGATAATGAGTTTATTGCTCTTACTTAAAAGACTATTAAATAGTAAAAGCAAAAGCACAGTATCTAATATTGAATAGATAAATAAATAGACATAATTCCGGTCAACAAAATACGTAGAGAATAGGTCAGTTAAGAAGGAAGAAAAAACTATAAGTATTAAAATTTTATCTGTTCTTAAAAAGTGGTCTTTACGCCTAAAAAATAGAAATACTATAAAAAGTATAGGTGAATAGATAGAAAGATTAGATTGAATTTTGTAAAATATTTCCATATTTAATTACACTCTGTTGGGCAGGGGTTTGAATAATTTAAAATTGGATCTCTATCCTCAGATATTCTTAATTTTGGCAAATCCGGATTATTTAGGTTGGGGTAGTCTTTATTATCTTTAGTAACAGCAATCATGAATACATCAAAGTACTTTTGTTCTTTCACTTCTGAGATGGTTCTGTAAACTCTGATACCAGTTAATTGCACTGAATCTTGTTCCTTGTTGATGTCATCAATTCTTTGGATTAATCCTCTCATTTTCTCAAGTCCGAATATGTAGCCGTAAGCGTTTTGAATACCTGGTTTTCCTGGATTATTTCTCCTGTAAGCTAGCATAGTATCCAATTTGGCTTTCGCTTTTGATTGTGAAATAAATTTTCCTGTAGTCGAATCAACTCCATTGGCGAGCATTTTAGAGAAATACTCCTTAATTTCTTTGTTATTAGCAGAAGTTGCTTTCTCTTCCATTAGTTTTGGTGCTTTCTCCATACTTTCCGTTTGCTTAATTTCATTATCTTCAAAATAGAAATGAAAAATGACCATAGCTACTAAAGCTAAAAATAATACGATTGTAGTGCTTTTGTAATTCATGTCAATTTGTTTTTTTTGGAATATAACTAATAATCGCAAATTATCTGCTTTTGTATCAGTTAACAATACCTAACTTTGGGTATTCTGTTCATTGGAGCTTTCCGATTTAATTATCTTAGCAGCTTAAATTGCTCCCTCAAAGTAATTATGCTATGACACAGTTTTTACTGAGCATTGGTTTGTAAGGCCAGCTCGTTCTCGTTTGTAACGAGGATGCCCAATCCAAGCTGTCTCGTCCTGAAATTACTTTACAGTTTTACATTATTTAGACTACGAGTACGAAATGAATTCTCCACAAGGGCGTCTGTAAACCATGTAATTAGCGTAGCTTTTGATACTGAATTTCTGTGTTTTATATATTTCTCTTAGGTATATTTTTTCAAGTTAGATTTGTATTAATTAGTCTTTAAATAGAGGTATTTTTATGTGATTTATCTCGATTTTATATCAAAAATAGATAATTTGTTATCATTATTACCTGTTTATCAATAATTTATATATATTTGCTTAATGTTATGGTTTAATGACATGCTTTATTTTTATCAACTTTAATATCAAGAGATGAAAAGCTTAATATTATGGACCGTTTCAACCACTCTGATATTCCTTTTTTATTTCCCCTCTGCTGGACAGGAGATTATCAAAAATAATCTTTCTGATTCAATTAACAGTAAGTATACAGAAACGAAACCAATGATTTCTGTTGATGGAAAGACCCTGTATTTTGCTCGACAAAATGCACCAGATAATGTAAATGGGATCCTTGATGATCAGGATATTTATGTTAGTATATATGGCGATAGGGGTTGGGAAAAAGCATTTAATGCTGGTTTTCCTTTAAACAACGAGGGTTCTAATGGAGTAGTTTCTATTTCTCCGACAGGGGAAAGTCTATTTTTGTTGAACGCTTATAATAGTGAGAATTCAAAAGAGGGTGTATCTATTAGTCATTCTGTAAATGGGGAATGGAGTTCCCCAGAAGTAGTCCCGATCGATGATTTTCACAATCACAGTGAATACATTGATTATTTCTTTAGCAGTAATGGACAAGAATTGTTAATTGCTGTAGAACGTGACGATTGCTTTGGTGATCAGGATCTATATGTAAGCAAAAAGGGTGCAGATGGTATCTGGAAAACTCCTATTAATTTAGGTGATCAAATCAATACTAAGTATCCAGAGTTCTCTCCTTTTCTTGCTGTGGATAACAAGACTTTGTTTTTTGCCTCCATGGGTCATGAAAATTATGGTAGTGCAGACATATTTTACACTAGACGTCTTGATTCTACTTGGACCAATTGGTCTAAACCTCAGAATTTAGGTCCTGACGTTAATACAAAAGAATTTGAGGCCTATTATACAATTCCTGCTAATGGTTCAATTGGTTACTATGTAAGTTCCAATGGTGGCAGGGATGGAAGTCGTGATATTTTTTCAATTACAATTCCTTATCAATTTAGACCTGATCCTGTTGTTTTATTAAAGGGTGAGTTCTTAGCTGATCAGGAAGATGATGACAGTTTAGACTATCATGTTAATTTCTTAACTACTAATGCTAGTGAATCAGAAGTTAATATCGAATATGAAGCGACTCATTTTAATGCCATTTTACCTTCTGGCGGATCTTATTTCTTTTATGTAAATAAGAGTGGACACATTAGTGAAAGTCATTATATTGATTTAACGGATCAAAAAGAGTATTTGGAAGAAACTGCTGACATTCATACCACTCCCATAAGGGAAGGAGCTAGAACGACAAGTCATAACATTCAATTCTTAAAAAATACTGCTGAGTTCTTTCCTGCTAGTTATTTTGAATTGGTCAGATTGTTGGAAGTATTTAAGCGTTATGATAGTCTTCAACTAGAATTAGTAGGTCATGCACACGATTTTGACGACAGTCTAAAAAACTTTACCCTGTCAAAGGAAAGATTGGCTAAAATTAAGGAATTTTATGTTGACGAAGGATTTCATCCAGATCAATTTGTTTTGACCCCTAAAGGGAGCTCTGAACTTAGTAATGATGATTATAAAAAACATGTCAATGCTCAATTTGATATCAATAGTCGAATCGAATTTAAGATAAATAATTTGAAATGGGTCTCTGAAAGCTCGTCTCCTATGTTAAGCAATTCTGGTTTGAATAATACGAAAAATATACTAGAGGTAAGGGTCAGAAAAGCGCAGCAAGATCAATATAAAATAGTTTTTGGTTTTGATGAGGATCAGGTTTCAGCTAATCAAGAAGTACTAACAAAGCTTAGAGATAGACTTAGTGGACGAAACATCGGCACCATTGAATTAATTGGCTATACCTGTAACATTGGTGATTCGGCTTATAACCAGTATTTGGCTAAAAAAAGGGCTATAAATGTTAAAAAATGGTTGCTGAAAGAGGGATGTAATGACCGTGATATCAAAATTATAGCTAAAGGAGAATCGAACCCTATTGCAGATAACGGTGATCCTGAGCAAAGAAAATTAAATAGGAGAGTTGAAGTAATTTTTAATCAATATTCATCAACTCAAAGCGTCACTGAGTACTAATTAGTAATAAAGAAGTACTATTTTTTAAGTAAATTGTTAATTCAACTATAAATTCAAGACCAATATTTTCAAATCTTTTAGTTTATCCTGATTCGATTATTGCAATTTGCATATGTTGAAATCGGGGACTTGTAATTGACTTTATCTTGGTATTTTCTTTTAGTTCACATTATGTTATGGATTGTACATTATGGGTATATGAATTCAATTACTGGTTTTTATGCAAAGTTAGTTCATGACAAAACAGTTTCAAACCTATAAAGCTGACAATCAATTCATTTAATTGGAGATATGCTGCTTTCAAGCTATTTTGATCTGTTTTTAACTTTTCTCAGTTTAATATAAACATTTCGGTTTAGGTGGTATAATTATGAGATATCTTCTTAGAATTTTAAATGCTGTATTACATTTGCGCATTATTTATTAAACTATAAGATTATATAATTATGACAAAATCCCTATTAAGGAGAATTTGGTTATTCTCTGCCATTGCTTTTTTATTTATCCAATGTACAGAAGATGAAGAAGCCAAAAGTCCATTAAACAAAATTACAGAATTTAGTATTTCATCAATTAGTCCGGAAGTGACTGGAAGTATTGATGTAGAAAACCTTACTATCGAAATAGATGTGCCGAGTGGTGCTGATCTTACTACATTAAGTCCAAGTATTTCTGTTTCAGAGAATGCAACTGTATCACCTGCATCAGGGACATCACAAGATTTTACTAATCCTGTTATTTATACTGTAACAGCTGAGAATGGCACATCAGTTGAATACACTGTTACAGTAAATGTACTAAAGAACACCAATGCAAAAATAGAAACTTTTGGGTTCAAAGGATTTGAAACTGAATTAGCAGCTAGTATCGATGAAGAAAACAAGATGATCACGGCTGTTATTTCAAGAGATTATGATATCACTAAATTAAAGCCTACTATCATTATTTCAGATTTAGCAAGCGTAACTCCAGCTTCTGAAACGGAAGTGGACTTTTCAGAAGATGTAATTTACACTGTAGTGGCTGAAGATAGCACTGAAGTGAATTATACGGTTTCAATCAGATACGAACTACGCACTGGAAATGCAATGGTAAGTTTTGACTTAGAGGAATTTACACCTGTAGTAAATGGAACTATCGATGAAGATTCGAAAACTGTTTCGCTTACGCTTCCCTGGAATACCAGCGATTTAACGGCTTTAGTACCGACTATAGAAATTTCAGAAGGAGCAACAGTTTCGCCTGAGAATAATTCTGCACAAGATTTCTCTTTCGGTTCGGTGGATTATACAGTTACAGCCGAAGATGGAAGTACTCAAGTTTACGAAGTTACGGTTGAATTAGAAGAAGCACCGGATCCGGTCTTCGATGATTTAAGCTCTTCAACTTTTCGTAAAGGAGAACTAATTACCATTTCGGGGCAGAATTTTAGCGACATTAGTGTAACATTTGTACGTGAAGGCTTCAGTTCAAGCCCATCCCTAGAGACAGAGAGTGAGACAAGCTTCTCATTTACTGTACCGAATAATGTCAGTTTTGAGGTAGGTACTTATTCTTTGGAAGTCTATATTAGAAACGAGGAATTCGTTTTGGGTGAAGTAGATATTTTGCCACCGCCACCTTCTATTTCTGATTTTACTACTTCTAATTCCGATGATAATATAATAGTTAGAATCAATGGCATAAACTTCATCGATGGAGAAAACAAAGTCTCTTTTATCAAAGACAATGTGAAAAATGAGGCCTATATCAAAGAAGAGAACAGTAGTAGGATATATGCAGTACTTCCTCCATTACTTGAAACTGGTGATTACACTATTGCTGTAGAAACTAATGGGGCAGAAGTATCAGCCACTAATACCATTAATGTAGAGGCAAATACTACTACTGATCCAATAATTGCCGGAGTGGAAAGCCTAATTGTGAAGAAAGGACAAAAATTAGTTATTAATGGTAAGAACTTTGGAGCAGGATCTGGTTCAGTAATAATTGGTTTTATGGACGGCTGGACTTCCACAAAAACGAAAACAGCAGATCGAATCTCAGATTCTTTGGTTGAGTTAGTAATACCTAATGATCTTCCTGTTGAAACTTATACAATCTATGTACAGAGATATAATGATGATTTCAGTACATCTTTTAGCAATCATTTTTACAATATTGTAATCGAGGATTAAAATCTCAAATGTTTTTAAGAGAGCCCCGAAAGGGCTCTTTTTTTTGACTATAATTTCAGGCCCTTCCGTTGATCACGAGAGATATAAGCATCAAGATGCGTTCCTCTGCTCCCTTGCATTTGGCGCAGGCATTAGATCTTTTTTTTGCTCAATAAGGAGGCTATTCTAATGTATCATCTATCTCTAGTGTTTCTAAGATATCAGCTAATTCATCAAAATCTTTGTATCCAGGTCGGATTTCATCACCACCTTTCAAAGATATTCCAGTGATTGAAGTATTATTGACATAATTCATGACATTAGCGTCAGTGATATTAAAGCCAAGAACAACTCTGAAACTTTTTGCTAAATCTAATACTTGATCCAATACATTGTCTTTATAAACAATACCGTTATCAGATTCGAAAAGGAAAAATTCAACCTGATTGGCGGTTTGTTCCATTGTTTGCTTTACTTCTGCTGCATCCGAAATTTTGTCCATATCGAATCTCAATATTTTCTTTCGGTCTGGGAATAGGGGGAGAATGGCTGGATTATCTGTTTGCAAATAATGAATTTCATATTCATCAATAATAGACTTGATGGCTTCTTCCGTAGAATGCCCGAATTCACCTACAAATTCAAGTCCCGATACCCAGCCTGTAAGCTCCATAAAATTCTCAGGAGAGACAAAGTAATCACTGTCCTTGTTGAGGTTGAACCCCATCAGATTAACAGTCATTCCTGCACAGTAACGCGCGTCACTCAAATTATTGACTTCAGATATTTTAACGAATGTTTTTAATGCCATCTTTAAAACTTTGATGCAAATTAAAGTAAAATTAAGCTTGTTTGAAAGGCGAAAGCTAAGTTTAGAGCGGTAAAAAGAATTGTGTTTAGCATGAGGCTTTATTTAATATTGCTTTCTTCAACATGAAATCGGAAGTTGAAATCATTTTATTTTAATGCTGCTAAGGGCATTAGTAATAAAGTCATCTGACCGTAGTTTAGAGTGCCATTTTTATACATTTTCCGGATATATTTGTAGATTTTAAAATTAAAAAAAGTAAATATAATATTGGTAAAAGCATATTAATTATATAACTTTCAATATGTTTAACAAAATCTAAAACTATGAAAACCAGAGGACTAAAACTTTTAATTTGTGCAATGGTCTTAAGCTTTGCTATTAGTACGACACAAGCTCAACAGTTTCTAACTCCTGTCAGTACTTTAACTGGGGATGCTATGGTAGAAACCACAGATGGGAAGATGATAGAGGGGGATATTCGTACGGCATTTTTTAGCGGTAAAGGTCTTAAAAGCTTCAGAATAAAAGATGCAGAAACAGGTGATGTAACTAGGTTTAAAGCGGAAGAAGTTAAGTCTTTAAGAATCAAAATGGACGGATGGGGTAAATTAGCTACCTATGCTGAGCAAACTTCCAGTTTACAAAAAATGGCAACAGCTGATTTTGATGAAGCTGTAGATCGTGAATATATTTACTATCATACAGTAAAATGGCCAGGGAAGAAGGATAAATTTATGCTATCTCAATTGTTGAATCCCGGTTTTGATAACAAAATTAAGGTGTACGATTATCCGGGAAAAAAAACTGCTTCAGCTGGGATAGGGGGCATGACTGTAGTAGGAGGAAATGCCAAAAAATATGTTGTTGCAATAGATGGAAAGACATACATGGTAGAAAAAGGAAAATATAAAAAAGAAGATTTTGATATGTTGTTTTCTGATTGTGAAAAACTGAATAGTTTAGAGAAATCAGATAAAGAGTGGGACGAAATGGCACTGCATGTTTTCGTGAATGACACAGAATGTGACTAGTCTGGTCTTATTTAAACAAAAAGCCCGTTGAAATAATTTTCAGCGGGCTTTTTAATTTATTTTTTATTGGTTTTCCAGTGATTTATTAATTCTAGCTAATAAGTCATTCCAATGAATTCTGCTCATTTTATCTGAAGTCCTATATCTTCTGCTACTGATATCTGCTTGCAACTGCTCCAGTTCAGCTCTCATTACTGGTATTATATCCGAAATAATCACATCATCGTTTCTCTTTTCCTCAGCTTCCAATTCTGCAATTTTTGAAGAAGCTAACTCCACGTAGGCTCGTTGCAAGTTTCTCCTGTATGCATCTACTGCCTGACTTTTATAAAGTTCTGAGAAAATTCCAGTTCTTAGGTCGTCTAACATGTTCAGGATGCTATAGGCCTCCGAACCATTAAAACTTTCATTTTCTACCATTCTGATCAATCGGTCTTCGTCCAACAAACTCGCTAAACTTCTACTTTGTAAAGATTTTACTCTTTCAATTGCGCCATCGTCCTCGATTCTATTTAATACTTCGCGATTCAACAGCCAATCGTGATTGGTAAAGGCGTGGTCATTTAAGAATTGTACTGCTTGTTTTTGAATGCTTTTAGGAACATGCTGATATACTACGCCTTCTTGATTAGAAGTTTTTCGAGTTTCGTATACACCCCCTACGTTGGCAGTGACATGTCGAATATATCCGCTCCACATATAACCTAATTCTCTATATACTTCTGCTAATTCACTGTAATCTTTACCATCTTCAGAGGTCCAAGCCACCAAATTAGGTACCACTTTTTTCAAATTAGCCAGGCCGTATTCACTTGCTTTTACATGGTCGGCTCCTAAGCTTTCCCTGTTTGCTCTTGGGTCGGCAACTCCGTAACCACTTCCGAATTCATACCAAGGGTTACCAGCCTTATCTAGGATCCATTCATCTAGAATAGGTTTTTCATCTTCTTTGCTATTGGCTGCAGGAATATATCTATATCCCCAGTTTACAGAATACTTATCATATGGTCCCATCATTCTGATATAGCGCACACCTTGATCTTCCGGCTGTGCTACGTAATTCACTCTAGCATAGTCCATGATAGAAGGAGTAAGGCCATATTCCTGAGTAAAGGTGGCAGATCTCAATGAGTCGGTAGGGTAGGCTGAACTTGCTTTCATATTATGAGGTAATCCCAAAGCATGTCCCACCTCGTGAGCAATCACCATTCGCATCATCTCGCCAATTTCGGATTCTGGAGTTTCCAAGGTTCTTGCAGATTCCTTTTGAGCACCGGCTTCAATCATGTATCGATTTCTGTATGACCGTAAATGATTATGATACCAAATGATATCACTTTCAATGATTTCACCTGTCCGTGGATCTGATACAGAAGGTCCGACCGCGTTTCTAGTAGTGGTTGCAACATATCTCACTACAGAATAGCGTATATCTTCCGGACTGAATTCTGGATCTTCTTCTTTCGAGGGAGCCTCTTTTGCTATAATCGCATTTTTAAATCCAGCTGCTTCAAAGGCAACGTTCCAATCTTCAATACCCTGAATGAAATAAGGTCTCCATTTTTCAGGAGTGGCAGGATCCAAATAATACACAATTGGTTTTACAGGCTCTACTAATTCTCCTCTTTTATAGGCCTCAATGTCTTTTGGTACCAATCTCCATCTTCTGATCAATTCGTAGTCATCAGATTTCAGCTTATCGGAATTATAGTCATATTTTTGGATAGTAAACCAGCCTACCCGATCATCTGCTAGTCTTGGTTGCATTTTATCTTCAGGCAGCAATATCATAGATTGATTCAATAGCATGCTTATCGTACCGGCTTGATCCCTACCTGGAGGATCGCCTGCGTCATACGTCATTAAATGCTGTACTTCAATATTTTCTGGAAATGATTTTGCTGAGGCAATATATGAACGACTTTTATCCAGTCTTTTTACTTGATAAGATTTTCTAAGTCTATCCGGCATGGCATTAATTGCGCTAACCTCATCAGTGAAAAGGCTAGTGACATCTACCAAATAAGCGGTTGAATCAGGATTTAAGGCTTCTATTTTACTGCTGTACAAAATCGGAAAGAAATTATTGGCTTCAACTGATTTGTAAATAGGAGATTCTTCATCGCTTTCATTTTGAAAACTTATAACTTTCAAGTCAATGCTTTTATCTCTTTTATACCAGCGGACAACCTGCTCATTTACTTTAGATCCTGCATTGATATATCCACCACCAAAATTATCGGGCAGTTTTACTATTCGACTGACTAAAAGTAAATCCTTTTCCAGTTTATCAAAAGGGATTTCATAGTAAAGCTTTCCATCAATTTCATGCGTCATAAATAAGCCATCATCTGACTTGACATCACCTTTAATGATGTCTGTGTAATTCTTGAAATCGCCTTTTGGCTTTTCTGTTTTACTTTTTTCTTCTTGCTTTTTCTTTTTACCAAATAGCTGGGCTTCTACATCAGCATGAAAAAGGAAAATACTTAGTGTAATAGTGATTATTGCTTTTTTCATCATAAGTTTTAGATATTTAGGTTACTAAGGTGATAAATTATAAGTTTGGATTAAAATCATTTTATTTAATTGGTTAGTAGCATTTGATAGCTTCTTACTTTTAATTGTAAATAGATCAATAAAATGCTGCAATTCTATGGGATAGAAACAATAAATCGAAAATCTTGTTTCGGCCCGTTGTCAGAATATCAAATGAACAAGTTCAATCTTAAGAAGTTATTTAGCTTATGCTTTGAAGCGCCAAAATCAAATATTCTAATTGCGGTTTGTATTTTATCCACTTTTTAAGTTCAATTTTCATAAAATAGTATTAATGGATCTTTTCGAAAAATGTAACGCTTTTGTTAAACCACAAATCTTAAAGAAACAAGGAGTTTACCCATATTTTAGACCTATTTCCGGTAGTGAAGGTCCAATCGTAACCATGGAAGGTAAATCTGTAATCATGGCTGGGTCTAATAACTATTTAGATTTAACCAATCATCCTGATGTAAAAAATGCAGCTATAGAAGCTGTAGAGCAATATGGTACTAGCTGTTCAGGCTCTCGATTTCTAACTGGAACAATTGATCTACATAATGAATTGGAAAAGGAAATTGCAGATTTTATGGGCAAGGAAAGTGCAATGTTATTTACTACTGGCTTTCAAACTAGTCAAGGAGTTATTGCGCCTTTGGTTGAGAAGGGAGATTATATAATTTCAGACAAAGATAATCATGCTAGTATTGTTGCGGGAAATATGTTAGCAGCAAGCAAAAATGTTACAATTGTAAGATATAAGCATAACAACATCGAAGACTTAGAAAAAAGGCTCTCAAACATATCTAAAAATGTTGGTAAATTAATAGTGACCGATGGTGTATTTAGCACTGATGGAGGAATAGCATATTTAGATAAAATCACAGCAATAGCAAAAGAGTATAATGCAAAAGTACTGGTAGATGATGCTCATTCCTTTGGGGTAATTGGTTCTGGCGGTAGAGGTACAGGACATTATTTTGGAGTTCAAGATAAGGTGGATTTGGTGATGTGCACATTTAGTAAGTCATTGGCCTCTGTGGGTGGATTTGTGGCAGGAGACGAAACTGTAATTAACTATCTAAAGCATAAAAGTCCAGCCCTAATTTATAGCGCTTCTCCAACGCCAGCTTCGGTGGCTGCAGCAATTGCAGCTTTGAAGGTATTACAACAGAATCCTGATCTACCTGCAAAGGTATGCTCAAATGCAGATAAAGTAAGGAAAGGGTTAAGAGATTTAGGCTTTACTATCTTAGATGGGAAAACCGCAATTGTTCCAGTAATTGTTGGCGATGATGAGAAAACGTTTAAAGTATGGAAAATGCTGTATGATGAAGGGGTTTTTGTAAATGCTTTTGTAGCTCCAACTACTCCTCCGGGAATGCAAATGCTAAGAACTAGTTATATGGCATCTCATACAGAAGAACATCTCGAATACATAGTAGATACGTTTAAAAAGGTAGGGATCAAAGCAGGATTAATTTAATCACCGCTAATATTCATTAAGTGAACGCTTACTAATGCGGCTGTTTCGGTTCTCAATCGGCTTTTTCCTAAACTGACTTTCTTGAAGCCTTTGTCAATTGCCATTTTAACTTCTTCCGGAGTAAAGTCCCCCTCGGGCCCAATTAAAACTAAGGTGTCTTGAAATGTGTCTAACTCATTTTTTAGATGTGCTTCATTTTCAAAGTCAACATAGGCAATGAATTTCTTCACAGCCCTGGTATTCTCAAGAATGAAATTGTAAGACTTTAATTCATTCAAGATTGGTTTTTTAGCTTTTAGTGACTGTTTCATTGCGCTAATCACTTTCTTTTCAAGTCGGTCAATTTTTATAATCTTCCTTTCAGAATGAAAGCTTTGAAAAAAGCTTATTTCATCAATGCCTAGTTCTGTTGCTTTTTCCACTAACCACTCCATTCTATCTATATTTTTCGTTGGTGCAATGGCCAAATGCCTATGAAAGGAGTTAGGTTCTTCCTGTGTGGTTTCTAGTACTTCAAATTCACACTGTTTATGATTTGCATTAGTGATTTTTGCTTTGTAGAAAACGCCTTTACCATCAATAAGATTTATTTCATCACCATTTTGCATCCTTAAAACCTTGATGCAATGTTTAGATTCCTCATGGTCCAATGTTTTTATTTCCGGCAGCTGAGATTGATAGAATAAATGCATTCAGCAAATCTAAGAAAAATTGATTTATTTAGATTATTTAATAAACTAGAGATGATAGATTTTTTAATTAGATACATTCCTTTAATTTTGTCGCTGCTTAAATATGGATTTTAAAATTTAGTGGTACTTAAGTATTTTACTTAATTCGTATTAGAGGGAAATTTCAGTACTTTCTTTAGTAGTAGCTTAGGAGGCTCTATTTAAAATATTCTATGGATTATATAAGAGGCCTTATTGGATTATTGGTTTTAGTTGGTTTTGCCTGGCTTTTCTTAGTAAATAAAAAGAAGATTGATTGGAGACTGGTTGGTACTGGATTATTACTACAAATTATTTTTGGTCTTCTTATTACACAAGTTGAGTTCGTTGCACTGATTTTCAAAAAGGTTTCCGAGGCCTTCGTAGTGTTTTTAAGCTTTTCTGGTGATGGTGCTCGTTTTCTCTTTGGTGATTTAGCTGGAGACTCATTCGGATTCATATTTGCCTTTCAAGTACTTCCTACCGTGATTTTCTTCTCCACTGTTACTGCAGGATTGTACTATCTAGGGGTTTTACAAAAACTGGTTTATGGCATTGCTTGGGTAATGTCCCGCACCATGCGCTTATCAGGGGCCGAAAGTTTATCTGCAGCGGGTAACATCTTCTTGGGTCAGACGGAAGCACCTCTACTGGTCAGGCCTTTTGTTCCCAATATGACACGTTCCGAATTGATGTGTTTAATGACAGGAGGTATGGCCACTATTGCAGGTGGGGTACTGGCCGGATATGTAGCATTTTTAGGAGGTGATGATCCAGTTGAGAAAGCAAGATTTGCTTCATATTTGTTGAGTGCCTCGATAATGAATGCTCCAGCAGCCATAGTGATTTCAAAAATATTAATACCTGAAACCAATCCTGATGAAATTGATGATACCTTACACGTAAGCCAAGATAAATTAGGTGTGAATTTAATTGATGCTTTGTCGAACGGGGCAGCTGAGGGTTTAAAATTGGCTTTAAATATTGGGGGAATGTTATTGGCTTTTATTGCTGTTATTGCCGCTATCAATTATTTCTTAGGAAATTTAATAGGAGAATGGACGGGTTTAAATGCTTTTGTAGCTAGTTCAACTAATGGAACCTTTGATAGTTTTAGTTTAGAATATATTTTAGGACAAGCATTCCGACTCTTTGCTTTTGCTATGGGCGTAGAATGGAATGATACTCTGGCTGTTGGTAGTTTGTTGGGACAGAAAACAGCGATTAACGAATTTGTGGCTTATTTGGGATTAGCAGAAATGAAAACAGCGAATGTATTAAGTGAAAAATCGATCATAATAGCAACTTATGCCCTCTGTGGGTTCTCCAATTTTAGTTCCATAGCTATTCAAGTTGGAGGAATTGGGGGTATGGCACCTAACCAACAGGGGAATCTTTCCAAATTGGGAATGAGAGCGCTACTCGCTGCAACTTTAGCTTGTATGATGACTGCTACCATAGCAGGATCTTTGATTGAGTAAACTTCAATTACTGCAACTCCTACAGTAAAAAGTCTTTTACAAGTTGTATTAACACTACTAGGAAGTTTGTAGTGATTTGCAGGCAGTGTCATATAGGAAAAGATAAGATTTTCCTGATTATTTCATAAATTGATTGCTAAAAAAAAGGATTTATGAAAAAGCTATCGTCTATTGCATTGTTTACTATTCTTTCTTCTGCTTTGTGGGCTCAAAATATAGAAGGTAAATGGCAAGGTTTACTCAAGCTTCAAGAAATAGAGTTAACTATTGTATTCAATATTATGGAGCAAGAAGACACTTTAGCAGCCACCATGGATAGCCCCGATCAAGGAGCTTTCGGCTTGGCAGTTCAAAAAATTTCTTTTCAGGATAATCAATTGGAAATGAAAATGAGTATGCCTTCCATTCAATATGAGGGGATTCTCAATTCAAAGGGAGAAATTGAAGGTACTTTTAAACAAGCTGGAGCGGAGTTCCCACTAGTACTAACGCAAAATGAAATTCGAAAATCCATTAAAAAGAAGCCACAGGATCCTATTGAACCATTTCCTTACAGGAGCCAAGAAATAATTTTTGAAAACAGTGTTGCGGATATTAAGTTAGCCGGAACCTTAACAATGCCTTCCGAAGGAGATACTTTTCCTGCAGTGGTTTTAATAAGTGGGAGTGGTCCACAAGACAGAAATGAAGCTTTATTAGGTCATAAACCGTTTTTAGTATTATCTGATCATTTAACGAGGCAAGGAATTGCTGTATTACGATTTGATGATAGGGGTACAGCTGAATCAGAAGGGGATTTTAGTGCCGCTACTTCTGCAGATTTTAAGACCGATGTGGCTGCAGCAGTTGACTATTTAAAGTCTCAAATGCAAATACGGAGCATTGGATTAATTGGTCATAGCGAAGGTGGTATTATCGCCCCAATGTTGGCGGCAGAGTCTGAGGATGTAGATTTTATTGTTTTGATGGCAGGCACAGGAATTAGGGGCGATGAACTGCTTGTAAGACAGAGTGAATTGATTGGTAGAGCAGCTGGAATGAAGGAGGTAGAATTAAAGAAAGCAAGAGATTTTAATAGAGGTGCTTATGCAGCAGTAGTAAACAATAGCAATGATGAAACAGTCAAACAGGATCTTCGAAAATACCTGGAGGAGTCAGTAGCTAAGAATCCTGAGTTAGCAACAGCAAATGGATTGACAGAACAAATTTTTGTAGATCAGATTTTGGCTCAGCTGACAAGCCCTTGGATGATGTATTTCTTAAAGTATGATCCTGCAGAAGCTTTAAAAAAGGTAGATTGTCCCGTATTGGCGGTAATTGGAGAGAAAGATTTGCAAGTGCCAGCAAAAGTGAATTTGGAGGCTATTGAAAAGGCACTAAAAGCTGGAGGGAATTCTCAATATACTGTAAAGAAGCTAGAAAAATTGAATCATCTTTTCCAAGAAGCTGAAACCGGAGCTCCTAGTGAATATGCTAATATAGAACAAACTATTGCTCCCGAAGCTTTAGAATTGATTAGTGATTGGATTTTACAGCAAGTGAAATAGCTTTCTAGAGAAATTCTCAACCTTTTGACTCCTGTCCGTTTTCAATGTCTAGTTGAAGAGAAAAATAGACAGACGAAATGAAAGCATTACAGATTACTGGCTATGGTGAAATAGCAAAAAACGTTGAATTTAGAGAAATAGATAAGCCAAAGGTTAATGATCACCAGGTTTTAATTGAGATACATGCTGCGAGCATTAATCCCATAGATCATAAAATCATTGAAGGAGCAATGAAAAATATTAGTAAACTGTCCTTTCCTGCTCCTATAGGGTTTGATGTTGCTGGTAAAATTATAGATAAAGGGGAGAAAGTAATGGACTTCAATTTTGGAGATGAAGTTTTTGCAAGAGTACCTACGGCTGCTCCAGGGACGTTTGCGGAAATGATTGCCGTAGACCATCAGGCCGTTTGTCAAAAGCCATCAAATTTCTCCTATATAGAGGCAGCTAGTATTCCTTTGGTTGGTTTAACAACAGTACAATCATTTGAAAAAGCAAAGCTGAAAGAGGGAGAAAAGGTACTGATTCATGCTGGTTCAGGTGGAGTAGGTACTTTCGCCATACAATATGCTAAAGCCAGAGGAGCTTATGTGTACACTACCACTAGCACAAAAAATGTTGATTGGGTCAAAGATTTAGGTGCCGATAGAGTGATTGATTATAAAAAGGAAAATTACCTTGAGATCGCTAAAGATGTAGATATTGTATATGATACCTTAGGCGGGGAGTATACAAAAGACGCATTCAAAATTCTCAAGACTGGTGGGAGAGTAGTTAGTATTGCTGGAGATCCAGATGATGAAACTGCCAAAAATTTGGGTTTAAACGGATTGATTCGTTTTGCTCTAAAGCTTAAACGCTATAAAATTGACAAGCTGGCAAAAGAGAAAAAGGCCATTTATAAATTTATCATGATGCATGCGGATGGCGCTCAATTAAACGATATTAAAGAGTTGATCGAAAGTAATTACATTTCAGCTGTAATTGATAAAGAATACTCCTTTTTGAAAGTAGTAACGGCCCTACGAGATGTTCAAAGAGGGCACACAAAAGGAAAGGTCGTAGTGAATATGAAATAGATTAAATTCCCGCTAATGAGCCGGGAATTTTTAATTTCTATCATGAAGAAGTTTTTAAAATAAAGACATTAGGATCGGGACATACTTTTTTGAATTCTTCAAGTTCGGAAGGCGCACAAACACCTGGAAAGTCTCCAGATTTATCTGCCATATCTCTTATCAATTGAAAATGCAAATGTGGTGGCCAATCTCCATTTTCAGGATAAGGACCTAGTTCACTAAATTTTTGTCCTTTTTTGATTTCATCACCTTTCTTTAAGTTTTTCAGGCTCTTCATACTTAGGTGTCCATAAAGCGTATAGAAATGTTTACCGTTTAATTCATGCTGGAGGATAATGGTGGGTCCATAGTCTCCAAAGTTATTATTGTCGGCAAAGCTATGAACTATTGAGTCCAAAGGTGCATATAGGTGATGAAATGCCTCTGCCCAAACGTCTATACCCAAATGCATGCATCTAGACTCTCCTTGTTGGAAATGAGTGCTTCTTTGGTAGATCATACGGTTTTCCAAATAGCCACCGTATCCGTACCTTTTCTCCTTTTTCTCTAAAAATCCAAAAACATATTTATTAAAAGCTGGGGTGGACTGAAGATCAAGCTCAAGTAAATCAGTATTCTGATTGGAGAAATCTAATAAAGTACTGTTGCTGGACTTTAACCATTCGCCCATTACTGGAAATAGTATATTTTGGTCTATTTGCATTTATTGTGGAATTTGCGTTTAGCGACAAACTTAACAAATGATTTACATTCAAAAACTTTAGTCCTATAGAATTTGATTTTTCGTAAAAAAAACTGCCATGAGAAGGTATTCCCACGGCAGTAAATTTAACTTAACTGAAAAAAGCTATCTTATACTTTCGATAAATTAGGTTTTGGGGCTCCCGCCATAATCTCATCATTGGCAAAATCTTCAAACTTCTTGAAATTCCCGTTGAATTCATTTGCTAGTTTGTTGGCCATTTCATAATAGCCTTTATCATTTTTCCACGTTTCTCTAGGGCTTAATACCTCTGAAGGAACGTCAGGACATGTAGCAGGAATAGCACATCCAAAGATGGAGTGGTTTCTATACCCCACCTCATCTAAGCCGCCATTTAAAGCAGCAGTGATCATAGCCCGAGTATACTTCAGTTTCATTCTCGAACCCACACCATATGGACCACCGGACCAACCCGTATTGATCATCCAAACGGTAACTTTCTGCTCATCCATTTTCTTACCTAGCATTTCTGCATATTGAGTAGGATGCAGCGGAAGAAAAGGCGCTCCAAAACAAGCACTGAAAACGGTTTGCGGTTCTGTAACACCCGCCTCAGTACCCGCTACTTTTGCAGTATAGCCAGAAATAAAGTGGTACATAGCCTGGCCCTTAGAAAGCTTAGATATTGGAGGTAAAACTCCGTAGGCATCACAAGTTAAGAAGAATATATTTTTAGGAATTCCTCCGATTGACGGAGAAACGGAGTTATCAATATGATGAATAGGATAAGCCGTTCTGGTATTCTGAGTCACTTCTGTATTCTCATAATCTACAGTTCTCGTTCCTGGAAAAAATCGAGTATTCTCAACAATTGCCCCAAATTTGATGGCTCTGTAGATTTGTGGTTCTTTTTCTTCTGTTAAATCAATAGTCTTGGCATAACATCCACCTTCAAAATTGAAAACTCCATTCTCGGTCCATCCATGCTCATCATCGCCAATTAAGCCTCTGTTCTCATCTGCAGATAAAGTGGTTTTTCCAGTACCTGATAATCCGAAGAAAATGGCAGTGTCACCATCTGCTTTCTCGCTCATATTTGCTGAACAATGCATCGAAAGCACTTTGTGGTCAGTCGGAAGCGTATAATTTAGAACAGAGAAAATTCCCTTTTTCATTTCTCCGGCATAGCCAGTTCCACCAATTAGAATTATATTCTTGCTAAAATTAATGATAGCAAAGTTTTTCTGGCGGGTTCCGTCTATTTCTGGATCAGCTTCAAACTCGGGGGCATTAATAATAGTGAAGGTTGGTTCGAATGATTCCAGTTTATATTTTTCAGGCCTTAGGAACATATTGTAGCAAAAAAGGTTGTGCCAGGCTTGGGTATTTACCACTCGTAAATTTAATCTATACGTCTTATCAGCACCAGCATATGCATCTCTTACATAGACTTTCTTATTCTCAAGGAATTTGAGCATTTTATCATGAAGTGCATCAAATTTATCAGGATCAAATGGAATGTTAATATCTCCCCACCACACAGTATCTTTCGTTCTGTCATCTTTTACGATGAACTTGTCTTTTGGCGAACGACCAGTAAATTTTCCGGTATCACACATCAAAGCACCCGTATCTGTCAATACACCTTCTTTATTGGTTAGGGCGTGCTCAGTTAATTCGGCAGGGCTTAGGTTCCAATAGGCCTCTGCTACATTCTTTAAACCCAGTGCTTCTAAACCGGATTTAGCGGATTTCAATCCAAATTCCTTCATTCTTGTATGTTTTTGCTAGGTATAACATGGTTAGGTTCGCAAAGTTAAAGAATTTACTTTGCTTAAAAAGTAATTTTTAAATCATTTACAAATGTTTAGATAGTGTATAAAATACACTTTCTATCGAAAATAAGGCCGATTTTCATATTCTATTTGTTTTAATGGAAAGCCCGTATTAGATTTAGCATTTCGATTTTTAAGATAAAGTAAACTTATAGATAATATGAATTCCGAAAAAACTTTTTTTGGCCATCCGAGAGGTTTAGCAACTTTGTTCTTTACTGAATTTTGGGAACGCTTTAGTTATTATGGAATGCGTGCCTTATTGGTCCTTTTTATGGTAGCATCTATAGAGACTGGGGGGCTAGGTTTAGATGATAAATCCGCAACCGCAATCTACGGCTTATATACCATGTTTGTTTACTTATTGGCTTTGCCTGGTGGCTGGTTAGCTGACCGTTTTTTCGGCCTGCAAAAGGCAGTCTGGTATGGAGGAATTATAATAGCTTGTGGGCATTTTGCAATGGCTATTCCTACAACTGAGTTCTTTTTTATTGGTTTGATTTTAATTGTGATAGGCACAGGCCTATTAAAACCAAATATTAGTAGTATTGTCGGAGGACTGTACAAAGACGATGAACCGGCCAGAAGAGATGCCGGTTTTTCTGTTTTTTATATGGGTATAAATCTAGGTGCTTTCATTGCTCCTTTGATTACTGGTTATTTAGGCGAAAGTGTGAATTGGCATTATGGCTTTGCAGCAGCAGGTTTTGGTATGCTGTTGGGTGTTATTCAATATAGAGCTTCTTCCAAATACCTTGGTAATATTGGACTTAAACCTGAGGGTTTTGATCCTGCAAATGAAAAACAAATTTCTTTTAGGAAAAAGGTTAAATTGGGAATATTTGCATTTTTAGCAGGGCTTGTTGTTCTAGTTTTACTAACAACTCTAGGTTATATAGATGTAGATGTTGTAAGTGTCGCGAATGTTGCTTCTTATGTAGTTGCAGCTACCTTAATACTATTTTTTGTAGCAATTTTCTTATTCGCTGGATTGAATAAAGATGAAAAGAAGAAGATAGGTGCTATTGCAATATTATTAGTGTTTTCTGCTATTTTTTGGTCAGGATTTGAACAGGCAGGATCTTCATTAAACTTATTTGCTTCTCGCTATACTGATAGAATGATAGGGGATTGGCTAATGCCAGCTAGTGCGTTACAAAGTGCTAATCCAATGTTTATTATTATTCTATCACCGGTTTTTGGATGGCTTTGGATTCAGCTCGCTAAAAGGAATTTAAATCCTAGCATTCCACTTAAATTTGCCTTCGGACTAATTTTCTTAGGTCTTGGATTTGCCGTAATGATTGGTGCTGCACTTCTTGTAGTTTCGTCTGATACAGTTTTACCAACTTGGTTGCTAATAACCTATTTATTGCATACAACTGGTGAACTTTTCTTAAGTCCAGTTGGCTTAAGTGCTGTTACCAAATTAGCTCCTAAAAGGTTAGTGGGTCAAATGATGGGAGCATGGTTTATGTCTGTTGCTTTTGGGAACCTAATTGCCGGACTGGTAGCCGGTGAATTTGATGAGAAAGCAATTGAAGCCAATCCTTCGCTATTACCAGATATTTTTCAATTTATAACAATATTCATTATCGGAGCTGGTGTACTGGCACTGATTGTAACCCCTTTAATTAGGAAACTTACCGGGAACGTGCATTAATTAATTCTCGGCTAATCATATAATTATTATATTTATTCAAAAAATAATTGTAATTTGACAAAAGATAATTTTTAAGTCGTTATTTCCCATTTGGAGAAAATGTTGGATACTTTAAGCAAATTTAATAATCTAAAACAAAGCGAAGAGTTAGTGCTGGCTTACCATGGTATAATTACAGAAAGCCTAACTAATAATCTTTTGACCTTGGCCGAAAATAAACTGGCTATGGTAGAGTATAATTCGCGAGTTAAAAAGAAGGTTTTTAATATTTTAGTGGAAGTACTTCAGAACATTTACCATAATCAATATGAGCTTAAAAATTCAGAAGAACCCTTTCAGAAAATAATGATTATGGTAGTAAAAAATCCCACCGCCTACGAGATTATTTCTGGTAATTACATCAATCAAAGTAATATCATGCAGCTTGAAAAGCGTATTAAGGAAATAAATCAATTGTCAAATGATGAACTCAGAGCTAAGTACAGAATTAAATTAGACGAAGGCGTATTTTCTGAAACAGGAAGGGCCGGCTTAGGGATAATGGATATGGTAAGAAAATCAGGTCAGCCATTGGATTATGGTTTTAAGATCATTAATGAAGATTATGCCTATTTTAGTTTGCAAGTGAATATAAATCATTAAGAAAAAACAATATGGATGCTTATTACTTAGAGGCGACACCGAAGACGTCTAAACTTGATTTTAATCCGGATGCAGAGACGTTTTTAATATCCGGTAGGTCAATTCCAGAGAATTCTATCGAGTTTTATAAGCCATTGCTCGATTGGTTGGATAAATATGTTCAAAATCCGCTCGAATCTACTATTTTTGAAATCAAATTAGAATACTTTAATACAAGTTCTTCAAAGTGTTTAGTGGAAATATTCCGTAAGCTGGAGAAAATCAAGGAAGATGGGAAATCCATTACCATTGATTGGTACTACGAAGAAGAAGATGAAGATATGGAAGAGTCTGGTGAGGACTTTAAACAGATTATTAAAGTACCATTTAAAATGGTAGAGATTAAATAATAATTTATGGCTAAAAATGTTACCCAATCAGATGTCTTTCAAGCAGAAATTGACTTTTTAAACGAAGTCAGAGCTTTGGCAGAGGACGATAATATTCCTACTGAGAAGGTAAAAGAAAACTATAAGTTATTATGTGATAAATATGATAGATTGATCGGAGAGGCTAAATTACTGACCTCAGTGAGTGATCGTTTGCACGCCAAGCTTAATGAAGCGAACGAAAAGCTAAAAAAGCAGTCTGATGAAATCAATAAAATAAATGATGACTTAAAAGTCAATAATCAACTACTGCAAGATACAATTGATCAGTTGGTTAAAGCCAAAGTAGGTAGAAAGGCATCCTCTATCGTACTTTTAATAGCCATATTATTGTTTGTACTTTCGGAAGGTTTTCTAGAGCCATTCGTAGAAGAAAGAGTGGGTAATGAGCAAATTGGGTTTATTTTCAAATTAGGTATTGCTGTATTGCTAAAACCAATTGATGTTTTGGTGGAAAGATATATGATGAGACGGGCATTGAAACAAAGAAACAATGCTTAAAAGGTAGGACACGGGATAAATTCCTTCTTTCTTTTCTTCTTCAATCTAGCTTCAAAGTCAAAAATTATCGAAATTTCATGTGCACCACCTGATGCCCCGCCAAATTCGGAAATTGTAAAATCATAGCTGTAGCCTGCCTGAAAATCTGGGAATATTAAACCAAACTTAAAAACAAGTGCATCTCTATCATACAAGCCTTCATTTGGGTCAGTTCTTTTAAAAGGAACCCCTCTGTACCAAAGACCAGCTGATATTGGATCGTAATGCCAGTTAAAACCAACATCCAGTTGATCGTTAATTCCTTGCCTTTTATAAACAAAAGAGGGAGCTATGCTTGAAATATGATCTAATTTTTTAGGTCCTCGATACAATGGAATTCTAACCCCACCATGGATACTTATTTTCATATTCAGTGGATTTGAATCACCTATTAAGGACATTTCGGGTTGTGTTAAATGGTGTAATGCAAAACCTCCCCACAACATTTGGCTGTATAGTAGCATTCCACCAGAGAAGTCAAAGAATTGAATGTTTTGGATATTGGCCAATTCATTATCAAAAGATACTCCTCTATTATCTAATAGCTGATCTCCCAACGTAAGGCCATTTTGATTCAAGCCCGTAAAATTATAGGCGAACTGCAAACCAGTACTTAAAACTAATTTCTTTCCAATGGCTACACGGTAAGAATATAAAAAGCTAGCATTGGTATTGCCTAAATTTCCAGATCCGGCAACATCGCGGGTGAACATGAGTCCAAATCCACTACTAAGGTAATCTAGGTTGTAATCATAAGCTAATGCATTAGTCACATAAGCACGTGGCAGACTTGGCCACTGTATTCTGGAATTGAGCGTGAAGCGGTGCATTTTACCTAAGCCTGTAAATGCCGGGTTAAGGTACAACGGTGACTCATGGTACTGTGAAAATTGAAAGTCCTGAGATTTGCTTTCGAATCCTAGCAGCGACAATACGGATATTGCACAGACAATAAGTGGTTTATTTAAACTTTTTATTTGATTTATATTCATTCATACCCTAATTCAAACCTGCAATATATAAACTAAATGTACTACTCAAAATTATTACCTAATGAGCGTGATATCCCCAACTTTCGTTTCCCTTCGTCCATTTTCATAGACCAGCTCTAATCGGTAAACATACACTCCTTGTGGCATTAAAACGCCATTATAATAACCATCCCATCCTTCATCTTTACTAGTAGATTCAAATAACAATTCTCCCCATCTGTTATAGATTTTCATATTAAACTGCGATACCCCCTCAACCCTAGGAAGAAAGAAGTCATTTTGTAATGGATTTGTACTGGCTGAGCCTAGCCCCGCTCTACTTGGTGTAAATGCATTGGGAACATCTGATTCACCGCCCAATATTACTTGTACTTGAGACTTTAAACTGATAGAATCAGTGCAACCAGTTTCAGAATTAATAGCGATCAAAGTTATATCATAAAGGCCACTATCTGGGTAAGCGTGAATTGGTTCAAACTCAAATGATTCATTACCATCTCCAAATTTCCAAATATATTCATCCGCCCCTTGGCTTAAGTTCACAAATCGTACTTCCTCCCCAGTAAACACGGAACGATATTCATCTGGAATTGTAAATGACGCTTGAGGTGTCGCAAAAACTTCTATGAATTCCTCTTTAATCATTTGCGTCCGTTGGCCTGTGATGTTTGAAGCAGATAAGGTTACGGTATAAATTCCCGGATTACGATAGACATGTGTTGGATTCTCTACGGCAGAAACCCGTTGTCCATCTCCAAATTCCCACTGATAGGTGGAAGGATCTGCAAATTGGGTTAAGTTCTCAAATTCTACAACTAATGGTAAGCAACCTTCCCTTGGGTTTGCATCAAAATCTACTATGGGTGGAATTGCACCAATAGTCACTATACTTTGATAAGTATCTGTACATTGTCCATTCGTTGCTGTCATTTTTATTACAAATTCCCCATATATTCCATAATCGTGTGGTGCAGGGTCAACTTCATTGGAAATAGTACCGTCTCCAAAATCCCATTCATATTCCCACTCATTTTTATTAGTGGTATTGTTGGTGATATTAACCGTGCTCTCTGGTAGTATCATATTCTCAGGTGTGGCTTCAAAACTTGCTTCCAGCTCTGGAAAGACTTCTTTTAACACGCTACCGCTCACAGTACCACTGCAGTTATCAGGCGAGTTACTGTCCACTACAGAAACCAGTGTATATGTGGTCGTAACAGTAGGAGAAACAGGTTCAAAATGTCTGTTAAATGAAGTAGTAAATGTGAAGTTTTGGCTACCATTGGAATAGGTAATAGTCCAAGGACCAGCTCCTGTTTGGTCAAAAATTAATTCTGTTTCCTCACCATAACAAGTCACATCGTCACCAGAAATTTCTGAGGTAGGTAAGTTATTTACATTTATACTTACAGGACCACCTAAACTAGTGCCAAAACATCCTCTATTGTCCGTTAATTCTATTACTCTATAAACTGTTGATGCTTCGGGAGTTTGGCTAATAGATTCGCCATCTTGGAGGTTGTTGTATTCTACGGTATCTTGATTAGCCGTTATGACTACATCAAATGGTCCATCGCCGGTGAAATTAAAGGTTAAAGGGCTGTTATCTCCAAAGCATATAGTACTATTACCCGAAATTTCTACTTGAGGTCTGTCAAAAGCGGTGATAGTGGCAGATCCACTCACATCACCAGAGCAATTAGGAGTGTTGGAGTCGATCACATCAACTAAAGTGTAATTTTTCGTACCAGGTGCTGCACTAATGGTAACAGTTTCCGTGTGAGTATCCGTATTGCTGTCGAAACCTGCTTCTGGTGTGACATTGGCTAAAGTAAAAATATTGTTACCATCCGTATATCGGACATTCCAAGGAGGTGTTCCTGTTAAATTAATTTCTAAATCCGTAGGTGTATTCACACAAACATTATTCTGACTTCCCGAGATTGATGCGGTTGGTTTCGAATTCACTTCAATAGTAGCGCTGCCCGAAACATCTCCAGAACAAACAGGAGTGTTTCCATCTGTAATGCTCACCAAGCTATAAGTAGTAGAATCAGTTGGGCTGACGGGTTCTAAAGTAACCGGATTATTACTGTTGAAGGTGAAGTTTGAGTTGCCATCAGTGTACACCACTTCCCATGGCCCAATTCCTGTTAAATTAAAGAATAGATTCGCATTATTGCCCTCGCAAATGGTTGTGGAACCTGATAAGGTCGCAGTTGGCTTTACATTCACTGATACAAAAGCTGAACCAGATATACTGGAAGGGTTGCAATTAGGATATTGCCTATCTTCAACGCTTAATAGAAAATAATTTGTTGAATTGGTCGGGCTCACGTACTCAATATGGCCGTTGGCAACGTTAAATAAAGTGTCATTGCTCACTCCATTGTTATAAACCACATCAAAATTTTGAGTGCCTGGACCACTTAAATTAAAAATCAAGCTTGTAGAATCTCCCGGACAGATTACATTTGAGCCATTTAAACTTAAGCTGCCACTAGGACCTGTCAAAATGCTTACAGGATGGAGTGAGGGGTTTCCAAAACAACCGTTACTGTCTATTTCAATAACTTGTACATTACCTGAGAAAGTACTGAAATTAACATTTATGGAGTCACCAGTAGGAGTAGAGTTAATAATAAATGCACCTGGTGGCAGGGACCATTGATAATTTGCATCATCAGATGGATTAACTTTAAAGGCAATTTGTTGCGCAAAAGCACAAATTTCATCTGGTCCAGTGATTGTTGGACTATTAAATTCAGGAAAGACAGTTAAAGAATCAATTGCGGCAGTATCATAACAAATAGTCCCATTAGAAATATCGGAGAAAACATTATAGCGAATTTCAAAAATTTGTACACTGTCACTAGTATTTGAAAAGACTTCTGAAACCGCACCGTTATTGGATGGACTATTGGTAAAAGGTACCCAAGTGCTGGTCCCCGCCACTCTTTTTTCATATTGGTGATTGCCACTGATGCCTGCTTGAATGGAGGAGCTAGTGAAATTGACCGGAAGGGGAGAGCAACCCTGTTCTTTGTCCTTGAAAAAACCCGCCTGCACCCTAGGATTTAAATTAACTGGCTTACTGACACTAGCAATACAACCGTATTCAGTTTCAATTGATAAGGTGACCGTATAGGTATCTGATCCAAAGAAGCTTGCTCGATTACTAAATGTATGATTGACAATAGTGTCCTCTTCAGTTACAAGTGTTTGTCCATCGCCCCAACTCCATAACAGTTCATAATCAGCAACATTAATATTATTGGTAACTACTTCAAAATCAAAGTTATAATCTTCCTCGCATGCTGGATTTGTAGAAATAACATCAAAATCTATATCTGGTTCTTGAAAGACTCTGATCGTTTGACTTGATTCAGCAGTACATCCAGCCACTGTTTCAGCAATTAAAATCACCTCATAGTCGATATAGGGAGATCCAGCAGGAACGGTCAAATTAGACAAAGTTAAACTGTTGAGTCCCGCAGGGTTACTTGGCCCTTTAATAACTGTTCCAGAGTAACCAGCTACCAAAGTGCCATTTGGTCGTCTTACTTCATAAGATAAATCAAAATCACTGCCAGATGGGACACTACTTGTTTCGTTTATAATGCTAAAGGAAAAGGGTGCACAACCTTCATCTATATTGGTATCGAAATCAACAGTTGGGCTTTCATTTATGCTAAGTGAAATAGGAGGGTCAGAAGCTACATCACAAGTACTTGGTAAAAGGGCATTTAATCTAATCTCGTAATTTGCTGATTCTGAAAAAGTATATTCGAAAATATCTGCAGGATCAGATTCCCGAAATTCCTCATTTCCAGCTAAAGTACTCCCATTAATGATCGTTGAATCATTGATGTCTAGATTTTTAATAATCAATTGCCATTCGGTGCCGGCAGGAACGGGATCAGTGGTATTATTTACAAAACCATAGGGTGCAGGCGTGCAGAGTTCATTTCCAACGGTATCAAGAATTACATTAATATCATCTTTTGGGAGAATTGTATCATTAAAGGGATCAGACAAATCGCCAACGCAATTAAATGGGTTTGTAGTCTGCAATCTAACCTCAACATTTACGTTGGGATCTCCCACATCAGGTCTATTGTAACTTACCCAGAAATCAACTCCATCATTTTGTGTAGAAAGAGTATCAGTTGTTGGTTGCACCTGCCAATCGTACGTTAATAATCCAGGCTGTACAGCTTCAAAATAATAAGTTACGGAATCGCAGGTTACAACGGTGTTGGTGGGTGTGAAATCTGAACTAGGTCTTGGAAGTACTCGTATTGTTCTTTGGGAATTATTAACACACACACCATCCACGAATGGTTGAAGAACTACAGTATAATTGATGGCAGCAATACTTGGGAAATCATTATTAAATTCAAATGAGAATTGATCGTAGTTTGCTTCACCAAATTCCAGCGTGTCACCTCCTAATAGAGTAGAACCATCAAAAACTTCCCATACCAAAGAGTCTCCGGGATCTAATAAATTATCAGTTGGATTATCAATTTGAAAGTAAAATTCATAGGGAGAACAATACTCAATAATTGGATCGTATGCGTTTGTAAATGTAGGTTCGTCAAATACCTCAAATCCAGATGCACTACCAGGAAGAACAGTAACCGTTATAGGGGCACTTATGATACTACACCCATTATCACCATTGGCCACCAATTCGATTGTGTAAATTTCATTTGATCCTGTATTATTAAAGAAAATATTTGGTGAAACGGATTCATTTACATCACCTGGGGCTCCTATTTCACGAAATATTGTAGTGCCTAAACTATCTATTTGCAACTCATAATCGACAGGGGCAACGGAAGGGTCATTTAGAGATTCATCTGTCGTATTAATGAACGTTAAAAGAGTTCCAGGGCAAATGGGATCGCCTGAATAAGGATCACCCGCTAAATTTGCTTCATAATCATTGGTATAAGAAGCCTCAAGATCAGAAAGTGGATTGTGTTTTACTTCAACTACGTATTCTACAGTATCAGTACAACCATTGGTGGTTTCTACTACTAAAGCCACGTCATAAAATCCTGGTTGCGATTCAGTAGGTTCAGCTCCATCTGTACCATCTAAAAATCTTTGAAAAGGATTATTATTATTAACGTCTCTTTCATTATTAAAACCTGCTACCACATCGTAACTAAAATCCCACACCCATCTGACAACTTCATCTCCATTCACTTGAGGATTTATACCGTTATTAGCGTCTGAAATATTGAAAAATTGAGTTCTATTACTTGGGTCATCATCACCGGCACATACATCATCAGTTTCGAAATCTGCTTCAGGGGTGTCGTAAATGAAGATATTTACAGTGTCAGAAGCTTCACAACTTGTTGTTCCATCCCTAATTTCTAAAACGACTTTAAAATGGCCAGGTGTAGGAAATGTAAATGGCATTAATCCAACTGGATTATCTGCTGCAGCTGTTTGAGCACCATAGGCACCCCCTCCAAATATTATCATGTCATTATTATCAAAAACTGTCCATCTAGATTCGGTTGAAGCATTTCTATCTGGAGTTTCATCTGTAAATGTAAAATCAATAGGGAGTTCAACTTCACATAAATTAATTGCATTAATGGATATATCAGTACCGCCACCACTTAAGTCGTCCGTACCAATTGTTGGAGTAGGAGTTTCAATTATTTCAATCAGTTTATCCTCAAAAACAGTACAATTGCCTGTTAAATCTGTATCTGAATTTTGGATATACATTCTAATCAATTTATCACCGGAGGATGAAAAAGCATTTTGTAAATCACCTACTTCATCACTTAACCATGTGAATTGATCGTTAGTTCTATCAAAAATGAGGGGGTCAGTAGCATTTGGCCCATCAAATATCTCCCAGCTATATACAAAATCTGGTGTTTGGTTAGTTGAAGAACCTCTTAATCTAATATCTTCACCGGGGCAAAAAGTTATTTTTTGATTAAGTCCAGGTCCATCAGTTGATATTGTAAAGTCCAGTCCTTGTGGAGGTTCAACAATTTCGATTATCGCATATCTTTCTATTACAGGTATTGGACCACCCAGCGGATTACATGGGCCCCAGTTTTCAAGTTTTATTTCAAATACTTGTCCTACAGTTGCAGTGGCAGGTACTGTCAGGTCAAGTGTAGTGGAAACAGCATCGCCTGGACCTACTATAGCAGGATACTCTTCGATCGTATTAACATCACTTCCAGGGACATCTGCCTGAGGGGGAATATAGTCTTGGTCTCCTATATTAGAACCATCTAGAGTTACTCCATTGCTAAGAAGTACATCATTAATTCGACCAAATGGTGCTGCACCATCGGTTGTATTGTATGTCCACCTAACATTTCTTAAATCTTCATTTGGATTGTCAGTATCGGCTGGGTTAACACAGTTAAAAGTAGTGTTATCATCAAAATTTACTGTTACTTGATCTCCTGCACATACCTGTATTAATATAGGATCAATATTTACATTCCCAGGAATATCTTCGTCTGTATCCCAGTAATTAACCTTATTGATAATAGTTGATGCAGCACAAACGTTGCCATCAATCACTAATCTCGCTGTTATGTCGTAAAAACAAACATTTTCGTTTGTGGGATAAATTTTTCGCGCAACTGTAGTACCTGCATAAGTTTGGGATCCGACAGTAAATGTAGCACCATTACCATCACTTAATTCCCAAGTTGTTCCAAAATTATTTGTATTGTATGTATTATCAGTGCCATCGCCCCAGTCAACAATAACATCCACATCAGCTCCTACTGGTATAGAAGCATCAAAAGAAATATACCAGTCAACAGTTACTGGTGCACAAAATGTCCCTAGTCCGGCAGCGCCTTCTACTCGTATTTGTTGTCCATTCCCTGCTCCAAATGACGCATCTGCGCAAGTAAATTGGGCTTTAAGCACATTGGAAGTACTTACAAAAATTACACCCATTAAAACAGTGTAGAAACATTTTATATAATTACCCGAATTAATCATTATACAAACATACTATTTATAGTTGGTGCGCAAAAAACATAATTTCATCGAACAATACATATATTACATCGAAAGAGAAATTTACAAAATTATATACTATACTGGAAAAATTATAAATAATACCCTTTTAAAGGGGGTTGTAAAATTTTTTTACAATCGTATTGGTCTTTAACCTTACAACAAACTTACACTTTATAGATTGAAGATAAGTGAATTATATTTTAAAATATAATTTTATGTATAAAAAAATTGATTATTTTATGTTTTTGATCTCCTTGGAATTTTTTGTGAATCTTGGCACTGTTTTTAATTCTTCCAGTTCATAAAATATTATATTTGCCAAATGAAGAGATTTTTGTTTTTGTTTCCTTTGAGTTTTATGCTGCTCTCTTGTTTACCTGATGAACCCACTTTCGATGCATTCAGAAGGGTAGAGGTGCAAAGATTACTCTCCAATCAGGAAACTAAGAGATGGATGTTGGATGAGAGAATGTTATTCTCTGAAGAAGTAGCGTTTGATTCTTGTGAAGTTCCTCGACAGGTCATATTTAATTTTACCTCGGCTACCAGCGATAAGGATTCCCTTTTTTATATTAATCCTGCTGATACTTGTGGAATTTCTACTGATACATTAAGAGGATTTTGGTTTGTACCATCTGCTCAAACTGCACAAACTGCAATTGATACGGTGGTTTTTGTATGGAGAGGAACGGATACTGCTTATTTCCAAATTGAAGATATAGATCCAAATCGTTTTTCCATCAACACTTTCTTTGAAGCGGATAGCCTGTTCGAAAGATTTACTCATTTTCCTTTTCCTCCTGTGGTAGAGGATGAAGATGAGGATGAAGAAGAAGATGAAGAGGAAAGCAATCAATAATCATTATTTCAATTATACTGCATTTGAAAAGGAAAAGTCGCACCTTCTTTGCATCCATCGACTATTGATTGGCTATATCCCTGGAAGCCCGTACGATAGAACTACTTGGAGTTTAGGATTTGCTATTTTATTTTATATGATGTTATTAATGCCTCGTTGATAATTCTAAAGTAGATTCATTTCAATTATTTTCATATACACTGGAAAGCCCAGGGTTATATTAAATGGAAATGTTATCGCTAAAGCCATAGGTAAATATAAACTGGGGTTCGCCTTTGGTGCAGCAATTTTCATAGCGGCAGGAACTGCAATATAAGATGCACTTGCTGACAAAATACTTAATAAAAACCGGTCACCCACTTCTGAAGTGATCAATCCACTAAGAATACTTACTACTACTCCATTAAATAATGGCATTAGAATTGAAAATGCGAAAATGAATTTTCCATGTTGAAAAAGATTCCCTAATTTTTTACCACTAGATATACCCATATCTAACAGAAATATTGCTAAAAAACCTTTGAAGATATCTGTGGTGAATGGTTCTATCCCTTTTGCTTGACTATCACTTGCAATCCAGCCTATAACGAGACTTCCAAGGATTAGCAGTACACTTCCATTGGTAAAGGCATGAGATACTACCGATCGATCAAGCAATTTTTCAGATTTTTCTTCCTTATACATATTCAGCAATAGTACACCCACCATGATCGCTGGGGCTTCTAACATGGCCATTATAGCAACCATATGTCCACCAAAGCTGATCTTTTGCAGCTCGAGAAAGCTTACTGCTGTTATAAAAGTAACTGCACTAATGGAACCGTAGGAAGCTGCTATAGCACCTGCATTTTGTGAGCCTAGTTTTCCTTTCAGTATGAAAAATGAATAGATTGGAATTAATACAGAGGTAGCCAGAGCGAAGAGCACCGTCCAAAATACCGACCAACCCAATTCAGCATGTGCTAATTCATGTCCACCTTTAAAACCAATGGAAAATAATAAATACAGAGATATAAATTTTGATGAGCTCTCTGGTATTTGTAAATCACTTTTTAGCATCACTGCAATAATCCCAAAAAGAAAAAAAAGAAGGGCAGGATTGCTTAAATTTTCAACTAACAGTCCAAAATTCATTGGTTTTATTTATTTATTGGATTGATATTGATAGTACTCTCAATTCGTAAGTCGAGCTGCTCATGCATGGCTTCCTCTATTATTAACTTAATTTCCTTTTCAAGTAGCTTCAATTCCTTAAGTCGTTGCTCTGATTTCTCAAGATTTCCGGAGCCAGTTTCTTTAAGATGCGCAATCTCCATATTGTGAAAGTCCATTTTGTTTTTGAGTAGGCCTAATAATATTTTTGTTGCTTCGCCAGTATTAAAGATTCCTGATATAAGTTTTAAATTTTCCGCCTTGATCATATGGTGCAAAACTATAAAACTATTCGCTTGTATTATTATTTGTTTTTCTAATGGATAGGATAAAATATTTATATGAATTCCGTAGTGAAGTATTTCAGATATATTTCATTCTGCTCGTGATGCTTAAATTTAGAGGCCTTGAAGACTAGGATGTAATTAGATTTCGGAGAATTGATGTTAAAGAAAGCTGTTGAATCTTTTTTAATACCTGTTGATCATTTTCAATTCCCACTGGTAACCACCTTTCAGCAGTTATACCTAGAAATTTCAGATCTAAATCAAGCAATTCATCACTTTTAATTTTCAGTTCTTGTAGGTAATTAGCAAATTCATCATCAGGTCTAAGAAGTTCCTCGTAATGCAGCTGCAATGCTCTAATTATAGCGTTTCTTTTTTCAAAAGGGCTTGATTCTTGGTCCAGCTCCTCACTTTTTAAAATGATATTTCCGATACTTAAATCTTCACTGACTACAAACTCATCATCATCAAAATTCCATTTCACTGAGCGTTTATTTTTAACCAAGGGTTTTAAGTCTCTGGGATTAAGGGGAGCCGCTAAAAATATTTTTCCCATTCCACTTCTGGCATCCATATTAGCTACAGTCAACCAGCTTTCATCAGCTAATTCATCTTTATGCCCTATAGCCGCTATACTGCCATTTGACAATTGAAACTGAGCATTATTGCCTCTTTTTGCGGAAGCAATTCTGTCAGGGTAGGCCATGGCTAGTAAGTATCCGATTGCATAAGGATCAATTTCGCTATTGTCCTCATCAATATTGAAAAGTGATCGGTAGGAGGAAGCGATTTTTTCTATCTTTTTAAAATTTCTTCCCAATCTTTTTTCATTTCTTAGTGTTCTAAGGGTTTCAATTCTTTCGCTTATATCAGCACCTGCCTTTTTATACAGCGGGTCTTTTTCTTCTAGTAAAGCTGCAATATCAACAGCAAGAGATAAATTTTCGGTAGATTTCACTAGCATATGTGCCAATCTTGGATGGCATGGGAGTTGGTGCATTTGTTTACCAACTTCAGTTATATGCTTCTCAGCGTCTATAGCCTCCAATTGATTCAATAAGTTTTCAGCATATATCAGCTTATCCAAAGGGGGAGGAGTCAGCCAAAAAAGTTTTTTACTTTCATGAATGTTTCGAGCAGCCAAATCCAATTTTAAGTTGGCTAAATCAGCATAAAGGATTTCAGCCAATCTGTGGCTGGGTTTTAAATTTTGTTCTGTTTGAGTCCACATTCTATAGCATTTTCCAGCAGCTACTCTTCCTGCCCTCCCAGCTCGTTGTGTTGCTTCATCTTGCGAGATATTTTGAGTTATTAAGCTATTTAAGGCCGAATTGGGATCAAAAATTGAATTTCTTTTTAGTCCTGTGTCAATTACAATTTTTATACCTTCAATTGTCAAACTTGTTTCTGCGATGGAGGTGGCTAAAACGACTTTACGTTTTCCTTTTGGGTGGGGCTGAATGGCGGACCACTGCTTTGGCCATGGAAGCTGGCCGTAAAGTGGACAGATTTCTGCTTTTATTTTAGCTTTTCTTAGCAAATCTTGTATTCCTAAAATCTCGCCCTGACCCGGAAGGAAAACCAAAATATCTCCTTCATCTTCTATTAAGGATCTTTTAATTTGTTCTGCGGTTAATTCTGCGATCAATCTTTGATCTAAATTTCCAGCATAGACGATATCGACAGGATATTGCCTACCTTCGCTAACCACCACTTTTGCCTTAAGTTCTTTGGCCAATAATTTTTGATTCAAGGTAGCAGACATGATTAATAGCTTTATATCAGGCCTTGAATTTTGTTGAGTGAAGCGGGCTAAAGCTAAAGCAACATCTGCATGTATACTTCTTTCATGAAATTCATCAAAAATGATTATGGCTACATCTGTGAGATGAGGGTCACTGTCCATCATTTTGTTGAGGATACCTTCAGTTACAACCTCTATTTTGGTAGATTTGGTCACTCTGGTCTCAAAGCGGATTCTGTAACCAACGGTGGTGCCTATTTCTTCTCCTAAAAGCTGGGACATCCTTTGTGCTATGGATTTTGCTGCTAATCTTCTTGGCTCCAGCATGATAATTTTTTGATCCACTTTCAGCATATCCAGTAACGCTAATGGGATGATGGTGCTTTTTCCAGCACCAGCTTCTGCATTTAATATGAGGTTTTGCTCCTCTTTCATTCTTTGCAGTAGTGTTGGAAGAATTTTGATTATCGGTAAATCTATTTTAGAAAAGTCAAATTTTGGCATGTAGCAAAGATAATTGACTAGATCTATATTATCATGATTATGCTATAAGCAATTCACTCAGGAGTATATTTCTATTAAGTTTATCCCAATACTGATAAATTTGGCTAGAGCTAAATCTTCGAGAATGCGAGTGATCTTGTCATAATAGTTTACGAAAATATGAATCCTAGTTTTAAAGACTTGTTTGATGAGGTAGCTGCCATGAAATAATTGAAACAAGTTTCAATTGGTCCAGATCCCTTTTTTCAAAGGGATGATAAATGAATTTAAGTTTGTCTATGATGTGGGCGATTCACTCTGTTGATATTTAAATTATCATATTTACTCAATTCCAAACTTAAGCAGAAGTGCTGCCTCAATTTTGGTTGAAAATGTATTTTGCATAAAAAAAAGGGTCGGATACGTTACGTATCCGACCCTTTTTTTAGGTCGTTACAGCCAATTAAAACGATTGGCCATCATCTCCTCCAGATTTTTGATCATCATTAGAGATTCGACTTCGCTTTGTCCTTGCTTTGTAATCTAGCTGACCAAATTTATAGCTGAAGTTAATTCCAAAAGAACGAAATGGAATCGCAAAGACATTTCTTTGGTAGAAATCGCTATTTTCCTCTCCTAATTCACTTTCAAATGGTTTTCTAGCCTTAAAAGGTTCTATTATAGAAAGACCAATGCTTCCTCTTTTTTCCCAGATCTGCTTTTTTATTCCCATGCCAAAAATTGAAAATGCCGGGTTATATCCTTGCAAGGTTTGTCTCCTAGGTCTCGCAAATCCAAAAGCATCTATAACCCAGTCTTTTGGTAATTCAATATTTGAATTAATATTACCGCTAAACAACCACGCATTGTTTTCAACCTCCTGCCCTTGAATAATTCCTTCTGACATGAAATAATTAGCATTTATTCCACCGCGAACAGTCCAAATATCAAAAAATTTAGTGGATATAAATACGTTACTCCCTACGTTTTGCTGTGTTCCCACATTATCAAAAGTAGTCACAGTAGCATCTCTTTCTGGGTCTTCGAAAATCACGGATTGAATGACTTCGCTGATATCATTGTAAAAGAAAGAAAGGTTAAACGATGTGCCTTTTAAAAATGTACTATAACCGAGTTCGTAATTATCAGATAATTCAGGATTTAGCATGGGATTACCAAAGCTGATATTTCGAATATTTCCTATTTCTACATATGGATTTACATTACCCAAACTAGGCCTTTGAATTCTTCGATTATAAGCTAGCTTTAGGGAGTTGAACTTGCCAAACTTTTGACTGACTATGATGCTGGGTAACCAGTTTTCATAAGAAATAGGGCCAAATGCTTGCTCGGTAGCTTCTTCAAAATTTCCCTCTAAGCCTGTGTACTCGTATCGAACTCCTGCTATCACGCCTAATTTTTTTGTGATATTAGTTTGAGTAGAAATGTATCCTGCAAATACATCTTGATTATAGAAGAAGATATCTGTTCTATTATCCACTACTTGGTATGAATTTGCACCCTCTGGCTGCTCTTCGTAGCGAAAATCACTATCTATATCGCGAATAATGGATTTAAAACCAGTTTCTAATTTGAAATTCTCTCCCATTGGATGAGTGTAATCAAGTTGTACAGTATTTTCTCTGTTATTTCCATCATTTACATTTCGTCCAACTTCATAGTTTTCTGGATTCTCTTGATTAATCTCAAATTCTTGATCTCTAACATTACCATCTATTTTGTATGAAGCTGAAAATTCTCTTCCTTCTTGTTCTGGAAATTTCATTACATAGTCTAATGACCATTCATATCCCCAGTTTTGTGAGAAGTTGTCTTGAAATCTTTGAAATGAGCTCTCATCTCCTCCTAAGTTTTGTGAAACTGTATTGGTTCCAGATGAAGTACTATTGAATCCGCGTAACCTTAGACTAGTCGATAAACTATGGTAAGCGTTGAAGTCATAAAATGCACCCATATTTCCAAAGTAACCCAATCGATTGCTCAAGTTTTCTCCATTTTGTTCGCGAATATTTTCTTGACCATTAACTACCGTTCTTTGGTAGAAATCTGTCGTTGCATACTGCGGCCAGGAATAAAATGAACTACCGTTTGCATTAAAGCCCAATCTACCTTTTCCTGCATTAATACCAACAACACCTCTATTAATTCGAGTACCTGCAGTTAAATCTACATTTCCTGCAAAACCTTGGGGGGTTTGTTTTTTAGTAATTATGTTGATAATACCGGCAGTACCTTCACCATCATACTTGGCGGAAGGGGAGGTGATTACTTCTACACTTTTAATCTGATCAGAAGGAATCATTTTCAATGCATCTCCCGTATTTGCTCCAAACATACTACTTGGTTTTCCATTTATTAGTATTTGAACGTTTGAGTTTCCTCTCAGGGAAACATTTCCGTCCTGGTCAACCGCTAGGAGGGGTGCTCTTCTTAAAACATCCGATGCATCCCCACCCATGTTAGCAACATCCTGTTCGGCATTGTAAACTATTCTATCTATTTTGTTTTCTATGGTTTCTCTTTTACCCGCAACAACTACTTCTTCTAATTGATCTGTGTCTGTTACTAGCTGTATTTTTTCGAAAGTAAAATCAGGCTCCTTTGGTGTCAATTCCACTTCTTGTGTAAATTTTTGGTAACCCACAAATGAAATTTCGATAATATACTTTCCAAGTTTTAAACCTACGATCTTAAACTTGCCGTCATCACCAGTTACAACTCCGTTAACGGTTTCACCACTTGCTGGTGATTTTACAACTACAGTTGCATACGAAACAGGCTCAGAATTTTTTTCATCTAAAATAGTTCCATCAATTTTCCCAGTAATTTGCGAATTTCCGGCTCCTCCATAACCTCCTCTTTGTTGCGCGAAAGAGTAATTTACGGTCACTAGTAATAAAATAATGTATATATACTTCATAATTAAAATTTATTAATACAAAGTTAGACACATAAAAGATGCTAATGTTTACCATAATACACCGAAGGCGATTCTGTGTTACTTATACCAACTTATCTGGGATAAAAGGAGATGTGATTTTTGTTATACTGATGATGGATTAAGTACAATTTTCTTACTATCGTATAATAGATAGCTCATGCAAACAATTGCCGTTGCGAGGTCTGCAATAGGGAACGCAATCCATATTCCATTAATTTCATAGAAACTTGGTAATATCAAGAGAAGAGGTATCAGAAAGAAACCTTGCTTAGTCAATGTTAATAGAAGTGCAGGCAAAGCTTTGCCTAACGCCTGAAAATACGCTGAACTAATTAGCTGGAATGCGATTAAAGGTGTCATCAAAAATGTAATTCTTAATGCCGGAACAGTCTCTTTTATTAAATCTTGATCATTAGTAAAAACACTGACTATTTGAGGTGTGAAAATCAAGATGCCTGCGTAGATAACAGAAGAAAGTACTGTAGCAGAAATGATGGCATTTCTTAAAGTCAAACTAACCCTCTTAAATAAATCCGCCCCATAATTATAGCCTATAATAGGCATGGAACCTTGTGTAATCCCTATTGCAGGGACATTTACCAACATCATCATCCTATTTATAATTCCGTACACTGCAATAGCACTTTCTCCTCCATATTTAAATAAAGAATTATTCAATACTAAAAACAGTAAACTCACTACTCCTTGACGGGCAAAGGTTACTGATCCTATAGAAAAAATCTCTCCAGTAAGTTTTAGGTCCAAAACAAAATCTGACTTCTTTAATATAAATCCAGTTTTGCCTTTCAAAAAGAAATAACCTGCGTAAGCAGCACTAAAAAGGTACGAAAATGTAGTTGCCCAAGCAGCTCCTTCAATTCCCCATCCTAAAACCGCAATAAAAATCGGGTCTAAAATGACATTTACAATTGCGGGAACAATCATGACTACCATCGCAACCTTAGGGTATCCAACTGCGCGAAAAATACTGTTGGACATCATGGCAAATGCCAATACAGGGATTCCCAATAATAGGATTGTGAAATACTCAACGGTTGGTTGGAGAATATCTCCCTTTGCTCCAAAAGCTGCAAGTAACGGTTCTATAAATATCCAACACGCCAAACTAAAAAATATTCCTAAAATGAAAGTTAAGGTAAGCTGATTACCAAATGTTTTATTGGCTTTTTCTGTTTTGCCAGAGCCAAGAGCTCTTGAAATAATAGAAGCACCACCGATTCCGATCCCCATCCCAATTGAAGAAATCAAAAATGTTATAGGAATAACTACAGTGATGGCAGCGATCCCTACTGAGCCTACATAATTACCTACAAAAATAGTGTCGACAATGCCATATATGGATAGCGTTAGAATTCCAATTGCGGATGGAACTGCTTGTTTTCTTAATAAGTAGTTTATAGGCTTAGTGCCGAATTCGTCTGAGGAGGTCATTAATTATTTTTATTGCAGGTATATGTAACTACATATAATGTTTAATGTTGTCTATTCTACCGATGAAATTCAAAATTACGATAAATGTCCACATTATAGTTCGCCTCCAATTTATTTGAACCAATTTAGTCGCTGCGGTTTGCATTTCATTAGCTGTTTCAATCTGATTATGTAGCGGCACGGCCTGAAAAAAGGTAGTGGTCCAGAGTAAAATGATTAAAATACATTGTGTGAGAAGAATCAAGTTAAAATCATTATAAGTCAAGTAGAAAGTACTAAAGAGCTGGATTAGCATTAAGGGCATAACTACCACAGATATCATGGTTGTGTACTTTGGATGCCAAGACAATAGATTTTCATTATTCATGTATGTAAAAGATGGGTAGATAATTAATTGCACCAACCAGATTAGTATTAGTAAGCCAAAATCTGATAATTCTTTTATGTATTGAATCATTTGTAGGATTTAAGAGAGATATTTTAACAGCGCTTTCTATAAAGATAAATGTTTTTTCAGCATTCTGATTTACCTTTCCAGATCTATGCAGTTTCTCATAGAAAATAAATCTTTTAACAAAAGCTAATGGTCGATGTTTAGTCAATATGAAAAAAACATCTCTCCATGCTGTTGTTCAGTTGAATGCTTCCTCCAAAGAATGGGTAGTTTTTGTTCATGGAGCAGGTGGAAGCACAGCCACCTGGAAATATCAAATAGAAACTTTTAAATCATTTTATAATATTTTACTCGTTGATCTGCGAGATCACGGGAAATCTAAAAATATCGAACCCGAAATAGAGAAATATAATTTTGATCTCATTTCAAAAGATTTAAAAGACTTGCTTGATGAGCATAAAATTAAAAAGGCACATTTTATTACCTTAAGCTTTGGCAGTGTCATCATGCAAGATTTAAGCATCAAGCACCCAAAATTGGTGGCGAGCGCAATTTTTGCTGGAGGTATTTTCAAAGCTAATAACTTGATAAAATCTTTTGTTCAATTGGCTCGGATTTTCAATTTGTTTTTACCCTATAAATGGATGTATAGCATCTTCTCATACTTATTGATGCCTTACAGAACACATCAAACATCAAGAAAAATTTACCAAAAGCAAGCCCAAAAGTTGACTCCAACTGAATACATGAAATGGGTTGGTTTATATGGCGAGTTTTTCAAGCTTTTGGATAGGTTTTATTGTCAAGAAATTAACTTTCCAGCACTAGCATTGATGGGTAAAGAGGATTACATCTTTTTGAATTCTGCTAAAAGTTTTGCTAAAAATCACCCCTCAGTAATCTATAAAGAAATCATGGAGGCCGGTCATATCTGCAACATCGATCAAGCAGAAATTTTCAATGAACTGGCACTTGACTTTACTCGTCAGCATCAGTACAAGGAAACAGTTGACTTCCCTACTCTCCATGCCCATAAAATTAAAGCGGGATGAACAACTATTAATCTTAACCATCCAATCCATTCCGGAACGCATAGACCATTCTCAATGCAGGAACCAATTTGAATGAAATAGATGTGTGAAGGAACAAAAGCCAAAAGTACAATAATCGTGATAAAAGAAGTAGTTTTTCTGCTGGGGTAGAAGAAAAGTCCTCCTGCAAGTAGAATTTCGGCTATCCCACTAATCTTATTAATTTCTTCGGGATTTTCGAAAAAGGGTGGAATCAGTGGCCAATAAAATTGCGGATTAATAAAATGATTAACTCCTGCTATCAAATAGAATCCGGCTATCAGCCACACTGAACCCTTCATTTCAAGATAAGTTCCAATTTGTTTTAACATGAACGTCTTTTAAAATTAAGAAAAATGGTATCCACCATATGAAATCATTGGTAATTAATGTAAAAATGAATTCAAATGGAACGAATCCTTGCACATAATTAAATATAAAACCTATGGGTCCAAATATCTTTCCTAGAAAGCCTACCATTATTATCGGCCAGTGTCTAAGTGGATTATGTGATGACCACCAGTATCCTAAACCATAAACGCCAATGACCATTCCCATCCCTTGCCAGACCATCGGATGATTAATTCTTTCCATACCAACTAAATCGAAGAAATGTTGAGGAAACAGAACGACCCAGCCTCCCCATAGTATATTATAGATAGCTGCTATTTTTAAGGTAATTTTTTGATATTCTATTTTCATGTTGCAACAACTTTCATCGCTACAAATTGTTGATGGAATTATGGATTATTATAATTCATTTTGGCATAAGTTTTTTTAATTCCATTCGTTCAAACTATATTTACAGCCAATTAAATGGGTACTTTTTACGACAAATAGATTTATTATGAGATACACACTTTTGGTTATTTTTACAATGATTGCTTTTGCAATTCAGTTTGATGCATTTGCTCAAGAGGATGCTAAGCTATCTGAGCAATACCAAAATATGGTAGAAAGCAGCGAGACTTTTGAAAAGTATAAAGTTATTCCAATCATTAAAGTCAATTCTTTTGGAGAAGTTTTAAGTGATACTATAAACAATCTTAATCAGCAAGTCTCTTCAGCGAAAGATGTACAATTGACAGCTGAAAAGGAAAGAGATTCTGCCAAAGCGCAAATGAATGATTTAAAGGCTGAATTAGAGCAAGCACGAAGTGTGGTAGATGAAATGCCCTTGTTTGGTATCCCCATGACAAAAACTACTTATAATATTGTCATGTGGTCTTTAGTCGTGATTTTATTGGCTGGGTTAGTAATCGTCTATATCATGTTTATGAATAGCTTTCGATTAACTAAACAAGCTAAACGCGACAAAGAAAGAGTAGATGAAGAACTGGAAGATTTAAGAAAGAGATCACACGACAAGCAAGTTAAAATTAAAAGAGAACTCCAAACCGCTTTGAATAAGCTGGAAGAATATAGAAGATAGAAACAGAAATTTTCTTGATATTTTGAAAACCACCTACTAATGTGCATCATTGTATGGTGGTTTTTTAATTTTTATACAGAAGCTTGAAAAAATATCTGCTGATTGGCCTTAAAGTCTTTATAACACTATTGGTGCTGATTTTTTTATATGAAAAAATTAGTGCAGACCCATCAGGCTTTATTGCTGCCTTCAAATTATTTAATCAAAATATAGTTGTTTTGTTTGTAGTCATATTCCTAATGCCATTTAATTGGTTGATGGAAGTTTTGAAATGGAAATACTCCATTCAACCTATTACCCAAATCACGATGTCAAATGCAGTAATTGGGGTTTTGGCGGGAGTCGCACTTGGATTTGTGACACCCCACGCCATAGGAGATTATTTCGCTAAAGTGTTTTCAATAACTCATCAAGACCGGAAAAAGGCATTAGGATTGATCTTAATTTCTCGCATGATGCAAATGCTACCTACTGCTTTGTTTGGGTTGTTAGCCTTATTCATTTATTCTCAGAGGAGCTTGGTCGAGATTGAAATTCCTTTTTCTATCACTTATCCATTTTTAAGCATTTTGGGTTTTATAATTATAATTATTTTCATTCTCTTATTCTTGAAGCGAAAACACCCAAAAATTCACGAATATATCGAGCCTGTCAACAGGATGGGCTTCAAACTGATCACCATTTTAACGGGGCTATCCTTTCTCAGGTACTTAATCTTTAGTACTCAATTTCTACTCTTGTTATCTGTTTTGAACCTAAAAATCGATGTCTTTCTACAATTTATGGGTATAGCTTTCATGTTTTTAGCTAAATCCGTTCTCCCAACTTTTAATTTCTTAAGTGATTTGGGAATTAGGGAATTTAGCGTAGCCTTATTCTTCGACAGTCTAAATGTAGAAGTTGCACCGATTATCGCCTCTGGGTTGATTTTATGGCTGATAAATATTGCTTTGCCCGCATTAGTGGGATTATTTTTTATTCCTCAACTTAAATTGAAAAATACGTGATTTTTGCATTTTTCTCTTTAGTTATTATGCTCTATGGATTAGCCTTGCTTTTCGCCTCTAAAACATGGAAGAGTTTGCCTCAATTAAATGAAAGTGGAGAACTTAAATCCGTAGCAATAATAATTCCTTTTAGGAATGAGTCCAAAAATTTAGATAGTTTGCTCAAAAGTCTGTCTGGTTTAGATTATCCAGAGGAATTATTGGAAGTGATTTTGATTAATGATCATTCTAATGATGATTTCAAAAAAATCATTCAATCCTTTGAAGCTAATTTTCCCTTTAAGATTATAGTCCTTAGTCTGTCTGGAATCTTAAATGGAAAAAAATCAGCTATTGCAGAGGGTATTAAACATGCAGAGGCAGAGATCATTTTGACTTCCGATGCAGATTGTGTTTTTCCAGTGGATTGGGTAAAGAATATGCAGGCACCCTTCGGAATTGAGAAAATTCAGTTAGTTAGTGGGAGTGTCGTGTTCAAGTCTAATAATTTCCAATCCAAAATATTTCAAATAGAATTTGCACCTTTGATAGGAACGGGTGCAGTCAGTATCGAGCTCAGTAATCCTAGCATGGCAAATGGTGCCAATTTGGCTGTTAGAAAATCCATCTTTGAAGAACTAAACCCCTATGCTGATAATTTAGCAATACCATCTGGGGATGATATTTTCTTGTTGCAGAAAATTAAATCTGAATATCCTGGTGGTATATTTTTTCAAAAGGAAGCGGTAGTCGAAACAATTGCTCCGGAAAATTTAAATCTGTTTTATAAACAAAGAAAGCGTTGGGCTGCTAAATGGAGTGCTACGGCTAACTTGAAAGACAGTTTACCTGCATTATCGGTATGGTCCTTTCATTTAATTTATATCACGGCTGTCTTTTATAGTTTAATTAACTTTGAATTTTTGATTCTTTTACCGATCATTATTTTTAAAATTCTTACGGAAGGGCTATTTATTTCACTTATTCTAAAGTCTCAAAAACAAAAGTTTAGTTTATTCGCTTTTGGTTTATTGCAGTTGTTTTATAGTTTTTATGTTGTGATATTTGGTCTATTAGCCAATTTTGGGAGCTACAGTTGGAAAGAAAGAAAATATAATAGTAATGAACGATCAGGAAATCGATTTAATGGATGAATTGTATTTTGTGCAATCCTATAATGAAGTAAAGGATGCTTTGGGTTGGGAAAATGAATCTCTTCAAACGCATCTATTAGCTTTAAATCAAAAGGAGTACATAAAGATTTTGGTCAATCATGATGAAGAATATCCACATCAAATCAAAGATAGAAATTCAGTTCCTTGGAATGATCTTTATTTTTTAGCTACTAAAAAGGGATTATTGGAACATAATGGATTTTAAAATATCAGTATGAATTTTAACTATAAATTTCCGGATGGTTTAAGGCCTTACTATGAGAAGGAACTTAGCGAATTTAGAATGAAACTTAATGCACAGCATTACCAACTTGCTTGGAGGCATTTAGAACGAGCTCACATCATTGGACAGGCATTTCCCTTTCAACATTCCTATGTGCATTGGTTAATGTTGAACTTTGGATTTAAGATCAAAGATTTTAAAGAAATTGTAGGTCAAATTCCAAGGCTATTGGTGGGCGGAGTAAAATCTTTTGTCGGAAAAATTCCCGTTGGAAATACAGGAGGTGCTAATGTACCACCATTGCAACCAATGGAAATTCCTTCTGACTTACAGTTGATCTTGGAAAAAGCTTAATTCCTGCAAAGCAATAGTAAGCATAGAAGTTAGCTAATAGTGCTTCAAACCTGACAGATTATGGGGCGAAAATAAACCCATATGCGCAATAGGCCAGTTACCTATTCTACTCAAGTTTGAATTATGTTATATTATTCTTTTTTATTGAACTTATATCTAATTCCCCAACTTCCCCCAAAATACGCTCCAAATCCATCAAAAGGAAAGCTAGGTGAGAATTCCATTAGAAAGCCAAAACTCTTGTTCTCAAAAGGATAAAGATTTAGTCCAACAGGAATAACTAAGGTTATATCCTCCTCAATTCCTGTAAATGCGGATAGGCCGCTGTAAAACTCAAATGATTCTTTTTTGACAAAATCATAGTTTAGCATCAATTTCAAATACAAGTTTTCTATCAAAGTATTGGGATAAAGTCTGATTTCTGGTCTAAATTTATCATTGATCTCATATGCATAAGCCAGCTCTCCACCATTTGGCGATTGATGATAGCTTACGATTGATTGTGAAAATGATAAAGCGGGTAAAAGGCTTAATGCTAGAATACAAATTAACTTCATTGTGGTTCAATTTAATACATGATAAAATATTTCAACTTTAACGTTAGATGTAATTAAAATATTTTATCATGTATTTTTTAATAATCACAACTTCCAATCGGACTACCAGGTGGAAGTGCAGGAATAGGTGCGATATCATACTCCTCAGGTGATTCCATAAATAGTTTAATTTGAGTTGCAAGCATTTGATTTTGAGCTTTCTTTAATTTGCTGTCTCGGTAATTAGGTTTAGACAATTTAGATGAAATATCACGTAAAACCACAAGCAGCTCCGCCCTGGCCAAAGGAGAAAGACTTCCTTTTTGAACACTGCTCATCAATTTATTCACAAAAACAGATTGAGTTGTCAATTGTATTGCTTCCTGATAGTCATTATTCACTTTTGAACTAAATAAAGTAGCCTGAAAGATATCCATAGTTTCCTGAATCCCAGGATATTTTTTATCCCTTGCATGATATTCCACTAATCTACTTAATCTTTGAGGATGCATAAGAAGGTCAAAAACCATTGATGAAGCTTGTTCTGCAGCACCAATTGCATCAAAAGTCAATCCTGTTCTTCCATTTAAAAGTTCTCTACCATCATAATAACCTAAAGGTCTAGGATATAATGTATTTAATAATTGTTCTGGTAACGCTAAGTTTTCAGCGGTAACAGAGTTGGCTAAACTATTAGCTGCTTCTAATTGCCATTCAGCTGGAACAATTCTCATTTCCTTTAAATTATCATCCCTCATTTTATAAGAGTAATCTAATCCTCCAATCAGCTTTGAAGTTGCTTCTGCTTGATAGCGATGAAGAAAATAGATCGGAATTAAAGCTTCTTGAATTTGTGCCAACGGTTTGTCGTATTGAATAACATTTTCGCCAAATTTGGAAAGTGCTTTTTGCCTTACATTGAGCAAATGGTTTAGTTGAACTACTGGATCTTTGCCATTGTCCCATAAATGAGCATATGGATGAGCACCACCAGTTGCCCTTGCATCTCTATCGGAAATAAAAGTTAATCCCTTCTCATTGGCTTCGTTTATAATACTTTTCAAGTATTGCTCTTCATTTTTACCAGAAGGTATTTCTTCATAACCATAACGAATGGCGTATTTATCCCACAGACCAATATTTTCAGCATAGGCATTATCAAGGGTGATATTTCCTTTTTCGTCTAATTCTACATTTGGGTGAGGATAATCCATCACAGAAGCATCATTTTCAGTGCTTGAAGAATAAGAGTGAGCTAAACCGATAGTATGACCAATTTCATGAGCTGATAATTGCCTGATTCTAGCCAATGCCATTGCTTCCATGGCATCGTTTTTACCGGTTTTATCGTAAGGCGCTAATAATCCCTCTGCAATTAGGAAGTCCTGTCTAACTCTTAATGAACCTAAGCTTACATGTCCTTTGATAATTTCTCCGGTTCTAGGGTCAGTCACACTAGCGCCATAGCTCCAACCGCGTGATGACCGGTGTACCCATTGAATTACATTATATCGGATATCCAAAGGATCTACACCTTCTGGTAGCATTTCAACTTGGAAAGCATTTTTGTAGCCCGCAGCTTCAAATGCTTGATTCCACCATCTGGCTCCATCCAACAATGCTGAACGAACTGGTTCTGGTGTCCCAGGATCCAAATAATAGATGATTGGTTCAACAGCCTCGCTTTTTGCTGCTGCTGGCTCTTTCTTTTGTAATCTATGTCGGTTGATCAGTCTTTGATTGATGTCTTCGTTGATCGGAACGGCATAATCCTTATAGGTTGTGCCGAAATATCCTGCTCTTGGGTCAAATTTTCTTGGCTGGTATCCATCATCAGGCAATTGCACAAATGAGTGGTGCTGTCGAACGGTAATATTATCAGCATCAGGAGTTACAGAATAAATTTCCCTGCCTTTTGCTTCCCCATTAAATGAAATCCAAAAATCAAGTTCCGTATTTTCAGGAAAATTACCTGAACCCTCTATATTGAATACTGAACGACTCTTATCTAAACTAAAAGCCCCCTCATTTGATTGCTTTAATCTTTTACTTACACCATGTGCATCTCGGATAAAAAAATCAGTGGCATCGACTAAATGTGACCAATCATTAGAGGCTTCAATTTCAAATCCGTGAATGATGGAATGGGAAAATGCATCTTTAACGGCTTTTTTCTCTGCTGCATTATCAGTGTTGGCTCGGAATTTATAATTTGGTTCAAAAACCATGATTTTATTTCCGATCTTCTCAAATTTAATGATTTTGGAATTACCAATTTGTCCTCTGTCTAAGCCAATATCATTGGATCCTAAACCCGCAGACAAGTAGGTTACATATATGAGTTCTTCATTTAATTTATCAATCTCAAGGTATATTTTACCCTTTTCTGGATCCCAGTAGTAATTTATAAATCCACTGAATTTCTCTTTCCCCTTTATTAATTTATCGTATTTAGATAATTCAGGCTCAGTAGTTTGATTGTTTTTCAAGGCGTTACATGAAACCGCAAAAAGTAAAATGAAAATATAGAAATAATGCTTCATAGTATTTTTTTATTTTCTGAAAGGTAAAAAAATATCTTAAAACATATTGACGGAATTATTCAAATGGTCAATCGATAAGTTCACTTTTTGATCCATAAGGTCTTTCTTGATACCAAATTGACAAATTCAAAACTTTCTTTTCAATAAAAACGACCTGTCCTAAAAGCTCCAGATAAAGCAACAGGTATTTCAGCCTCAGCTTTGATTACTGAAGCTTTTGCTTTTTGGACACGAGCCAGCATTTCCTGCTCCAGCGCGACTGCCATCGCCCTTCGTTTTTCGGCTTTAGCTTTAGCGATATTGAGATCAGCAGCTGCTTGGTCGATCTGCAAGAAAGCTCCAATATTTTTTCCGATGTCGATATCGGCTATATCAATAGATAAGATTTCAAATGCTGTACCCGAGTCTAATCCATCGGCCAATACTTTTTTGGAAATGTTTTCAGGGTTTTCTAATACTTCATAGTAAGTTTTCGCAGTTCCAATGCATGAAATAACACCTTGTCCAACTCTTGCTTTTATGGTTTCTTCTCCTGCACCACCAACAAGTCTCTCCAGATTAGTCCTAACGGTTACCCTTGCCACAGCTACCAATTGGATTCCATCTAGCGATACCCCAGTAATGGCAGGTACAATGATTACATAGGGAGTCACTGATACCTGAACTGCTTGTAAAACATCTCTGCCTGCCAAATCTATTGCTGTTGCCTGTTTGAAAGTCAGTCTTAAATTTGCTTTGTCTGCTACGATCAAAGCTTTAATCACATTGGGTAGATTTCCATTGGCGAGATAGTGGGTTTCCATTTCTTCAGTGGTAACATCCAAAATTCCTGCTTTTGTCGCGTTTATCATCGAATTAGCAATAAGGACTGGTGGTACCTTCCTAAATCTCATGAATACCAATTCCAGTAAATTGATCTTAACCCCTGAGAAAATGGCAGTAATCCAGATATTAACAGGAAATATGAATAAGAATAACCATATGCCGACCAAAATGGCAACTAGTAGGATAATAGAATTTAATGCCATGGGATATCAGCGTTATTAAGTGCGGTGAAAGGTAGTAAATTGCTGTGATATTTTTTCTTGAATTATTTTATTTTTACTAAGGAGTTTTCTTTTCCGCTATTGAAACATTGATTAGTTAAGTAATTCTATCTGCTTGAAGATTGCTATGTAAAAAGTGAAGTATTTTTTGTACTCGATTATAACCAAAAAAAATTCACATAGGGTCATGCAATTGTTTTTTTGGTAAGTATATGTTTTTGGCTGGTAACATATAATTTTACCAATCATCTGATCTTGTCGATAAAGCAATTATTTTTATCGATTAATATAACTTTTTGCTAATTATACGTTACTAGGGCTGTACTAAACAATTGTATGAAATGAATAAATTGAAATCTATTTTTAGGCTCAGTGCCTTATGTTTGATTTTGAGTGCAGGCTTATTTGCTTGTAAGAGTAGTAAGAAAGTAGCGGACGCATCTAAAGATACGGCCACTACCGAAGAGCAACAGGAAAAGCCTGACAATGTCTCAGTGAATTTAGGGGAAGCGGGCACTTCAGAAAATGCCAAAGATAAGAAGATTTCTGAGGAGGAATTATCTAGGAAATTAAGTGAATACTTCAATGCGATTGCCAATTCTTCAGATAATACGGCCCAAGCCAATAGGAATATTAATGAAGCAAAATCTATGTTCGCATCTCCTGATGTGCCTGTGCTCATTATAATTAATGAATCCGCTGATGGTTTGAAGGATTACGACCAGCCAACAAATATTTTGGATTACATGAACTATTTAAAAGATCAGGGTAAGAACCTGAATGAAATCTACAAGGTGAAAACTAACGATAAAGGTAGAATCATGGAACTTGAATTGATTCGTAAATAATTGATAAGTGATTATTTGACAATTGCATTTGTAAATCTTATAACTATTTAATTGACAGTACTTTACTTTAAGTCCTCATTGTATAGATTATTAGATTATATTTCAAACTACCTAAAATTAAAATAATGAAAAGATTAAAATTAAAATATATAGCAATTACAGCGCTTGTAGTAAGTTTTTCTTTTGGTGCTACTGCACAAACTGATGATGTATCTCCTCAAAGAAAACAAGCCATTGATTCTTTAGCTTTAGAGAAAGTTAGAGATTTAAGTAAATATATAAGCATCATCGGTGATAAAAAAACGGCCTATTCTGAAGCTAATAGGGTAATGGACAGAGCAGAAGAACTATTTGCTCCTGAAAGCGAAATGGGTGTTTCTTCACTGACTACCGAGGAAGTAGAGTATTACAAAGTAAGGAAGTACTTTGAGCGGTTGATGGCTTTGAACTACGATAAGGTTAAAATTAGCTGGTATGATATTCATTATATTAGTGACTTGGAAAAACAACCAGATGGTAAATATGTGGGAGTTGTAACAGTCTATCAGCGTTTCGAAGGTACTTCTGATGACGGATTGAATTACAAAGACACCACTAAAAAAGACATTACCATTTACGTAGAGAAAAAGAAGACTCAAATTTCTGGTAGAACCATAGAGTTTTGGGATGTGATGCTGGGTGATATTCGAGTGACAGAAACTTCTTCATGATACGAATCCTTTTTCTTAACATATTTTTATGTGTAACTCTCTACCTTCCTGCGCAAATTGTGCAGGAAGATGGAAGTTCTCGCGATGAGAGTGAATTGTATGCTTCCACCAAGCAGGTGAATCAGTTTTTCAGACGATTTAATGGGGAAGAAGATCAGAAGGGAAAACGGTTTTATGAATCTGATAAATCATTTCGATCCTCCACTTTACGAGAGGACTATATCAGTTTGCTTTTTGATCGCCAAAATCGAAATCTCTCAAATGAACAGAAAAGGAAATTCATAAGCGATGTGACGGACAAGACAAATCCTCAATTTTTGAATTTTCGACAGGATGGATGGTTTGCTGAAGTGAATGCAGTGTTTACCAGAAACGGAAAAGAGGAGAATATTTTGCTTTTCTTTAAAATTCAAGAAGAAAGGGAAGGTTACGAATGGGTTTTGGAACAAGTGTCTTCAGCTCACTATCAGCAATTTTTTAATAAGAGCAAAAGCGAAGAAAAAGCGTTTTTACACCCCATGAGTCATGAATTAGATTTTATGAACTTGCATAAATCTTTAAAACAAAAAAATGCTGTGGATTTCACTTCAGATGAATTCAAAGTGGATCCATTGTCTATTTTTTTATATGAAATGGCTTCCAAAAGCATTCAATTCAAAACAGTTACCACAAGTAGATTTCATTTTTTTCAATGTGAAGGCTGGTATTTTCAAATCGCAGATTATAATCGTAAAGGCTATAATAGCGGATGGTTAATTTCGGACTTGACACCAGTCCAAAAGGAAGATGTTACAAAACTGAAAGCATTTATATATGAGGCTAAATAGTGTCTTTTTTTTACTAGTAGGTTTGATTTTTCTTCAAATTTATAAACTTTCCGCTCAGGAGATTAAGGGATTTGAAAAGCAAGAAATTGAATCCTATCAATCTAAAGCAGAAGATCAAGTACGGTTTTTGGAATATTTACTAAACACATTGGGTAGTAAGGATGCAAGTCATCGTGATAAAGATGTTATTATCAGAGAGAGTTATTTAAAGATTTTCAGAGATAGTAAAGTACAAATTGAGGATGATTTATCCGAGAATCGTAAAGTATTGATCAATAAAGATGTTACGGCTTATCTAAAGGATATTGATTTCTTTTTTGAAGATGCCAACTTCGATTTTGATATTAAAACAACAGCAGCTTTTCTAAGAGATAATGGAGGTCTATCTTTCAAAATTGAGCTCAATAGAACATTAAAAGCAACAGGAATTGAGGGAGAATCAATACTAAATACTAAAACTCGATTTGTAGAAATAAATTTGGATAAAGAATCAGATGAACTGCAGATTGCCAGCATTTATACAACAAAAGTAAGTAGGGATGAAGCCATAAAGGAATGGTGGAATAATCTTTCTTTAGGTTGGAAGAATATATTTAGAAACAAGTTTGAGATAGAAGGGGATAGTGTCGAAATAGATAAGCTCAATTCAATAGCTTCTCTAGATTCAATTGATTTGGCCGATAATGATTTTATAGTTAGCCTTGAGCCTTTAAGTTTTCTAGTCGATTTAGAGTATGTAGATCTTAGCCATACAAAAATTGAAAATATATCCCCATTGAGCAGTTTAACCGAACTTAGACATTTAGATATTTCTTACACTACAATTGAAGATTTAAGTTTTTTGCGCTATGCTGAGAAGTTAAGGATACTTGATGTTTCTTTTACGCCAGTACAAAAAATAGCAGCTCTTGAAAATTTGAACGCACTTACCGAATTGTATTTGAATGGTGCTGATATAAGAGATTTTGAAGTACTAGGAAAATTTAAAAACCTTGTTAAATTAGATTTAAGCCAGACCTTTTTTAATCAGCCAGATGTTTTTAATGAAATGGTGAAACTCGAGGAACTTAATTTGTCCAAGAGTAACTTGTCTCAATTGACTGCAAAAATGAGCCCTAAAACCCTGCGAGATTTAGATATATCTTTTGCGTTCATCTCAGATCTGAGTCCGTTGGAAAACTATCAAGAACTCACGTCTCTTAATGTGAATAACACCCAAGTGGAGAATTTAAAAGTACTAAATAAGCTCAGCTCTTTAGAAAAAATTTATGCTGATAACACTTTTGTTTCAGAAAAAGAAATTAATGAATTTATTGATTCAAACCCGAGCAAACTTTTAGTGGTAAACTCTGAAGAATTATCTGAGTGGTGGAAAAACCTAAATAGCGATTGGAAAGCAGCTCTAGAAGTCTATTTAGAGGGTATTACTTTGGAAAATCCGCAAAAAGAGCATTTAACAAAATTATTGTTGAAAGACAGTTTAAATCTTAATAATAGAGGACTTAGTGATTTAAATCCTATCAAAAAGTTCTCCCGTTTGCGATATTTATCAATTTCGAACAATCAACTTAGTAATTTAACGCCAATTGAAGGATTAACATCACTGAATGTTTTAGAGGTAGAAAACAGCGGTTTAAAATCCGTAAAATCAATTGTTCGCTTAAAGAAGCTGAATAGCTTGAATCTTGCTCAGAATCAGCTCTCAGAAGAGCAGTTTTTGCAATTAACAAAACTGAATAATCTGAAGGACTTGAATGTAGATGGGAATGGAATCAAGAAAGAGGTGGTTGGTAAATTCCTCGATAACAAAAGCTCGAAAACTAGCATTATTTATGATGGAAAAGCTTTACAGGCTTGGTGGGATGCGTTAGATAACACTTGGAAAGCCATTTTTAGATTGCAATTTCCACTTAGTAATCGCCCTTCTATCAAAGAGATTCATGACCTGACTGCTTTAAATAGTATAGTTATTGAAGATGAAGGTATTCAAGATTTATTTCCATTAGCTCAATTTATCTTATTGGAAAATGTTCATTTAAATAGGGTAGAGCTAAATAGTTTGGAAAGTATTACTTCCATCAAAGAGGTGAAGGAATTAAGCATTAAAGAAAGTCCCATTGAAAATTTAGATCCTTTAAGTCAGCTAATGTTCTTAGAAAAGTTAGTTTTGGATTTTTCAGCCGTATCTAATCTTCAACCATTAGAAGAAGTCCAGAGACTTGTGTATTTGAGTCTGGCGGGAACCCAAGTAAGAAATCTAAAAGGATTAGAAGGCTTAACCGGTTTAAAGTATCTCGATATTTCCAGTACCCAAGTTCGTTGGATTGGTAAACTTTCTTTATTAAATGATTTAGACAATTTCATTTGCTATAACACTAGCATCTTTCAGTTCAGCCTCAATAAATTTCAAGAAGACCATCCTGACTGTGAAGTGAGATTTTATTGATCATTTTTTCGAAAAGAAGAAGCTTCAATAAAAGAAGGTTAATTCTCTATTTGATGAATTATAGCGCCATCTGACTTAATTGATTGTAATAGGGCTGACACTCAGCTAATAGAGGTTTTAATTTTTCTGGAAAAGGAAAGCTTTTTGGACTGTACGGCTTAAAGCTGGTTGATTGATGAATATTTTTATACCAATATGGAGCCCAGATTCCGTCTTCTGAAATCGCACCTTTTGACCATTTCAGCATTGCAGAGTCGAACGGAATTCCGATTGCATCACATAATTTTTTTAACTGTTTTTCAGGATTAAGCAATATGGATTTAGAATCTACCACAATAACTGGTAAATCCATATTCTGCAATTGCTCCACAATCTCTAAATGCATTTTGTAGCCAACATCTTTTATAGACGGGTTTTCAATAACCTCAGCAAATGAAGGCAACATTTCCACTGGGTCCCTGGTGAGAATTATATTCACCATAGATTTCATGAATCCCTTGTCCAAGCTAGGAAGTAAATGATGAGTCATGTTTTTAAAGAAAAGCACAGGTTTTTCAGCATAATTTAGCATCATATCTACTACTTTATTCCCATCAGACTCCATTGATTCCATGATTTCATTTGCTCCTGGATGATATTCATTAGCATCAGAATTATGGAGATAATAGGAATACAAGGGTTCATCGAAGACTTTGGTGTCTGGCCTTTGTGCAAATGAATACATCAATGCTGTGGAAATATTTCTAGGTCCTGACCATAGCGAAATGCGAGTTACGGAATTGTTCATATGGCTTTGACTTCTTTTGCGATTAATTCTTGATAAAGCGAGCTTAGCGTTTTAGTTCTTGATCCTACTACCCCTTCTCCAATGATTTTTCCATCTATTTTTATAACGGGAGTTACGCCCCCAAAGCTACCGGTTACAAAGCATTCATCAGCCCCATAGACATCAAACAGAGAGAAGTTTTTTTCTTTACATCCAATCTGATTTTCTTGACAAACTTGAATAATATTAGCTCTAGTAATTCCATTCATGCAATATTGACCTGTTGAAGTCCACACCTCTCCGTCTTTCACCATAAAGAAATTTGTGGCATTACAAGTTGATACAAAGCCATGAATATCTAGCATAAGTGCTTCATCTGCACCTGCATCCAAAGCCTGAATTAAAGCTTGCACTTCATGCAATTTACTATGACAATTTAACCTGGGATCCAAATAGTCGGGAGATCCTCTGCGAATAGTAGAAGTAAATAGGCTTATTCCCTTGTCCTTAACATCTTCTGCTGCAATTTTATGTTCAGCTATGATCACTACATTCGGACCAGATATAGTTAATCTAGGATCTTGAGAAGGTGTTTTCTTAATTCCTCGAGTAACCATAACCCTGGTATGAACATGATCTTTCATATTGTTAACATCCAGAGTTTTTTGGACCATTTGCAATAACTCTTCTTTGGTGAATGGTAATTGCAATCCAATTACTTTTGCTGATTGCCACATACGGTCTAAATGCTGCTGAACAAAGAGCATTTTTCCTTTGTGTATGCGGAATGCCTCCCAGATACCATCCCCAACCAGGTAGCCGCTATCAAAAACAGAAATTTTTGCATCCTCTCTTGGAAGTAATTCCCCATTTATATAGATTTTTATATCCTTATTGCGGGGATCTTCAACGGCTTTATGTGTTCCTGATATCATTTTACTCTTTTTGCCACAATTTAGAAGAATAAATACAGAAAAGAAATTGCTTTAGGAATGGTGTTGTTCGCACGATCTTTCTCTGGTTCAATGCCTAATATTAATTAGACCAATTCAAACAATTTTTCATTATATTCATCCTGAGACAGTGGTTAAATGCTATAATTATTTTTGCTAAATCGAGAACTGCTACAGAAAATAATAGCACAATTAGTTATATATTAAATTTTTAAAAGTGTTGAGATGAAGTTATACAGAAGAAATTTTTTGAAAGCAGGAATGGCAATTGCGGCAGGTGTTGCATTTAAACCCTTCAAATCATGGTCAAATATTAATTCTTTACCATCTGATGCAATTACAAAACCGATTGTCATCAGCACTTGGAGGTTTGGAATTAATGCTAATGCTGATGCGTGGGAAATTTTGCGAGAAAAGGGACGAGCTTTGGATGCAGTTGAAAAGGGAGTACAGCGAGTAGAAGCCAATCCTGACGAGCGGAGTGTTGGATACGGGGGTAGGCCTGATAGAGATGGAAATGTGACTCTAGACGCTTGTATTATGGATGAGAAAGCAAATATAGGGTCTGTGGCTTGTTTGAAACATATTAAACACCCAATTTCTGTTGCTAGAGCGGTGATGGAAAAAAGCCCACATGTAATGCTAGTAGGAGAAGGAGCACTACAATTTGCATTACATCACGGTTTTCCCAAAGAGAATTTATTAACGAATACCTCTGAAAAAGAATGGAGAGAATGGCTCAAAAGTTCAGATTATCAGCCTGTTGTAAATATTGAAAACCATGATACAATTGGGATGATTGCTTTAGATATTCATGGTAATTTATCTGGTGCTTGCACCACTAGTGGCATGGCTTATAAAATGCACGGAAGAGTTGGTGATTCCCCAATTATAGGAGCAGGCTTATATGTTGACAATGAAGTAGGCGCAGCTGTGGCCACAGGTCACGGAGAAGAGATAATCAGAGTGGTTGGATCTCATTTAGTTGTTGAGCAAATGCGGCATGGTAAATCACCACAAGCTGCATGTGAATCCGCTGTTCGACTAATCCTTGAAAAATTTAAGCTTAGAGAAAAAGATTATTCGACCACACAGATTGGTTTCATTGCCTTAAATAAGTCGGGTGAATTTGGCTCTTATTGTCTTCAGAAAGGATTTAATTTTGCTGTCTTCGATGAGAAAAATGGGAATAGACTTTTAGATGCCGGTTTTCTAGTAAAATAATCTTGTTCCGGGACGTTATTATTAATTCAATTTGAGCGGAGTTTTTTTATAATTATTGATTGATTAATTCCATGAAGCCAAAACGTCCATCTGTATTCTAACTTTCAGTTTTTTCGCAAGACAGAATTGCATGACTTTATATTATATTTTGAAGTTTAAAAGTAATCTGTTTTCCATTTCTTTATTCAAAATTATATTTATCATTTCTAATTGCTAACTTCACATTTCAATTATGGATACTGCCCTAAACATAGCGAATAGATACGAACTCAAAGAATTGGAGCTGAATTCATTGCTTGAAATTACTCAAGCGATTAACGAGAATATGGCTGAAGATTCTCTCTATAAAATCTACAATTTCACTTTAAGGGCAAATCTGAAGCTTGGTAAACTCATGTTATTGGTGCAAGAAAATGGACTGTGGGAGCAAAAGTTGTCTTTTGGGACCACCAAGAACTATTCTGCTGATGACAATAGTACTAATCACTTGATTAATAAAAGGCAAATACTATTCGCAGCAGACTTAGTGGATTCACCTTTTGAGGAATTTGAAGTAGCAATTCCAGTTTTCCATAAAAATGAGTTATTAGCAACAGTGTTTCTAGGTGGAGTTGCAAATGCAGAGGAGAAGGAATTAATAGAGAACCATTTGAATTTCATTCAAGCATTGACTAATATCATCATGGTGGCCATCGAAAACAAGAAAATGGCAAGAGAGAAGTTGGAGCAAGAGGTGATAGCCAAGGAAATGGAAATTGCCAAAAAAGTTCAACAATTATTATTTCCAAAATCATTACCAGAAAGTGACCATTTTAAAATCGATGCGCACTATTCTCCTCATCATACAGTTGGGGGTGACTATTATGATTGGATTTCAATCGATGAAAACCGAAAAATAGTATGTATAGCTGATGTTTCAGGAAAAGGCGTACCTGCCGCTTTGTTGATGTCAAACTTCCAAGCGTCACTTAGAACTCTCCTGAGAAAAACTACTGATTTAGAAGAAGTAATTAATGATTTAAATCATCAAGTCTTTGAAAGTGCAAATGGAGAGAATTTCATCACTTGCTTTATTGCATTGATTGATCTGAATGAAAAAAAATTGACCTATGTGAATGCTGGTCATAACCCACCGTTTTTAGTATCTTCTGATGGCATAATTGAGAAATTGGAAACGGGCACTTTAGTACTGGGAGCATTAAGAGAAATTCCGTTTCTAGAAATAGGTAGCACAGAAATTAGTACTCCGCAAACGCTTTTACTTTATACGGACGGATTGACTGAAGCCTTCAATGAGCAAGAAGAAGAATTTGGACCCGAGCGGGTAATGGAAATTTTAAGTAATTATATTTCTGCCACTCCTGAAGCAATCATCAATGCCATTTTAAAGGAGATTGAGGCTTTTATTGGGAAAAGAGCTCTGTCAGATGACATCACGCTATTAGCTTGTAAATATCATGTTTGATGGTGCGTTTTTCAAAACACCAAATGTAATTCAAAATCTGTTCCCGTCATTTTTGTGGAAGATTAATACCAGTGAAAAGTTAATTTACCCTACTTTTGATGACGGACCCATCCCGGAATTAACACAACAAATCTTAAATATTTTAGATCAATTTGATGCCAAAGCTACATTTTTTTGCGTGGGAGATAATGTTAGAAAACATCCTGATATATTCCTAAGTATTTTAAGAGAAGGACATGCCGTTGGGAATCACACCTTCAATCATTTAAAAGCGTGGAAAACGGGTCATGACGACTTTTTGAACAATGTATTGCTGTGCCAGAGAGAAATAGAAAAGCATATTGATCAAGAACGTAAGCTATTTCGATTTCCTTATGGACAAATTAATTTTAAAGTAGCTCGTGAGTTGAAAAGAAAAGGGTTTAGTTTAATCATGTGGGATGTACTGTCTAAAGATTACAATATCTCTTTGCCCGCAGAAAAAATACTCATGAAAAGTATTCAGTTTTCGGAGAACGGTAGTATTATAGTTTTTCACGATAATTTTAAAGCGAAAGATAAAATATTGCAATTCCTACCTTTGTATCTCAAACATTTTTCCGATATTGGATACAAATTTAAAAAACTATGACCTATCTATTCTTAGGCCTACTGATTATTATTCTTTTAGTAATTTTCATGGACTTAATATTATGGATGGCGTGGAAACCAAAAGCCGAAAACCCAAAGCCTTACGAAGGAGAATTGCCTTTTATTTCCATACTGATGGCCGTCCGTGATGAAGTCCATACAGTTAATTACGCTCTTAATTCCCTCGAAAAACTTGACTACCCAAAAGATAAATATGAGGTTTTAATGGGTGATGATGGCTCAACTGATGGCAGTACTAAAATCTTACAGGAATGGGATAAAGAGACTAATAATTTTTTTTATTTGTCCATTACCGAGAAAGTGAAGCACTTAGATGCAAAAGCCAATGTTTTAGAACAATTGGCAGCAAGAGCTAAAGGAGAATTCATGATGATTACAGATGCCGATGTGGAGGTTCCTTCAAGTTGGTTGATGAAGCAGTTAGCATGTTGGAAAGAAGGATCTGGAATCCAAAGCGGGTTTACCATTATAAAAGCAAAAGATTTCTTTTCTAGTATGCAAATGATAGATTGGAGTTTGGCACTTGGTATGGTGAAAATAGTAAGTGGATGGAAGATCCCTGTTACGGCAGTGGGCAATAATATGATGGTGAGTAAAGAAGCTTACAACAAAGTAGGGGGTTATAAAAATATTCCGTTTTCTGTCACTGAAGATTTTGCATTGTTTCAGGCAGTAGCTAAAGAAGGTTATAAATACCAACAATTAGCCAATGAAGACAGTCTCGTTAGGACATTTGCGGTGAAAGGGTTTAAGAATTTAATGAACCAACGAAAAAGATGGATGAGCGGGGCTCTAAAATTACCGCCTTTCATGGTCATGGTTTTAGTTTTTCAGGCATTCTATTATCCTGCTATGTTAACAATGATTATTGTCAATCCTTTTGTGGCTATACCATTGTTTGGTTTGAAGATTACTTTACAAAGTTTATTTATAAACAAAATTTTAGAAAGATTGAATCAATATGTTCCTTTGGGCAATCTTTTTGTATTTGAATTCTACAGTGGCTTCATTTCTATTGCACTTCTTTTCTATTATCTCTTACCTTTGCCCGTAAAATGGAAAGGAAGAAAATTTGCTAAAGGATGATTGAAACACACGCGCATTTATACGCTGAGAAATTTGATGAGGATAGGCCGGAAATGATGGATAGGGCCGTGGAAGCCGGAGTTGAGAAATTTTACATGCCTAATATTGATCACGAATCAATTGAGCCAATGTTGGAAGTAGAGGATAGATTCACCCATACGATCGCCACAATGGGCGTTCATCCATGTTCTATTGAAAAGCATTTTGAAAAACAGCTTTACGAGGTTGAAGATTGGCTGAACAAAAGAAAATTTGTAGCGGTAGGGGAGATCGGCTTGGATTTCTATTGGGATAAAAGCTTGATGGAAGAGCAAAAAGAAGCCCTGAAAATTCAAATTGCGTTGGCTAAAAAGCATCAAATTCCCATCATTCTGCATTGTAGGGATTCCTTTGATGAAACCTACGAAATAGTGAAAGAAATGAAAGATGATGCCTTGAAAGGTGTGTTTCATTGCTTTACTGGAAATGCGGTAGACGCTCAAAAAGTGATTGATTTAGATTTTTTTGTCGGAATTGGTGGGGTGGTCACTTTTAAAAATGGGGGGGTGGCAGAACATATTCCTGATATAGATATCAATAGAATCGTTTTAGAGACGGATGCACCTTACTTGGCACCAACTCCTAAAAGAGGAAAACGAAATGAACCGGCTTATCTTGATTTGATTGCACAAAAAATTGCAGATCTAAAGCAGATTTCCAAAGAAGAATTGGTTAAAATTACTTCAACAAATGCTAATCAGTTATTTGCATAAATGGAAAAGCCATACAAACTAATACATATAGAAACCGCAACACCTAAAGCACCAGAAAGTGCGGTGATGATTATCTATACAGGCGGGACTTTGGGCATGGTTTATAATGAAGATCAAGCTTTAGTACCTTTTGATTTCCAGAATATCTTGGACGAAGTTCCTTCCCTAAAGAATTTTAATCTGAAAATCACAGTGGCTTCGTTTCATAATTTGATTGATTCATCCAATGTAAGCCCTAAGCACTGGGATGATATTGCAGGATTGGTTGAGGACTACTATGAAGAATACGATGGATTTATTGTAATCCATGGGACGGATACCATGTCCTACACTGCTTCAGCAATCAGTTTTATGTTGGAAGGTTTAAATAAACCCGTGATTTTTACGGGTGCTCAATTACCAATAGGCGCTGCACGTTCCGATGCCAGGGAGAACTTAATTACAGCAATAGAGATCGCCAGCCAGAAGTTAAACCATAGACCCATCGTATCTGAAGTTTGTATCTATTTTGATAATCTTCTACTTAGAGGGAATCGTTCGAAAAAAGTTGAAAGCGTACAATTTGATGCATTTCAAAGCGAAAATTACCCTGTTTTGGCTGAAGCTGGAGTCATTATAGAATATAATTTTTCAGCTTTAAGGCCATTTCAAACGGAGGCCGAATTAAAAGTTAGAAAGAATATTCAACAAGAAGTAGCCATTTTAAAGGTATTTCCTGGAATATCACAATCCCTAGTGGACGGGATTTTATCTATTGAAGGCTTGAGAGGATTAGTAATAGAAACCTATGGGTCTGGGAATGCACCCACCGAAAAATGGTTTATTGATGCTTTAAATAGAGCCATTGAAAAAGATATTCTGATTTTGAATGTTTCACAGTGCATGGGAGGGAAGGTGATTCAAGGTCGTTATCAAACAAGTATGGATTTGCAGTCCATTGGTGTAATAAGTGGGAGTGACATCACAACCGAAGCTGCAATCACCAAAATGATGTATGTGTTAAGCCATGCACACACCAAAGAAATGCAACAAAGCTATCTAATTAAACCGCTTCGAGGGGAAATGGAATAAATAGAAGGAGGATGTTGCATGGAATAATATAATTATAAACTGCAATCATTCTATTTGCAACTGAATTGCATGTTAATAATAGATTAATATTTACCATTTGGCAAAATGGGCTTGCATGGAGAATAAATTATTAATTTATTTGTGCACGTTTGAAAAGAGTTCAAGTGATAAATAATTATTGACAAACAAAGGAGAGGTGCCAGAGTGGTCGATCGGGCTCGCCTGGAAAGCGAGTGTGCCTTCACGGGTACCGAGGGTTCGAATCCCTCCTTCTCCGCATTTTGTTCAATTTTTTGGTCTAATATTTTAAGTAAATGATTATTATTTAACTTAAAGGGTTAAAGAATTGCTAAAAAAATTTTCTGTTTGTGGATATTTGTGTAAAATTGGACTTAGTTTCATTATAACTAACATACATTAACTAAAAAAGAAAATTACAAACAACTTAACTATGAAAAAGCTATTTGTTTTAATGATGATGGCCGGAGCTTTAGTATTCGGTTTTAATGGCAATGCAATTGCTCAGGATGAGGAAGCAACCTCTGAAATGGAAAATGATACAACTGCGATGGAAGGAGATTCCGCAGAGGTAACTGACACAGCCGCTGTTGAGGAAGCAGATACAATGCCGACTACAGTTGTAGATGAGGAGGAAGTAGTAGAAGAGCAAGGCTTTCACCAGATTGTAAAAGAGAAGTTCATTGAAGGTGGATGGGAATTCATGTCAGTAGTTTTAATATGTTTGATCTTAGGATTAGCTATTTCTATTGAAAGAATCATCACTTTAAACTTAGCAACTACAAACACTAACAAATTATTGGCTAATGTAGAAGATGCATTAAACCAAGGTGGTGTTGAAGCGGCTAAAGAAGTGACTAAAAACACTAGAGGTCCAGTGGCATCTATCTTTACTCAAGGTTTGATGAGAATGTCAGAAGGCGTTGAGATGGTTGAAAAATCAGTTATTTCTTATGGTTCTGTTGAAATGGGACGTTTAGAAAGAGGTTTGGTTTGGATTTCATTATTTATCTCATTAGCTCCAATGTTAGGTTTCATGGGTACTGTAATTGGTATGATTGGTGCTTTCGATGCAATTGAAGAAGCTGGTGATATTTCCCCATCTTTGGTTGCTGGAGGTATTAAAGTAGCCCTTTTAACAACAGTAGGTGGTTTGATTGTTGCTGTTATCCTACAATTATTTTACAACTATTGCGTTTCTAAAGTAGATTCTTTAGTGAATCAAATGGAAGATGCTTCTATTGCTTTAGTTGATATTTTAGTAAAGCACAATCTTACTAAGTAAGTTTAACCTTTAAACTTTAACTAAATGGAAATTGTTGATATAATGTTATACGGCTCATACTTATTGGTAATTGTTGCTGCTTTAGGAGCAATAGTTTTACCACTAATTAATGCGCTGGATAATCCAAAGAGTCTTTTAAAGTCTGCTTTGGGTATAGTGATAATCGGTGTAATTTACTTAGTCAGCTGGAGTGTTTCTGGCGATGAAGTAACTGCTAGATATATAAAATTTGATATTACAAGTACTTCTTCAAGAGTAATAGGTGGCGTATTAATCACTACTTACTTATTGATGGGCATTGCGGTGATATCTATTATTTATTCTGAAATCAGAAAAATTGTAAAATAATGGCTAGAAGTAAAGGAAGAGCAACATCAGAAGTGAATGCCGGTTCAATGGCCGATATAGCATTCTTATTGTTAATATTCTTTCTTGTAACTACTACCATTGCATCTGATAAAGGTTTGACTTTAACTTTGCCTCCTGAGAAGGACGATGCTGAAGAAATTGATGTTAAAATTAAGGAGAGAAATCTTTTTAAGGTTGCTATCAATTCAGCAGATAGACTTTTGGTAGAAGGTGAGCGTTTGGATGATTACACTCAGATAAAAGAGATGTTAATTGAACATGTCTTGAATCCAAACGAAAATCCGGAATTGGCGGAAAGTCCACAAGATGCAATTGTTTCCTTTAAGACAGATAGAGGAACAAGTTATGAGATATATATCAATGTATTAGATCAGTTGCAAGGAGCCTACTATCAAATTTATGCGGATAGAGCAGGTATTACAGCTGAAGAATACAGAGCGTTAAATTTGAAAGACCCTAAGGAACAAGCTCTTTACGATAAGGGTAAAGGTCAGGGAGATGATGAGATTCCAATGGCGATTTCTATTGCGGAACCAACTAACATAGGAGGATAAATTATGTCAAAGTTTAAGAAAAAAACGAGTGCAAGTCAGGATATTCCTACCGCTGCATTACCGGATATTATTTTTATGCTCCTCTTCTTTTTCATGGTGACTACGGTATTGAGAGAAACTGAAATCAAGGTGGAACAAAAAATACCTAAAGCTGAACAATTGAAGAAGATCGAAAGAAAGTCTTTGGTTAGTTATTTATACATCGGGAAGCCCAAACAAACTGAAAAGTTTGGTGGAGAAGCTAAAATACAAGCTAACGATGTGTTTATAGAGCCAAGGGATGTACTTCTTTGGGTAGCAAAAGAGAAAGATAAATTATCTGAAGCTGAAAGAGATAAAATTACTATTGCATTAAAAGTAGATAGTGAAGCAAAGATGGGTATTTTATCGGATGTTCAGCAGCAGTTGAGAAAAGCAAATGCACGTAAGTTGATGTACAATACTTTAAAATTGACCAACAGAGATAAAGAAAACTCTTTGTTGTAATATTGACCATTTTATTCAAAACCTCATTTCTTTAAACGGAATGAGGTTTTTTTATGCCTTCTGTTGGGTAATTAAAATTATGCATCTTGAAATTGAATAATTCAAAGACAATTAATGCATGGTGTATGTATGACTGGGCTAATTCAGTTTATGCCATTGTTATTAAGTCGTCTATTTTTCCTGTCTTTTACAATACTGCCACTCAAAACGCATTTGACGGTGATGTGGTCGATTTCTTCGGTTTTCAATTTGTAAATACAGCTTTGTATTCCTTTGCTATTTCATTTAGTTTTCTAGTCGTAGCCATCTTATCACCTTTACTTTCAGGTATTGCAGACTATTCTTCTACTAAGAAGTCTTATATGAAATTCTTCACGTATTTGGGTTCCTTATCTTGTATAGGTCTTTTCTTTTTTACCGGGGAAAATGTGGAATGGGCTATAATTTGCTCGGTTCTTGCAAGCATCGGGTACACTGGAAGTATAGTATTCTACAATTCCTTTTTACCTATTATTGCTACTCCAGACAAGCACGATATGGTTAGTGCTAGGGGTTTTTCTTTGGGCTATGTAGGTAGTATCCTGCTGCTGATTGCTAATTTGATTTGTATATCTAACCCTCAGTGGTTTGGTTTAGATAGTACGGCTTTGATTGCTCGGTTTTCCTTTTTAACTGTGGGTTTGTGGTGGATGGGTTTTGCCCAAATAACGTTTAATACTTTGAAAGAGCCCAAAGTAGTGATAGATTATTCTAAATCAATTATTGCTAGTGGTTATAGGGAAATTATTAAAGTCTTTAATGAGCTTAAGTCTCAACCTATTTTGAAGTATTATCTCACTTCATTTTTCTTTTATAGCATGGGAGTACAAACGGTCATGTATATGGCTGCCTCTTTCGGAAGCAAAGAACTTAATCTTCCTGGAAATAAATTAATCTTGACTATCATTATCATTAACGCATTGGCAATTATTGGTTCCTATGCTTTTGCATATTTATCTAAAATTCGTAGTAATAAGTCTTCACTACTAATCATGTTAGCTATTTGGGTGGGCATCTGTATATATGCCTATTATGTTTACACAGATTATCAGTTTTATATCTTGGCATTTGTGGTGGGTTTGGTCATGGGTGGAATTCAATCTCTTTCTAGAAGTACATATGCCAAAATAATGCCTCAGGAGACAAGGGATCAAGCTTCTTATTTTAGCTTTTATGATGTTACAGAAAAACTCGCGGTTGTGATTGGTACTTTCTCCTATGGATTTATCGAACAGTGGACGGGAAGTATGCGAAACAGTACTATTGCGCTAGGCCTGTTTTTTGCTGTTGGCATTGGCTTTTTACTAATGGTCCGTATTCCTTCATCGCTAAATTCTAAGAATCTCTAATTAATACTATCAGCATTTTGCATTTTCTCCTCCATCATTTTTTCCTTTCTTCTCATCTCTTCCTGCGTAGCTTCTAATTCTTCCATATTTTGTCTTAACTCTTCTTCCTGAGCCCTCATTTCTTCTGCTTGCTGTTGCATTTGCTCCAACAAGATTCTTGTCTTTTCATTATTTTGAGTGGTGGCAATAGCAGAGGCAACATATTCACCGGCTTTTTCCAGAAATTTAACCTCGTGTTCTTCGAATTTCCTAAAAGAGGCTAGCTCTATTAGAGATTGTACATTATCGTTGTACATCATAGGGACGATTGCCAAGCAAGTGGGAGTAGAGTCACCCAAGCCGGATTTAATGATAGTATAGTCTTGCGGAATTTCTGTTAGTAATAAAGTTTCCCTTTCCCGATATGTTTGGCCAACTAATCCTTGTCCTATTTCAAGTTTCTTCTTTATAAATTTTTGTCTGTCAAAAGCATAGGCTGCAGATAGTTCCAAATGTTTTTGCTTTGTATCTTCTTCATCTTGAACTAAAATAAACAGACTACCTTGTTGAGCTCCCAAATATTGTGTCAAATATTTTGTAGCTTCAAAAGTCAATTGTTTCGTATCTTGTTCACTATTTCTTATGATTTCGGTCAATTTAGAGAGCCCCTCCGTTGACCAAATTCTTTTTTTATTGTCTATATCAGCCAATTGCATTTGCTTTTTCATTTCAATTAATTGACCTGCTAGATTTTTCTGGTTTAAATCTTTGTTTTCTTCTGTCATTCCTGTCCACTCCACATCAAATTCTCCAGAGGCCACTTTTCTTACGTAGTTAGCTGCTTTTTTAAGGTTTTCTATTGAGCCGTTTAAAATTTTAGCGGCACCTCTAAATTGATTGTCACCATCATTAAATAAATACTTTTTGTTGTTTTCTCTGAGGTTAATTAATAAGCCTGTTCTATTTTTTTCATCTCTTCTAAGCTTAATTGTAATGAATATTAATGTCGGTAAACCAATTAAAAGCAGCAAAAGTTGTACAATTGTATTTTGAAAAATTGCTGTTTCATAACGAGCTTGAGCCTTAGCAACCAATTCATCCTCAAATTCATACAACCTTGATGTAAACGCATCATTAATAGGCCAAAAAGTCCTTCCGTAATCATCTTTCAATATTGCTTTGTACGCTTCTAAGTCATCGTTTTTTAAATGCTGAACCATCTCTTCATACATGTCCGCATACTTTTTAAAACCAGCTTTTAATTTTGGATAATTGACGGGATCGGAATATCCTTGTATAGCAAATAGGCTGTCTAAGGCTTTAAAGTTTTCTCGATTCTCTTTTCTAGCATTAGCTACACTCCAAAATAGAAATCCCTCTTCTCGAATTAGAGCATATCCTCTGGCGCTAATGTCCATCTGTCGTATATTCAGTAATGTGTTTTCAGATACTCTAACCACCATGTCAGCTTGTTCTTGAGTTTCTAAGGCATCACTCATTACTTTTTTATTATAAAAGGAAAGACTTACACTTAATAAAATAAGGGCTGAAACCGTATATATGGCTATGGATATCAAGTGCTTATTCAAAAATCGCCTCATAATTCTTAAAAAATTTATAGGATTAACTACATTAAATTATAATATAATATTGGTAAAACAAAGTGCTGTTTCATTTTAAAGCCAATTGATTGTCGGGCTTTATTACACCGATTTTAATAAAATATACCTTTTTAATTTTATTTCCATTAATACTACTTAACCACCAGTAAAATAATAGATTCAATAAATTTTATTTAATTATATAAAAAGTACTATTTTCATTGCTTAATCTAAAACTACAAACAATGATGAAAAAAATACTTTTAGTGTGTTTGAGCTTTTGGTTCTTTTCAGCAAATGCGCAAGAAACTTATACGGTCAATGGCGTTAAGGATGAAAGACCAGGCTTACATGCCTTTATTAATGCAACAGTACACCTTGATTATCAAACCGTAATAGAAAATGCAAGTTTGGTAATTCAAAAAGGTGAAGTAATTGGGGTTGGAAAAGATGTATCTATTCCCAATGGGGCTATAATACATGACTTGAAGGGGAAGCATATTTACCCATCTTTTATTGAGCTTTCGAGTAATATAGGGATGCCAAAAGCGGAAAACGGAAGAAGTCCAGGACCCCAGTTAGGACCTAAAAAGGAGGGAGCCTATAATGCGAACGATGCCATTAAATCCTATTTCAATGCTCATGAGGCCTTCGAGTATAAAGATACTGATGCTGAAAAGATGCGTAAGGCCGGTTTTGGTGTTGTTTTAACTCACAATCAGGATGGCTTGGTTAGAGGAACAGGATCTGTTATAGCCTTACATGATGGCCCTGAAAACGAAATAATCTTGAAAGAAGCTGCTTCTAATCATTTTTCTTTTGATAAAGGAAGTTCAACCCAAGACAATCCCTCATCACTGATGGGTGCTATAGCCTTGATTAAGCAAACGTATTTGGATGCTAAGTGGTATGCAAACCAAACCGAAATGCTTGATATTTCATTGAATGCCTTTAATCAAAACAATAGGTACCCTCAGTTCTTTGATGCTGGTGGCGATAAGTTGTATGTCCTCAGAGCGGATAGATTAGGTGATGAGTTTGGTGTCCAATATATAATTAAAGGGAATGGGGACGAATACCAAAGATTGGGTGAAATTAAATCCACCAATGCTCAATTAATACTGCCCGTGAATTATCCTGAAGCCTATGATGTAGAAGATCCATTTGACGCGATGAATGTTAGCTTGGAAGACATGAAACATTGGGAAATGGCGCCTTATAACTTGAAAATGCTGTCGGATAAAGGTATTAATTATTCCATTACTTCTGATGGTCTAAAAGATGCGTCTAAACTATCTTCTATGATTTCTCAATCAATAGAAGCTGGTTTAGCTGAAGAGCAAGCCTTAAAGGCTTTAACATTTAACCCTGCTCAATTTGTGAAAATGGGTGATAAGTTAGGAAGTTTATCAAAAGGTAAATATGCCAACTTTATTATTACTGATGGTAGTCCTGTAAAAAAGGAAACAAAAATATATGAAAATTGGGTTAAAGGAAATCCTTATAAATATCAAGATTATAGCCTACCTGAATTAGCCGGTAAGTACACTTTAACTGTTGGAAATGATGAGTACCAACTAGAAGTAAAAGGAGATCCTGGAAAAGAGAAATTTGGAATTGTGGTGAATGACTCAACTACTTACGATGTGAAATCTGAGATTTCAAAGCAGTTGATCACTCTGTCTTTTAAAGACGAGGGTAAAGATGAAGTAGGTAAAATCAGATTGACTGGATGGTTAAATGATGATGGATTAAGCGGAAATGCTAAAATGCCTGATGGAAGTTGGGTACAATGGACTGCTACTTTAAATGATGAGGTTTCTATTGAGGATTCCAAGGATGAGAAAATGGATGAGGAAAAAGAAATGGAGAAGGACGAACTAGGTCCTTTGGTTTATCCTTTCGTGGCACACGGTAATGCCGACAAACCTAAATCAGAGACTATTTTGATTAAAAATGCAACTGTTTGGACCAATGAAGCTGATGGTGTCCTAGAAAATACTGATGTTTTATTGGAAAATGGCAAAATTGCTAAAATTGGTAAAGGTTTAACTACTTCTGGAGCAAGAGAGATTGATGGAACAGGTAAACATTTAACACCAGGAATTATAGATGAACATTCACATATTGCTATTAGTAGAGGAGTCAATGAAGGTTCTGAAGCAGTTACAGCAGAAGTAAACATTGAGGATGTGGTTGATTCGGAAGATATCAATATTTACCGTCAACTTTCAGGAGGTGTTGTAGCTTCTCAACTGTTACATGGTTCAGCTAATCCGATCGGTGGGCGTTCTGCCATCATAAAGTTAAAGTGGGGGTATAGTCCAGAGGAGATGAAAATTTCTTGGGCCGATAAATTCATCAAGTTTGCATTAGGAGAAAATGTTAAGCAATCGAATTGGGGTGATCGAAATACTGTTCGATTCCCACAAACGAGAATGGGTGTAGAGCAAGTTTTTGAAGATGCCTTCACAAGAGCTAGAGCGTATGAAGCGGAGTGGAAAGCTTACAACAGTTTGTCAAAACGCGATAAAAATAATGCCACACCGCCACGAAAAGATTTAGAATTAGAGACGCTTGTAGAAATCTTGAATAGTGAAAGATTCATTTCTTGCCATTCTTATGTGCAATCCGAAATTAACATGCTAATGAATGTAGCTGAGCGATATGGATTTAGAATAAACACCTTTACACATATTTTGGAAGGCTACAAACTAGCAGATAAAATGAAAGAGCATGGCGTAGGAGGTTCTACCTTTTCCGATTGGTGGGCTTATAAATTTGAGGTAAATGACGCTATTCCATATAATGCAGCACTGATGCATGGTGAGGGCGTGGTTACTGCCATTAATTCCGATGATGCTGAAATGGGACGAAGATTAAATCAAGAAGCTGGTAAAACCATGAAATATGGTGGTGTACCGGTTGAGGAAGCTTTGAAAATGGTTACTTTAAATCCTGCTAAATTATTGCATTTAGATGATAGAATGGGAAGCATAAAAGTTGGTAAAGATGCAGATGTGGTGCTTTGGAGCGATGAACCTTTATCTATTTATGCAAAAGCTGAAAAAACGATTATAGAAGGGGCTGTATTTTTCGATCGCGATGCTCAGGAAGTAAAATTAAATGCAATTCAAGCAGAAAGAGCAAGGTTGGTAGCTAAAATGCAGGGTGAAAAATCAAATGGAAAATCTACTCAAAAAGCTAAGAAAAAGTCACAGATTATTTACCATTGTGAGACCGAAATTCAAAATTATACATCTTTAAAATAAGCTGAAATGAAGATATTGAAATATATAAAAGTATTTGTACTGAGTGTAGTAAGCTTCGCGGCTATTGCTCAAGTACCTGCACCAGGAGAACATCAAACTGAGCCGATCGCTATTATGAATGCATATGCGCACATTGGTAACGGAGAAGTAATAGAAAATTCAGTCATCACATTCGAAAATGGAGTAATCACTAATGTAGCAGATGCTACTACGGTACGATTGGATTTATCTGGTTATCAGGTCATAAATGCAGAAGGTATGCATGTTTATCCAGGCTTGATCGCTAGTAATACTATTATAGGATTGGAGGAAATTGCGGCCGTTAGAGCTACTAGAGATCAAGATGAAACAGGAGATTTTAATCCTAATGTTAGAGCATTGATTGCATACAATACAGACTCTGAGATCATACCAACCACGCGATTTAATGGTGTTCTTTATGCGCAAACTACTCCACGTGGTGGGAGAATTTCTGGTAGTAGCTCAGTTATGGATTTGGATGCTTGGAACTGGGAAGATGCAGTTCTTCGTAACGATGAAGGTATACACTTAAATTGGCCCTCGAAATTAAGATATCCGAGATGGTGGTTAGGTGAAACGGAATGGAAAGAGAATGAAGACTATAATCAGGACTATGAGGAAGTGAAGTCCTTTTTTAAAGATGCAAAATCTTATAATGAAATGGATGCTCCAGAAACCAAAAACTTAAAGTTGGAAGCTATGAAAGGCTTGTTTGATGGTTCCAAAAGCCTTTATATTCATACTGATCGAGCTAAAGAAATTATTCAATCTATTCAGTTTGCCATGGAAATGGGGGTGAAGAAAATAGTTTTGGTAGGTGGAGATGAGTCTTTTTATGTTAAAGAATTCTTAAAAGAAAATGAGATTCCAGTAATTTTGGAAGAAACGCTTAGATTACCAAGCAGAACTGTTGACCCAGTGGATATGCCTTACCAATTACCAAATTTATTGCACAAGGCTGGCATAAAAGTAGCTATTGGACAATGGGGTGAAGTCATGCAAGTTAGAAATTTGCCATTTAGTGTAGGAACTGCAGCTGCATACGGCTTAGGAAAAGAAGAAGCTTTGAAAATGGTGACTTTGAATCCGGCAGAAATCATGGGGGTCGATGATCAGATAGGCAGTTTGGAAGATGGTAAAATTGCTTCTATTGTAGTTTCTAAGGGAGATATTTTAGATATGGATGGCAATCAACCTGAATTCGTCTTTGTTGAGGGCAGAAGAGTTACTTTGGAAGCTCATCAACAACGATTATACCAAAAATTTAAAGATAAATACGGTCAGGAATAGAGATGGACGTAATATAAGAATAGAGAAAAACCGGTTTGTGCCGGTTTTTTTATTTATAACCCGCTGAAAATGAATTCTTTTAGTTTAATTCAGGAGTCGATTGAATGTTGTTAATTAATGCCTGCACTGCATTTCGATCTGAACTGGAAATTTTTTCTTTTAACTCACCATTTTCATATGTAGCAAAAAAAGGTAGGCTGTACACTCCAGCAGATAATCTTGACTTTGGATTGTCGGGAGCATTCACCTCAAGAAATTTGATACCATCATTTGCATCTTCGGCCATTTTCCTGAACTGAGGTGCAAATGCTTTGCATACCCCACACCAGTCTGCATAAAACTTAATGACCACCTTGTCATGCTTTTTTAACATCTCCTCTAAATTAATATCAGTTACTTTTTCTATCATAGCTTAAAAATTTATTTTACAAACCTTAAATACCATCAAACGGTAATCTTTGTTTCGTTGAAATTTGAATTTAAAATAGGAGGGATGTGATAAATGATCCAAGTTGATCATTTTATAATGTGAAAATTCTAAGATAGGTTTTAGTGTGTTTTTCTTATCGAAAGCTTTGCACTGTTTATGTCTTAAAAATTGGGTTATTTAAAATATAAATACCAAAAGTATTAATAGAAAATAAATTTTCATGGGTATGTTTTTAGGGAAAAGGAATATTTTCATTTTAAAGATTCTCAGCCAGGACTGTTAAATCATTTACTTGAATATCTTCTGTATCCATTAATGGATAATAAATTTGTCCCTTTCTTTCAATAAAAGCAGTATGTATTCCAACTGCTTCTACGCCTGCAATATTCCATGGGTGAGAAGTTATCCTCAGAGTACCTTCAACTTTAAAATTCATTTCATTTAAAACATGATGATAAGTATTAGCTTGTAGCTTAAAAGTAAAAAGATCATTAAAATATTTCTTTAATCCAGAGCAGGTCATCTGATCCTATAAGAATTGATTAGATCCTTTTGTTTTGCGGATGCAAAGTCCAGTTTCAAGTGTAAGATTAGCAGGTAGCTGGATCAGTGATATAAGTTTAGAAGTTATCTATTCATTCTTAAAGGGAACTCCCATTTTTTGGGACAGTCATTTTTAAGTAGCTTATGCGATTTCACAAAACCTATGTTAACTATTACCAATTGGTTCTACCATTGAAATAACTAAAAAAGTTGATAACCACATACTAAAAGGAACTTCGTTTTGAAAAATATAATGAATAGCAGACTGGATTATATCTCACTTCAATATAGTTTCGTTTACATCAAGAATTGCAGCTTATTTACCTTGATTTACTTCATGATTTAAAATATCAATCACCTTATTCAGTTCAGGCAAAATTTTAGACTTCATGTATTGAGTTACCTGCTGATTATAAAAACTAGGTCTATCGAATTGGTCAATCAGCAATGCCAGATTTTCGAAACATGCTGCTAAGGCTGTACCTTTTAATTTATGCAAAACAGTCCGAAGAGCTAGTATATTTTCAATTTCTATGGTTTCATTAATTTGCCTTTCAAATGTTTGTAAATTTTGTACTGCTAAATTAATGAAACTCACATAATGCTCCTCATTGTGATTTAACCTTTTGAGTAAGTCATTTTTATTGAATTTTTGAATATTATTTTCACCATCAATTTTCCTAATTTCATTTATTTTACCCTCAAATTTCAATTTTTTCAACGCATTAATTAAATCCTCTTGAATCAAAGGCTTTTCAAGAAAATCATCAATCCCAGCTTTTAAAGCATTTTCTTTTTCTTCCTTCAATACCCCTGCCGAAAGGGCAATGATAGGGGTCCTTTCTCCAGACTTTTCGTAAGCACGTATAATTTCTGTTGCTTCTATTCCGCTCATAACTGGCATTTGAATATCCATTAAGATTAAATCGGGTTTATCTTTTTTATATCGATCTACAGCAATTTCCCCATTTTCGGCATGAATTAATTCACTTTGTGGCAATACGTTCTCTAATATGCGAGTTATCAGGAACTTATTTACTTCATTATCTTCCGCAACAAGGATCTTCTTGAGCTGCATACTTTCTTCTAGAATATTTTTTTCTATACTCTTAGGTTCAGGGCTTTCTGGCCCTTCTATACCTTTTTCAATGTTTTGGATAGCTTCTATTAATTCGCTATTAACAACCGGCTTGGGTACTTTGTAGATGTTGTCATCATCAATATATTGTGAAATAAAAATCTTGCTATCTATATGTTTATGAAGAATGATTATTGGAGTAGTATCTATCATTTTCTTTTCTTTAAGCATTGTTAGGAGCTCAATACCATCGATATTATCCATTTCCTCATCAATGATTAGAAGATCTAAGTTCTGTTTTTGTACAATTGTTTTATGCGCTTCAATTGCTGATGATTTGACCAAGACATCCAAACCAAACATTTGGAGAAAGTCTCTTAAAGATTTACTAAGAAATAAGTTATCATCGACCAACAGAACTTTTTGAATATTTTTGAATTCTACTTTATCGGTCCACCTTTTTTTACTAACATCTTTTTCAGTTAATCTAATGTCAAAAAAGAAATTACTTCCCTGCTTGGGTTCACTTTTCAATTTCAGCTTACTGCCCATCATTTTTAATAATTTATTGGAAATAGTAAGCCCCAAGCCAGATCCTCCAAATTTTCTCGTAGTGGATACATCTGCTTGTTCAAATGCACTAAAGATGTTCTTTTGCTGTTCTTTATTGATGCCAATACCTGTATCAATTACTTCAAAACGCAAATGATTGGATTTGTTCTTCATACCAACTCTTAATAAAATTGTACCTTTTTCAGTAAACTTAATAGCATTCCCCAACAAATTAATTAGGATTTGTCTTAGTCTAAGTTCATCGGCTTGAAAAAAGTGTGGCACTTCAGTTTGGTAATCAATGACTAATTCGATATTCTTCTGCGAGCTTTGATAAGTGATAAAGGCGGCAGCGGACTCAACTAATTTCAACCCGTTGATTTCTTCATACTGCAAGCTCAATTTGCCGGCCTCAATTTTTGAAAAATCCAAAATATCATTAATGATTCCCAATAGAGAATGAGCTGAATTATAAATATGCTTGGTGTAATCAGCCTGTAATTTGTTGAGGTTGGTGTTTCTTAATAAATCTGAAAAACCAATGACGCCATTCAATGGAGTTCTAATCTCATGACTCATATTAGCCAAGAAGGTAGATTTTGCTTTATTAGCAGATTCAGCCAGTTTTTTAGCCTCAAGCAATTGCTTTTCTGACTTAACTCGGTCTGTGATATCATTAAAAGTGACCAAAGCCCAATAAGTATCTACCTCATCGACTATTTTGATGTTAGCAGCAATCCAAATTGTTTTTTTTGTTCGAATATTAAATAATTGAACCCTAATATCATTAAAAGACTTTTTTTCTTTCAAAGCGATCCCTACCGGATGCCCTTCCGACTTTAATTCATTTCCATTTTCATCTAATAATTTAATAATAGTTTTGCTGAGGCTGTTCCCCACCACATCAGATTTCTGAAGGTCTAAGATTTGAGCTGCGCTATCATTCATCGACCTAATAATTCCGTCTTTATCGTAGAAAAGCAATGCTTCTGTCATCGAACTGATGATATTTTGCAACTGCTTTTCATTTTCTTGGATTTTTATTTCGGTACTTTTTCGAAAAGTAATATCGGAAAGTGTACCGAACCAATACCAATTTCCTTCCAAATCTTGATTGGGCTGTGATGTTGCTTTGACCCATTTGGTTTTACCCTTTGCAATAATTCTGAATTCTAAATTAAAATATTGATAATTTTCGAGTGCATCGTTGTTTGCTTTTAAGAAGTATTCCAAATCATCAGGATGGACAATTTCCGTTGCAAACTCATCAGTGTCAATTTCTCTATTACCAATGCCAATAATGTTTTTGAAAGGAGGACTCATGTAATTTAATTCTCCTTTTCTATTTAATTTATAAACCCCGATGGGAATATTTTCTACCAGTTCATTGTACTGTTTAGTTTTTTCATTGAGCTGAAATTCATTATGCTTTTGTTCCTCAATGTTTTGTACGGTTCCGTAAAGTCTATGAAGTGTATTTTGTTGTATTTCCGGAATGCCTATGATTTTGACCCAAAACTTCCTGCCTTTACCTGACAGTAATTGCGTTTCAATTTCAAACTTTTCTCTAAGCTCAAAACTTGCTTCAATTTTAGATTTTAAATAGGGGATTTTACTTTTATCGTAAAGAAAATTGAAAATTTCTTCGTAATTAGGTTGGTAATTTTCTCCAACTTCACAAATACTTCTGGTATTCTGCGTCCAATCGATTTTACCAGTCTTTAGATTCCAACTCCAACCACCGGTTTTGGTAATTTCATTTGTTTGTTGCAAGAGAGCTTTAGTTCTGTCTAACTCTATTTGAGCCATTTTTCTTTCTGAAATGTCGATAATGATTCCAGAATGCTCAGAGGGTACTAAATTGTCAGATAAGTTCTCTACTTGACCGTTATTTAAAACCCAAACCCAATGACCAAGTTTGTGTCTTAAGCGAACCTCAAATTCATATTTGATAACGGCTTGACCTTGACGGGCTATCAAGTAATTCCGCATCTCAGCTAGGTCATCAGGATGAACGGATTGTATCCATTCCTCTAATCTTAAAGTTGTAAGTTCATCTTTAGTATAACCTAAGATATTGGCATAGTACTCATTGTAGAAGTATAGCCCTTTTTTCTTATCCCAGTCATAAGTGCCGAGGTTGCTGCTAGAAATGATTATATCTAATCTCTTCTTTTCTATTGATAAGGCTTGTTCAGTTTCTTTAAGTTGAGTAACATCTTGAATTGTGCCTCTGAAAATAATTCCCTTCCCCTTTTTTATTTGTGAGGCAATCTGATGGACATATTTAACATTTCCTTTTTTAGTAATTACTCGATGGATCAGATTAAAATAACCAGTTTTAAATGCATGTATATCTTCTTTAGTTACTTTTTCTTCATCATCAGGATGCACAAACTTTTTATAAGAGCTAAGGGTTGGTTTGTAAGAGTCGGGCGTACATTCAAAGATATCATATACAACCGGAGACCACTGTATCATCCCAGAATCTACATTGATTTCCCAACTGCCAATTTTTGCTAATTGCTGTGCTTCTAATAATCTTTGGTTACTATCTTTTAATTCACTAGCAATAGATTGATTTTGATTTTCCATTTCCCCCATTCTGTCCTTAAATTCATACTTTATTTTTAATTAGTCAATTGTTTCAGGCATTAATTTTCATTGACTGCAAGTGTATATAAAAACTGTTTCTTAAATATCTTCAGATTTACTTCAGAATTGAACAGTACTTTTGAAATTTCCAGAAAATATGTTTTTATATTGGGTTTAAATAGCATTTAATTGCTACCATTTAACTTATGAAGGTTTTAATTGTTGAAGATCAACTAGAATTGGCTAAAAATATCCAAGAATACCTTAAAAATGAAGGTTTTCAAACTAGTGTTGCGCCAGATTTTTTTACAGCTACTGATAAATTGGCCGCTTATGAATACGATATTGTCATTATCGATTTAATGCTACCCGATGGAAATGGTATGGATCTATTATATTCAATAAGAGCAGACCGGAAAAGTATTGGAACATTAATCCTGTCAGCTAAAAACTCCATTGACGATAAAGTAAGAGGCCTTGATGCGGGGGCGGATGATTACTTAGGTAAGCCATTCCATTTATTGGAGTTAGCTTCACGTTTGAAGGCCATCTACCGAACTCGAAAGCAAGAAAGCAGTAACATGATTGAGCTTGGTAAGATATTTATTGACACGGGAAAGAAGGAGGTCAGTGTAGAAGACCAAAAACTTGACTTAACAAAAAAAGAATACGAGATGCTTTTGTTCTTTGCCAATAATTCAAAAAGAGTGCTCACTAAGCAAAACATTGCGGAACATCTTTGGGGTGATTTTATTGACCAAAGCGATTCTTTTGACTTTGTTTATCAGCATATAAAAAATTTAAGAAAAAAAATTCAGAAAGCTACAGGGACAGATATACTGGAAACAGTTTATGGGATGGGTTATAAGCTTAGAACTTTATAAAATGCGACTAATCACCAAAATAGTATTAATATTTCTTGGACTATCATTTATTGTTTTTGTGATAGGGGGTATAGTGACTATTCAAATTATATCTAATGAAGTTAAGAAAGAAGAGCGTTGGTTTTTGCAAGAGCGACTGAGTTCTACAGAAAAATATATTGAAAGAAGACAACCTACCAAAGATATAATACGCGATAAGGTCATCATTTTGCCTCAGGAAGATTCTATTGCAATAAATAATGTCATTTTTTCAGACACCATAGTTCACCACAGTACCTTAGAAAGGCCAGAACAACACAATAAATTAGAAGTTGGTAAGAAAATTGAAGGGCGGTTTTACAAAATCATTCTGTATGATATTATTATTGAGCAAGATGATATCGTTGATGGGATAGTAGAATCCTTAGTAAAAACCTATATCCTTTTGCTGACAGTAGTTTTGCTGGGAAGCTGGTTACTGTCTAGACGACTGCTGAAACCTTTTGAAGCTACACTTTCCGCAATTAAGAAATTTGACATTAAAGAAAACGAATCATTTATATTACCTAGTACGGATACTAAGGAGTTTAAGAGACTAAATGAATTTATTGATCAAATGTCACAGAAAGTGATGGCAGATTATCAATCACTAAAGGAGTTTACAGAAAATGCCAGTCATGAAATACAGACTCCTATAAGTATTGCTAAGGGAAAACTTGAACTCCTTCAAGAAGGTAACTTGGATCAAGAACAAAAGAAATTAGTGTTAGAGGCATCAAAGAGTTTAACTAATTTATCTAAACTGGGAAATACTTTAACACTTCTAGCAAAAATTGACAATCAAGAATTCGAACAGAAGGAAAGTGTTGAGGTCAGTATCACTTTGGAAGACTTTATTGACGAGTACGAGGAATTGATCTATCTAAAGGGGATCAATTTTAGTAAAAAGATTGATGAAGATGTGCGGTGGAATATTCATCCTGTGCTGCTCGAAATCCTTGTAACCAATCTGTTAAATAATGCAATAAAGCACAATTTAGTTGAAAATGGGTTTATTAAGATTTATCTAGAAAAAAATCAATTGATTATTGAGAATTCAGGTAAACCATTAAGTCACAAGCCGGAATTGCTATTTGCACGTTTCAAAAAAGGAAATCAAAGTAGTTCTTCCTTAGGATTGGGTTTAGCCATCATTCAAAAAATCTGTAAGGTGAGTGGATTGAAAATTAATTATATCAATAAGGAACAGCTTCACCAAATCACCATAGAAAGCTGATTATCACCATTTAAATTTCTATTCCACCTATTTGTTTAAAAGCTTCAAACAATAATCAATCAAAAATACTTGTATCAACATTAAAATTTTGTTCTGATTATGGGAAATTCAAATTTTCTTCAGATTTGGAACCTAATTTTGTCTTAAAATAAAGGTTGAAAAGCAAAAAAATGCAAAACGTGAGAAATAATACTCTTAAATTATTTATTCTAATTCTAATCAGTTTAGGTTCCCATTCAGCTTGGGCGCAGACTACAAGCGTGAGCGGAAAGTTGGTAGATGCTAAAACTAAGGAGCCATTAGCTTATGCAAATGTAAGTGTTTTGGATGCAAATGATGAGATTGTTACTGGAACAGTAACTCCAGAATCTGGTGTTTTCCAGTTTCAGGTCGAAAGCGGAGAATACAATCTAAGAATTCAGTTTATTTCTTATCAGACTATTAATAGAAAATTAGTAGCAAATACAAGTACAATCGATTTTGGAACTATTGAACTAAGTGAAGATGTAAATCAACTTTCAGAAGTAGAGGTTGTGGCCAGAAGACCGCAAATGGAAATGAAGTTGGACAAAAGAGTTTTTAACGTAGGAGAAGATCTTAGTAATATTGGAAGTAATGCAGAATCGTTATTAGATAATCTCCCTAGTGTGACCGTTGATATTGAAGGAAATGTTTCACTCAGAGGTAGTGGAAATGTTAGAATTTTAATCGATGGACGACCTTCCGGATTAGTCGGAATTAGTGGGGGTTCCGCATTAAGACAAATTCAAGCGGACATGATTGAAAGGGTTGAGGTTATTACAAATCCATCAGCAAGATATGAAGCAGAAGGCAATGCCGGGATTATCAATATCATTATGAAAAAAGAGAAGAAGGGTGGTTTTAATGGGAGTGTAAGTACTAATCTGGGATATCCATATATAGGTGGAATAAATAGTAATCTTAATTATAGAAAGGGTAGCCTTAATCTCTTTGGAGCTTATGGAATAACTTACAGAGAAAATTTTGGCGGTGGTTACATTGATCAAGAATTTACTCCTGAAGATACTACCTATTCTACTTACGTGGATCGTCAAAGAGAAAGAAGTGGGATATCACAAAATGCTAGATTTGGTTTAGATTATAGTTTTGATGAGAGCACAACAGTTACTGGATCATTCTTGTATAGAATTTCAGATGAAAATAATTTAAGTAACAATTTTTATGACGATTATGATGGAATTGACCGCAGCACTCGTGAGTTGGTAAGGCGCTCTGTTCGAATTCAGGATGAAAAAGAAGATGAAGAGGTTCTGGAATATGAGCTGAATTTCACTAAAACCTTTGGTGGTAACGATGAACATAAATTGACAGCTGATATTCAGTACAGGAACAATACGGAAACCGAAGACTCAGATTTGAGAAATGAAAGGTTTGTAATTTCTCAAAATCAATTTGTAGACAGCATTCAGCAAAGGTCATTGATCAATGAATTTTCCGAAAATATTCTACTACAAGCTAATTACGTTAAACCAATTGGTGAAAATAGGTCATTCGAAGCAGGGTGGAGAAGTACTTTAAGAACTATTACTAATGAATATGAGGTTACTCAAGAAGTAGAAGGGCAAGAAGCAGATAGTATTTTAAGTGATTTTACTAACGATTTCATTTATAATGAAGATGTACATGCTTTGTACGCAATTTATAATAGTGAACTTAATAAGTTTACGTATCAAATAGGCTTGCGAGCAGAGTTAACAGACATTAGTACACGCTTAAAATCTCCTGTCGATACCACAAACGCAAGAGATTATTTAAACTTGTTCCCGAGCGTTTTTATGACTTATGAATTCAATAAATTACATTCATTGCAAGCCAGCTACAGCAGACGGTTTGACCGTCCGGGATTTAGGTCTTTGAATCCTTTTTCAAACTTTAACGATGATAGAAATATAAGAATAGGGAATCCAAACTTAAACCCGGAATTCACGGATTCCTATGAGGTAGGTTTAGTGAATAATTTTAGTGATGCTACACTATACAGCGGATTGTACTACAGAAGGACTACTGGAGTAACAGAACGAATAAACACTGTGATTGATGGTATTACTTATGCACAGCCACAGAATTTGGCAGAACGCAATTCCATTGGGATAGAAAATAATTATTCTCATGATTTAAATGATTGGTGGAGATTGAATGGAAACTTAAATGTTTTTTATTCAGAAACCTATGGTGTAGTAAACGAGCAAGTTTTCTCTGCTGAAACCTTTACTGCATCAGGTAGAGCTACTTCTCAAATGTCGTTCAGTAATGATTTTAATATGCAATTAAGTGCATTTTATAGAGCTCCCCAACAAACTACACAAGGAACTCGAAAAGCATTCTATATGGTTGATTTAGGCTTTAGCAAAGAGGTTTTGAATAATAAGGGAACCTTAGCTCTTAATGTGAGGGATTTATTAAACTCTAGAAAATGGAGAACAACCACAGTCGGAGAAGATTTCTTTTATGATTCTGAATTTCAATGGAGAACCACGACAGTAACACTTTCTTTTGATTATAGAATTAATTCTAATAAAAAGAAAAAGGAAGGGAATAGAGAAGGTGGTGAATTCGAAGGTGGTGGAGACGAGTATTAGAAGAATTTGGTTATAATTTAGTTTTAAAAGGTGCGAAATTTGATTTCGTGCCTTTTTTATTTCATATTCTCTTCCAAAATTTAGATTATAATCCCATATTAGATTTCAACAAAAATTTGGTGAAATGACGCAGTCGAAGGCACTTTGGGGTATTGATTTAGGAGGTACAAAAATTGAAGGAGTAGTTTTAAAATCTAAAGCAGAGCCTGATGTTTTGCTGAGAAGGAGAGTGGCTACAGAAGCAGAACAGGGCTATGAACATATCAAAGAAAAGATCCGATTATTAGTTGACCAAATGGCAGAGGAAATAGGATTTAGACCATATTCGATTGGTATCGGCACTCCAGGTTCAACAGATCCTGAAACTGGGTTGTTAAAAAATAGCAACTCCACCAATCTTAATAAGCAAACTCTTCACAAAGATTTAATTGAACTTTTAGGGATTCCTGTTTTTATAGCTAATGATGCAAACTGCTTTGCAGTTGCAGAAACACAAATGGGTATCGTAAAAGAGAAATTTCCTAATGCAGAGGTAGTTTTTGGTGTTATTATGGGCTCTGGAGTGGGAGGCGGATTGGTTATAAACGGGAAAGTTTGGAATGGAAAGCATGGCATAGCAGGTGAGTGGGGCCATATATTTTTGGATGAAGATGGAGAGGACTGCTATTGCGGAAAACATGGATGTGTGGAAACCATATTGGCTGGCAAAGCTTTGGAGAGATTTTATAAAAAAAATTCCGGAGTGAATAAAAAGCTAAAGGATATTATGGCTGATCGATCAGAAGATGAATATGCACAAAAAACATATGAACGATTAATTCATTTCTTTGGAAAAGGCTTAGCAGTTATAGTAAATGTCATTGACCCTGATGTAATTATTATTGGTGGTGGCGTTGGGAATATACCTTATCTGTATGATGAAGGAATTGAGTCAGTACAAAAATTCACATTTAACCCAGACTTGAAAACACCTATTGTGAAACCGAAATTAGGTGATAGTGCTGGAGTTTTTGGGGCTGCTTTTTTAACTGCATAAGTGGTGGGTAAATTCAATTTTTATATCTTTGTCAAATGAGTCATTTAATAGCCCCTTCAGTTTTAGCCGCAGACTTTGCTAATTTGCAAAGAGATGTGGAAATGTTGAATGAAAGCCAAGCAGATTATATCCATGTTGATATCATGGATGGTGTTTTCGTTCCCAATATTTCATTTGGATTGCCAGTTTGTGAAGCTATCTACAAACATGCTAAAAAGCCGTTAGACGTACATTTGATGATTGAGAAGCCTGAAAATTATATTCAAGCTTTTCATGATGCAGGTGCTGCAACCATTTCAGTTCACTACGAAGCTAGCCCTCATTTACATAGAACTCTGCAAAGCATTAGAGATTTAGGTTTAAGAGCAGGCGTGGCCATCAATCCGCATACAAATGTGTCTTTATTGGAAAATGTGATTCAGGATACGGATTTAGTCTGTATGATGTCCGTGAACCCTGGCTTTGGGGGACAAAAATTTATTGAGCAAACTTATACAAAGGTTCGCCAATTAAAAGAATTAATAGCTGATCAAAATGCTACTACCTTAATCGAAATAGATGGTGGTGTAAATATTGAGAATGCCCCTAAATTATTGCAAGCGGGTGCTGATGTGTTAGTGGCTGGAAATTTTGTATTTAAATCAGAAAATCCAATACATACTATACAAGAGCTTAAAGACGTTTCTTTCTGAAAAATAGCTGGCAGTACATGCGTCCAATCTTTATTCTAATTCTAACATTATCAATACCTATTTTAACCTACGGGCAAAGTCAGCACTTAAACGGTAGGGTAGTGGATGCAAGAAACAATGAGGGAATTGCCTCTGCAAGCATTGAATTAATTAATTCTGAATTTAATACCCAAACTGATAGTCTGGGTTTTTTTACTTTGAAAGTTCCTAATTCTAGCGAGTACAGTTTAAGAATTTCACACGTGAGCTTCATAAATCAAAGTATAAATATAGATTCAGAAGACTCTATTGTGATTCAAATGGAAGTGGATAATCTTTTACTTCAACAGGTGGACGTAAGTGGACAAACCAATAATTTGCCAAGAAACGGTTTGCAAAAAATTGAACCTCTTTCTATAAATGAAACAGCGACTCCCTTTAATGAATTTAATCAATTACTTACAACTTTGCCTGGGGTTGTTTCCAATAATGAATTGAGTAGTTCCTATGCTGTTAGAGGCGGAAATTTCGATGAAAATCTAGTATATGTAAATGGAATGGAAATCTACAGACCTTTCCTTGTGCGAGCTGGGCAACAGGAAGGTCTAAGTTTCATTAATCCTGACCTTGTGGGCAATGTAGAGTTTTCAGCTGGTGGATGGGAGGCAAAATATGGAGATAAATTATCTAGTAATCTTCTAATTGATTACAAACAAACCGAAGAAACAGAAGGTAATATTAATTTAGGATTACTGGGTGCCTCAGGCTATGTATCCACTCAATTTAACGAAAATGATAATTTATTACTTGGGTTAAGATATAAGAATGCCAAATATCTGTTTAATACCTTTGAAACTGCAGGAGAATACTTGCCAAGGTTTTTGGATTTTCAAGCATTCTACAATTACCGTTTTTCTGATAAAACAACTCTGGATTTATTGGCAGTTATTGCTCAAAATGATTATCGTATTGAACCTGCCTCAAGGGAAACCGATTTTGGCTCATTTCAGCAAAAGTTAAGATTTTTTGTAGCTTATGAAGGAGCAGAGTCCTTAAGCTATAGTAGCTTTCAGGGAGGTGCAAGATTACGCCATTTATTTACGGACAATTTCAGGACTTCGGTAATTTTATCTGCTTTTTCCACATCAGAGTACGAATATATTAATACGGAAGGCTTTTATAGGTTGTGCGATGTAGATAGAGATTTTTCTTCCGATACTTTTGATGAATGTATAAGTCTTAGGGGGATTGGAGCTAACTATAATTATGCTCGGAATTTTCTATATGCCCAAGTTGCACAAGCTATAATTCGCAATGACTGGCAGATTCAGAAAGAGCACCTACTTGCATTTGGGGTCGAATATAAGAGACAGTTTGTAAATGACTATTTAGATGAGTTTGAATTCAGGGATTCTGCTGATTTTGCACATGTTAATAGAGTGGTAAAGCAAGAAAATAACTTAGTGGCTGATTTTGCTAATGTTTATGTGCAACATGAGTGGGAAATAACTAGCCGACAATCCTTAAATTCAGGCTTACGATTGAACTATGGATCAAACACTGGGGAATGGCTAGTTAGTCCACGAGTTCAATATCAATTGATTTTACATCCTGATAAAAGTGGTCAGTTCAATTTTTCCATGGGGCTTTACCGCCAGTATCCGTTTTATAGGGAATTAAGAGATTTTTTTGGAAATATCACACCAGATGTTAGGGCGCAATCTGCTTTGCATTTTGTAGGTACCTATTCAAAAAATTTGAAAATTTGGGAAAGACCCTTCCAAATAAATTCAGCTGTTTACTATAAATACTTATACAATATTATTCCATTTGATGTAGATAATATCAGGTTACGATACAGACCTGAACTTTCTGCTGATGGCTATGCCTATGGGGCAGATTTTAGATTTAGTGGGAATTTTATTCCAGATATGGAATCTTGGTTTAGTCTTGGTTTTTTGTCTACTAAGGAGAATGTTGATGAAGACAGTCGAGGATATATCAGAAGACCAACTGATCAAAGAGTGACTGCATCAGTCTTTTTTCAAGACAACTTCATCAATGATCCAACTTTAAAAGTAAATTTAAAATTGCAAATAGGCTCAGGACTTCCATTTGGCCCACCCAATAGCTTAGACAGCAGAAATATCTTTACAGGGGAATGGTACAGAAGGATGGATGTAGGTTTTTCAAAGCAGTTTATGGGGGGTAAACTTAAAGATCTGCAGTATATTGATTCTTTCTGGTTAGGCTTAGATGTTTTGAATGTGCTGGGGGTTAGTAACACAATTTCCTATTCATGGATAGAGGATGTGAATGCTCAAACATTTGCTGTACCTAATTCGTTATCGGCAAGGTTTTTGAACCTAAAAGGTATTGTTAAATTCTAAAAATATGAAATATACATTCTTTCTTCTATCCTTTGTGATTCTTTCCTCATGCAGTACACAAAAAGTATTGAAAACAGACAGTCAGGATGATATTGACTTAAGTGGGAGATGGAATGATACAGATGCGGAGATCGCTACAAATGAATTGTATAATAATCTATTAGCATCGACTTGGTTAAAAAATCATAAAGCTCAATTTGATTTAATTCCACGAGTAGAAATAGACTCCTTCGAAAGCAATTTTAAAGGGGGTGGAGAATCACTAGAAAAGTTTTTCTCAAAGTATATACATGATGATCCTTCGCTAAATCTCATTGAAAAAGGTGATCGCAAATCTGCAGAGTTTCAAGTAACTGGGGCAATTACAGCTGAGGAATTTATAAATGCAGACCAGAATTATATTGATTATGTTTTACAAGTACAGCTCAAAGATTTAAATGGAATAACCTTATGGGAGGATACCACCACAATAAAAAAATACATCAAAAATTGAGTTGATCTATTTCCCTAGTCTCTCTACGAGTTGCTCCACAGTTTTTTTAGCATTCCCAAGAAAAAGTTCACCATTAATTAAAAATACGGGTCTTTTAAGAAAAGTATATTCTTCCAGTAAAAGCTTTTTGTATTTATTTTCAGTCAATTCCTCTTTATTTAAGCCTTGTTGACGAAATTTTATAGCCCTTTTGTTAAATAGTTCCTCGTATGATTCAGTAATCGCATATAATTCAAGTAGCTGAGGCTCAGTAAGTGGGTTGTTCTTAATGTCAATTCTATCGAAACTTTCTAAGTCCAGTTGTCCCATAATTTTCTTACAAGTGTCACAAGAGCTTAGATAATACACGACTTTTCTCATATTTGTTACTTTTTGATGATAAAATAAGCAAAAAATTTGCGTCATGCCAACAAAAAGCGTTAATTCGGGTTTCTATAATATGTAATCAATTCAAAAAATCAAATATATTAACAATTATGAAAAGAATAGTGAGACAAGGAATGTTGGCTTTAGCTGCATTAGTATTATTAAATTCTAATGTTGCAATAGCGCAAGATTCAGAAATTACGGACAAGGATTTGTATAATTTTGCATTAGTGGTGCAAGTTGTAGAACAAATGAAAGCAGAGGTTGGACCCGCTATTCAAGGTTTAATTGAAGAGCAGGAAGGCTTTGATGGTAAAAGATATAATGAATTGAAAGGTGCTGGAGATAATGAAGCTAAATTAAAGGAATTAGGAGCTAATGAATTTGAAATCAAGTTTATGGGGCTACTTGTGAAAGAGCAAGAAGAAAAAATTGATGCTATTAAAGATGCACTAAACACTTTGGTAAAAGGTATGATAGGCGTTCAAAAATACAAAACTATTAAATCTACTCTTTCTGTTGATCCAGATTTGAAAGCTAAATATGAAGAAGTACTAAATAGAATTGCACCTGTTGAAGCAGATGCTTAATTATATAGATTAAGACTTTTTATAGAGCCACTTTATTAATTTAAAGTGGCTTTTTTGTTTTTGAAAGTTTGAATTACAGTGATGCTGCTTTTCTAAAAGCCAAATGAGAATTGATAACACTCTGAAAAATCCTTTAGCACTTGTTAGCCTCAAAAGTCTCTTTCCGTTTCCTTCGTAAATTCTTCTATCTGAATTTATTTTGTGTTCAGACGATTAAAGCTAAATTTCGCATTGCTAACAATACTTTCACCGTCAACTTCAAAAATTGGGTAGGCCATGAATTTTACAGGACTCGACTGAGGTGCAGGCTCAAATTTCAAATCTCTTCCTTTCGTAAATTCAATTCTATTTGCGGGATGTCTACCAAAATAGTAGGTAGCTAGAGCGGTGTACTTATTGCCTTCGCTGATATCGACTGGCCACCATTTTTCATCTGCATAAAATTCGGCCCAACAATGATACCCGTCTATTCCACCTTCATCTCTGTCGGATGGAATCCCAGCTCCAATTGCAAATCGAGCAGGAATATTGGCTGTTCTGGCTAAAGAAATAAATAGGGAGTGAAATTCAGTGCAATTCCCTGTTTTTGAATCGCATGCATATACGGCATCACCGGTCCCGTACTTCTTGTTTTTTGCGTAGCGCATATTGTCAATTATGTAATCATAGATAGCTCTAGCGTGGACAAGATCGCTTTGGTTTTCTTTCCCTTCTAGTGCTTCTGCTACTATCTCATTAAACCTAGTATTTCCAACGGGCATTAGAATATTTTCACTTAAATATCTATTTAAATCTGGATTTTTTTCTGAGTAGGCACCTTTCTCTTTTCTCTTTACATGGTAAGTAATCTTTAGCTGTTGATTACTATGGTCAGAATTGAGGCTTAAGAACAATATTTTATTACCGTATGCTGTTTCAGTCAAAATTTCATTCTCATCAGGGATTTGCATGTCCACAATTTCAATTTCTTGAAATTTGTCAGATTGTGCTATTGGAATCCAGACCTTGGCATCAGTTTGAATTTTGGGTAGTTGGGTCTCGTAATAAAATTCAAATTCATCTTCGCCTTCCACTATCCCTAATAATTCATTGGAGGCATTTTCCATAGGGACTCTGTGCCAAGTCTTGTCGGACTTTTGCTTCCAACTATAGAATGGCCGACCGTTTAATTTATGTACTGTTGTTTCTGTAACATCCATCGCACCTGAAGGTCCCTCCAAAAAGAAATCTACATCATATACGTCTCCGTTTTCATCAGCTAAATCCACGCAAGCGAAATGTCGGTTTGGGCCAAGATTGGAGAGATATTCTGTATGGACCCGTACCAGTTTTAACCTTAATTCCTTGTTGTCATCTCTTAAATGGAAATAACCATCCATTTCTTTGGTTTTGCTGTCAATATAGGATCTGATTCCCAATTCAATATCCGCTATATCAACTTTTGGCGTTGACGCAGATTTCTTTTCTGTGCCGGTGGATTGTTTTTCTTCACTAGTTTGGCACGAGGTGAATAACAAAGAAAAGATGAGTAGGAATGTCGTAATTTTAAGCATTAAATTTTATTTGTTTTCAATAATGTCAATGGCTTCAGTTAATTTGCTATCTAAGCTCCAAAGGGCAAGATCATTATTAAGAGCCGCTGCTAATAAATAAGTATCAATTAAACCAACTACAGCATTGTAAAGTTTATACTCATGAGAAAGTTTACCGGCTTCAAGGAATAGTGCTTCTTCATTTATTTTAAGTAAACTTTCCCAGAAGCCCATGATGATCTTATGTTCCCTTGAGTTCTTGACTCCTTGGAGTAGTTCTCCAAAAACAGCACTAATGGCTATTACATGTTTTTCTATTAAATATTTGGGTAAGATATTTCTATAGTGTTCGTTTCCTTTCAAATATTCAATCCAAACGGAAGTATCCACTAAAATCATCTGCTTCTATTTATTTTACGTATTCCATCTGCCGTGTACTGATCATTCCAAACCAAAGGTTTTTCATTGACTTGATCAATAAGGTCATCAACGTTCTTTTCCTTAAGATACTCCGTGAGAGCTATAATCAAGCTTTCAGTGATGTTTTTGCCACCACTTTTTAACTTTACTTTATTGATCAGCTCGTCTGGAATTATGGCAGTTACTTTCATAATTTATAGTAATTTGATTACAACTGAAAATATACGATCACGTATCGTATACTCAAAATCTATCTGCAGCTGATTATTTTTTACTTTTTATCTTATCTAACTCTTTTTGAAGATTTTCTTTTGCTTCTTGCGCTTTTTTGAGTTCTGTAATATCTCTTGAAACAGTTGAGACGCCAATCACTGCACCTTCATCATTATAAATAGGTTCACATCGAGTTTCAATGGTTAGATTACCAGTTTTTAATTCCCTAATTTCCTCAATTCTCAATTTTTCACCTGCAAGAGCTTTGTCGTAGCGGGCTTTCCATTTTTCAAGTTGTTCTTTGGGCAAAATACTTAAAATGCTTAAACCAGCCTTCAATTCGACTCCTGATTCTTTAAATCTGTTTTTTAAGACCTCATTAACTACAAGAATTTCATAATTGGTATTGATCGCAAAGAAAGTGTCATCTGTATTATTGATCATACCATTTAATACAAATTCCCGTTGCGCTAATTTTTCAGCATTTTCTTCACGTTGCATTTCCAATTGTTTCTCTTTGGTAATATCACGCGAGAATACAGATGCACCAGTTATTGTACCATCTTTCTGTTTGATAGGGTGGATGTCATAATGACGATAGGAATCCTCACCTTGCACACTACTTTTGATAGTGAAGGAAAGAAATTCGCCTTTGAAAACCCTGTCATAGTATGCTTTCCATTCATTTCTCACCTCTCCAAGCATGTCAAGGGCATTGCTACCTTCTTTCATTTGTTCGTATTGGGTCCCTTTGTATCTGTTTTTAATCACGTCATTCATCAAAATGATTTTATAATCAGAGTCAATAAGGATTATGGAATCAGTAGTATTATTTATTAATGCATTCAGATTAGCCTCTTTTTCCGCCATTTCGGTCTGAGCTCTGCCCATTTCTTCTTGCGTTGCTTCCATTTCTTCCATGTTCTGACGCATTTCCTCTTCTTGCGAACGCATTTGTTCTGTCATCTCTTGAGATTCCATCAAGAGCTTTTTGGTACGTTCATTGGTTTTGGTATTGGCAATGGTGGAAGCAATATTTTCACCTAATTTTTCAACGAAATCAATTTTATAGGGAGGGATTTGCTGTATTGAGGCTATTTCAACTACTCCCTTGGTAACGTCATTGATTTTTAATGGTACAATTAAAACACAGCGTGGAAGAGTTTCCCCCAAACCAGATTTAATTTCGATATAATCTTCAGGGACCTCAGTTAGGTATAGCTTATCACCTTCTTGCACAGATTGTCCTACTAATCCTTCACCAATTGAAATTTCTTGTTTAATTCTCTTCCTTCTCTGATATGCGTAGGCTGATTCCAAAACGATTTTAGGTTCCTCATTTTCATCATCTGGCTCCGTTAAAACAAACAGTGCGCCTTGATTGGCTTCCATAAATTTCACCAAATTGGAGATGATTTGGTAGGATAGCTCTTCTATATTGTCATTATTATTTCTCAAAATATCAGCAAATTTTGCAAGGCCTTCATTCACCCAACTTCGTTCTTTCTCTGCTTTTGCTGATTCTTGCATTTTCTCTCGCATTTGCAGTAGAGAGGTAGCTAAAGAATTGTCGTGGTCTTCAGCTAATCCATGATATTTTGCATCTAGTTTTCCTTCACCTATTTGTGTGGTGAAATCAGTTGCGTTTTCTAGGATTTCAGCCATTGAATTAATGTTCTGGGCAATGTATCCTAACTCATTTTTGCTATTGTAATTTATTTTTTCAGTTAAATTTCCTTTTGCTAATTCTCTCGCAGACAGCGATATTTTATAAATGGGATTGAGAATCAAATATTTTATTATCCAGTAAATAAAGGAGCTCAATAATAAAATGTAAATAAATAAAAGAATAGTGTAGAAAGCTTTATCTTTTTCTTCTTCACTGTTTACTTTTTCTACTACCTTTTTAAGTTTTTGCTGCTCTTTTAGAAATGCAGCATATTTTTTTTCCAATTCCGATCGAGCCCCTTCAATAGAGTTTTCACCATCTTGAATTTTATAAAGTTCTTTTTTTAAAGGGTTCCAATATTTTATCAAATCGTCAACTGCAGACTTTACTTCAGCTTGAATTTTCACTTCTGTTTCTTCTTGGCCCAATTGACCTCCTTTTGAATAGGCAAACAAGATTTTTTCTATGGCTCTAATGTTGGACCCAATATTTTCTTTGTTCTCAGCTATATATTGAGGTGCTAAGGGTAGGCTGATATTATCTAAATTGGCCAGGGTTTTTGTTCTTAAGATACTTTGGTGATCTACTCCCGTTTTAGATATCACCAAATAAATAGCACAAACTAGAAGTATAATGCCAAAGCCCATTGAGTAGGCTAAATTTCTAATTTTCCAGTTGTACAATTTTCTTCTCCAATTTGCCATGATAAACTGTTATTGTTGAGTTTAAAAAATCAATTTATGTTTTATTTCACTTCTTGAACATTAAAATCAACTGCTTGATCTAATGAATTAAAACGAATATATAAAGCTTTTACATAACCTTCCGAGTATTTTGCACAATTTTCGTTAGGCTCTAAATAATAGATAAAAAATTTCTGGCTTCTTTCATATAGTTGATGCTTGTCAGCAGCACCTAATAAGTCAATCACTTCATTTTGTGACAGTCCTTTCAATTCTTCTTTTTGATCAAGCAAATCGCTGATCACTTCAATTCTATATTCTAGACAGCCGTCCTTATCATCTTTCCAATTTTTGAGGTCTATATTTTTTAGTTCAGGTAATTTTCCACATGCAACTATAAAAAGTAAAACAGCAAATGCGATTATGCGACTTAAGTTCATAAAATTGTTTTTGAAGTAGGTTGTTCGACAGTTGAATATGATTTCTTTATAAATATTAATGAGGCAAATGAAAGTAGTCCATAAGCTAATATTGCTATCATTATTGCCTTCCCTATTACAGGAAGAAGGACAAATACGATTACTATTGGCGTAAGTAATACTCTAAATATTTCTAAAGCGAAGGAATACTTTTTTTCCTCAAGGACTACGCCCAAACTTGTAACTCCTAAAATAATTAACGCAACGGCTAATATTTGCTCCCAAGTATTAAAATTGTCAGCAGTAAAGAGGAATAGGGCAGTGCCACCCAAAATAATGATGTATTGAACTAAAACGTATAGACTAAATGCACCAGATGCTTGCTTATCAAACTTTTGATCATGTTCAGGATCAACTGCAGGAATCGGCATTTGACCACCCATTTCTTTGGGCCGCCAACCAGGTTTGTAAAAAATATATTTAAGTTTATTTTTTATTCCTTTCATTTGCCTGATACCTTTACTCATCTCTACATAGTGCTGTAAATTTACCCAAACAGGATTCCAACTTGCAGTTTGCTTTGTTATTCCATACGTAGGCTTTTCCTCCTCTTTTTGAAAAGTCCCAAACATTTTATCCCAAATAATAAAAACTCCTGCATGATTTTTATCAATGTACTTGGGATTTCTACCATGATGGACTCGGTGGTGAGAAGGTGTGTTGAAAATTAATTCAAAAACTCCCATCTTCCTTATGGTTTCAGTATGAATCCAAAATTGATAAACGGTTACCAAGCCAGACATTAATACAAAACTTAAAGTGTCAAAACCAAGTATGGCTAATGGAAAATAGAAGAAAAATGTCCAGATAATTTGGAAAGAACCTTGCCTTAAAGCCACAGAGAAGTTGTAATCTTCGCTTTGGTGATGTACTACATGCCCACCCCAGAACAAATTGATTTCGTGACTTTTCCGATGGGCCCAATAATAAAAGAAATCAGCCAGAATAAACAGTAATATCAAATTATACCAGGTTGGGGCAATAGAGAATAATGCAAAATTTTCGAATACCCATTGATAAGCTGCTACACTAAGTACTTTGAAAAAGATGCCTGTGACTTGCTGGGTTATTCCACAGCTAATGTTGGTAATTGCATCATTTAGCCTATAAATTCTATACCTTTTCACTGCTTGAATGAGTAATTCAATCCCAATGAGGGCAAAATAGATAGGGATTGATAATATGATTGGGTTAAAATCCATTTTAGTTAATTTATACCTAAAACAATAATAAAAATTGCTTCGTTGCGAAATATAACATTTTGAATAAAAACTTCCTCGAAAAAATGCTGAAATACTCATGAATCCGATTAATTTTGCCAATAAATAATTAATATGGAAAGGATTTCAAGAGCTTTTTTGATTGGGACTAGCTTAGCCTATTTAGCGGTTTTATTTTATACTTATGCATATTTTGCTGAGTTATCTAGTGTGAAAATCAAGGTATTAGATAATCAAATTCAATTCAGCAACAATACATTGTTTTATTCAGGATTAATAATTCCTACTGTAATTGTACTTATCTGTGTTGCCCTAGCTGTAGTGATAAATAGTCAACCGATAGGCTCTAATTTCTATTTTAAGCAGGAAAAAGCTAGAAATACTTTAGCCTCATGGGCAAGAAGCTTGGCAGGTGCGTTTAATTTATTTTTTGCAAGTTTGCTTACTGTATTTATTTTCGTAAACAATGAAGATGGTTTAACCCAAACTGGGTACTTGCCTTTATTAATTGGGAGTCTTTTGCTTATTTTCTTCTGGGTACTTTGGTTGCCGTTCATCTTAAGAAGAAATAAATAATTTTTTTCAAATATTTTTCATGATGGTTAGATTGATTTAAAGATCAGTTTAAACATCTCATATTCAAATATTTTATTGGCTTTGCTTTATGTAAGGCTTTATCTGTTTAGGTGCTTTGTCATACCTAAAATCAATTGGTCTGGAAATCAAAAAGCTTTACAATTAGAAAAAGCTTTGTAATTTTAAAATTTGAGTAAGCATAAACTTTTCAATCCATAAATACGATGGCGGAATTTCAATATGATGAGGACAGTATAAAATCACTGGATTGGCGGGAACATATACGTATGCGTCCTGGAATGTATATTGGTAAATTAGGTGATGGTTCATCTCCTGATGACGGAATATACGTTTTGGTTAAAGAAGTGATTGATAACTCCATTGATGAACATATGATGGGGTTTGGAAAAACAATAGAAATTAAGATAACCGATCAGAGAGTAGAGGTGAGAGATTATGGCAGAGGCATCCCGCTCGGAAAAGTGGTAGATTGCGTCTCCAAGATCAACACCGGAGGTAAATATGATACAGGAGCATTCCAAAAGTCCGTTGGTCTGAATGGAGTTGGTACTAAAGCAGTCAATGCCTTATCTAATTATTTTAAAGTGCAAGCTTTCAGGGAAGGCCAAACAAAGATTGCTGAATTTAAGAGGGGAGTTATTGAGAATGATGCGAATGTAAGCAGTTCGAGCGGCAGGAATGGTACTTTGATTGCCTTTGAGCCAGATGAAACAGTATTTAAAAATTATCATTTTATTCCTGGTTTCTTGGAAGAACAGATGTGGAATTATGCTTTTCTTAACTCTGGTTTAACCATTAATTTTAATGGTGAGAAGTTTCATTCAGCAAATGGCTTAAAGGATTTATTGGATAGAAAATCTGACGAAGAAACTAATCGATACCCAATCATTCATTTGAAAGGAGAAGATATTGAAATGGCTATGACTCACGCCAATCAGTATGGAGAAGAGTATTATTCTTTTGTAAATGGCCAAAATACTACACAAGGAGGAACGCATTTAGTTGCTTTTAAGGAGGCTATTGTGAAAACTGTTCGTGATTTTTACGGAAAGAATTATGATCCATCAGATATCAGGCAAGCAGTAGTAGCTGCCGTGGCTGTCCGAGTTCAAGAGCCAGTTTTTGAATCTCAAACCAAAACTAAATTAGGTTCTCAAAATGTGGCGCCAGATGGACCTACAATGCGTACATTCATTAATGATTTCGTCAAGAAAGCATTAGACGATTACTTGCATAGAAATCCTAAGACTGCTGAGGCCCTTCAGAAGAGAATCATGCAATCTGAGCGGGAACGTAAGGACATGGCTGGAATAAAAAAGCTCGCCAACGAACGTGCTAAGAAGGCCAACCTTCACAATAAAAAACTACGTGACTGTCGAGTTCATTATGATGATAATAAACATGATAGAAAAGATGATACGATGATTTTCATCACCGAGGGAGATTCTGCCTCTGGTTCTATCACTAAATCGCGAGATGTCCAGACTCAAGCTGTTTTTAGTCTTAGAGGCAAGCCATTAAATTGCTATGGTAAAACCAAGAAATTAGTGTATGAAAATGAGGAATTTAACCTTTTGCAACATGCATTGAATATAGAAGAAGGATTGGAAGGGCTTAGATATAGAAAAGTGATTATTGCCACTGATGCCGATGTTGATGGAATGCATATTCGTTTACTTTTAATGACTTTCTTTTTGCAGTTTTTCCCAGATTTAGTGCGTGATGGTCATTTGTATATTTTAGATACACCTTTGTTTAGAGTAAGAAATAAAAAGGAAACGATTTACTGCTATTCTGATGAAGAAAGAAGAAGAGCAATAGAGAAAATCGGAAAAGCGGCAGAGATCACTCGATTTAAAGGTTTAGGAGAGATATCTCCAGAGGAATTTGGTGAGTTTATCAATGAGAACATCAAATTGGATCCGATTATCTTAAATAACCAAACAAAAATAAAAGACCTGTTGACTTTCTATATGGGAACAAATACCATGGAGAGACAACAGTTTATTATTGATAAATTAAGGGTGGAGAAGGATTTAGAGGAAGAATTAGCCGAAGCTTAATTTGTTGTACAATTGTTGAAGTTCAGTTCTTCAATAATTCAGTTTGTCACGGAACAAAAAATATCGTCTTTGATCAATTCAAATGGAAGAAAATAACGAGAATATAGAACCTAATAACAACCAAAACGGAGAGGATAAAGATAAATTACACAATGTGATTCCAGTTTCAGGTATGTATGAAAACTGGTTTTTAGATTATGCATCTTACGTAATCCTTGAGCGAGCTGTACCTGCTAATGAAGACGGTTTTAAGCCTGTCCAGAGACGTATCATGCATGCCATGAAGGAAATGGATGATGGGCGTTTTAATAAAGTAGCGAACATCATTGGACAAACTATGCAATATCATCCACATGGTGATGCTTCTATAGGCGATGCTATTGTAAATATGGGTCAGAAGGATATTCTAATTGAAACCCAAGGGAACTGGGGCGATATTAGAACAGGAGATAGTTCTGCTGCCCCCAGATATATTGAGGCGCGACTCTCAAAATTTGCACTAGATGTAGTTTTCAATCCTCAAACTACAGAATGGCAGTTATCCTACGATGGACGAAAAAAAGAACCGGTTACATTACCAGTAAAATTCCCACTATTATTAGCTCAAGGTGTTGAAGGGATTGCAGTCGGTCTTTCTACCAAAATACTCCCCCATAACTTCTGTGAATTAATCAATGCTTGTATTGATGTTTTAAAGAATAAAAAAGTAGAATTTTATCCGGACTTCCCGACTGGTGGAATGGCCGATTTTTCGGAATACAACCAAGGTTTAAGAGGTGGTAAAATCAGAGTTAGAGCTAAAATAGAGGAAGGAGAGAAGCGAACACTTTTAATCAAAAACATTCCTTTTGGCACAACCACAACTGGTTTAATTGAATCTATCATCAAAGCTAATGATAAAGGAAAGATTAAGGTCAAAAAAGTAGTAGATAACACGGCTAAAGATGTGGAAATTGAGGTTCAATTAGCTGCTGGTCAATCACCGGACATCACTATCGATGCACTTTATGCCTTCACAGACTGTGAAGTCTCCATTTCTCCTAATGCATGTGTTATCATTGAGGATAAACCTCATTTCTTGCCTGTCAATGAGATTCTGAAAAAGAATGTGGATGATACGCTTAATCTATTGGAGCGTGAACTGGAGATCAGGAAAGGAGAGCTAATGGAGAAAATCCTATTTTCTTCCTTAGAAAAGATATTCATAGAAAACAGGATTTATAGAAATATTGAGGAATGCGAAACTTGGGAAGCGGTTCTTGAGACTATTGATAAGGGATTAGAGCCATTCAAACCTCAATTTTACAGAGACATAACGCAAGAGGACATCATCCGATTAACGGAAATTAAGATTAAGAGAATTTCCAAATTTGATAAATTCAAGGCGGATGAATTGATGCGCAAATTGGAAGAGGAGTTGAAAGAAGTGGAACATCACCTGCAACATCTAACCGAATATGCCATAGCATATTATAAAGGATTATTAGAGAAGTATGGAAAAGGCAAAGAGCGTAAAACAGAGATAAAGAGTTTTGATAATATCCAGGCTCATACGGTTGCGGCCAATAATCAGAAACTTTATGTTAATCGTGCGGAAGGCTTCATTGGCTACGGTATGAAGAAGGATGAGTTCGTGACTGATTGCTCTGATTTGGATGATGTAATTGCATTTAAAAGGGACGGGACTTACAAAGTAGTTAGAATTGATGAAAAGGTGTTCGTTGGGAAAGACATTATACATGTTGATATTTTTAGAAAGAATGATGAACGCAGGGTTTATAACGCAGCTTATTTAGACGGGAAGACCGGTCGAACAATGGTGAAGAGATTTCAGGTTTTATCGGTTACCAGGGATCGGGATTATGATGTTTCTAAGGGTGCAAAAGGCTCAAAGGTATTGTATTTGGAAGCTCGTCCAAATGGAGAATCAGAGGTGATTAATGTTAAATTATCGAATTCTTGCAGGGCGAGAGTAAAAGTATTTGATTTTGATTTTGCTGAATTGGAAATTAAGGGCAGAGGAGCTGGAGGTAATATTCTGACTAAATATCCTGTTAAGAAGATTGAATTTAAATTGCTTGGAGAAAGTAGTTTTGGTGGCCTGAAGATCTATTATGATCAGTCAGTAGGTAAACTCAATACTGATGAAAGAGGACAGATGATCGGTTCCTTCCATGGTGACGATAATATATTGGTTATAAACAAAGATGGGTCATATGAACTAAGCAATTATGAGTTGACCAATCGTTTTGATGGGGACAAGGTCTTACTAATAGAGAAATTTGATCCTAATAAAGTGATAGCAAGCGTTTATTATGATGGGGCTTCTAAAAACTATTATGTGAAGCGTTTCCAGATTGAAACGCGAACTCTGAATAAAGCATTTGTTTTTATTTCGGAACATAAAAAGTCCGTCCTCACTTTGGTGACTACAGACAAGGATCCTCAGCTTGAAATTGAATTCAGGAAAGGTAAAGGCAGGGAAAAAGAATCAGCAATTTATGATTTTGACATGCTTATTGACGTTAAAGGCTGGAAAGCAATAGGAAATAAACTTTCTCAATATGATGTTACAAAAGTAAAATTATTGGAAAGCAAAAAAGAAGAAAAGCCTAAGGAGTTTAAATCAGGTGACTCCATTGAATTTGATGTAGATGATGATAAAGAGCAATTAGGCTTGTTTTAATCGAAAATGGACGTTGAATTAAATCATTTTCTCACTCAAAAATTTGGGGAATTTCTCTCCGAAGAACGAAAAGGCTTTATTGAATCCGTTCTTGAAAATAGAACCGAATTTATGAGAGTAGTTTTGGAAGATATAAGGGATCCACATAATGCCAATGCGATTATTAGATCTGGAGAATGTTTGGGAATTCAGCACTACCATATAATAGAAAATGAAAATGCATTCAAATTAGGTAGAGGAGTCAGCAGAGGGGCAATTAAATGGGTGGATGTCCACCAGTATCCCGAAAGTAAAACGCCTACGAAAGATGTGCTGAGTGACTTAAAATCAAAAGGCTATAAAATCGTAGTTACTAGTCCAAATGGAAATGCTTGTTCTCCAGAGGACTTGCATTTAACTCAGCCTTTTGCAGTGGTAATGGGAAATGAGAGAGATGGGGTAAGCGAAGAATCAAAAGCAATGGCAGATGATTTTGTTCGTCTGCCAATGCATGGTTTCACTGAAAGCTATAATGTTTCAGTAGCATCCGGCATTATATTTTACAGCTTAATCAGTAAAATAAGATCTCTTGTAGAAAATTGGCAATTTGACGATCAAACCAAGGCCGATTACCGTTTGCAATGGTATAAAAAATGTATGGCCAGACCTGACGATTATGAAAGATTCTTCGTTAAGGCTTTTGAACCTGATAAATTGTAATGATAAAATTTTCTATTCGCCTTGGCTTATTCCTTTTAATATCCGCAATTGTATTTGCCATATTCTCCAATGTTTTCATTATTTCAAAAACTAGCGATTATATATATGAGGATGTTGATAGCATACCAATCAAGGAAATGGCTTTAGTTCTGGGGACTAGCAAGAGAAATGTGAAAGGTGAAGCCAATAGTTTTTTTGATAATAGGATGGAGGCAGCAGCTCAACTGTATCATAAGGGTAAAGTAAAAGGGTTATTGCTCAGTGGGGATAATAGAACTAGATACTATAACGAGCCTAGTGATATGAAAAAAGCTTTAATGGAGAAAGGTGTTCCTGAAAGGGTTATTTCCATTGATACTGCTGGCCTACGAACCATAGAAAGTGTAGCTCGGTGCAAAGAAGTATTTCATCATAATGATGTTACGATTATTACACAAGAATTCCACGCCTTTAGAGCCCTTTATATCAGTCAGTATTATGAAATGGATGCTATTGCCTTTCCAGCAGCAGAAGTCCCAGTCTATTCCTCCACTCAAGTGACTATCAGAGAATTTTTTGCTCGTCCCAAAGCTTTGTTAGACCTATATATCTTAAATAATAATTATATCAATTTCAAAGGAAACAGGTGATATATAATTGTCATTTTAAATGGGCTGAGAGCTGAAATGAAAAAAGCCACCCAATTCACTTTGGATGACTTTCTAACAGCTAAAATAAAATTATTTCAAAGACCAAACTGTATAACTATTTGGCGGACATTGAATTTTTACCCATTGGTCATTTTGTGTAGTTGGCTCCCAATTGGAATTCCCTGTATAATCTTTGATGACAGCATTACCCCAGTTAGTCGGCACCCAACGCTCAAGCCACTGATTGGAATCATTTAGATAAACCACAATACCAGGATTACCATTTCTTCTGGCAACATACTCATCATTATCAGCATATAAAATATTAGTTCCGCCAGTCGCTAAATTTCTATGAATCCACATTAAGTTATCCAATTTGTTTTGATCTAGCCATTCCTCATAATCTTGATAGAAAAGAGTAGGATAACCTTCGTGGGTAAAGATATAGGCATATGCATGCATTTTATCCCAGATCTCATCTGTATCATGATTGGTTACGAATGTCACCGCTTTCGCAGCATCCCTTTTCCAAAGCATATCGCCTTGTAATTTTGTTAAATCATTTCCATCAAAAGCTTCATCCATTCTATAGTAGCATGCAAAATCGAATGCGGAAGAGGTTCTATTGGTACTGTTGACCCAATCTTGAAGCAGTTGTGCATTGCCATCCCAATATTCACCTACGGCAAAACCGCCTACGTTATTCATCCATTCACGGACTACCCAGCCTCCAAAACCTTTTACATAGTCAAATCTCCAACCATCGAAACCTAATTCGTCTCTGTAATATTTTCCTACTCCATCGCTTCTATTCCATAGCCAATCTTGTACATATGTGTTAGAGTGACTTAAATCTGGAAAGCCACCGAAGACACCTTCATCACTTCCTACAATAGCATTGGGATGAAAATCACTTGCAGATCTATAGAATTTACCGGAAGCTGGATTGAAATCTGTATAAGTATCTGTTCCAGTATATGGATTGGATTCTAAATCACCTCCGCTATTGTGGTTTAGGACTATATCGGCATAGACATCAATATCAAATTGATGTGCAGTATTGATTAAACTCTCCAATTCAGATCGAGATCCAAAACGAGTTTCCACAGAACCTTGTTGATTATAATCACCGAAGTCGAAGTAATCAAAAGGATCATATCCCATCGAATATCCGCCATTCATAGCTTTTGAAACAGGAGGGAGCCAAATGGCACTGACACCTGCTGCATCCCAATCTGCGATTTTACTTTCAATGGTTTGATACCAAGTTCCGCCTGCTGGCACATCCCAGTAGAAAGCCTGCATAATGATGCCACCCCCAGGTCCAGGATTTCTTTGATTGCTATTGCCATCATTTCTGGTGACGTCTGAAAATGGATCGGTCGCTTTTTTGTTCGAGTGCTTTCGCTGCTCTTCAAGCTTATTTTCATCAGAGCAGGATGCAATTATTACCATCAGTAATAATGCAATAAATCGTTGTGCAATTAATCGTTTCATAAAATATATTATTTGGTTGAAAGCTTAATTACCTTATTTAAAATATAAAATAAAAGGATTTTACGAACAAAAATTCCGAAAACGATTGCGGTTTCGATTGCAATTGGGAAAGTGATTTTGAATTATATAGGGTTTAGTTTGACAGTCTTGATAATGGAAAAGTTATATTTTAGATATGCTATTCAAAAAATATCAACAATTGTGTCTTTCTAGAGTTATCAATAAAAATTTGTCATGGATATTGAAAAAACAACAAATATAAAGCCGAAGGGATTTAAAGCTCATCTTTTTACTAAGGAATATGAAAGTAAATATTCAGAAGAGCAGATTTGGAAATGGCTAAATAATCCAAACACTTTTATTAAATCACAAGTTTGGCCATTTAAGGTTGAATTCCTGAGAAGCGCAGACCAAGCTCATGATTTTGTTACGGGTGTTTTGAACAATCATCACGGGCCAGGTTTATCGCTGGCAGGAAAAATTGGAGAAATTACTCCGCATTACAGAGATCTTGAATACTTTTACGGTAGCTATGCGCTTTCATTTCGATTAGTAAGACCATTCCGACTTGAGTTTTGGACGGATGATAAAGGAGATAAGAGAATTGTTAGGGTTCAACTTAGCTGTTTTGTCCACAACGGATTCTTTAATATCTGGTCATGGAGCCAAAACATTTTTTGGAAGAGATTTGGAAAAAAAATGAATCAGGGGATAAAAAAGCTACTTAAATGAGTTTGATTAAGCCTGGAATCAATCTTGAGGAAATTAAGACGGTACTTGTACAGGTGCTCAATAGAGCAGGGAATGACAAGCACTCCGCCTTTCGCTTCCTCACTCTTAATACCGTAACAGATGGATTTCCCAATTCTAGATATGTGGTTTTAAGGAAATTTAAGACGGGAAGTAAAGAATTATATATTTATACAGACTACCGATCAAAAAAAATTAGTGAAATAACAGAAAACAATCTGGTAAGTGTTTTGGCTTATGATAAACAAAGAAGATTTCAGATTAAATTAAGAGCTAAGGCATATATTCACCATCAAGATGAAATTGCAGATGGCCACTGGAACTCCATGAATGGAGGAAAAGAATCCTACAATACGGAATTCAGACCTGGACTGAAAATGAATTCATTACAAAACGCCCTTCAAATGAAAGCAGATATTGATGATAAATATTTTGCTGTAATCAGACTGGAAGTTGCTCAGGCTGAAATCCTTCAATTGAATTCGGAAGGGCACATTAGAGCACAATTCGATTTTGAAGCTGATAAAGCCTCCTTTTTAGTACCTTAATTAACATCAAAATGAAAAAGATTAAACCCAAGGTAGGTCAGGAATCAGTTTGGGATTATCCACGACCACCAGTAGTAGAAGCAGTAACACAGCATTTAAGAATTGTATTTAATCAGGAAGTGATAGCAGATACAAATCAATCCTATAGAGTCTTGGAAACCAGCCATCCACCTACCTACTATTTACCTATCTCTTCATTCAAAAAAGAGACTCTAGTAGAGGGAGTATTTAGTACTGCTTGCGAATTTAAAGGAATTGCGTTTTACTACGACATTAGAAATAGGAACCGATTGGTATCAAATGCTGCTTGGGGATATCCAACACCGAAAGGTGTATTCAAAGTATTGCAGGGCCATATAGCAGTTTATGCTCATAAAATGGACGCTTGCTATGTAGGGAACGAAAAAGTTCAGGCTCAGGAAGGAGATTTCTATGGAGGATGGATTACATCCAAAATTGTGGGACCGTTTAAAGGAGCCAAAGGCACTTGGGGCTGGTAAACTATTCCTTCATTGGATTTTTACGCATTTTCTTTTTCTCACCTTGAATTTTTTTCTTTTGTAAGCGTTTTTTCTGAGAAGCCTTAGTTGGTTTCGTTTTCTTTCTGATTTTTGGTTTTACAAAGGCTTTGGACAAGGTTCTTTCCATTTTTTTGTAGGCCAATTCCTTATTTTTTATTTGTGAGGAGTGATTCTCCGCTGTTATTAGTAGATCGCCAGACTTACTTAGTTTATTGGTGAGCGCTTTACAGATTGTGTCTCTTTCAAAATCGGATAATATTTGCGATTCATTTACACTAAACCGTAATATTACCTTTGTCTCGACCTTATTTACATGCTGCCCCCCAGCGCCACCACTTCTAGCTGTGGAGACTGTAATTTCTTTCCTGATTTTACTGAATTTAAATTTTACGTGACTCATACTTTTTTTAATCGATAAAGTCATCCAGAAGTTCTTAGTTCAGCAGGAAGATTCTGAATCCATTACGACTTAAAGAAAGAATATAGCTATTGATCGAATCGTAAAAATGTTTAGACAGTTTTTAATTTATTGCTGATTAAATTCCACTAATTTGCTGAGTATTAAATTATGTTGTACGTACAAATGCTGTTAACTAGATGAAAATAGAGGGGCTAATAGAATTCTTTATAACAGAGGATAGAAAAGTAAATAAGGTCAGTCTTAGAAAAACCAGACTACTGATAAAAGCATCACTTTTGACAAGCCCGTTTTCTGGAAGCTATTTTTTACTAAGCCTATTATTTAATTTTGATATGGGTGTTAAGTTAATGGCATTTAATGTCATAGGCTTTTTACTCTTACCCTTTTTATTCAGAACTAGGCTTTCAGTTAATACAATAGGAAATTTGTATGTATTTGTTGGTGCCATTGCAGTTATTGTACTCGCTATTACGTCAGGAGGTATTAATTCCGCTATATATCCATGGATAATTTCCATTCCGGTTTTGGCGCTACTGGTGGTAAATAGGTCTTCTGCATTGATTTGGGGATCTGTTAGCTTCTTGATAATGGTAGGAATAGGGCTACTAGAAATATCAGGTTTTGAATTACCAAATCAATTTAACTCGCCTGATCGGGATTTATGGATAACCTTGGTCCAACCGGGATTGTTGCTCATCATTTTTGTTATAGCTTATATTTTCCAATCCACGCAAACCTCAGCCATTAATCAATTAGCTAATCAAAACAATACTTTGATGGAGCAAAAAAGGACAATTGCTACTCAAAAGGAAGAACTTGCCACCTTAATAGATCATAAAAACTATGTGATAAGAATTTTGGCACATGATGTCAGAAGTCCTCTGAAGAATATCCAAGGCTTAATAAAACTATTGGATATGGAAGAAGATGAGGAGCGTAAACAAGAAATAAAGAAGCTATTATTTCAAACTTCTAATAATGCTGAAAATTTAGTTAATAGAGTCTTGGAAATGGATAAATCTGAGCATGGTAATGACAAAGTTAATGTTTCTAGCTTTGATGTTTTTACTCTATTACATCAATTGGTAATGAATATGCAAGAATTAGCTAATAAGAAGGACATAAACATTGATCTAATTGTTGAAGCAAAGAAAACTGTAATAGAGGGTGATCAAACCTATATTCATCTAATTTTTGAAAATCTCTTGTCAAATGCAATTAAGTTTTCTGAGGGAGGGAAAAATATTGAAGTTGGTGTCTATAATGACGATAACCAATTGCTAATAAGTGTTGCGGATGAGGTGCCCGGTATCCATCCAGGTGAAAAGGATAAATTGTTTAAGCAGTTCTCAAAACTCAGTGCTCGGCCCACAGCAGGCGAAAGTTCTACTGGATTAGGCTTGTCCTTAGTGAAACGATATGTTGAATTAAGTAATGGAAAAGTATGGTATGAAAGAAATCCTAGTGGAAAAGGGGCTGTTTTTAAAGTTGAATTTCCTTTAGTAAATTAAAAATATACCAAAATATAGGTATTGATTATTTTATAGAATCTGTTTACTTTTAACAGCAATTAGTATTACAACCAAATTATTCCATCATGTCCTCCTATGAGCCAAAACCAACAAAAATACTTTTAGATAAATCTTATTCTCTCCATAAACTTAATCGGATCGTTAAACAAGAGGATTTTAAAGTTCAAAATCTTAAAAAGTTTAATTCTTTAACTACTCGGGAATTAGAGATTTTTGAATTAGTGGTAAACAATCATAATAATCCACAAATAGCCGATAAATTATGTATTAGTCGGAATACAGTTGAACAGCATCGAAAAAACATCAATAGAAAGCTTGAAACTCATAATATTACTGAAATTTATAATTATGCGTTAGCTTTTGATGTAGTGTAAAAATGACCAAGCTTGGGTATTGATATTGAGTGTTTTTAGGAGGAACTTGTAGTCATATTTATTCAAATTGAATTATTATGACAGGTCTTTTGATACTTGATATTTGCATTAGTTTAGTTTTTCTGTATTTATTGTACAGCTTGCTTGCCTCGATCATAGTAGAAACAATAGCCTCATTCTGTGGATTAAGAGCGAGAAATCTTAGTACTGGCATTAGAAATATTTTAAATGGAAGGCCCGATGAATATCCCCCTCCAAATAAGTTTCAATCATTTCTGCTTTCTATGAAAAATGCCTTTAAAGGTTTCTCTAATAAAAAGGAAGGTCTTCATAAACTTTTTTATCAGCAATCTACAATCAGAAATATGGGTAAAAATAGTTTCCACTCTTCTCCTTCCTATATCACGTCTCAGGCTTTCAGTGATGTATTAGTACAACTATTATCACATGGGCCAAATAAAAGTGCTACTGAAAATATTCATAATCTACTAGGTAGTGGTCATTCTTCCGATCTCGCTGAAATTGAAGCTAATTTGCAATACCTCACCCATGAATTAGGTGTTTTAAATGAATTGTATTCATCATATAACCACAAAGCTACGGGTAATGGTATGCATGCAGAAATAAAATACCTGATAGATCAACAAGAACGAAAGATTCGACAATGGAAAGTGGATCATCAACAGGTGACGGGTGAAAACCTGGTGAGGCTTTCTACAGATGCTCAAGGCTTTTTAAAAAATATTTGGGAAAATTCCTCTCATAGTATTGGGGACATGAAGAGTGAAATTGCTGGATGGTATGATGAATATATGGAAAGGATTTCTGGATGGTATAAAAAGAAAATGGGCTTGCTATTGTTTGTGATCGGGCTCTTAATTGCCATTGGATTTAATGTAAATAGCATTCGAATTGCACAGGATTTAAGCACAAATCAAGAAATGCTAAATTTTATTACCAACCAAGCGATAAAATATCATGAATCCCAGGATGGTCAAACCACGAGTTTTGATTATGAAAGCATCAAATCCGAAATAAGTCAATTGAACTATGGATTAGGCTTAGGTAATACCGATCGATGGGATGAAAATTGGTTTATCAGTTTAATTGGTTACTTAATAACTGCCTTTGCTATTTCATTGGGTGCTCCTTTTTGGTATGATCTACTCAATAAGATAGTGCGCCTTAGGACATCAATCAAACCTAAAACCGAGGGAAAGAATCTGTCAAATTCCACTTCTTCAAATAATGCAGTAGGCTAATGTATTCCCTTCTATCCAAACTTAAAACTAATGTCAGAGTTGGCAGGCCTACAAAGTCAGCTCCTTTGCATTCAACTATTGAAAAAGGTAGCACTCTACAAGTACGACATGCCATTAAAGGTCAAGCCCTGGAAGGAAATGATATATGGTATGTATTAGATAATGGTAATTTGGTATGGAGTGGTGGATTTCATGCTTCAAGTGAAATCCCTATGATTCGAACTAAGTATATTTTAGCTACTGCAGACGATTATGGTATTTATGATGAAATAGATACTGGTATAGAATATGCACTTAAAAATGGTTGGATCAATTCCGTGGCGGTTTTGGTAAATAAACATAAAGCTGGAAAATTAGATCGATTGTTTAGACTGCAAAATTTTCTCGAGCAGCATAGTTTAAAAAATAAGGTGCATGTAGGCTTGCACTTTACGATAGCATCTGGCAAGCCTTTAGCTACTAATTTAAATTCAATAGTCAATAATCATGGGTTTTTCAAAGCCTTTTGGTTGATTCATGACGGCTATCAAAGAAATCCGTACCTAAAGGAGGTTAAGGATGAATTCCAAATGCAATTGGAGAAGTTTCAAAAAGTGTTCGGCAGGCCAGACCACATTTCTTCACATTTTGATGTCTTGAGTTATAATGAAGCTTTTTTGAACCTCAGCATGCAGCATGCAGATATATTACCAAGCGCGATTCGTTCACTAAATTATCTACCTTATGGCAAGCGTATAGGAATGGATTTCATTACAACGGCAGACATCATGTCAGCAAGGGAAACAGACAAATATATTAAACAATATGAATTTGCTAATCAGACAACCATCAATGTCCCGGACTCAAGTATAGTAGATCACTACGGCCCACCGGGTTTTATGCCTGTTTGGAACTATGATAGGCAAAAAAGTAAAAAGCAACATGATTTGTCTAAATGGATAGAACATTTCAATAATGATGACTCCCGAGTAGCGGAGATCGTTTTCCATTTGATACAACATGAGCCCGTGTCTCAGCGTGCTTTTGTTAGAAAATTTAGAGCTGAACAACAGGGATATCCTGGACTTAAGCCCAACTACTTTGATGGTAGGGTGGCTGAAATGATGTCATTGAAATCTAAAAGGCCGTGGGAAAAAAGTGAATATAATATTCAATTCAAGCCAAAGAACAATTAATAGAACTATTATGAGCGAGCAAAAAACTTTTCATTTGGGATTTACAATGGCAGGAGCTGTCTCTGGCGGATGTTATACCGCTGGGGTAATGGATTACATATTCGAAGTCCTGGATAAATGGGAAAAAGCGAAAAAAGGGAAACTAGAAACTGTTAAAAGTGAAGAGGTTCCTAAACATAATGTTGTTATTGATGTAATGGGTGGAACTTCAGCGGGCGGGATGGCGACAATCATGACCGCCTTATATGGTTTAAGGAATACAATTAATCCTGTAACTGATGAACATGTAAATAATGCAAGAGGTATCAAGAATAATATACTTTATGATAGTTGGGTGAGTATGTTAGATGACAACAAATTGAAGACTTTAGACATTGCTTTATCTACCAACGACTTAAAAGGCGGTAAAATATCCTCTCTGCTAAATTCTCAATTTATAGATCAACTAGCGAATCGTGCCATCAGCATGCCCTCAGTAGTTACAGATTCTTCCAGACCAAACTATTTAGCTCCTGATTTGGAAATGATCATTTCTCATACAATGAATCGAGGAGTACCATTAAAAGTAAAATTTCCCAATAACACTAATGATGCTGGACTCCAAGATGCCCCTTATCATACTTCCTTTGAACACTTTATGGTTTCTCATTTTAAATTGCCTGATGGTAGCTTTCAAGATAATAAGGAGTATTTTACATTAGATATTGATACTCAAAATACAATCAATAGGTTAAAAAAGACAGCCAAAGCTACAGGTGCTTTCCCGATAGGTTTGCAATACCGTGAATTCAATAATCAAGACTTTAGTGCAGCATATTTAAAGAATGCCGTAACAAGAATCATATCTAGAAAATTTGGTGAAAGTAATCCCCAAATTGAAAATAGCGATATCGACTGGGATCAGAAAACCTTAAATCAATATCATACAACATCAGTTGATGGTGGGGCTATCAATAATGAGCCATATGGAGAAGTGCTTGAAATTCTTCGACATAGAACTAAAGATAATGTGAATGAAGATTTTGTTTGGTCAAAGGAGGAAAATTCGGACGATCCTGTTTCACGACATGAATACCAAAAAGCAGGTGTGGTAATGATCGACCCATTTCCAGACACTATCTCACCAGATGACGAATACGAGCATCCAGAGAATTTAGTAGACGTAGGCTCATCCATAATCGGAACCTTATGGGATCAATCTAAAATAAAACGCAAGGAAATGGTGGAGCAGTTCTCCAATAAAGCTTATATGGGCACTATTTTTCCTGTAAAGCATAAAGTGGAAAATAATAAAAGTTTGGGTTCCTATAAATATCCTTTATGTTCGGCTTCATTGGGCGCATTTGGCGGCTTTCTAGATATTAAATTCCGCCATCACGATTTTTATTTAGGTCGGAATAATGCTCGCAATTTCCTAAGAGCATTTTTGAGTGTACCTTATGAGAAGGGTAAAAAGGTTCATCCAATTCACAGGGGTTGGACAAAAAAAATGATCGATAGATTTCTGATCACTATTGATAATAAAACCTATTTACCTATAATTCCTGATATCAATATGATATTAGATGACGAAGTGAGCAATTCTGAAATTTACAAGTATTCAGTGCCCAAATTTCCTAAGCTGACAATGAATGATATTTCAAATGCCTATTACAAACAGATCAAAGGCCGTATTAAAGCAGTTCTGCAAATTTTGAGATTGGGTATCTCTGGTGGCAATGCAGTTCTTAGATTTGTTTTATTATTAGCACCTGTGCGTTATTTCTCTAGGAAAATGGCAAAAAAAATACTGTCAATTATTGAAAATGACCTTGAAAGTAAAGGTTTTTTAGAAGGAAGTAAAAACAAATTAATTAAGTAGTTGATTTTCTTGGCTTTTGGATTATGTAATTATTTTGAAAAGATCATTTAGTGACTTATTGTTGTTTATATTATTTATTTTGCACTATTTATTATTTCATGACATATAATTAATAAACAATAATGAAAGAAGCAGAAGCACTTAATTCCGTATCCAAATTCCATAAAACATTTAATCATCCAATATTATCAGAGCCTCAAATTCCTTCTAAAAACAGAGCTGAGTTGCGACTGAATTTGCTTAGAGAAGAACTCCAAGAGCTAGAAGAAGCTGTTAAAAATCAAGATTTGGTTGAAGCAGCAGATGCTCTGTGTGATCTGCAATATGTCTTGGCAGGAGCCATTTTAGAATTCGGAATGGGAGAGCGGTTTGCCTCACTATTTGAGGAAGTCCAAAGATCTAATATGAGCAAAGTTTGTCGCTCTGAAGAAGAGGCTCAAGCGACTGTCAATCATTATATCTCACAAAATCAGGATGCTTACTATGAAAGAAAGGAGGACTTTTTCTTGGTTTATAGAAAGTCAGACAATAAAACTTTAAAGTCGATCAATTATTCAGAGGTAGATTTGAAGAGTATTTTGAATCAATGAGGGCTAGGTCTTTGCAGGACTGACTGATATAAATTAACGTTTTCTTTCTATCATACTATTGTTTGAAGCCGGTGCATTCTTTATCTAAATTTCTGTACCTTTCAAGTAATTCTAAGGCTGATAATTCCGTTTGATGTATAATGCCAATTTCTTTTAATAACTGATTAGCATCTAAAATAAGTGGTTTTTCAGGAAAATAATTGTCTCTTAGAAAATGAACCAATTTCAACATTTTAAAGCCATTAAACCATTCAAAAAATCGTTCTTTGAAATGATTCGCATTTTTGGATTGCGATTGTATTTTTTCTAATTCTGAAAGAAAGTTATTTTCCCTTAGAAATTTGATCACGGTATTGGGGAGATTTTCGGTGGTTTCTCGTTCAATTTCTTCCAAAAACGATTTTATCACGCTAAAACTACCAAAATCATAGCTCAATTCTAAGTCTTTGGTTTGATCTTGGTGTTCCTTCATGGCTCTTCCAGTTCCAAATGGCACTCGATCCGATATTCTTGCTGAAGGAATCACTTTGGTTGTGGAGATATTATGAAAATCTCCTAATGGAATAATTTTATGCAAAAAATAGAAATCCTCTCCGGCTTTTCTTTGGTTCATTCCACCTTGCTTTTGATAGACAGTGGATCTAACGGCCATGCTGGAGCCAATGGTATGAAAGGCAAAAGGATAGCCTGTATATTTCAATGCTTGGATATAATACCTTAAGTGCAATTCGTAGAGAACAATCGCATCATTTAATTTCCCATTCTCCAAATATAAGGGATGTTCATAATGAATAGAGGCCCCGTTGCAATTTGAATATTCCAAGAAATGCTTTTCAACTTCCCTTAAATAATTTGGAGTACATTGGCTGTCTGCATCAAAGCATAGAATAACCCCATCCTGATTGATTGAATTTAGTCGGAAAGCCGCCTCATCCATTCCAATTTTTCTGGCTAGACCAACTCCGGCTTTTTTAGAAGGGAGATCATAGGCCTTGATAATGTGAAAAGTAAGTTCGCAATTATGATTTTTTACGAACTCCTCAATCTGAACAACGCTGCGCAGACTTTTTTCTTTTTCTTGTGGCTTTGAATTTTCAGGGTGGTTAATAACGAAAATAATTTCCACCGGAAACTGAGTTTTTTCACATTCAATTAAAGCCCCCAAGGTTGGCAAAAGATCATTTTCTTTGTAAACCGGGATTACTACACAAATAAAAGTTTCTTCTTTTATCGGTTGAACTACAAACCTTTTATGATAGGCATATCGCTGAAAATATAAATCTGACGTTTAGGGCGCTAATCTATCAATCTTCCAATTCCTAGAATCAGAGATGGTATATCGAATCCTATCATGTAATCTACTTGGTCTTCCTTGCCAAAATTCTATCATATTTGGTTTCACACGGTATCCACCCCAATGTGAGGGTCTTTCAACCACTTTATCTTGGAATTTAAGTTCAACTTCTTTTAATCTACTGTCCAATACTTCTCTCGTGTCAATTACTTCACTTTGCGGAGAAACCCAGGCTCCAATTTGACTTCCTCGCGGACGGCTATTAAAGTAATCGTCACTTGTAGCTACATCGACCTTTTGGACCATGCCATCAATTCTAACTTGTCTTTCCAATTCTGGCCAGAAAAAATTCAATGAAACATTTGGATTTTGGTCCATTTGAAATCCCTTGGAGCTCTTGTAGTTAGTGTAAAATACAAACTCCTCATTTTCCACGCCTTTTAGCAGCACAATCCGAGAAGCGGGTTTGTTACCATCGGTAGTTGATAGTGTCATGGCATTTGGCTCCATTATTTCGGCTTTTAGAGCCATATCGAACCAACTTAAAAACTGACTGACAGGATTTGGGTCCACTTCGGATGCGCTTAAACTGAGTGCAGTATATTCTTTTCGGATATCAGCTATGGATTGCTTCATTTTTTTTGAGATTTCTCTTTAAATTATTAGTGGCTTAATGAATTTAAAATTATTATTGTTTCAAATTGTTTCCAATTATTGGAGGATAAATAGTAAAATTATTTTCTAAATGAAGTTAAGGATTGATTTAAAAGTTGATAGTAGTCAGGAATGGATTGATACTGTAATGAATGACTTTGATAGCTTTTTGCAAGATCATGCAAATTGCGAACGAAAAGCTTCAGGCATGGCTATGAGTTTTGTTGCTAAATTTCCAGATAGGTTGGAGATAATTCCCGAACTGATTGATACTGCTGTTGAAGAATTAGAACATTTTAGAGATGTTTATGCTATTATGCAATCTAAAGGCATTCAATTACCTCATAAAATAGAAAAAGATTATTATGTGGATGATTTGATTAAAACTTGTCGGTCTGGTAGAGAAGAGAGATTTATGGACAGGTTACTGCTGGCCTCCTTGGTCGAAACAAGAGGAGCAGAACGATTTAGAATGGTTTATGAGGCATTACCAGAAAGTGACTTAAAGAAGTTTTATCATAGATTGTGGGCATCTGAGGCTAAGCATGGAGAAATTTTTGTCGATATGGCGCTTCATTATTTTGATAAAGAAGAAGTATATAATAGATTAGATGCTATGAGCGTAGCGGAAGCTGATATTCTTAATGCCTTACCATTAAAAGCTGCACTTCATTAAAATGGAGTATTTTGAATTTAAAAATATCGAACAACCACAAAAAGGAGATTTATTGCTCTCGGAACCTTTTTTGCCGGACAATAACTTTGATAGAACTGTGATTCTCCTTTGTGAACATAACGAAGAAGGGTCTTTTGGTTTTGTTCTCAATAAATTATCCATTTTAAAGGTAGATGAGGTCTTACAAGAAATTGGCAGCTTTGAAGCAGATTTGTATGTAGGCGGACCAGTTCAACAAAATACACTTCATTTTATTCACAATATTGAAGAATTGAAAGCAGGAGGTCAAAAAATTTGTGATGGCTTATATTGGGGAGGGGATTTTAGCGTGTTGCAGAATTTAATGCAAAAAGGAGAACTTAATCATGAAAAGTCTAGATTTTTTGTTGGCTACAGCGGCTGGTCAGAAAACCAATTGCAAGAAGAAATAGATCATAATAGTTGGATAATAGCAAGAGGAGTTCATCCATCCTATATTTTTAGTAGCCCTCCTGAAACACTCTGGAAAAGCATTTTGGAGAAAATGGGAGGCAGATTTAAGATTTATGCTAATTACCCATCCGATCCCAATCTTAATTGATTGAAACTTTTCACAATTTTTAATTAATATTGTACCTTATAATATATTACAGAAAGTTAAACTATTATGATAGACGAAAAAGGTACTTCTGAAAATCCAAAAGAGAATAATTCGGAATTGGGTCAAGAGAAGGAGCATGTGGAAGCCACATCAGAGAATAAGTTAGAAGATTCTGCTCAAGTAGAAAAGGGGCATGATATAGAAAGTGAAATTCCTGCAGAAGAAAATCAATTAAAAGAAGAAGCCAGTTCTGAAGCTGATCAAAAGAAGGACGGAAATTCTGCTGAGGGATCAGAAAAGAATGAACTGCAAGTAGAAGTTCAGGATCAGAAAGACAATTCTGAGTCTACTGAGGATGAAAAGCAAGAAGAGGATGATGATGAACACGATGATCATGAAGAGCTGCCTGACTATTCTGAATTTAATAAAGAACAATTGGTGGAAGCCATCAAAGAAGTTTCTAAAAGTGATAACTTCAAAAAGGCGGATCGCATTATCAATGAAATAAAGCCGATATTCGATGAAATTTATGAAGCGGAAAGAAAAGAAGCCCTTGATAAATTTCTAGCAGATGGGGGAGAAGAAGGTGATTTTGCAATGAAGCATGATGAACTGAACGATCGATTTGAAGCCAATTACCAATTATATAGAGATAGAAGAAAAAAACACTTTAGGGAACTTGAAAATCAAAAAGACGAGAACCTAAAAACTAAACAAGAAATTCTAGACCGATTACGTGAGCTTGTTGATGGGGAAGAAACCATTACTAGTTTGAATGTGATCAAGGATCTTCAAAAGGAATGGAAATCAGTTGGACCAGTTCCAGGTAATCAATCTAAAACCCTTTGGGCGAACTATAATGCCCTTTTAGATCGATACTATGATCAAAGAAGCATCCTTTTTGAATTAAAGGAACTTGACAGGAAGAAGAATCTTCAAGCTAAAGTGGAGCTTTGTGTGAAAGCAGAGGAATTAGCGCAATCCGAAGATGTCCCTTATGCGATTAAGCATTTGAACGATTTGCACGAAGAATATAAGCATATTGGTCCTGTTCCTAAGGAAGAACAAGAGCCACTTTGGCAAAGGTTTAAAGCCGCTTCAGATGCTATTTACGAAAAGCGAAAAGAATTTGTAAAGAATCTAAAAGAGATTCAAACCGAAAATCTTGAGAAAAAAGAGGTGATAATTGAAAAATTGAAGCCCTATCTTGATTTCAATTCTGATAGAATTAAAGAATGGAATGCCAAGACGAAGGAGATTCTAGCTATTCAAAAAGAATGGGAGGCCACTGGACAAGTTCCTAAGGAAAATGCAAAGGAAATTAATAAAAGCTTCTGGGGTAATTTCAAACAGTTTTTTGCTAACAAACATGAGTTCTTTAAGCGTTTGGATAGCATGCGCGAAGAGAACTTGAAGAAAAAGCAGGAATTTGTTGAAAAGGCGAAAGAACTATCCGAAAGCACCGAGTGGAATAAAACGGCAGATCAATTAAAAGGATTACAAAGGCAGTGGAAGGATGTAGGGCCAGTTCCTGAGAAGTTTAGAGAAAGTATATATAAAGAATTTAAATCTGCTTGTGATAAGTTTTTTGAAAACAAAAGAGCTGGTTCTAAAGATGCTCAGAAAGAGTTTGAGGCAAATCTGAAAGCAAAGGAAGATATCATCTCGCAAATAAATCAATTAGAGCCTGGCGACTTAGATCAACTGGAAGCGTACGAACAGGCTTACGGTAAGATTGGATTCGTCCCTAAAGAAGCTATTCAAAAGGTAAAAGAAGATTTCTCCACTGCAGTACAAAACTTTATTGATAAATCAGAAGATGTGTTATCTGACGAGCAGAGGGAGAAGGTGAAATTGATGGCTCAGATTACCAAAATTATGTCTGGTCCAAATTCTGATCGTAAATTGAATCAAAAAGAAAATTCCATCAGGAAAAAGATCGGTGACTTACAGAATGATATTGTAACCTGGAAAAATAATATGGAATTTTTTGCGTCTTCAAAAACAGCGGATAAAGTAAAACAGGAATTTGAAATTAAAATTGAAGAAGCCGAAAAGGAAATCTCCCTGTTAAAGAAGCAGTTACGTATAGTTCGTTCAATTGATTAAAAATTTCTTTAATATTTTTTAGTAAAGGGGTTTGGATTAATAAAAACAGCCTTTATATTTGCATCCGCATTCAGGGATAACAAAAGGTTAATAACTGATTGCAGCATTTAGAAAGTCTTTCTAAATGAACTAAAGCCTCCTTAGCTCAGCTGGTAGAGCAACTCACTTGTAATGAGTAGGTCGTTGGTTCGAGCCCGACAGGAGGCTCATTATCTAAAGCCATTCGCAGTTTTGCGAATGGCTTTTTTTGTGTCCTGATTTTTAATGTTGTCAAAGACAATTGCTCTGAATTATTTATCTTTTTATACACCCCAATAATTTTAACACCTAGGAATAGGTGGAGCTTCAGGTTTGAATCGAATAGGAAGTTGTCACAAACTAAGTAAAGTCATTTAATAGCTTTCAACTTCCTTGTAAGAGCCTTTTTCACCTACACAATTAACAAACTATACTTAATTAGTGTACAAAATAATAATGTGAGAAAGGTGTTAAAATAGAAATAAAGTGTGGTAATAATTAATTACATAAATATTAAAAGTTTCAAATATATATTTAAGCCAAATAATGTTTGTAAAAGCAAATAATTTTTGATAGGATTACATAACTTTTAATTAAAATCTTACAAAATGTTAAAAAAATCAAAATTACTTGCAACAGCGTTATTTGCATGCGCTACATTATTCATTTCTTGTCAGGAAGAGGAGACACTAACGGTAGATGAACTTTCCGTTGATCCTACTGTGATCCAACAATTAGAAGACTTAGGCTTCAATGTTTATGATCAGGCCCCTATGATATTTGAAGATGGTTATCTTGTGGAAGGCGATATTTACTTGACAGATAAAACGATCGCAGAAATGAAGAAGCCTAGCTTTTTGCCCAATGCTGAGCAGTATAGTACAGACAACTTGGTTTGCGGACCAAGAACAATTACTATGTATGCTGCAGAAGGAGGTAGAAAAGGTTATAGTTCTGCTATGATTGCCGGACTTGAAGAAGCTATTAACCGCTTTAATGCACAAAACCTGACCTTAACTTTTCAGAGGGTTTTTAACCAAAATCAAGCTGATATCGTGATGACAAGATTAAGTAAAAGAGATGAAAGAAGAGGCGTTTTAGGTTCTGCTGGATTTCCAACTTCATCTTGCGAGCCTTTCGGTGAAATAAAAATGAGTGGTGTTTTAGAATCTTCTTATGGCTTAAGCACAGATGGCATTGCAACTATTATTGCACACGAAATGGGACATTGTATTGGTTTCCGTCATACTGATTATTTTGATAGGAGTATTAGCTGTGGTGGCTCTACTGCCAACGAAGGCAATGGTGGCGTTGGTGCTAACCACATTCCTGGCACACCAACAGGAGCCTCTTTAGCAGATGCATCTTGGATGCTATCATGTACTGACGGCAGTAACAGACCGTTCAATGGAGATGATCAAGTAGCTTTAGATTATTTATATTAAATCCGTGTCCTATTTAAATGGTGTTGCGGTTTTATAGAAATAAAACAGTTAAATAGCATCAGGAATTTTCCTGATGCTATTTTCTTTTGGTAGATCCTTATTGCTTCAAATGGTCATTCAGGAACCAGTCGCTTGAATTATCTTATGCTGTACAAATAATTTTTTGCTTACATTCAGGCCTTATTTTAAAATCTTTCCTTCCTAATCAGATTACCCTCTGCATCATAATAACGCCAGCTACCGGACTTCTCGTCATCTCTATATCTTCCTTTAATGATCATATTCCCCAAACTATCATACTGGAAATAGCGGCCATGCTTCAAGCCATCTTTTAGGGATACTTCAAATCTAATTTCCTTATTGTCGAAATATTCTATAAAAGTTTTACTATTGAGATCCTCAGGTAGGATTTCCTCAACAGCGATTATTTCTTCTTCTTCTTCAGTTTTGCTTGTGTCAGCCACCTCCTCTTGCACAGTGCTACTTTCTTGAACCAAGGCTTTCCAATTGCTCATTTGTTCATGATTCAAATAATTCATTTGCATCTGATGCCTCATTAAATCTCCATCTACTGTAAATTGCATGCCGATCATAGGAAAACTTTGAAAGTATGTGGTATGGGGTTTTAACTCCTGCCAAGATTCATTATCCAATAATTTTTTTGCATCCAGCACCAATTCCTCTGCACTGATATAAACAAACAGATTTGATTCATAAGCGAAATTCTCCATGAACAAAGCATACTCCTTCGTGTGATCAAGCGTGGTTTTTTCATTCACCGCAGTAATGATTTTACCAATCGTGCGTGGAGAATTACTAAATATTACATAATCATCCATAATTGTGTAATAAGGTTTATCAATCCCTTTGAATGCATTTCCAAACATTAACTTAAAAAAACCTTTTATGGACAGGAATTGGATGTCATAGCCTTTGTATTTAATTCCTTTAAACTTTACGGGAGTCTTCTTTTTGATCTGCTGAGCTATAAAATCGAGCCGTTCTTTGGTATCGTCTAAGTCTTTATGTTTGATAGCTACAGCTAATTCAACTTCATTTTGATTACTTTCAGAATTAAGCTGGATTAAAGAAATCTCATTATCAATCCAACTTAAGAAATCATCCTCAATTGAGATTTTAAGGTAGTCTTCAATCTTCGCCTTACTTTCTAAATATGACGGTCCGTCTTCAGCCGCTTTTAGGACTACTTCCATTTGAGTGTAAAAATCTTGCGCATTGTCAAAACCTAAACTCATGAAGTAAGAGGCATTTCCCGGCACTATAGTTCCAGCATTTACTTCTCCTTTACCAGATTTCATCAAAGCCGAAAGGAGATTAGACTTTTCATTGGTCAGGCTAGAATAGCCTTTTACCGAAAAAACATTTTCGGTAGCTTCTAATGACATACCACTATATTTTAGTGTTTTGAGAGTCTCAGTACTATTGGGTGACATCCAGATCGTTAAATAGTCTGCGAATGCTTCATAGTTAATGTACATATTGATGTCGTTTGAGCCTAATTCATTGCTTATGTCAACAAAATCAAGATCACGAATTATATCAGGTTTTTTGAGTTGATCTATTGATTGCTCAATGATAGTATGAGTGGATGAAACATTCAAAAGATTTTCATGAATGTAGAGATAATAGGTAGTTGGGGAGTCAGCAAAGCTAAATTCAATAATTTCCTGCTCATTGTAGTCTCTAGAATAAACATTTTCAATGTCTTCATCCAAGTCTTGAATGTAATTTTTAACAAAATTGAATTGTGTAGCGCGTTGTAAATCAATCACATAAAGGAAGTCGTAATCATCTGGCCTAGTTTTATGAATAGACATCACCATTGGCCGGTTCATCACCATTTCGTAGAGGCTCTTATTATTTTTCATATCAACAGTCAGGCTGTCCAGTTCCTGACCAATCTCTTTGAAATAGGGGTTGGTTTTTAAATAATTCCAAATCTGGTTGTCGGAGATTTCATTCCATTCTTCAAAAGGGTTTTCCAATTGAAAAATCATGCTGGCATCTTTCGGTACTGCCATTAAAGGATTATTCTTTTTGACTGGTTGAAGATGAAAAAAATAGACATAAGTTAAAGCTATAGCAAGGATAAAAATAATGACCGCTATGATGACTTTTTTCATGAGCTTATAGGTTTAAAAGCAGAAGTTCAAAAATAGGTAAAGATTTAAGCGATTGAAATTTAGTAAGGCCTTAATTGTAGAATTACATAAAATTTTCGGAAAACTTTATTAAATAATTACTACCTCCTGCCACCAATCGATAACTGGTTTTTAGTTTCTTTTTTCTCCTCATATTTACCTGACACCGGCTTTCTTCCATACAACTCATCCAATTCTTCCTGATTTGGGTAAGGAGCCCTGGAAGTATAGCTATGAGCTACTCGCATATTATCCCAGATCTTAGTATCAGGACGCTTTTCATCGCTATAGCGTGGATCCGGGATCATTGGAAGCTTCTCCATCTTCTGAACTTCTACACTAGGGAAATCATGGTCGATGACAATCTTACCCAAAAGTAGATAGCAACCTAATCCGGTAAAAGGATGCTTTTTGAGAGAAACCGGAAAATGAACCGTATCGAAATAGCCACCATAAACATCAATCCAGGTACCGAAATTCATTTTTGTTTTACCATCTTTATTGGTAATGGGTACATCTTTTATGGAAATCAAATAGCCCACCATACGAACGGTTTTGTCTTCATTTTTAAAAAGTTCAGAGGCAAAAACAGCCCCTCGATAATTTGTTTTTAATAAGTTGAAGGGAGAAACAGAAACCGGATAGCCTAAGCCTTCCATTTCATCAAAAGCATCTTCATACATATCCCCCTCATCAATTTCGTAAGTATATTCCTTTGGTTTGATGTTGAACAGCTGCAATTCGGTTGTTTTTACAGGCTCATGAGCAAAAAAGCGTTTGGCTTCTATAATCAACTGCCCTTTGCTTCTGGAAATGCTTCTCAAAGCTCCGGCATATATCGCATAGCTAATGTCATCAAAATTCAAGTCGGCTCTTTCGAGTATGTCTGTGAGGCTTGAAAACGATCCCTTTTTTTCTCTTGCCTTGCAAATCCCTTCAATGCCCTTTTTAGAAAGATGCATGATCTGATCTAGCCCCAGGTGAATAGTTTTATCTTTCAAGCTGGCATTGGCGAAACTATAATTAATATCGGGCGCTTCTATATGAGCGCCTAACATCCGCGCTTCATTAATGTAGACTTCAGGCCGGTAAAAGCCCCCATTATTATTGATAACTGCAGTGATGAACTCCAAGGGATAATAAGCTTTTAGATACAAACTCTGATAGCTCTCTACCGCATAAGAGGCACTGTGACTTTTGCAAAAACTGTAGCCCGCAAAAGAAGCAATTTGTCGATATACTTCTTCCACCATCTCTTTAGGATACCCCATGGCTGCACAATTGCTGAAGAACTGGTTCTTCACCTTATCCATTTCTTGTTGAGAGCGTGACTTTCCGGACATGCCCCGTCTTAAAACATCCGCATCATTCAGATCAAGCTTCGCAAAATGATGCGCTATTTTAATAACATCCTCCTGATATACCATTACTCCATAGGTGTCTTTCAACTGCTCTTCAAATACCGGATGAAAATACTTGATCCTGGAGTGATCCCGATGCCGCTCTACATATTCTCTCATCATACCGCTTTGCGCTACTCCCGGCCGAATGATACTGCTGGCCGCCACCAGCGTTTCATAGCTATTGCATTTTAATCGCCTCAGCAAACCACGCATGGCCGGACTTTCAATATAAAAGCAGCCCAAGGTTTTACCCGTTCTCAGCAATTCATTGCACTTATCATCTTTTTTAAAGCTTTTAGTATCCGATATATTGATTTTAACACCTTTATTCTTCTCTGCAATGCTAACCGCTTCTTTTATGTGGCCTAAACCTCTCTGTGAAAGGATATCAATTTTTTCTAAGTGGAAATTTTCTGCCATGTACATATCGATCTCACAGGTAGGGACTCCTTTGGGATAAATATTCATGGCTGTATAATTCGCAATGGGCTCTTCGGTAATGTAAATACCGCAGGAATGCATGGAGAGCTGGTTAGGATAGCCCGCCAGCATTTTACCATAATGCTGAATACTTTTGACTAATTTGTCCTGTGGCTCATGATCGAATGACATACGCGAAAGCTGATCCAGTTCTTCTTTGGGCAGACCAAATACTTTTCCCAGTTCACGCACCGTAGAGCGATGCTTAAAGTCGGTTACTGTTCCGCAAAATCCGGTATGCTCCCGTCCAAACCTTTTGAAAATATAATCTATAATATCATCTCGATCCGTCCAGCTCCAGTCAATATCGAAATCGGGCGGACTTGATCTCTTATTATTTAAAAAGCGGGCAAAATAGAGGTTGAGCTCTATAGGATCTACCTCCGTAATTTTCAAGCAGTAAGCCACAATAGAGTTAGCTCCACTACCTCGGCCTACATGGAAATATCCTTTGCTTAGACTATGACGGATGATATCCCAGGTGGTGAGGAAATAACACCCAAATTGCATTTTATGGATAATCTCCAGTTCATCATATAAGCGCTGTTTGGCTTGCTGATTAGTAGCAGCATAACGGTCTTTAAAGCCCTCTAACGCCAAGGTTTCCAGCAGAATCTTATCCTCATAATAGCTTGAGGTATAGCATTTTTTGTTTTTAGGAGATTTAAAATCAAAAGGGAAGCTACACTGATCAAATAAAAGCTCTGTATTCCGGATGATCTCAGGATAATGCTGATAAAGTGCTTTTAACTCCCGAATTGGAATCATGTATTCACCCGTGCCTGCCTGCTGTTGCTGAGTAAGATGGCTCAGGAGTATATTGTAATCAATGCATCGCAATAATTTATGTAAATTAAACTCCTGCTTGCTTGAAAAAGTAACAGGATAAAGACATACCAATTTGTTTGTTCGTTTTGCGAAGGAAGGTTGATATCTTTTTAACTCTGAAGGCTTAATGCCAATGAATTCGTGATTTTGGAGGATTTCCGGGACATTATGAGTAGGGTAGATGACAAAAACATTATGGAAATAAGGCGATTGAAAAGGGAGAGGCATTTCCGACAAATTTGTTTTGGTGAGTAACTCATTAATCTCCTTAAAACCCTCTAAATTTTTAGCAACAGCCACATACAACAACTTATCGTTCTTTCTTATTTCAACTCCTGCCAATGGTTTAATGCCGGCTTCCACACAATGCTTGGCAAAGTCTGTAACTCCGGTGGTGCTGTTTATATCCGTAAGTGCTAAACTTTCTACACCATTGAGTACGGCCTGCTGAACCAGGGCTTCCACCGAAAGTGTGCCGTAGCGCAATGAATAGAAAGAGTGACAATTTAAATACATAAAATTTTAACTTATAATTACTGTTATCCGATTAAATTATATTCTTAAAAGAACAGGCTTTTAAGCTCTGTTGGTGTTTTAATTTTTCACCCCTATAATCCCCTGAAGGGGATAGCCTCACAGATTGAAATCATCAGAATGCATTATGCTTTATTCTTATCTTTTATTTTTTTACAATTAGGTTTTAAAATCTACACATTATCTATTTACTATTTAAAGTTGATCAGGGCTGCTCCCCCCCTTGAGGGGGGTGAAGGGGGGTGTCGTAGTGCCTAATCCCTGTTTACAATTCATTCTTTTATTTTCAGATAAAACCATTAGTCTCTATTTTAATTTCAAGCTAAAAAACACCCCTATAATCCCCTCAAGGGGATAGCTTCACGGATTTCGATTAGCTGGAAACTATACACATTGTCCTCATTGTTTTACTTTTTAGTAAAAGTAATTTAGACTCACATTTTCAAATTATACAGCAAAGTTGAATCAAGGCTGCTCCCCCCTTCAGGGGGGCGAAGGGGGGTGTCATAATTTTACCCCCTAACAGACGTCATCACAAATTCGATATTTCACATAATTCAATTTATTTCATTTCTCTATTTTAATTTCAAGCTAAAAAACACCCCTATAATCCCCTCAAGGGGATAGCTTCACGGATTTCGATTAGCTGGAAACTATACACATTGTCCTCATTGTTTTACTTTTTAGTAAAAGTAATTTAGACTCACATTTTCAAATTATACAGCAAAGTTGAATCAAGGCTGCTCTCCGCCAGCTGGCGGAGGGCGAAGGGGGGTGTCATAATTTTACCCCCTAACAGACGTCATCACAAATTCGATATTTCACATAATTCAATTTATTTCATTTCTCTATTTTAATTCCAAGCTAAAACACCCCTATAATCCCCTCAAGGGGATAGACTCACGGATTTCAGTTAGTAGAAAACAATTATTTATCACTGTTCTTTGATACACTACTTTATAATTATAGACTCAAGGCTCTGTGGACAATGGCTGGATTGTCATAGCGATTTTTCAGTTTATCCATCGCCTGATAAAGCTCAATAGTTTTTACATTATCCGTAAAAAGGTTGATCTGATGACTGCCCTGCACCAAATGAGAGAACTTTACACCTATCAGCCGAATAAGCATTCTTCTGTGATATAATTTTTTGAAAAGCTCAAAGGCTACATCCATAAGTATTTCATCATTAGCGCAATAAGGTATTTTCTTTTGCATGGTTTCCGTATCATGGTTGCTGTAGCGAATCCGTACGGAAACGCAGGCACACATTTGGTTGAGTTTGCGCAATTTGAATCCCAGAAATTCTATCAGCTTTAGTAGCGTTCCTTTCAATATTTTTAGATCCTGCGTATCCTGATCAAAAGTAAAATCTTTGCCGATTGATTTTTCAGAAGAATAGGGGACAACTGGTGTTGGGTCAATCCCATTGGCTTTCTTCCAGATGCCGATCCCTGTTTTCCCCAAAAGCTCATTCATGGCCTCGGGCGGTAAAGAACGGATGTGTTTGATGAATTTAATTCGAATTCTTCTGAGCAACTTAAACGTTTTACTGCCTACAGCCGGAAGTTGCCGGATAGAATGCGGATCTAAAAAAGGCTGCACATAATTATCCAATACTTCAAAGCCTCCGATAGGACGGGCATGGGAAGTGCAAATTTTAGCCACCGTCTTATTTACGCTAAGTCCGTAGAGTAAAGGCAATCCCGTTTCTGATTTTATGGTGTTCACCAGTTCCTTCGTAAATTTAGAGGTGTTGTGAAATCGATCCATACCGGTCATATCTAAATAGAACTCATCTATGCCAGCCCTTTCATGCAAAGGCGTTCTTTCTGTCATAATTTCGTTCACGATGTCAGAATATTTAGTAAAAAGGTCAAAATCGCCTTTGAGCAATACCGCATCGGGACATCTTTGTAAAGCCACCCGAGTAGGCATACTTTTATGCACACCATACTTTTTAGCTTCAAAAGAGGCTGAGGCTACGATTCCACGGTTATTTAGTCCTCCGATGATGAGAGGTCTCCCCCTTAAATCAGGGAATTTCAGCAGCGTGCAATTGATGAAAAATGAATCTAAATCTATGTGGGCTATTTGTCGCATTAAAACTAATATATTTAGCAAAGTTAAATATAAATACTAAAATTATTAGCTATTAGTTCAGGAAAAATAAAATTTTTAGTTTGTTGAAAATAGAGATGTTAGTATTTAATAATTATTCCAACAAAATGGAATGATTTTGACTTAATAGGACATGAAAAAGAAAGTGGCCATAGCCGGTGCCACCGGTTTTATAGGGAAATGGTTTATAGATACTTATCATGAAACCTATGATATTATTGCACTCAGCAGGGGAGAAGTAAAAGACGATCAGTATCCTTCTGTTGAATGGAGGCGAGCAGATCTATATTCTCTTTCTAGCACTACGGATGCGCTTAAAGGGGCTGATTACGCACTATATTTGGTCCATAGTATGAACCCTAGCACTAGAATGAATCAGGGTTCTTTTGAGGATACTGATTTATTATTGGCCGATAATTTTGCCCGTTCTGCTGAAGCTTGCGGCCTAAAACAAATCATTTTTATTGGAGGTATTCTTCCGAAAGAAACTAATGATTACTCGAAGCATTTAAAAAGTAGATATGAGACTGAACTCACCTTAGGGTCTAGGTCAGTGCCACTGACTACGATCCGTGCGGGTATTGTGGTAGGACCAGGAGGCTCATCCTTTAGCGTGGTAGAAGAATTAGTGAGGAAATTACCAGTTATGGCCTGTCCTCAGTGGTGCAAGTCCCCATCTGAACCGGTTGATATTGCGGATATACTTAATTTCATTGAGCGGTCATTAGGGAATGAAGAAGTTTATGGGGAAGCCATTGAAGTGGCGGGTCCTGAAGTCACCTCTTACATGGAAATGTTGGAAATCACTTCACAAGAACTTAATAAAAAGCGATGGATTTTTTCCATTCCATTTTTTACTCTCGGTTTTTCTAAATTATGGGTAGCATTATTTTCAGGCACTAGCATCACTTTTGTATCCCCTTTAATCGATAGCTTGAGGCATGATATGCGGGCCGATAAAACGCAAAAATTTCATTGGAAAGGAGAGGTGCCCATTGAAAAAAGCATTAGAAAAGCTTTATATGAAAAGTTTCCTCGCATTAAAAGAAGTTACGATGAAGAAGAAGAGCGTAATACTGTAAGAAGCGTGCAGCGATTAAGCAATCCGGGCAATAAACCAGCGGAATGGGTAGCAGATATCTATCCCAGATGGTTAGATAAATACTTTAAATTTATTTTGAAGGCCACTATGAGCGGAAATCTTGTTCGATTTCATCTCTTTAATATAGTGCTGTTAGAGTTAACTTACATGCCAAGCCGAAGTGATGAAAACAGAAGACTATTTTTTATTACGGGAGGAGCACTGTGTAAAAGAACAGATATGGGATGGTTAGAATTTCGATCTGTTATGAAGAATGAACATGTAATTTCTGCTATTCACCGCTTTGTGCCCACCTTGCCCTGGTTTATCTACAAAAATACTCAAGCAATAGGGCATTTATTCATTATGAATGAATTTAATCGGTTTTTGAAGCGACAGTGAATAGTGATTTTCACTGAACATGATGCGTCATTTCATCCAAAGAGTATAGCCAATTTTTAAGCCAAGGGTTAAGTGTGTTACAATGGATTCTCCTTCAAATAAATCGGGTTTTGGAATCCATTCTACCCAAACTTCACCGCTCTCTTCTGGGTTGACTACATCATAATAAGAAATGCTCCTTTTGGCTAAACCGATGCCTCCATAAAAATCAAAATGCAGTCGATCTAATGCGATAAAGTTAACGCCTCCTTTAAGGTGAGCACCTGTTTTGCGTTTGCGAAAACTTGCACTTTCGTAAAAAATACCAACATAAGGATCTTCTTGCTGATACCTGCCTGATACAAAATTGTCCTGCACATTAATATGAAAAAATTCCACAGCAGCATACATAAAGTACTCTTTACCTTTCACAAATAGGTATTTTATTTCAGGTCTTAATTCGTAATAGCTATAATCCTTTCCCCACTTTAAGCCATCAATTCTTTTTTTATTGAGTGCATAGTTGCCATAACCGAAATCAAAGCTATAAGCCCATCTGTTTTGCGTAATGTATTCCAGCCCCACTCTGTGCCTAGGATTATATGCCAAAAGCGATACCGGCATCACTTTAAAATTTAGGGTATTGTCAATAATAGGATTTCCTTGCGAAAAGCTATTGCTAATCAATAGAAATGATAAAATGATAATGAAAAGGGTCTGTTTCATTTAAGTTGATAGTTTTGTAGGAGATAGACACTGTTTTGGGGTGGAAAGGATGGAGGCATAAGTGGTTTTTTATACTCTAACTTTATTTAATATCCTTTCATTCATAAACAGAAGATGAATATGGGGTACATATTCATGGTTCTGGAAGGAGATATATAGTTTTGGAGTTAAAGTAATTCTCTTTTTTTGTTAATTCTTTTAATATACCGAATTATAGGTATTGACTTAGATGTACTAAAAATCTACTTTTATTGACATAAAGAAATTTCAACCAAAAATTTACTTAAATGACAAGCAAGCAATTTAAACCTAAAAGTTATATTTGTGTAAGTCTTCTCTATTCCAAAATAACCTTCTTAGTCTTATTTCAATTCTTTTTTTTGAATTATAGCCTGCTTGCGCAGACTGAAAAAGATAGTGCAGTATCTAAAAATTCAAAAGATGTATTGAAATCTTTACCAGCACCAGAGGTTAGCAGTAAAAGATTGAATTACTTAAAACTTATCAGAATTCAAAACTTGAAAGATCTTGAAGATGAAGGGGATTTGAAGGTTAAGCAGAAACCTAAACTTGAAAAAAATGAAAGTTTATTAGATTATTATAATGAATATTCAATACTTGTAGATAGTCTATTTCAGTTAGAAAAAGAAAATTTTTCTCAAAATGCTTTAAAACCATCCACTCTTGAAATTATTAGAGAATACAGTAATTTAACGCAATTGACGATAATTATTCGATATGTTCTAAACAAATTGGACATCAACTCAACTTCACACGAACAATTCATTAGGAAGAAACTTGTTCATGCAGTGGCAGAGCAAATGAAGCTTATTGCTGAAAACAACCAAGCCTGGTATAATTATAATACAGTTGAAAAACAATGGATTAAAGGTATTCAAATTGAGTCTTCAAATGATTTATTTGCTATAGGAGGAATTCAAAAAAATAATGATGTAGATTATACTGGTTCACTTAAAGTTTCTATCAGTACGGACCTATTTAAGATGAATGGACTCTTTCCTACACAAAGCTACCAGAATATTATTTATGGGGCAGAAGTATTTACACCCTATTTTAAGGATTTTACTACAGACAGCTCATTTAACCGTAATGATAGGCCGCATGCCAATTTTAAATATTTAGGATATGAATTTAATGGTATATCGTTTAATTACATGCGAAGATGGAGTTTTAGTACCAAATTAGGTATAATAGGAAGTCGGTTTGGATATAATTTTCAATACTTTTTGCATAGAGATATATCCTTAAGCCCTTATCCCTATGGTTGGGATGCACAGATAGCTAAGGAAGGTCGCCTTGGATTGCAAGTCAACGGGAAATATGAAAGGTTACTTTTAAAAAAACAAGCTGATCTAAAATCGGATGTAGTTCGACTGGTTCCCTCCGCATCAATTGAACTTGCTGCTGGGCATTACATGACTTATGTAGAAGGTGGTATTAATTTATCATCCCACAATTTTCGACATAGAAATCAAGACAATATTTTAAGAATCGGTAAATATTTTACAGGTTATGATAAAATATGGCGTGCCAAAGGGTATATGAATCTAAATATAAACCCAAGATTAGTCATTCATAATACCATGCTAGAAGGCTTTGGCGTATTTTCTACTAATGAGGATGATGCTAATTCTTTTGCAAAACCAAGTGTCTATAAATTGAATGGAGATCAAGTCAGAGACTTTGTTTTGTTTACGAATTTTACTGCGGGAGCGCAATTCTCAAAATTTAATGTCTTTTATAAATACAGCATCAAATCACCAGAGGTCAATATAGAAAATGCAATGAAGATTGATGGAGTTAGCATAAATGATAGATGGCACCATTATGCTACCCTTGGATTAAGTTTTATACTATAAAAGTCTCAACCACGCAATATTTGATTTCAAGCGCTTTAATCTCCAGCATCACTTTTTCATCTATATAAACGACTAAGTGCAGAATTTGTGCTAAAGAGTAAGTTTTGATAGCATTCCTATACTGGTGGACCGAATGTAGCGGATAGAGCGCAATTCAAAGTCCTTCTCCCAAAGGAAGGAAAATGAAGCCTCACCAATAATCCTTCACCTTGTAAAGTAAGATAAAGCGGGGTATTTTGTATTAAAATTGGTTTGGACCAAATGGCAAGTATGGGACATATTTTGGATGATGATAGGAATTGGAAGAGTTAAGTTAGCTGAAAAAAAAGAAGCTGTCACAAATTTTTAATTTAATAACAGCCTCATATTATCAGAATAGATTAATTAGAATGGAGGTAATGTCTCACAAGAGGTTACGAATTTAACTTTAAATGAATCATAGCAAAGTTGCAGGCTAAATCCATCATAAATTCCTCTCCAATAGCACTCTCTTTCTGTACCTTGGTTTTCCAAGTAAATATCTCTTACAAAATCTTTATAGGATTGGACAAATTCGTAAAAAACTTGTTTTTCTGAAGCGGTAGTATAATAGCATTGTTTATCGAATTTCGTTATTTTGAAAGCGTCATCGATTTGTACTAAATCTTCATGAACGATATCTGACCAATCATTGATTTGATTTGCTAAATCATGCCAGTCGGCCGTAATTCCTAAATTAATACAGGCTGTGCTGTAGAAAGATTGTTCAATTATAAATTTAGCATCCAATCGACCAATATCAATTCCTTGATCATATAATTGTTGATTGCTACAGGTATTTCCCCATTCAGAAGGATTTGAGCCATTTCCATCATCAGGACCATCAGGATCGTCCGGACCATCAGGACCACCTGGACCATCAGGGCCGTCAGGACCACCGGTGCCTGGATCAATTGGTACGTCACCATCGTCATCGCAAATTATACAATCATCAGCTACGTCTTGATAATTGTCCTGACAAGAATAAAGTGCTAAAGCTACTAGGGTTAAATAAATGAATAGTGATTTTTTCATCTGTTAAAGGTTTTAGTTGAAAATAATTAAATCAAAATTTAAACTAAGTTTTATTTAGTTAGCAACCAACTAAAAATTAAAAAATTGTAGGTTCTTTGTTATCAAAAGCCTTAGTAACACAATGGAGGAAAAAGAAGAGACGATTTTTATGATTTTTTTTCCTTCTAAACCTTGTGTTTTTAGGTTTCTTTTTCAGTAAATACTCGGCATTACAAAAAATCTAATTTTGAAGCAATTTGAATTAATTGCATATCTGTTTATATACAAAAATAAAAAGATTGATTGTCCTCCTTGTAGTTTTGGGAATATTTAAGAAAGCGTTACATTCACCATAAGATAGCTAAACGAATTCTCATTAAGCTATAAAGTATGATTAAGTACGCATACTGCGTAGCATTAACGAAAATAGATAATTTATTAAATTTATTTTTAACAAACTAAAGAACTGATATTCAACCTTATCTTTACTTGTAGCCTGATTTTATGCAAAATTTTTCAAATTATTTTACCCGAAGGTTTTGCAATTAAAAATTATGCGCCTACATTTGCATCACCTTATCGGAAAGACGGTAAGAATAACACAAAATAAAGTACTTTTAAATGCTTTGTTTTTTACATTTTGGTCTGGTAGTTCAGTTGGTTAGAAAGTCCCGACTTCATCGGGAAGGTCGCCAGTTTGAGTCTCGTCCAGACATTAATAAAAACGAGACATAATTGACATTTTGGTCTGGTAGTTCAGTTGGTTAGAATGCCTGCCTGTCACGCAGGAGGTCGCGAGTTCGAGTCTCGTCCAGACCGCTAAAAGCTCACTTTTTAAGTGAGCTTTTTTTGTTTATATCCATTTTGGTTAACTTCAAATAATGGAACAACATCCTTCACTGTAGTTCTAAAAAATAACCTTGGTTATTTTCCTTTGTGTTCTCATGTTACTTTTGTGGTTAAAATTTAGTGTTGTTAACCTCTACGCTTTAAAGCTCACTTTTGAACTAGGCTTTTTTTGTTTCCATTCTTTTAAGTTACTATTCCCCCTTTGTTATTATCTTTGTTCTTTTGGAAAGATGATGGGAAATTGATTAAATTTCATGAAGCTTCCAGAATAAATATTAATTTTACATTTGATTAAACACTAAAATAATGCTTTTGGAATTCGAACAACCTATAGTTGAATTAGAAAATAAATTGGCGGGAATGAAATCACTTGCTGAAGAAAGCGATGTGGATATCTCCGATGCCATCAAAAAACTAGAAGATAAAATTGTGTCCTTAAAAAAAGAGACTTTTCAAAATCTAACCCGATGGCAAAGAGTGCAGCTGTCCCGTCATCCTGACAGACCTTACACATTGGATTATATTTATGAGATCACTGATGACTTTGTGGAGTTGCATGGTGATCGCACTGTAAAAGATGACAAAGCCATGGTAGGTGGTTTTGGTAATGTCGATGGTCAAACATTTATGTTTATTGGTCAGCAGAAAGGTAGAAATACTAAGCAGCGACAAGAAAGAAACTTTGGTATGGCCAATCCCGAAGGTTACAGAAAAGCTTTGAGACTGATGAAGATGGCTGAAAAATTTAATAAGCCTATCGTGACTTTCATTGATACCCCAGGTGCATTTCCAGGGCTTGAAGCAGAAGAAAGAGGACAAGGTGAAGCCATTGCGAGAAATCTTAAAGAGATGTTCATGCTAAAAGTTCCTGTTATCTGTGTTATTATAGGTGAAGGGGCTTCAGGTGGTGCTTTGGGAATTGCCATTGGTGATAAAGTTTTGATGTTAGAAAACACTTGGTATTCTGTAATTTCTCCTGAATCTTGCTCTTCTATTTTATGGAGAAGCTGGGATTATAAAGAGCAGGCAGCAGAGGCTTTAAAGTTAACAGCTCCTGACATGCTGAAGAATAAATTGATAGATGGAATAATTCCTGAGCCACTAGGAGGTGCACATACCAACTTAAAGGCTGTAGCTGATGAGGTGAAAAAAACCATTCTTAAGAATTTTAAGGCGCTGGATAAAAAATCAGTAGATAAGAGAATTGAAGAAAGAATAGATAAGTTTAGTGGAATGGGAGTTGTAAAGTAATCTTTAAATTTCGTTGATAAAATGGCTTTTAAGAATGTGATCATTTGCATTTTTAAAAGCCATTTTTTTATACAATTGAAGCACTGCATTTTATTAGTTCTAAAGAGCAGAGATAAGTATTAAAATACTAATTTTTGTGTTTTTAATGCTTCATACTTTTTCCAATGATGAAAAAGTATGCAAAAAATCTAGGTAAAATGATGCTACTTCTCGCAATTGCCAACGCTGGCCCGCCATTTTACCCTCCAACCCGCTTTTTCGCTTAGGCGAAAGTGGGGGAGTTAGCTATTAATTATTTCATCAGTTGAATTTGGTCTATTACATTTTTATTGAGATTCCATTGGCCGCTTTTTTAAACTAATTTTAATTATTTGATGTTTTTTTATTTGAATAGTAATAGATGAAAACAGGTTTTAAGTAAGTCACAATTACCACTGATAAAATGGCTTTTAAGAATGTGATCATTTGCATTTTTAAAAGCCATTTTTTGATACAATTGAAGCACTGCATTTTATTAGTTCTAAAGTGCAGAGATAAGAATTAAATTACTAATTTTTGTGCTTTGATGTTTCATACTTTTTCCAATGATGAAAAAGTATGCAAAAAATCTAGGTAAAATGATGCTACTTCTCGCAATTGCCAACGCTGGCCCGCCATTTTACCCTCCAACCCGCTTTTTCGCTTAGGCGAAAGTGGGGGAGTTAGCTATTAATTATTTCATCAGTTGAATTTGGTCTATTACATTTTTATTGAGATTCCATTGGCCGCTTTTTTAAACTAATTTTAATTATTTGATGTTTTTTTATTTGAATAGTAATAGATGAAAACAGGTTTTAAGTAAGTCACAATTACCACTGATAAAATGGCTTTTAAGAATGTGATTATTTACATTTTTAAAAGCCATTTTTTTTATAACTTCAAATTTCAATAAATGAATTGTTATGAATTTACATATTATAGAAACAGGATTTTTTAAGTTAGATGGTGGTGCTATGTTCGGGGTTGTCCCAAAATCATTATGGTCAAGAACCAATCAACCCGATGAAAATAATATGTGTACTTGGGCAATGCGTTGCCTGGCTATAGAGGATGGAAATCAATTAATTCTCATTGACAATGGGATAGGGGATAAGCAAAGTGAAAAATTCTTCAGTCATTTCTACCTTCATGGAGATGCTAGCCTGGATGGGTCATTGAAAAAAGCGGGTTTTTCGAAAAATGATGTAACCGATATGTTTCTGACTCATCTTCATTTTGATCATTGTGGGGGCGGAGTAAAATGGCAAGATCAAGATCACACAAAGTTGGATATTGAGTTCAAAAATGCTAAGTATTGGTCGAATCATGATCATTGGAAATGGGCCACTGAACCGAATGCCAGAGAAAAAGCTAGTTTCTTGAAGGAAAATATCTTACCCATGCAGGAGAGTGGTCATTTAAATTTTGCGGATAAAGGGAATCCATCTCCCTTTTCTCAATTTGATATTTTATATGCTGATGGGCATACCGATAAGCAAATGGTGCCTAAAATTAAATATAAGGATAAAACTATCGTTTTTGCTGCAGATCTATTACCTTCTGTCGGCCATATTCCTCTACCTTACGTGATGGGCTATGATGTAAGGCCCTTGAAAACTTTGGACGAGAAAGAAAAGTTTTTGAATGAGGCCGCTGATAATAAATATATCATATTTTTAGAACATGATGCGGAAAATGAATGTTGTACTGTTAAACATACTGATAAAGGGGTGCGTTTAGATCAAACATTCAAATTATCTGAAGTTTTGTAAAGAGAAATCTTCACTAAAGATTCCACGGCTGTTTTATAAAAGTTGATGAGAATTTTTAGGACAGTGATGCTATTTACAGATCGGAATTTACTACATGAACATATGAAAATAGGACTAGCACTTTCAGGGGGTGGGGCAAGAGGTTTTGCTCACCTAGGCATCGCTCAATATTTATATGAGCAGGGTATTAAACCAGATATGATTTCAGGGACTAGTGCTGGGGCCATTGCTGGATCGTTTTTGGCAGCAGGCTATGAGCCCAAAAGAACTATGGAGATTATATCAGATATAAACTTCTTGAAATTCTTTAGACCTGCTTTGTCATGGTCGGGATTAGTAAATTTGGAAAAAATATCCGATGTTCTTAAAGATTATTTTCCTGAAAATTCATTTGAAGCCTTTAAAATTCCTTTGGTAATTGCTACAACAAATTTCAATTCCGGTGAGAATGTTAATTTTGATTCCGGAGAACTCATCAAACCGCTTTTAGCTTCTGCAAGCATTCCTGTTATTTTCAAACCCATTATTATGGAAGGGGAATCGTATGTAGATGGAGGGATTACTAATAATTTACCCGCAAATGTCTTGAAACCTCATGTCGATTTTACAATTGGTGTGAATGTCAATCCGGTAGGGCGTTCTAACCAAAATGGAAATATGAAAGAGGTTTTGGAACGCTCAATGTTGATGATTATTAACTATCAAACCAAAGAGCAGGCTAAGTTGTGCGATATATTTATTGAACCGAAAGACCTTTCTCCCTTTAAGGTTTTCTCGCTTTCTAAAGCTGAGGAGATTTATGAAATAGGTTATACTAGCGCCAAAGAGACCTTCTCCGGCCTAGCTGATGATCATCCCTTGACTAGAATCAAGAAACTAGCCTAACTATAGGATTCCTTTAGTGTTTTTTCGCTACTTTTCTACTGCAAGACTACCATGGGCAGAGCAAGTTTTTATTTGGTAATAATCTGTGTTTATAGTAGATATTAACAAATTTTAAGACCTGTACCATTTAACCGTTTTCTTTTCCGTTGATATACTTAATATTCGCTTTTTTGCGCAAATTTATAGTATTTACTCACTAAGTTATAACTAAACAAATTATGAGAAAATTATCAGCATGGTCATTAGTGCTATTTATGGGCATAATGGCTGCTTGTCAACCAAGCGAAAAAGCGGACAATAAAGCAGAATTGTCCATTGATTATGAAAAATATGTGCTTCCAAATGGTCTGGAAGTGGTCCTTCACGAGGATAAATCGGATCCCATTGCAGCTGTAGCTATTCAAATGCATGTGGGTTCTAGCCGTGAAAAGCCGGGAAGAACAGGTTTTGCCCATTTTTTCGAACACATGTTATTCCAAAAATCTGAAAACGTTGAGGAAGGTGCATTTTTCAAAAACATAAATGATTTAGGTGGAACATTCAATGGTGGTACTTGGACTGATGGAACGGTTTACTACGAGGTAGTTCCTAAAGATGCTTTGGAAAGAATCTTGTGGATGGAAGCAGATAGAATGGGATTCTTTATTAATGCTATCACTAAAAAAGACTTGGAAGATGAAAAGCCAGTGGTTCAAAATGAAAAGAGACAAAGAGTTGATAATCAGCCTTACGGACATAGAAGCTATGTAATTAAAAAAGCTTTATACCCAGAAGGTCATCCTTATAATTGGGAAGTAATTGGAGAGTTAGAAGATTTACAAGCAGCTACTTTGGGCGATGTTAAGGAATTCTATAATAACTGGTATGGTCCAAATAATGCAACAATAGTAGTTGCTGGTGATTATGATAAGGAGCAAGTGAAAGCTTGGATTGAAAAATACTTTGGAGAAATTGAATCAAGAGGAAATGACGAAGTAATGTCGCCAAAGCCAGTTACTTTGGAAGCTACAAAAAAGCTATTTCATGAAGATGATTACGCGAAAGTTCCTGATTTAAGAATTGTTTATCCTACAGTAGAGCAGTATCACCCAGATTCTTGGGCTTTATCTGCTTTAGGTGAAATCCTCAGTCAAGGTAAAAGAGCTGTTCTTTACAAGAAATTGGTTGAAGAGACTGAATACGCACCAAGTGTATTTTCTTATAACTCTTCTAGTGAATTAGCAGGTGAATTCAATATTGGGATTAGAGCAAAGGACGGAATTGACTTGGATTCAGTTTACGCTGCAGTACAGGAAGCTATGGATGAATTCGAGAGAGATGGTTTCTCTGATAAAGATTTGCAGAGAATTAAAGCCAGACAAGAGACTAGTTTCTACAATGGTATTTCTAGTATTTTAGGAAAAGCATTCCAATTAAGTAGCTATAATGAGTTTAAGGGAAATCCAGGATATATTACTGAAGACATCAATAAGATTTTAGCTGTTGAGAAAGAAGATGTAATGCGAGTTTACAATGAGTACATTAAAGGTAAACCAGCAATTATTACAAGTTTTGTTCCTCAAGGTCAATTGGAATTAATAGTAGAAGGATCTGAAAAAGCGACTGTTAAGATTGAAGAAGTAAAGCCAATGGATGAAGCTTCAATGGCAGATTTAGATAAAGATGCTGAATATGAGAAAACGCCAAGTGAAATTGACAGAAGTAAGCAGCCTGAACTTGGTGATATGCCTTTGATCACGCCACCAACAATTTATGAGACTACGATTGCGAACGGAATAGAAGTTTTAGGTATTCAAAATGATGAATTGCCTTTGGTTAATTTTAGTATTAGACTAAAAGGTGGTGGATTATTAGATGATCCTAACAAACCGGGAATCGCTAACTTGGTGACTGACATCATGCAAGAAGGTACTAAAAACAAGACTCCTGAAGAGTTGGAAGATGCAATTGGTCAAATTGGAGCTAGCATTGGAATGTATACGGGTAATGAGGAAATCGTTATCTATGGTAATTGTCTTGCACGCTATTTTGAGGAGACCATGGCCATAGTTGAAGAAATGATTTTGGAGCCGCGTTGGGACATGGAGGAGTTTGATAGATTGAAAAATGCTCAAATCAATAGTATCAAGCAGAGAAATGCTAATCCTAATGCAATTGCTGGAATTGTTGCCAATAAAATCACTTACGGTGATGACCATATTTTCGCGAAACCATTAAGCGGTACTTTGGAATCGGTTGAATCTATTAGTATAGATGATTTAAAAGGCTATTATGAAAAGTACTTCTCACCTAGTGTAACAAGCTTGCAAATTGCAGGTAGCGTAACTAAGGCTCAAGTGGAGAAGGCATTGTCTGGTTTGAACGAAAACTGGGCTTCAAAGGAAGTTACTTTTCCTGAGTATGAAATGAAAAGTGTGGATGAAGAAGGTAAAATCTATTTTGCTAATTTCTCTAATGCTAAGCAATCAGTAATCAGAATGCAAAGACTGGCAGTAGAAAGAAATCATCCAGATTACTATCCATTAACTGTTGCTAACTACGGTTTAGGTGGAAATTCAGGTGGAAAACTATTCCAAGTGCTAAGAGAAGAGAAAGGATATACCTATGGTGCCTATTCTAATATTAGCTCAAGTACTCAGAAATCTCCATTTGCGGCTTACTCTAGTGTAAAAACCAATACTACTCCGCAGTCAGTAGCTACTTTCAAAGAAGTAATCGAGGCGTACAAGGAGAACTATAACGAAGAGGAATTGGAAAAAGCTAGAACTGCTTTGATTAGAAAAGAGGCGAGAGATTATGAGACTTTAGGTCAAAAACTTAATGTTTTACAGCAAATATCTTCTTACAATTTACCAAAGGATTTTATCAAACAAAATCAGGAAGAATTGAAAGCTTACACTGTTGAGGACATGAAAAAGATCATGGATACTTACATGAACATTAATCAGATGAATTACATCATTGTAGGAGATGCTGAAACTCAATTAGAAGGAGTGAAGGCATTAAACATCAAAGAAGTTGTTAAAGTGGATGAAGACGGAAATCCAGTTGACAATAAGATTGAAGCAATGTAAAAAATAAATTTAATAGAGAATTAAAAGGCTGGAATCGAGATTCCAGCCTTTTTTTTGTCCCACTGGTTTTCTAGAACAGTTATGAATTTCCCCTTTAATCTCTAAAATAGTCATTCGCCTGCTTTCGGCTGGCCTTTGTACTTTCGCCTCTGGCGAACTGAAGCCTTGCAGAAAGCTGTATAATTAGTACAGATGTTAGATTTTTTTTATTTTAAAATTCGAAGCATTCTTTCCCAAGATTTATTTCGAGCTCCAATATTGGCTTCTTGACCTGTGGGATCATCCCCAGAGCGCATATAGGCGTGTCCTGCCCCTTCATAAACTTGTACATCATAGATGTGTTGATATTCATTCATAGCTTCCTTAGAAGCTTCAATTGTAGCATTTACCCTCTGATCATTTCCTCCATAGAATCCATAAACTGGTGCTTCAATTTTAGCATAGTCGATTGCTTCCTTTGGCCCCGTTCCATAAAAAACCAAAACCTCACTTAAATTTTCATTATTGGTTGCGTAGCGAAAGGATTGAGAGCCTCCCCAACAGAAACCTACGACAGCGACTTCTCCATTTCCGGCAGCAAGCTTTTTAAGATAATTGAAAGAATTATGAAGATAGGAGGTGACTAGTTTTTCATCCAACTCGTACAACGCATTTCTCGCATCATCTGAACTTGGAAAGTCAGCAGTCCCCGTATATTCTTCACTAAAATCAGAAAGTAGATCAGGAGCAAAAGCAATAAATCCTTTTTCTGCTAGTTGATCAGCAAAATTTCGAACCCAATCCGTTAGGCCTCTATTTTCATGTATGACTATAACTGTTTTCGCTTTTTCAGAGATTTCAGGAAAAACTAAGAATCCTTTTAGGGTCTTATCACCAGCGGAAATCTCTACCCATTCATGATGTCGGGGCGATTCCTCTAATCGATCTGTCATGCGATCTTGAGCGTTTCCCATCATGGTAAATAATCCATAGAAAAGGAAAAGAAGAGTAAATTTTAGGTATCTTTCCATAGTTATATATTTATTTGAATAATCTAATTTAATGTAGCTTATTATTCCTTAAGAAGCAAGGAATCCATTATAAATCAAAGAAGCTTAATTGCAGCAAATTACTCTTAAAAAGTTCTTATTACTTCAGGAACCAAATCAAAACTTCTTGCTTTCCGTTTCCTAGATTTCATATATTTATTCATCTTTGAGTTTTATTTCATTTAATTGAAAAAGCACCAATAACTACATGCAAGAACAAAAAGTAATCATTATAGGAGCGGGGATAGCTGGATTAACAGCAGCTATTGAATTAGAAAAAGCAGGTTTTAAACCTACTATCTTAGAAGGGTCAGACAGCATTGGCGGTAGGGTGAAAACTGATAAGTTTGGCGGATATCTTTTAGATCATGGTTTTCAAGTGTTATTGACCGCCTATCCTGAAGCTCAATATTATTTGGAATATGATAAGCTTAATTTGAAAAAGTTTAGTCCAGGGGCATTGATTTTAGATGGACAGCATGGAGAATATGTAATTTCTGACCCGATAAGACAGCCTACTTCCCTTTTTAGCATGTTATTTTCTCCTGTAGGCAGTTTATCTGATAAAATTAAAATATTTCAATGGAATAGGGCTTTAAAGAAATTATCTATAGATAGTATTTTTGAGAAACCGGAGGTGTCTTCTATTGAATTCTTAAGAAAGAAGGGATTTAGTGAATCCATAATAAAGCAATTCTTCAAGCCCTTTTTTGGTGGTATTTTCCTGGAAAATGAATTGCAAACTTCTTCCCGTATGCTGGAATTTGTTTTTAAAATGTTTGGCGAAGGTTTTGCAGCCGTACCTGAATCTGGAATGAAGGCTATTCCTGAAATGTTGGCCAGTAACTTATCACAGACAGATATTAAGCTTAATAAAAGGGTAGAAAAAGTTGAGAGAAGAAAAGTAATTCTAGAAAACGGAGAAGAGCTGGAAGCTGATGTCATTATTATTGCAACGAAAGCAAACCAATTGCTACCGCAGCTCGATGGACAATTTGCAGAAGACCAATTCGTAACCAATTTGTATTTCAGTTCTGATATTGATCCTATTGGTAAACCTCTAATTGCATTAGTGCCTGATGACGATAAATTAATCAATAATATCACGGTCATGAATAAAACCTCTTCCTCTTATGCACCAGCAGGAAGTTTCTTACTCTCCATTTCTGTTACCAAAAACTATCAAGAAAACGATAAACAATTAAAGCAGAGAATATTGAAAGAGTTGATCGAGTTATTTCCGCAACTATCGAATGCTACCATTGAGCATCTTAAAACCTATTATATTGATAATGCATTGCCTCAAATTGATGACTTTCAAAACAAAATGAATCCCTCACAATCCAAAGTCCATCAAGGCATATACTTAGCAGGGGATTACCTATTAAACGGCTCCATCAATGCTGCAATGGCCTCTGGTAGATATGCGGCTCACGCAGTTTTCGAAGATTTGAAAGGCCAAGGATTTCATAATTGATAGTACTAAGAGTATCAAATATTAAGTCCCTTTAGGATTGAGAAGGGAGGACTTCAAAAATTCAAGAGCATCTTTTGCAGTTTCTAATGGGATTTCCTCCATTGGGACATGGCCAGCATTCTTATAGATCTTTAATTCACTCTTGGGTAAGATACTGTCAAATCTATAGGCATGCTCTACGGGAATCCAGCTATCGTGCTCGCCCCACAAAATAAGCGTAGGGATTTGTATCTGTGATAATTTTTCAAATTCGGAAGGGACTCTTTGACTAAATCTTTTTAAGGTCGCTTTTCTGTTTCCTTCATGGAGCATGAGATCATAATACATTTGAATTTTTTCATCGGTAATTTTAGATTTATCATAGTAAACCTGTTCTAAGCTCATTCTGAAAAGAAATTTGGGAGTAATGCTGGTCATGAGTTTTGAGAATACAGGATGGTTAATTAATGAGAATACTGAAAATCTATTCTGATCTTTAAATTTTGCAGTATCATTGGCTATTCTTGCTCCAGAGGAGTTTAAGAGTATTAATTTATTAACCATTGTGGGATTAAGCAGCGTCATTTTATAAGCTACTTGTCCACCCATTGAGTTTCCAGCCAGTGCTATGCTATCATAATCCAGCTCTTGTACAAGTTTCCAAAGTAGATCAGCATAGTAATCAGTGTCGTACTTTTCTTGATGATTTGGACCTGTAAGCCCATGACCTGCTAAGTCAACAGAGATGGTCGTGAAATCTTGAGCAAATTCCTTTTGCCAAACTTCCCAAGTGTGTAAGGAAGAAAAACTTCCATGAATTAACAAAACAGGAAAGCCTTTTCCTACTTTCCTAATATGTAGTTTATTACCGTCTATCTCAATATATTGAGATTCTGCAGTAAAGTATTTTTTGTGATTTGTATCAGCAGGAATATCAGATTTATAAAAAATGAGCAATAGAATCAGGAAAAGACTCACGATGCTCAATAAAACGAATCCTATAATTTTGAAGATTTTTTTCATGACTGGTTTTATTGCTCTAAAATAGTTTCAATAGTCCTTTTTCGGTTGATTTTACCATTTTCAGTTTCTGCGAATTCATCAATGGTAAAGATTTGTTTAGGAGCCTGAAAAGCTTCTAATTTCGATTTTAAAATTTTGGGAATATTCTCAGTGGCCACATCGCCTTCCAGTACCAAATTTAAAGATTCACCAAACTTTTCATGCGGTAAACCAAATACAAAAAATCGATTGCTTATGTTGAATTCACTAAATATGGAAGCTATTTCTTTCTCGATGATTTCAGGGTGAATTTTTATGCCTCCGGAATTGATTACAAAATCATACCTTCCTAACCAATTAAATTGGGTTAGGGAAATTAATTCAACTACATCATTTGTTAGCAGTGAATCTTGACCACTGATTTTTGGAGCATTTACAATCAAACAATTTCGATTATCAACTGAAAAGCTAACTCCTTTCAATGCATTGAAGCATTCCTCCTTTGCCGAATTGATGCGTTTTAATGCAACATGAGAGACTGTTTCTGTCATTCCGTATGTGCTATAAACTTTGGTATTATAAAAATGAGATTTAATTTTCTGAGCTAAATTATCTGGAACAGGAGCACCCCCTAAAATAATAGCTTTGGATCGTTCTAAATATTTTATGCTTTCGGGACTTTCCTCTATAATCCTTTCCATTTGATAGGGCACAAATGAGAAAAAATCAATGATTGAATTGTCCATAAAATCTATCAAAGGATTACCAGAAATTGGGGCAATATGCAAATCTAATCCTCCGATCAAAGCTCTGGCAATCATCATTTTCCCCCCTATAAAAGAGGGATTTATGCACAGCAATGCCTTATCGCCTTCCTTTAAATTAAGCGTTTCTAAGGTTGCTAAAGCACTTGATTTGATCTGACTCTTTTGTATTTTGATCCTTTTTGGCTTCCCAGTCGATCCAGATGTAGATTGAAAAATGTGATCAGAACTCGAATTCCAATCTACTATAAATGCAATTATGCTTTGTAGATGTTGATCTTTACTATTGTTAAAATGATGGATAAAATCCTGTAAATGATATTCATTCTTATTATAAATGACCGATACGTGTCTAGACAATGCTGGAGGCATGAAGTACTAATTAGCTTGAAGTGGTAAATTTAATACTTAATTGAGTCAATATTGTAAAAAAAGAAGTTCAATATTAAGATTTCAATATTTTTGCTATACTTTTAACAGTTTTGCAAAAATAAATTTGGTTAAATTGAAATTCTATACCGAAATAGTCAATAATATATACTAATTTTGCTTTTTAATTGAAAACTCCAAATAATAATAATGTTACCTTTCAAACTGGATAAAATTGACAAGAAAATATTGGACATACTGCAAATAGATGGCAGAATTACCAATGCTCAGTTATCAAAAGATATTGGATTATCACCTGCGCCAACTTTAGAGCGTGTTAAGAAACTTGAAAATGCAGGTATAATCAAAAGTTATCATGCAAAACTTGATACCGAGAAGATAAATTTAGGCGTGAGTACTTATGTTATGGTATCCTTAAAAGGCCATAATAAATCAAATATTGATAAGTTTATTGCCGCGATTGATGATGTGGATGAAATTATTGAGTGTAATCACGTTACTGGTTCAAGCGACTTTATTTTAAAAGTGATTGCTAAAGATATTCCTTCTTATCAAAAACTGATGCTGGAAAAAGTTAGTGAAATCGAAGTAGTAGATAGTATGCAATCGATGGTAATTTTATCTACATTTAAGGATAGCAAAAGAATGCCGATACCTGAAAATAAATGAAATTATGCCTAATCAGCGCAATCAAATTTTAGACCGAGAAGCTATCCAGAGTAAAATCAAAAGGATAGCTTTTCAAATTTTAGAGAATAACTACCAAGAAGAAAAACTGTATATCATAGGGATTGAAGGTGGGGGAGCGATTTTGGCTAAAAAAATCAGTCAAGAATTAGAAAGTATAAGCCAACTAAAACCTATTTTCTTATCAGTCAATATTGATAAGTCCTCACCTTCCGATTCAAAAGTTGTTCTGAGTGAAGATGTGGAGATTGCTAAAAATGCAGTTGTTCTTCTTGTTGACGATGTTTTGAACTCGGGTAAAACAATATTTTATACACTTAGGTCATTGCTAGATTTAAACCTTAGTAAAATTGAGACAGCATTTTTGGTAAACAGAGCCCACCGTTCATTTCCAATCGCAGCGAACTATACAGGTATTGAAATTGCTACAACTATTCAAGAACATATAAATTTCAATTGGTCGGAAGAAGGTTTTGGTGTTTACCTAGAATGATTTACTTTTGTAGTTATTTGAATATTGCTCAACCATAAATAAATCAAACAATGAGGGTTTTTGTAATAGTGTTATTATTAACCGTTGGATTTTCTCCAAAGTCAGATGCACAACGTATCCGATATAAAAACCTTTTCCCCATTCTGCAGAGCAAAGATTACAAGACTGCTGCACCTCAACTCTTACAGTTTCTGGAAGAAAATGATGATGAAGCGAACGCTTATTTCTATTTAGGTGAAATAATTGTTTCACAACTCGACTCTGCTGAAATCTTTCCATCTACGGAAAAGTTTGACTCTATGGCCAATAGAGCCATTGAAGCGTACAAAAAGTCAATGGCGCTTGTTGATGATCGAGAAATCAGAAAAAATGATGATTATTATGCTGCTTACAATAGAAGAGACCTCCGAACAGGTAAGTTTGCGATTAAGATATCGGATATTCATTTAGACTATGAGAATAAAATAAAAGAGGTTGTTAAAAAGAAAGAACTAGTTAATGAATTACATGAATTAAAAAACAGGTCAATTCAAGAATATGAAAGTTTTGCCTTATTAGTTGAAGATTTTCATTCACGCTTTACCAATGAATCGGCCTATTTATTAAGAGCAGGTCCTGCCGATATTGCTGCCTCGCAAAAGCTTGTATCCAATTACCTGAAGTTCATTGAAGTCTATGAAGATTTTACTACAAAGCTCAAATCCTTAAAACACCCTTCATATGACCCACGGCTACAAACAATTCAAATTGTCAATTGGAATGGTTTAAAACTACTTAAATCAAATTTCTCTGATTTTTCTGTTAACATTCAGAATTATGAAGAGTATCTCAATAGATTGAATGCAAAGATAGAGTCAGAAGTAAAACCCCTTAAGGATTTACTCTACAAAACTGATGCTGAATTTAACCAAGCAATTTCTCAAAATCTTAGTATAAGTGATTCCTCTAAGATTCAAAAGATGACTATTCCGGAAAACCTGGTGGAGCAGTTAAAGAAATATGATGAGGATAATGTAATTCTTAACTTACTAAAATATAAGAAACAAAAAAGCCGTACAAATTTACTTACGAATGTGAGTTTACATCCTGTATTAGCTGATTCCTCCAATATTTACCAAAGAGCAAATTTGGTGGAAGAATATGAACTCAATTTAACAGAGCAGTTAGATTTAATTGAGAAAATAGACCTAGGCATTTCTGATAAAACTAAAAATGATTTCAAATACTTTTTGGAAGGATTTAAACCTTCTATTGAAGCTTTTATTGAAACCGAAAAAACTATTGTCAAACAAAAATTAGATTCTGTTTCTCAAAGAACCGAAATGATGGCAAGACAAATTGAGTTTTTTAGATATGAACAGGATTCGATCTTCCTAACGCCTCTAATTGCTGCTACCCATGAGCATAAAAACTACGTTTTAAACACCATCGAGCTCGATTCAATGCTGTTAGTTGGGGGGCAAATGGGAAATCAGCCTTTCATTGCTTCTGCTGGATTCAATATGGAAGTAAAGTCATTTACTAGCTTGTTAGATAGTTCCTACACCATTAATAACATGATAATGTTAAGCAATAACCTTTTGGTAAATTTAGAAGGAACTGAGAAATCGCAGCAGAATCGATATTTGAAATATTTCTCTCCAAATTTAGATGAGTTGTGGTCATTGGAATATGAACAGGAGGCCAGTCTAGGCGATGCAAAAGTGGAAGCAGGGATCTTCTTTATATATGATCAGGATGGCAATGTGCTCCAAACTTTGAATTCACAAGGTGAAATAATTGGCAATTAATGATATTTTACCAGAATTCCTGTTACACTTATTAAATCAAAATTGCATATTTGTGCTTGGAAGGAATTCCTCTGATAGATACAGCATTTTAAGTAAGAATTACATAAAAATATGAGTAATAAAATTAATATCACCTTACCAGATGGTACTGTAAAAGAATTTGAAAAAGGCATTTCTGGCTATGACGTAGCTATGAGTATAAGCGAAGGATTGGCCAGAAACGTATTGTCAACCAAAGTTAATGGTCAGGTGTGGGATTCTACAAGGCCTATAAATGAGGATGCTCATGTTCAATTGCTTACTTGGAATGATCCGGAAGGTCAAAATACGTTCTGGCATTCATCTGCTCACTTATTGGCCGAGGCTTTAGAAGAACTTTACCCTGGAATAAAATTCGGTATTGGACCACCCATAGATAATGGCTTCTACTATGATGTTGATTTTGGAGAAAAGGAATTGCAAGGAGAGGAATTAGAGAAAATTGAGCAAAAAATGCTTGAATTGGCTCGTAATAAAAATCAGTTTATACGTTCTGAGATTTCTAAGAAAGATGCGTTCGAGTATTACCAGAAAAAGGGTGATGAATACAAACTTGAATTAATTGAAGGACTAAATGATGGCGAAATCACTTTCTATCAGCAAGGAAATTTTACAGATCTGTGTAGAGGGCCACATATCCCACATACGGGTTATATTAAAGCCGTAAAACTGCTAAATATTGCCGGTGCCTACTGGAGAGGAGATGAAAAGCGTAAACAGTTAACAAGAATTTATGGCATTACATTTCCTAAGCAAAAAGAACTAAAAGAATATTTAGAGCTTTTGGAAGAAGCAAAAAAGCGAGATCATAGGAAATTAGGTAAAGAGATGGAATTGTTTGCATTCTCTGAAAAAGTGGGCTTAGGCTTGCCGTTGTGGTTGCCAAAAGGAACTATGTTAAGGGATCGATTGGAGAATTTCTTGAAGAAGGCTCAAGTGAAAGCCGGGTACCAGCCCGTGATCACCCCTCATATCGGAAATAAGGAATTGTATATTACCTCTGGTCATTATGAAAAATATGGCAAAGATTCCTTTCAGCCAATCGCTGCTCCATCAGACGATGATTCGAAAAGTGATGAGGAATATTTGTTAAAACCAATGAATTGTCCTCACCATTGTGAAATTTATAAAACAAAGCCACGTAGTTATAAAGACTTACCCCTAAGGCTTGCTGAATTTGGTACTGTGTACAGATACGAACAAAGTGGAGAGCTGCACGGATTAACCAGGGTAAGGAGTTTTACTCAGGATGATGCACATATTTTCTGTCGCCCAGATCAGGTAAAAGAGGAATTCATTAAGGTGATTGATCTCGTGTTATTTGTCTTTAATTCCTTAGGCTTCCAAAATTTTGTAACTCAAGTATCTCTAAGAGATCCGGAAAATAAGGAAAAATACATTGGAGGAGATGAAGTGTGGGATAAGGCTGAAAAAGCCATCATCGAGGCAGCAGAAGAAAAAGGGCTAAAAACAGTAATAGAATTAGGAGAGGCTGCTTTTTATGGACCTAAGTTAGATTTCATGGTTAAAGATGCTCTTGGAAGAAGCTGGCAATTAGGCACAATACAAGTAGATTATAATCTACCTGAGCGCTTTAAACTGGAGTATGTTGGTGCTGATAATAGTAAGCACAGGCCTGTAATGATTCACCGTGCGCCATTTGGTAGCATGGAGCGATTTGTTGCGGTATTGATAGAACATTGCGCTGGTAATTTCCCATTGTGGTTATCTCCTGAGCAAGTTGCTGTTTTGCCAATTTCTGAAAAGTATGCTGATTTTGCCAATAGGGTTTATAGTGAACTCGAAGCAGAAGATATTACAGGCTTTATTGATCATAGAGATGAAAAGATAGGACGTAAAATTAGAGATGCGGAAATCAAGAAAATTCCTTATATGTTGATTGTTGGAGAACAAGAGCAAGCTGAGGGCAAAGTCTCTATCAGAAAACATGGAGAAGGAGATGTGGGAAGTATGAGTTTGGAAGATTTTAAATCATTTTTTAACCAAAAAGTGCTGGATAGTATAGAAAATAAATAATATTAAATATTAGATTTTGGATTGTAGTTTTGTAATCCAATATTTATCACGATATTTGCACATTGTTAAACAAAAAAAGGAGGTTAATATTAGTAAAATGCGAAAAAAAGGCAGCTACCGACCTAGGGGTAGGGAAGAAGAACCTTACAAGGTAAATAGTAAAATTAGAGCTAGAGAGGTACGTGTAGTTGGTGAAAATGTAAAAGTTGACGTTTATACCATCGGTGAAGCACTCAGGATGGCTGAAGAGCAAAATCTTGATCTGGTAGAAATTTCTCCCAAAGCAGATCCTCCCGTTTGTAAAATTATTGATTACTCAAAATTTAAATACGAACAGAAGAAGAAGCAAAAGGAAATTAAAGCCAAAGCTCAAAAGACCGTAATCAAAGAAATTCGGTTTGGACCCAATACTGATGATCATGACTTTGAATTCAAATTAAACCACGGAAAGAAATTCCTAAAAGATGGTGCTAAAGTGAAAGCTTATGTGCACTTCGTGGGAAGAACAATTGTTTTCAAAGATAGAGGGGAACTTTTATTATTGCGTTTTGCTTCTGAACTGGAAGAATATGGAAAAGTAGAACAGATGCCTAAATTAGAAGGTAAAAGAATGACACTTTTCATTACTCCGAAACAAGCTAAATAAGTAACCAATTTAAATAAATAGATAAATGCCTAAAGTAAAAAGAAAATCAGGCGCGAAAAAAAGGTTTAAATTGACTGGAAGCGGTAAAATCAAAAGAAAGCACGCTTTTAAAAGTCACATTTTAACCAAAAAAGAAACTAAGCAGAAAAGACGCTTAACCGATATGGGTCTTGTTCACAAGACAGATATGGGTAGAGTAAAAGACATGCTTAATCTCTAATATTTCGCAAAATTAAAACGAACGAAGGTTCAATGTTTAACCGGGATATATGGTTTGTCAAGTATCAATCGTGAGGTTGGTCACCAATTTCCAAAAAATTAAAATTTATGCCAAGATCAGTAAATCATGTAGCTTCAAGAGCTAGAAGAAAAAAAATCCTTAAGTATGCGAAAGGCTACTGGGGTAGAAAGAAAAACGTTTGGACGGTAGCAAAAAATGCCGTTGAAAAAGGTTGGTTGTATGCCTACAGAGATAGGAAACAAAAGAAAAGAGAATTCAGAAAATTATGGATTCAAAGAATTAATGCAGGTGCCAGAGAACATGGTTTGTCATATTCTCAATTTATGGGAGCTGTAAACAAAAAAGGAATAGAATTAAACAGAAAAGTATTAGCCGATTTAGCTATGAATCATCCTGAAGCTTTTAAAAGCGTAGTAGATTCAGTAAAGTAAGATACTTTTTTATATCATACACGGGCCTCATTGCATTATGCAGTGAGGCTTTTTTATTTCCAGTCCATCCTACATTAGCTTGACTCTTTATTTTGCTATAGGAAAATTTTTAACCCTAAGCTCAAAAATTCGTAGTTACCTCTGTATATTTTGTAACTAAAAAAGACAGGAATATGAAATTTGGAATGAAATTAGTATTAGTGGGTTTTGTTGTAGGCGGATTTATAGCATGTGAATCTGATAAAAAGCAAGTGCAAGATTCTACTGCCAGTGAAAAGTCAGAGCAAGTAAAACAAGACTTCCTACAAAAGAAAAACGAGTGGAAGGCTAAACTGAATGCTGAGATCGATGCGGTAGAAGAGCGCATCGAAAAAGCTAAAGCAGATACGGAATTAGAGAAAGAACTTGAAAAAGTTAAAAGTAAGCTTGAAAGCAACTTAGCAACGATTGAAAGCTCTACTGAAAAAACTTGGTCAGAGGCCAAGAATGACGTTAAAAAAGCATATGATGATGTGAAAAATGATTTAAAGGATTTAAGCAATAAAATTGAGAGTGAATTAAATTGATTTAGTATTTATATAATTTGAATGGAAACCGGAGCATCGCAAACTTCGGTTTTTTTATGAATACAAAGTAATTTTTAAAAATGCAGCATATCTATAAAAATATGAAAACTTTGCTGGAGTAATTGCGAAGAAGCTAAAGTGTTTTTTAGGGGGTTACTTGATTGCTAGTTTCCGGATTAAAGTGAATACAATAATTAAAGAAGAGTAGCCTATAAAAAACGGAATAATAAACTCTATAAAGCCCATTGACAGCATAATGGCCATGATCATTAATTGAAAACCCAATCCGTAAATAGATATCATGGACATAAACCAATTGGGTATTTGTCGGATTTTAAAAGCGCTTGCGTCAAACCTATAGATAACCCAATCAAAAGGAAAATACAAAACACGAAATACATGGAATAGAATATTGACAGTGGTCTGGCTTTCAGTCGGAAATGCAGCAGGAGGCTTACTTTCGAATATTTTACTGGTAGTATCTCCACCAATTGTCCGGTGTCTTAAAATCACATAATAGTAGTTATATAAAGTACCCTGTAACTGTAAAGCTATATAAGCTATGAAGGCTAACCAGTAACTACTGTCACTTTTATAATTTATCACCATAATAAATATCAAATTTAGAATACTGTCAAATATTGAGTCGAGATATCTACCAGAATAGGAGGGGCTTTCTTTAATTCGAGCTAGCTCTCCATCCATTGCATCTACTATTGATTTAAGGATGAGGCCAAAGCCTGCGATCAAATAGTTCTCTAGTAGAATTGCATAAGCAGATAGTATTCCAATTATACCAAACCAAATAGTAACTTGAACAGGAGATACTGAGGAATTTTTTAATAAATTAGAAAAGAAAACTGCAGGGCCTCTTCCGTAATCTGAAAAGTCGAAAAACTTTTGCTCTTTATCTATTTTCGGCATTGAATATAATCTAGTGCTATGTTTTAGGCTACAACCTTATATAAGTTAAGGATTTATTTTAAGATAATAATTTACTAATAACTTTGCTTAGACAATTTTTGTTCATCGAAAGGCTTCATAAATATTGGGAAAATCATATTTTAAAATTATTTGATACTGTTTACATCACTCCATTTTAAAATAGTATAAAATTTAATTGCTCAATTTACTTTAGCTTTATAATTTGGCTTGTGCACTTTTTAAATATAAGATATCATTGGGAAAAGAGTGACTTTTTCGGAAGGGCTTCTCTTTTATTTCGCTATGCGGCCTACCTATTCAATTCTATTTTTCTGATCATATTTTTAGATATCTATAGCATCCAATTAGATGTTTGGCATTATTTTTCATTCCTAGTAGCTGTCCTATTACCCTACACCTTATTTATTTATTATGTTCAAGAAAATAACGACAAAGGAATAGGAATTCGACAGAATATGTTCGATTTTCTAGTTGTCGGGTGGTTTGTGGGACTTATTCATTTACTCTATATTCCCACGTTCTTGTTTATTTTAGGCTTAGTAAGTAACTATGTGGCTTCCAGAGGTTTTCATAAATTCTATAGAATACTAGTCATCCCAGTCGGTTATAGCCTAACCTTAGCTATCTATGGGTTTCAAATCAAATTTGATTTAGCAGATCAGATGCTTCATTTGTCCTTGGCCTACGCTTTAATCCACTTTATTACGATTGCTTATATTAGCTATCGGTTCTCCAAAAGCGTTCAGCTGGTGAATAAAAAAGTCACCATACAACAACGTGAAATAATTACTCAATCAGAAGAATTACAGTCGCTTAATGAATCTTTAACTGCTTTAAACAATCATTTAGAAGAAAAGGTAATGGAACGGACGCAAGAGCTCCAACGCAAAAATGAAAAATTGGCAGAATATACTTTCATCAATGGGCATCAACTAAGGGCTCCAGTTGCCAGCATGTTGGGTTTATGTAACTTATTGGACTATGCTGAAGAGGTGGACGAGAAAGAAGTTATAATCCATAAGTTAAAGGATGAAGTGAAAATTTTAGATATTACAATCAAGGAAATTAGGTTGAAGCTGGAAACCGACAAAAGTATTGTGGACCAAGTGAAAGTGATAGAGACTGAACATTCACAGTTTGAAAAATTGAGAGGAAAGATTAGGGGAATGTGAAAAATCTAAAACAGCAAAGCCAATGCCGATCTTCACAATAATTGATTGCATTTAACTCAGATCTGTCGTATAATCGAAAATATACTTTATTAATATGATTTACCGTTCTGCTGGATATATATTGGAACAAGAGATAAGAGGCAATAGGCTTCATCCATCTAATGATTATTGCGGTTGCTTGTTTTTGAAGGTCTATATCAAACAATTCATCCAAACAGCAGAGGGCAGGGTAGTACCTAAAAACGTAGATGGGGTAGCAAAAAATGAATACCAATATCATTTGAAAGATCACTTGGGCAATGTGCGGACTACTTTTGCGGTAAGGGATGATGATTATGCTACTGGTTTTGAAACCCTTGAAAACCCCTATTTCGACAATTATGATGATATTACCATTCTTCCTAATCAATATAAAAGGAGTGGCAATTACAGCCACCGGTTAACGGGCGGAGGAACTGATATAGTAGGTTTAATGAAAACCTTATATGTGAGCAAAGGCGATAAAGTAAGTGCAGAGGTGTATGCTAAGTATTTAGATGCTGCCTTTACCAATGATCAAATTAATGCAGGAGCGTTAGTTAATGCCTTGGTGAGCATGCTCGGTGGTGGTACTCTTACAGGTGAGGGGACTATCATAGAAAACAACCTCAACTCGGATTACATTTCCGCGGCCATGGCAGATGGGAGCGAGGATGAAAGCCCTAAAGCCTATTTGAACTACATCATGCTGGACAAGAATTTCAATTATGTAAATTCAGGTTTTGAAAGATTATCAGAATCAGCTGCTGATGATGGCACAGACAGTGGCACACACCAAAAACTCTCTTTTGAAGAAATAGAAGTAGCGGAAGACGGATATCTGATGGTGTTCTTAAGTAATGAAAGCCAGCAAGCTGTTGAACTCTTCTGGGATGATTTTAAAGTGGAACATCATTATAATGCAGTGCTGCAAGCGGATGATTACTATCCTTTTGGTCTAACCTTTAACTCCTATCAGAGAAGCTACTCAAAGGCTAACAATTATAAGTATAATGGCAAGGAAGAAATCAATGATCTTGATTTAGGGTGGATTGATTATGGGGCAAGAATGTATATGCCTGATTTAGGTAGATGGGGAGCTGTTGACCCTAAAGCAGAAAAGTACTTTGATCATTCTCCATATCATTATGTTAAAAATGATCCGATTAAATTTATAGATCCTAATGGCATGGAAAATAGCCTTTACCTATATGGTGCTGAAGGAGCTGATAGAAGGCAATTGCGAAAAATTAAAAGAAGTCTAAATAGAAATTTTCGTGATCAAGGACTTGATACTAGAGCCAGAATTGTAAAAGAGATACCTAAAGCAGAACAACTAGATGAATCTGATGCATTTGTTTTTATTGGCTCACAAGAACAAGTTGAAGATTTCAACAATTCAAATCAAGAGGGTGGTGAATCTGGTTTTGGACATATACCATCAAAATACGTAGAAGGGAGCATAGGTGAAGTCGCTGCCCAACCGAACAATAATGAAGGGGTGGATATTAAAGGTAATATCATATTGATTTCTACTGATAGGGCTGAATCTACAAGAACTGGGCATAACTCTTCTTTTTATTATCCAACTTCTCAAACAGACATGGTAGCAGGACTTATATGGCATGGTTCTGGTCATACTGCGGGGCTTTTTCACAGTGATGTGGTAAACGATATTAGTGGGAAGCGAGGTACAGTTAATGCATCTCAGGGTATGTATGGCTATGGTGATGACAGAAGATATAGCTTTATGGGCACTACTAGGAGTAAAAATGAAAAACCTATGCTCAATTTTAACTACTATATGAGTAGAATGACACCGGAGCAAAGAAAAATTTATCTTAGTAAGTATTCAGGAAGATCAAGAAACACATTAGGGAAATGAGAAAAACCGATATTACAATAATTTTATTTTTTTCGTTAATTTGTTTAACCATTTATCCTTTATATAGTCAGGTTAATAATGAAAGAAGAATTGCCAATAAATCTGTATTCTCAATTGAGGATGCTTTAAAAAAGCCTAGGAAGGTTAAATCTTTGATATTAATAGATACTAGTTTAAATATCCTGCCTTCTGAGATAGCAAAATTAAAAAACCTACAATTATTAAATATTTCTAGAACATATGTAAAGAAATTTCCAAAAGAAATAAGCCAATTAGAGAAACTTCAATATTTGTATTTAGCGAATAATTTTGAATTAGATGTGGAAAATGCAATTCAATTATTACCTAAGAAAAGTATTCGAAAAATATCTATTACAAATCACCCCATAAGCAGTCTACCTCCTACTATTGGAGAATTTGAATGTCTGAAAGAATTACAGTTGTATAATAATGAAATAATAAGTTTGCCTTCTGAGATAGGTTCTTTAAGTGAACTTGAAACTTTACTATTATCTGATAATAATTTGGTTTCGCTTCCAGATGATTTAGAACACCTTAAAAAACTAAAAACACTGACATTAAATGGGAATAATTTTAAAGGAGTGCCCGATGTTTTGAGTAAACTTGGGTCTTTAGAAAGCTTATATATTGGAAATAAAAATTTAAGTTTTGAAGAATTAGTGGAAGCATTTAATGGATTGAATTCTTTGAAGTATATAAATTTTAGCGGCATAATCTTGAGAAAAAACACCTCGCTTCAAAAACTTAATAAATTGCCAAATATTAAAACTGTTGTTCTCTCAAATATAATAAATGATTTTAAAGACATACCTTTAACAGAACTAGTTAGTCTAAATTTTGAAATAATTATAATTACAGATGTTGACTTCACAGAAAACGAATTGAATATTTTGGAGAAGTTTGAAAATGTTAAAATTGAACGTAATACTCAAAATTTTCAATAAACAGATCCTTAATCGCTATAATTACTATCCCTTCGGCTTGACTTTTAACCCCAGCTCGTCCTCGTTTGTAACGAGGATGCCTAAAACAAAGCATTTGTAAAGCTAAAACCTCAAAAGAGCCTATTTCTTGCGACCGTTCCTTAAATCCAGAGCCACCAGCTCGTCTTGCAACGAGGATGACTAAAATCAAGCATTTAAAATGCTTAGTAGGCATACTTTATCTAAACCTAGTTGCTGTTTTTCAAAAAAACCATTTCTTTGTAGGATAAACTAAAGGGCAGCAAATCAACCAAAACTATGTCTGGCGACCGATATAAAATAGCCGATCGAAATGCTTTGTATTTTGTAACATTCACAGTGGTAAATTGGATCGATGTTTTTACCAGAAGATCCTACAAAATTGAAGTAGTAAATTCATTGAATTACTGTATTCAACAGAAAGGATTAAAAGTATATGCTTGGTGTTTGATGAGTAATCACATCCATTTAATACTATCTGCAGATAAAGGATTTCGATTATCTGATATTATTAGAGATTTCAAGAAATTCACTGCCAAGCGTATCCTAAAGATGATAGAAACCGAAGTTGAAAGCAGAAGAGAATGGATGCTGCAACAGTTTAAGTTGGCGGGTTTAAAATTACAAAGTATTAAGAAGTATAAGTTTTGGAAGGACGATAATCACGCTATAGAATTAACAAGCAAAATGATAGATGGGAGAGTTGAATATATTCATCAGAATCCTGTAAAAGCTTTAATTGTGGACGATGCAGAAGAATATGTATATAGTTCAGCAAGAGATTATGCTGGAAGAACGGGCTTAGTACAGATTAGTTTTTTGAGTTGAAAACTCATAGTTTGGGAATCCTCGTTACAAACGAGGACTAGAGGGTAGAACTTGAAACTCTAAAACAAAACTACAAAATGGAAGAGGTTGGAGTGATTCAGGCAATAATGGATTATTATGTATCCACAAATGAAGAGAATAATGAAGAATAATAAATATACAACTATAAAATTTACTGCCTTATTTATGGTATTGATATCCTGTGATAGCAATAGTTACGAAGTTAATATGTGTTCTACAAGTGAGAATTTGTTTCAATAGAAAGCTTAATAGTAAAAGAAACAATTTTACCTACTGGAGATTTTTTTAAGCAGAAATATGATGGAAAAAGAGAGGATGGAATTTATATTTTTCAGAGGGTTTGTTTTTTTATGGATATTGACCCAAATGAAATTGTTTTTGATTACTATTCAGAAAAGAATAATATTGAATTATCATCCGGTTTAATGCCAGTATTAGAAGAGGATCAAAATACTACCTTAACCAATTATATAGAATATGACAATGGTGATGTGGAAATTCTTGTAGAAGAACATGCTCTTTTAGATCCATTAAACCTAATAGCTTTAATTTCACATGAAATAGGTCAATATAAACTAAGAAAAAAATTCAATTATTTTGAAGAAGACCATGTTTTAGTAGAGATTTTAGTTATTCTTTATGGTTTAGGGGTTTTTTCAGCAAATCAATCATCAGTTGAAATGAAAACGTGGTCTAATGGTGGTTATTCTGGTTGGGAAATGAATGGAGGTAACAGCTATTTGTCTTCTTCGTCTTTTGGTTATGCATTAGCATATTACAGTAATCTTAAAAATGATTTTTCTAATAATAGATGGAAAAAATATCTTAATAAAGATATCTTAAAATATTATAAAAAAAGTTTTAAGCAGTACTTTCAAAATGAGCAGAAATAAATTTTCAGGAGCTATTTATTTTATTATAGGGTCTCTACTATTAGTTGCGGGTATCATTATGTTGGTTTTTGATATTACAAAAGTTGGAAATCATTATCTGACCCAACAGCAAAGTGCTGTTGGCGGTTTTTTTGTAATTTTTGTTAGTCTAATAATTTTAATCATAGGGTATTTTTGTTTGTCTCCTTTCAGTAAAATAAGAGAATTTATTGAAGGAACAGGTAAAAGAAAAAGATAATCCATCGTTGACATGGCTTCCACAAGAGCTGGAGTTTTGAGAGGGGTGGGTTTCTTTAATAGTGGACAAACTGTAAACTTAAATAGTCTAGTTTTGTAGAAAAATAAGCTACAATTTTTTTTAATCCTATTTAAGATTAGAGGATGGTGAATATTATACTCATTTATGTCTAATATTACCCAAATATGAGAAGTAAAAAATTTCTGACTTATAAGTATTAAATACTACTTATAAATCTTGTCATATTTTTTCAATCTTTTTTATTGTCGATAAGTAAATCCTTTACACTTACCCCACCTCGTCCTCGTTTGTAACGAGGATGCCTAAAACAAAGCTGTCTCGTAATGCTAAAACTACAAAAGAGCCTATTTCTGGAGACCTTTCCTTAAATCTAAAATCCCGCCTTGGCTCCTGCGCCCCTTCGCAATGATATAATGACCTCCTATAACTGTACAATTCTTCCTAAGAATAACGCAAATCTTCACTGGTCTTAGGGTCTCCCTAATACCAGTGAAGACCAATTCAAGTCATTAATAAGTCTTAAATACTCATCTCTACTATTTCTTTAGCCAATTCTGGACCAACTTTTTGCCTTTCTCCTAATCCGATCCATTTTCTTTCTTTGAAACGATCATAAACCGTTTGCGGAGTGTTGCGGTAATCAGTGGTGTATTTTGATAATTTTGTATCAATCCCCAAGGATTCAAAGAATGAAACCGTCATTTCAATAGCTTTCTCCGCGATCTCAATATCTGATTCTCCAGTCAATCCCCAAACTCTCTTCCCATACTGTATTAACTTCTCTTTCTTATCATCAAATAGTTTTCTATATAGATTAGGAGCAATAATGGCCAATGTTCTGGCGTGATCAATTCCATGCAAGGCAGTAAGTTCATGCGCTATCATATGAGTGGCCCAATCAGTGGGTACCCCCAGTCTCAAGATTCCGTTTAAAGCCATAGTAGCAGACCACATGAAATTAGAAGCTGATTTATGGTCTGCAGGGTCTTCCATTACTTTTGGTCCTATTTCAATCAGTGTTTGTAAAATCCCTTCGGCAATGCGGTCTTGCAATAAAGCATCATGCTGATAGGTTAGATACTGTTCTAAGGTATGCGTATAGGCATCCACTATGCCGTTGGCGATTTGCCTTTTAGGAAGTGATTGAATCACTGTTGGATCACAGATTGAAAATACTGGAAAGTATTGTGGACCTCCAAATGTACGTTTTTCTTGAGTAGAAGCTTTGGTGACCACCGCCCCAGAATTCATTTCAGAGCCTGTTGCAGGTAAAGTTAGTACTGTTCCAAAAGGCAATACCTTTTCTTGTTTTCTGGCTAATCCTTTGGCTACTAAATCCCATTCATCTCCATCATAATAAGCAGCAGCCGAAAGAAATTTACATCCATCTATCACAGAGCCACCTCCAACAGCTAAAATGAAATCAATTTTTTCATCTCTAATGATTTTCACTGCTTTCATTAAAGTTTCAAAATGCGGATTAGGCTCGATACCCGAAAATTCAGTGATTTTGTAATCCTTAGTGGCTTTAATAACTTGATCATAAACACCATTTTTCTTAATACTTCCACCACCATAGGATAATAAAATATGGCTTCCGGCTGGAATATTATCAGCCAATTTTTTGATTTCACCTTCTCCAAATATGATTTTTGTTGGATTCTTAAATTCGAATGCGTTCATAGTAAAATTTTGTTTCCCAAAGATAACGCCCTAGTTTGAAGAGGGTTTTTTAATTTCTTTATAATTAGCAAATTCTTATATTTGAGTTTAACGAACTGAATATAGTATGCATAAATTATGGATCAGCCTTATTTTTTTTTTTTTGATTAAAATTCAAACCTATGGACAAAGTGGAATAGAGGGTCGGACTGAAGGATTTGTGCCAAATGGATATGTGGAGATGATTGAAGATGGTGAAAAGCAAATAAAACTATTCCCTGACAATTTTAGAATGGATCAACCTAAAATTGGAAGTAAGTTCCCTTCATTTGCCTTCGTGGATATCAATGGCGATTCCATTACTTCTGAAATACTGGAAGGCAAAATCGCTTTATTGAACTTCACTTTTGTGGGTTGCTCTGGCTGCAAAATGGAGCAATTCACCTTAGAGAAAATCACCAAAATGTATGCTGAAAGAGATGATATTGTGTTTATCAATTTCATCAATAGCGCAGATTGGCGAATTAAATGGTATTTGAACAGATTTGGTTAGAAAGGATATATCTCTGTTCCTATTGATGAAGAAACTTATAAGCAATATTTTCATATAGTAACAGCCCCAACACATATGTTTTTGGCAGATGGAATTATAAAAGAAAATATATCTGCTCCACTTTGGAGTGAAAATTCTTATCAATTTGTTGTTAATTTTATTGAAAGTATAGACTCAAAAACACAGCTATGAACAAGTCATTTATCTTCATTTTCTTGCTAATAGCAGGGGTTTCATGTTCTCAACCAGATGATAAAGGCGATATAGAGCCAATTTATCAATCTCTGACTGAACAAAAACATTTTTATTATAATGTTGAATACAGTATTTGTAATGCAAATGGAGCGGTAACTAATGATTTTTATGGCTTAGTGGCATTGAATAGAAATTCTGATAGTGGCATATCATCTGCTTACTTTGGAATAGATGAAAGTCAGAAAGTGCACTATTTACATTCAATTTATTTAAAAAATCAGTGGATTTATGATCTCCAAAGCCCAAGCTACCGTTTGGAGGATGCAGATTTGATTACCGATAGTATTCATAGTCCCATTTTGCTTAATCCTGATCAATTATGGCAAATTGAACAAGATTCAGTTAGCATAACCAATCAGAAAATCGATAGGAAGTACGAGAAGTGGACTTTTGAATTGAGGGATAAGCCCGATCAGTTGATTATATTTTGGAACTCAGAAATCAATAAGATCACGGAAATTGAGTATAAGTATGCAGTAAAATCCCCTAATACTTACAGCAGAAAGTGGTCTTTTGATTACATGGCTAAATCCGAATTTACTCGATTGGAAAAGGGGTTTAAACAACAAAATCAAGCGGCTAATCAAGCTTTTTTATAATTTTGGTCTAAAAATTTTAATGCTCTATCCATTAAAATTGTAATCTGCAATTATTTAATGTATTTTTCCTTTTATAAAACGAATCAAAGATATGTTCACAGAAGCAGAAATAGCCGTAATCATTGATAATCAAGAAATTGATAAAATCGTGGAAAGCTTGAGAAAAGACTTTCTTGAGAAAACAGCACCTTATTTTGAAATTAGTAATCACGATTTTTTGTCTTTGATCTTATTAAGCCCGGTGGTCGGCAAAGCCATGGCTAATAACAATATCAGTTTTAAAGAGGAAATGTCACTGCAGAAAAAAGCGAGAAAATTATCGAAAGGAGGTTTTTTCTTGTCAAAAGATCCCGTTGCAGACTGCATGAAATTTTTAATCAAGAATTTTAAAGATTGGGAAGATCAATTTTATCTATCAATTAATAAGATTTTTCATGTGTTGTTTGAAAAAGAAACCTTGTCTAAAGCCAACAATACAGCGGTTTCCTACAGCATTAGAGTAATGGAAGCTCCTTATATTTTGATTCGTTTTATATCTTCTTTGTTTTTGGAAAGAGAAGAAGATATTCTTAATCCGGGGAGGTTGAGGAAAATCGAATGGGAGAAAATTAAATCAATTGGTGAAAAAACGGGTCTGTCAGAACTCAATTTATTCAATGAGTTTATGGAGTCTTTCGAGGTAAAATAAATGTATTAACAGCAATTAGCATAATTTTTGTATTTTTGTGCGATCAGATGCTTATTTAAGTAAATGGTAACTAGTACTCAGTATCATGCTCGATAGTATTCGAGGAAAATTGTATCGTATAATTGCCTTAAAGGCGCTTTATAAAACTATCATTCTTTGGGGAGAAACCGATTTAAAATAAAAATTTTCACCTTTACTATTTTAATTGTAGGCGTATTTGCTTCTAGGCCTTTAATAGGACAGGTATTTAATCCTTGGGGACCTCCGCCAAATGATAAAGATATTAACGCAAGTTTATTTCGTAAAATAGCTAATTATTTTTCTGCAGAAGTAGCAGTGGGTTATGGCTCCACCCGTTATAGACAAAATCTAGATGAATTTCAAATTTACAGTAACAGCAACGATTTGTATTTGTTGGGACAAGATTCCCTAGGAGGACCTGTGGGAATAAGTAATTGGTTAAATAGACCCTTCACAACTGATACGATAAACACCAGCTCCGCAATTCTATATCAATCTAATTTTAATGAATCGGAGCAAAATGGTAATTACGTGATTGATAGTCTTGAAAAACGTTTGGTAGGAGGCGGTAATGCTATACCAGTCCATTTAAAAATACATTTCAATTATTGGCGGTTGAGAATCGGGGCGGGAGCAACATTTGAAATCAATTCTAAGGCAAACCTGAGACTAAAAGGTTTTCCAAATTACATAGCAGAGTATGAATCAGATTTTTCTAGATTCTATACAAGAAAGTATTATTTAACAGCTGGAGTTCATTATTTTGATTTTTGGGATTTTTCTTATTTCGCTGATATTGAGTATGGTAACTTCAGATTGTCTGAAAGCGCATTCCCTGGAGGCAATGTGAGTACTAACAATTATTGGAATATCAGCTTTCCTATCGAAAAGAATTTTTCTGAATATTTTAGATTGGTGATGAGGCCCTCGGTAGATTTAAAATCGATTAATACTTTCTTGCCTACAGGTCAATCAATTAAAACCAATATGTGGAATTTGCAATTTCAAGTGGGGGTTAGAGTAAGTTTCCCACTTTTCAAAAAATGTCCGATTAGTAATTGCGAAGCACAAAAAGAGCATCATCATATTGATAAAAAGTATAGGGGCCAGCCGATATACAAATGGCAGAACCCAAAGGTAGGTGAAAATGATCCTTATAATCTTAATGAAAAAAGAGAGGCATTTCCGTTTTTAAAACGCAAATGAAATGATTATTTTTGTCACCGCTTAATAAAATTCTTTAAATTGCACTTTATTTATTTTTAGATAGTAAACAAATCTATGGCTGAAGGAGAAAATGAAAAAATCATCCCAATTAATATAGAGGATGAAATGAGAGGCGCCTACATTGATTATTCAATGTCGGTTATAGTTTCAAGGGCTTTGCCGGATGTTAGGGATGGCTTAAAACCCGTACACAGACGAATACTTTTTGGAATGCAAGAATTGGGCTTAGCCCATAACAGACCTTATAAAAAATCAGCCAGAATTGTGGGTGAGGTTTTAGGTAAGTATCACCCACATGGCGACTCAGCTGTTTACGATACCATGGTGCGTATGGCACAGCCTTGGTCTTTACGTTACCAAATGGTGGATGGCCAAGGAAACTTCGGATCCATAGATGGAGATTCTCCTGCCGCGATGCGTTATACCGAGGCTAGATTAAAGAGAATAGCGGAAGAAATGTTGACTGATATTAATAAGAATACGGTTGACTTTCAATTTAACTTTGATGACTCCTTAAAGGAGCCAACAGTATTACCTGCAAAAGTTCCAAATTTACTATTAAATGGTGCTTCTGGTATTGCAGTAGGTATGGCTACCAATATGGCCCTTCATAATTTAACCGAGGTAGTCAATGGAATAATTGCTTATATCGACAATAACGATATTACAGTTGCTGAACTGATGGAACATATCACGGCACCTGATTTCCCAACTGGAGCTGCAATTTACGGTTATCAGGGAGTTAAAGCGGCCTTTGAAACGGGTCGTGGCAGAATCGTAATGCGAGCAAAGGCAGAAATTGAGGTGTTAAAATCAGGTAGGGAACGAATCATTGTGACTGAAATTCCATACATGGTGAATAAAGCCAATATGATTGAAAAAACTGCTGGCTTAGTAAATGAAAAGAAAATTGAAGGCATTTCAGATATTAGAGACGAATCTGATAGAAATGGATTAAGAATAGTTTACGAAATCCGTAAAGATGCTATTCCTAATGTTGTCTTAAATAATCTTTATAAATACACTCAGCTTCAAACTTCTTTTAGTGTCAATAATGTTGCTTTGGTAAAAGGCCGACCTGAAACACTGAACCTGAAGGACATGATTAAACATTATGTGGATCATAGGCATGATGTAATTGTAAGAAGGACTAAATATGAGCTTGAAGAAGCGCAGAAGCGAGCACACATATTGGAAGGTTATTTGATTGCATTAGATAATCTTGATGAAGTAATTAAATTAATTCGTGAATCCAGAGATCCTGAAATAGCTAGAAACGGCCTAATGGAGAAGTTTGAATTATCTGAAATTCAGGCTAAAGCCATTTTGGACATGAGACTCCAAAGATTAACGGGTCTTGAAAGAGAGAAAATCATACAGGAGTACGAGGAGATTAAAAAGCTAATTGAATATCTGGAATCTATTCTTGCGGATGAAGAGCTTAGGATGAAAATCATCAAAGACGAAATGCAAGAAATGCAGGATAGATATGGTGATGAAAGACGTACTGAAATCATCCACAGTGCCGAAGAATTTACAGATGAGGACATGATTCCTAATGAAGATGTAGTGATCACGCTTTCACATCAGGGATATATCAAGCGAACCTTATTAAACGAATACAAGACCCAGGGAAGAGGTGGAGTAGGCTCAAGAGGGGCAGGAAGTAAAGATGATGACTTTACAGAATTGCTATTTGTGGCTAAAACCCATAATTACTTGTTGATATTTACGGAATTGGGTAAAGTGTATTGGATTAAGGTATACCGACTGCCGGAAGGATCGAAAACTTCTAAAGGTAGAGCTATTCAAAACTTGATAAACATTGAGTCTGAAGATTCAGTGCGAGCGGTAATAAATGTTGAAAATCTTGACGATGCAGACTACATCAACAATAACTTCCTAGTGATGTGCACTCAAAAAGGTACTATCAAGAAAACTACCTTAGAGGCATATTCCAGACCAAGAGCAAACGGAATCAATGCTATTTCAATCAATGAGGGGGATAGATTATTGAATGTGAAATTAACCAATGGTGATAATAATATTATTATTGCTGCTCGTTCAGGTAGGGCAATTCGATTCCATGAAAGCAATGTTCGTCCTATGGGGAGAACTGCAGCTGGAGTCAGAGGTATCAGCTTGAAAGATGAAAAGGATATTGTAGTTGAAATGGTAGCCATTACTAGAGAAAACGCAAATCTTTTGGTTGTTTCTGAAAAAGGATATGGGAAGCGTTCCGATATTGAAGACTACCGTATTACGAAGAGGGGTGGTAAAGGTGTTAAAACCTTAAACGTGACCGAAAAGACAGGAGAGTTGGTTGCAATAAAAGAAGTTATTGATTCTGATGACTTAATGATTATTAATAAATCAGGTATCACTATTCGAATGGCAGTGGAAAGCTTAAGAGTTATGGGGCGTGCAACGCAAGGCGTTCGATTGATCAAAGTGAGTGAGAATGATAGCATTTCATCAGTTGAGAAAGTGGAGAAAATTGATGATTTGGATGAAGAAGGAGCAACTGAAGAACAGGAGTCGGATGCTAAAGAAGACAACAATAGTGAATCATAATTAAATAAATTAAGTATAATAGAATAATTGTTTAAACAAAATAAGATAGAAATGAAAAGAATCGCATTAGTTTTCGCCTTTTTTTTAGCAATAGGGCAGGTGTTTGCGCAGAATTCAAATGTTCGTAAGGCAGACAGAGCTTTGGAAAGTGGCGATTTGCAAGAAGCAAAAACGCTGATTAATGAAGCTGTTGAGCACGAAAAAACAATGAATGACCCAAAAACTTGGTACACAAGAGGAACCATTTATCAGGCCATTTTAAATACTGAAGGATATTCTGATGAACTAGTAAAGAAAGCGTCAGAAAGCTATGACAAAGTTTTTGAAATGGTTGATGAAGGGGATAAATATTTCACCCTCACCGATTTGAAGATACAAGAACTTTGGGGTGGTTTTATCAATGAAGGTTCAACTGCTTATTCAGATCAGAACTATGAAGAGGCAGTCACTGCATTTGAAAAGGCTTTATTAGTATTGCCTGAGGATACAACTGCTAATTTATATGCTGGTGTGGCGTCACAGCAAATGCAAAATAATGAAGATGCTTTAAAATACTACTACAGATTATTAGACCTAGATTATCACTCTGAAGATATCTATGGTAGTATTATTTCCATTGAGCGATATGCTAATAAAGATCTGGAAAAGGCGCTTGAAATCACAAGAATGGCTAAGGAGAAATTTCCTGATTCTGATACTTTCCAGAAATCAGAAATTAATTTGTTGATTGAAACAAAACAAGTAGATGTGGCTAAGGACCGAATCAATGATGCTATTGCGAAGGAGCCGGATAATGCGAACCTATATTTCAATTTAGGCTACCTTTATGAGCAGCTTGAGGAACCAACAAAAGCAGAAGAAGCATACCTAAAAGCTATAGAGTTAGATCCAGACTATTTAGATGCAAACTTTAATTATGCTGTTTATTATTATAATAAAGCAGCCGATTTGTTAGCTAAAGCTCGAGATATGGATTTGCAGACTTACAAAAAAGAAGGTAAAAAGGTAGAGAAGGAAGCCTTAGGATATTTAGAAAAGTCTAAGCCTTATTTTGAAAAAGCTTTAGAGATTTCACCGAATGAGTTAGCAGTTATTGAAACCTTGCAAACTGTTTATGCTCAGTTGGGAGAAAACAAGAAAGCTGAAGAAATGATGAAGAAAGCAGACGAGCTAAATGCTGGTGGAAAAGCTAAAACGGGTGATCAATAATATATTTATAAATCATATTGTAAAAGGTTATCTGAACAGATAGCCTTTTTTTATGTTCTTTTAATTCAAGTCTAAGTAATTTATGATAGATAAAGTTAATATAGAAATGGCAACCTTTGGAGCTGGTTGCTTCTGGTGCATAGATGCCGTTTTAAGAAAATTAAAAGGAGTACAGCAGGTTGAATCAGGTTTCTCCGGAGGACAAATCAAAAATCCTGCCTACAGAGAAGTCGTGCAGGGAAGAACCGGACACGCAGAAGTAGCGCAAATATCTTTTGACCCGCACGTTATTTCCTACAAAGAAATTTTGGAGGTTTTTTGGCAAGTACATGACCCAACGACTTTAAATAGACAAGGCGCAGATGTAGGGGAGCATTACCGATCAATAATTCTTACTCATAATTCTGAACAAGAAAAAATAGCTGAAGAAATGAAACAGCAATTAGATGCTTCAGGTATTTTTGACGACCCTATAGTAACTGAAATTAAGACCTTTGAAGCTTTTTATCCTGCAGAGGAAGTACATCAAGATTTCTACACTAGAAATGAAGCAATGCCATATTGTTCATTTGTTATTAAACCGAAGGTTGATAAACTCAAAAGATTATTTGCTGACAAATTGAAATAGATAAATCCTTTTTTACATTTTCAAATGAGGCAGAGGACTCTAAGTAAATTAAGTCCGATTTTAAATCATGCATTTATTCTTTAAGTGCAAAAGGAGGTCTAATTTGTCAATTCTTGCATGTTTTTATTTTGCTTTTTTAGCTAATCTTCACGACCAGTTGAACTGAACATAAAAGGAGATAACCAGATATCCTATTTGCAGAATGAAATCGCAACCACTAAATTGCCTTTGGCTCATCCTAGTAAGTATTTTGAAAATCCATCTTACTATATTCAACAAATACTTTTTCCTAATCTACTCTTAAATGTATATGCTGTTCAGCTAGTTTAGTATAAGTAATCAAGATTGCCACTAGAATTAGCATAACATATCTACAAATTAACAAGGTAGTTGATAAAACTATTTAATCTTACATTTTCTCTATTTTATCGAATAATTAGAATTAGAGTATCTATATTTCATTAATTAAATTATAATAATTATATTTATTGTGTTATATAGAAATAATTTAATTATTATGATATTTAGTATATTGAAGTGAGAAATTTTCTCTTAAATAATACATACTTTAAAAGTCTAGATTGATGAATTTAAAAGTCCCATCAAAAAGTAATTATTCTTGCTTGCCACTAAGAATTCTCATCTTATCTCTTGTACTATTCAGCTATCATGCAAAAGCTCAAAGAGTAGATAATGTAAAGGCTTCCATCAGTGGAGATCTTATTATTGTATCTTATGATTTAATAGCTGATACGGATGAATTCTTCAATGTAAATTTGTATTCCTCAAAAGATAATTTCGAGCAACCTCTGACTTTAGTCACAGGTGATGTGGGAATTAATATTGAAGCAGGAAAAGGTAAAAGGATTGAGTGGTTGGCTAAAAATGAACTGCTTGATTATAAAGGAAACCTAATTTTTGAAGTAAGAGCATTTTTACCAGAACCTGCCTTCGATCCTCTGGAGTTCGTGAATTTTGACTTAAAAGAGATTAAAAGTGGCAAAAGCTATCGCCTACAGTGGAAGGGCGGAAAAGAGAATGAAAAGATTGATCTATTGCTATTCGAAGATGGCAACGAAAAATATAAAATTTCTACGGTTAACAATGATGGTAGATTTATTTGGAAAATACCTAAAGGAGAAAAATCCGCCACCTACCAGATTCAATTAAAAGGTGAAACTGGAATTGTGGCTAGTAATAGTTTTCAAATTAAGAAAGGCTTTCCTGTATTATTAGTAGGAGGTGGGGCATTATTAGTTGGTGGAATTACCGCGGCTATTATTATCCTTGATCCTTTTGGTGGTGATACTGATGGAAATGATTTACCAATTGCTCCAGATCCCAATTAGTTTATAATATTATGAGAATAATCTACAACATCTTTTTTTTAAGTTTTTGCCTTCTTGGAGTATCAATCAATATTTTATTGGGTCAAGGTACCGCCATCAAGCCTGCTGACAATAAATCAACTAACAACCAGATCGAGAGTGTTTTAGCAAGTTACCGGTTCAGTGGCAATGCCGATGATTTGTCTGGAAATGGAAGCAATGGAATTGTAGATGGGCAGGTTTTAACGGACGATAGGTTTGGACGTCCTGATCAAGCTTTTCAGTTCCTACCAGCCAATGGCGGGATCCAAACTCCTTTGGTTGAACAACCAGATGCCTTGTCAGTTTGGTTTCAAACTACGGCAGAATCAGGCACCCTTTTGTCGTGGGGATCAGGTACCGAAGGCGTACTGGGTTATACAGTACATGTGTTATCTACAGGTATAGAATTCGTTTATAATTCAGGTGATGGCGTCACAGACGGAAGTACCTTTGTCTTTATTTCTAGATCTGGGCTAAATGATGGTAATTGGCATCATTTGGTTATTGGCGTAGATGAAATAGAGGAGCTTTTTACTTTTTATGTAGATAATGAAGTCGTTGGCACAGAAGTAATAGACGTAAATGGTATCCTATGGGCTGGAATAAATAGTGTCGGATTGGAAATTGGACCATCATTTAATGGTAGAATTGACGATGTATTCTTATATCTAGGTAACATTTTTTCCTCAGAAATTAATACGATTTATCATGCTAGTGGATGGGAAGTTCCAGATAATACGCTGGTCTTAAATTATGATTTTAACGATGCCATTGTAGAAGATTTAAGTGGATTTGGCTTTGATCTATTAAATGTATCCGCTACTTCGGTCCCCGACAGATTTAATACCGCTTCCAATGCCTTAGGCTTGGATGGGGTTGATCAATTTTCTGAGACATCTGGAGTTCCGATTTATGATAATATTTCACTTTCTGCCTGGTTCAACACTGCTGCCGATTTTTCAGGAGGATATAGAAGTTTTGCTGATTTATTTGGTTTAGGAGCACTCTCAGTAGGTCCTACTAATTTATTAGAAGGGACCTTACGTACGGGCGATCAAGATTTTCTGGTGCTGAGTAGTGATGTCCCTGTAAACGATGGTCTTTGGCATCATGCAGTGATTACTTATGATGGATTTACTGCTATGCTTTATTTAGACAATGAAGTAGTAGATGTGAGTACAGAGTATAACGAGCCGCTATTTCAAACTTCAGTTTCAACCTTTTTAAACATTGGTTTTATTTTTGAACCTGGAAATATTCGCTATTTCAATGGACTAGTGGATGATGTCAACTATTACAATTACGGAATATCTCAAGCTGAGGTCATTTCATTGTATTCAGATAATAATTGGCCAAATACTGCTCCTATAGCTTCATATCCCTTCAACGGAAATGCCAATGACGAAAGCGGAAATTATCTTGATGGTTCAGTTAATGGAGCCAACCTCACCGAAGATAGATTTAATGATGCGAATAGGGCTTATAATTTTAACGGAAGTAGCTCTTACATAGCAATTGCTGATGATCCACTTTTCGATTTAGGACTAAGTAATGATGTAGCAGTTTCAGGCTGGTTTAATACTTTTGCGGCCACGGGGGTTTTATTTGATAAATCTGACGGTGAAAAGGGCTATTTTGCATGGTTTCCTTCTGACGGTTCCAATAGGATCCAATTTTTCGCTACAGAGGCTGGGGTAGGTAGCAGTTCTATAGTAAGTAATCCCGGCTACAACGATGGACAATGGCATCATTTCGTCATGCAATTAGATCGAGATGGTGGGATGTCAATTCATATAGATGGGGTTTTGGATGCTGAAAATACCTCTGCATTATCAGATGGTTTTAATCCTGACAATTTTGAGGACTTTCTTATAGGGGTTGCTGGCGGCATAAATAATGCAGGATTAAATGGCTTTTTTAATGGTGAATTGGACGATTTTAAAGTCTTTAACTCACTTTTAACGGACGCTGAAATTGGTAATTTATACAATAAGAATGCTTGGCCAAATGTGGGGCAAGTACGAATCAAGATTAATCAATCAAGTAGTGATGAAGGTTTAGACCCCTATCCTCCAGGTAACACATTGTCATGGGGAAAAGCATTTGATTTCACGGATGATGAATTTGAATTTATATTAAATGGAGATAATGGTAAACCTTATGGTGATTTCGAGGGTAATGGCTTTATCGATTTACTAGGAACTCCAATAATTCCGCCCAATGGATTGAATTTTGTAAGATTGACTGATGCTACTAGAGCTTATAGATCAGATTTGATTACTTCAATAGGTTTTCTGGGCAGCGCCAGAACAGGAGATGAAACGGGATGGCAGGGAGATGATACTGATATGACCTACGTGGGTAATGGAGTATTTGAATTATTAGGTATCGAATTATTTGATGGAGAATGGAAAATACGAGCGAATGACGATTGGAATTTTGCCAACTGGGGATCTTTTAATGAAAATCCTGGGGAATTATTTCTATTTGCAGAAAATATACCGATCGCTGCAGGAACCTATGACATAGCAGTAGATGTAATTAATAATACCTATAGCATTACGGAAGCAGAGCCTGCAAGTAGCTTGCTGGCCTCTTATTTCTTCAATAATAATTTTGATGATGATTCCGGTAATACTAATAATGGAACAGGAGTAAATGCAAGCTTTGGTAATGACAGATTCGGTACAGCCAATCAAGCTGCTACTTTCAATGGTTCTGATGCTTATATTAGTATTCCAAACAATGCTGCTTTTAACTTTGGTGACTCCGAAGATATCGTTATCTCAGGATGGTTTCGAACTACAACATCTGGTGTACTTTTTGATAAATCTAATTTTTTATCTGGATACTTTTCACAAATCCTCAATGAGGGTAATTTGCAATTTTTTATGGTTCAGGAGGGGGGTAGTTCTGCAGAATTAACAACTAATGGAATCTTTAATGATGGGAACTGGCACCATTACGTCATTCAAATCGATAGAGATGCTGGGATGGAAATATTCATAGATGGAGAGCTTGAAAATATTAACGAAGTTCTTACAGATGGAATTAATCCTGATATGGCAGAGGATTTCTTGATTGGTGTGGCAGGTGGTGTAGAAAATGCCGGACTAAATAGCTTTTTTCAAGGCGCCCAAGATGATATTCACATTTATAATGAAACCCTTACCTTAGAAGAAATTCAAGCCTTGTATTCAGAGGGTGGATGGCCTATTACAGGGATCCCACGAATTGCCAACATCAATCCCCGATCTGGCAAAATAGGATCTGAAGTAACAATTTCCGGTGTTAATTTTTCTTCGAATAATGTCGAAAATATTGTTTCATTTAATGGGATAAGGGCTAATGTTATTTCTTCTTCGAGTACTGAACTGAAAGTAGAAGTACCACTTGGTGCCTCCTATGGTCCGATTTATCTGACCACCAATAATTCGGTTGCTCAATCCAGCAGAGATTTTAATGTGATTTTTGATGGAAATGGATTGGGCTTTGACAATAATTCTTTCGATGTCAGTAATCCAGTTCAGGGCAATTATGGCCTTTTCCAAGGTTCAATTATCTCCGCTGATTTTGATCAAGATGGGGTTCTAGACATTGCTGTAATTGAAACGGGTACTCAATTTGCAGTATTTAGAAATGTTAGTCAAAATGATGGCGAAATACTTTTCGATCTACCGTCAGTTTTTAACGTCAGCTCTGGAATTGAATTTATCTCCAAAGGTGATTTTAATGGTGATGGTAAGTGGGATATTGCAATTGCCCAAGGTCAAATAGTTTCTGTATTCATCAATAATAGTACAGGTGCGGGCAACATTAGCTTTCAAAACGTGTTTGAATTAACTCTTGATTCGGACTTAATCCGTGATATGGAAGTGGCTGATATGAATGGTGATGGCAAGCAAGATATTCTGATAAAGGAGAATTTTGTAACTATTGAAGAATTCTCGTCTTTCAATTCATTTACGGTAACAACTTTAGAAAATATAACTGAAGCAGGCATTGTAACATTTTCTGTTGCTGATAGGACTGATATTGATGGGAATTTTGGTTTCAAGCTAAGGGATTTGAATGGCGATAAAAAGACTGATTTCCTCTCTAGCAATCCGGATGTTCTCCTAAACACATCAAATTTCCAAACTAATTCTTTTGGTTTTTCTTCTCCCTTCCCATTGACGCCAGTGGGCACCACCGTAGATATCACAACTGGAGATTTTGATAATGACGGAAAAACTGATTTTGCATTGACAGAAGATAATGGGGGTGGTTATTTTGGAGTTTATGCCAATTCAACTACTAATCCATTGTCTGGTGAGGTCAGTTTTTTGGAACCTAAAACATTTGAGACTTTACTTATTCCACCAGGAATAGGAAGCGGAGATTTTGATGGCGATGGTTTGTTAGACATAGCGTCTGTCACCTTAGAAGCGGAGGGTCTATCTATTTTTAAAAATAACACTAGTCAAATTGGAGACATAAGTTTTCAGAATAGAGTAGATTATGTCAGTGGTGGCGGCTTTGATATGGCAGTAGGTGATTTTAACAATGATGGGAAAGTTGATATTATTAATAGTGTTTTGACAGTTTATAGAAACAATCTGCAAAGTGCTGATGAAATTACACCACCGCAAAATCAGGCCACAAACCTAAGTTTTTCTAATATTGCTTCCGATAGATTTACCGTAAACTTTAGTGCCGCAACTGGTCATAGTGGCAAATATCTGGTTTTGAGAAATAGTCAAAATACTCCTTCATTTATTCCTGAGAATGGTTTTAGTTATAAAATTAATGATATTTTTGGGAGTGACAGAGTAATCTATATCGGAACCGAAACTAGTTTTGTGGATTCCTTATTGAATCAAAACACTAGGTATTTCTATAGTATTTTTACATTTAATGGATCAGGAAACATTGCAAAATATCTAGCTCAAAATCCTTTAATAGGTGATGAGACGACATTGCCTTTAGATGGACTGGCAGCTGAGCCTACTGAACAGCCGGGTAGTTTTGAGGTTTCTAACTTTGATGAAGCTAATGGGTCATTCCAGGTAAATTATGTTGCACCTTCTGCAACAGTTGACGGTTACCTAGTGGTGCGAAGACTAAACAATACGCCAATTTTTGTACCTGCTGATGGTCAAAGCTATTCAATAGGGCAGGTAAATAGTACAGATTCTGTAGTATATGTAGGGGCTAACACTCAATTTTTAGAACAAAATTTTATCGCAGATAACAGATATCAATATTTGATTTTTAGTTTTAATGGGAGTGAGGGAGCAATAAACTATCTACAAAACAATCCGCTGAGCGGAAGTTTCAATATACCTGCGGCTCAACCCTTAGTTCAACCAACAAGCTTTACAGTAAATAGTGTTGGTCCTAATTCTGTTAATTTTAGCTTTACTTCCACAGAGAATGTATCGGGATTCGTAGTATTAAGAAATGAAGCGCAGTCGCCAGCCAATATACCAGAGGATTTTACAACTTATCAATATGCAGATCAAATTAATGAGGATGTTGTAATTTATTCAGGATCATCAAATTCTATTATTGATAACAACTTAAACCCACAGACAGAATATTTTTATGCCATTTTTGCGTACAATGGTTCAGGTGATTTAATAAACTATTTAACCAGTAGTCCCTTAACAGGTAGCTTAACCACAACGGACTTACCAAATCTGGCTAGTCAACCGCAGGCTCAACCCACAGATTTTGTTGTGACTTCGAAAACTGAAAATGCTGCAGAACTGACTTTTACTGAGAGTGATGCTTCTGGCTATTTGGTAGTTAAATTTACAGCCAGTAATTCATTTTTCAATCCAGCCGATGGTATTATATATAATTCTGGTGATCAATTCGGTAATTCTACAATCACTTATGTAGGCGAGGGAAATGTTTGGAATGAATCTGGTTTAATGCCCGAAACCAATTACAATTTCAAAATTTACGGGTATAATGGCACAGGAAATGAAATCAATTATTTGCAGAGTAGTCCACTGTTTGGAAACTTAGTATCTTTAACTAATCCGCCCAATACTCAGGCTGCTGATTTCACGGTTAGCAATCAGACTTTTACCTCTTACACCATTTCATTTAGTCCGAATTTTGATAATGCAGATGGATATATTGCAATCAAGAAAGAAGGAGGAACGCCTCCTATTACTGCACCAGCAGGAGGGACTATTTATGCAGTTGGTGATGAACTAATTGAGGGCGAGGAAGTAATTGCTATTGGTGCAATTAATCAAATTGATGAAACTGACTTGACGGCTGAGACCTACTCATATGCCATATATTCATACAATGGTGAAAGTGATTTTATTAATTATAACACGATTAATCCATTGACAGGAAGTGCAAGTGTACTTGTCGATAATACTGCCCCTATTATTCAAAATATAGTTTATGATACCGAAGTAAACCTTGGAGGTACCGTTAATATTTCAGTTGAAATCCTTGATGAAGAGTCTGAGGTAGGATCAGTTGAAATACAATATATAATTCCCGGTACAAACAGTATCAATAATCCAACTATAGATGCAATGACAGCATCAGGAAATGACTATACCTATCAAATATCTAATTTAACAGCATCTGGACTGGAATTTAAAGTCGTTGCGGAAAATGGAGTAGATCTAGTTTCAGAAACAGATATACAATCCGTAACTGTCCTTTTCACTGGTGATGGTTTGCAAATCCCGTTCAATTCTTTTGGTTCTGCGCAATCAAATTACCGAATTGTATCCGTTCCAATGACCCTTAACAATAATAGAGTTAATGATGTGTTTGGAAGTGAATTGGGAAATTATGGGGATAAGTCTAAATGGAGGATGTTCAGGTATTCTGGGGAACAAACAGAGGAGCTCTCAGGCTCTACTCCTTTAATTCCAGGCAGGGGATATTGGCTTATAGTCAATGATAATGAAGTTTCATTCTTTACGGGTTCGGGACAGAGCGTAAATGCCAATGTTGAACAACCTTATGAAATTGTATTGAACCCTGGGTGGAATCAAATCGGTAACCCATTCGCTCATGATATCAATTGGAGCGATGTACAAGATTTAAATGAACAGGAATTTGAGTTAAGGGTATTTAACGGGTCATTCTCTAATGGGAATAGTCTCCAAGCATTTTCAGGGGGATTTGTAAATTGGCCAAACTCAAGCACTTTCACCATGAGAGTACCTAGCTCTCCTGCTGCGACTGGTCAAAACAGAAGCGCTCCTAGCAAGGATCAAGAGGGATGGGAATTGAATTTAACGCTTGAAAAAGATGGAATTGTAAACCAATTAACTGGTCTAGGAATGCATGCTAATGCTAAAAATGATTTGGATAGTAAAGATCAGTTTAATCTACCAAGGTTTCTGAATTTCATTGATTTAAATCATGATCTAAGTGCAAATGGGTACTTCGTTTCTAAAGATATAGTTAAAATGCAATCTCAATATAATTGGGAATTTGACATAGAATCAAATTTAAGTTTAGATGGAATGACTATCACGTGGGAGATACCAAACAATAGTAATTACGATCAACAGAATAGTTTAGTGCTATGGGACCCTTCCTCCGCGAATCTAATTGATATGAAAAGAACGTCTCAATACCAGTTAAGAAATAGTGATGGTCGTAACTTAAGAATTATATATGGATCACCAGATTATGTTAATAGTTTAATCGAGGTAAATAGTTTGCAAATATCAGATCCATTTCCAAATCCATCTTCAGGCGCATTAAATATACAGTTTTATGTACCTGAAAATGAGGTAAATAAAGAACTGATTTTTGAATTATTTAATTTGAAAGGAGCTTTAGTGAATAAGTATCAATTGAAACCAACTAATGTGGGGCATAACATGCTTCAATGGAAGGTATCTGAAACATCAAATGAAGATTTGTCTGGTGTATATATGCTACGTGTCTCAAATGATAGAAATAGTATCAATAAGAAGATTGTCATGAAGTAAATTTGAATAGAAAATTATTATGAACAAGAAGGTTCAAATATTAATCCTTTTAGTGATGTTTATAGGTCATATAGGATTAGCCCAGACTTTTTCGGGTAGAAGTAATAGCGTAGCGGTGGATTATTCTACCGAAAAACGGGGAGGAGAAGCCGAAATAGCTACTTCTGAAAAAAAGGAAACTATTAAGGATGCCTTAAGATCGTCATCAGAACCAACCTATCATGCTTTGATAATTGGCGTTTCTAAGTATGAATATTCTGGAGCGAATCTTCCAAATTTGGATAAACCTACGAAAGATGCGGAAGAGTTATATTCAGTACTAACTACGAAATACAATTTTGATCCTAAAAATGTGACTTTGTTAAAGGACCCAAATAGAGAAACAGTAATTGATACTTTCCATGGTCTTGCAGATATTGTAACTGAGAAAGATAATTTAATGATCTTTTATGCTGGTCATGGTTATTACGATAAACCAAAAGACTTCGGCTATTGGCTACCATCAGATGCGAAAGCTGAAAGTACGGCAAATTGGATTCCTAATAGTACGATAAAAGATTATATAAGTGCGATTCCATCTAAACATACTTTATTGATTACAGATGCCTGTTTTGGAGGTAGCATTTTTAAGACTAGAGCTGTTGGTGGAATGAGTCAATTGAAAGTTCATGAACTCTACAAAGACAGAAGTAGAAAGGCAATTACAAGCGGTAGCTTAACTGAGGTTCCGGATGAAAGTTTCTTCGTATACATGTTAATTAAAACATTGGACGAAAATGAATTTGATTATTTGCCTGCGTCTACTGTTTTCGCAAGGATATACGAGCCTGTAATGAATAATGCACCTACTGTTCCGCAATTTGGAGTGATTCAAGGTGCCGGAGATGAAGGCGGAGATTTCATATTTATTAGAAGAAAATAAGTTTATTCATTTCATTTAGGAAGGGAGTTTTTTACTCCCTTTTTTATGTCCAAATCAAAAACGTAAAGTAAGCTGTCCGTCTTTATTTGCTTTCTCTATTATTTCAAAATTCGATAAAGAACATCCAACTAGTCTCACCGATTGATTCAAATCAAATACGTCCATTAAACTTTCTAATCCCTTGTCAAAAGTGTTGGCAGATTCTATTCCGTCTTCAAAAGTTTTACTTCTCGTTATTTGTTGAAAGTCATCGAATTTGATTTTGAGTGTTAGCGTATGAGCATTAGCCTCGCTTTGTTTATAGCGTTTCCAGCATTTTTCTGCTATAGGTTGTAATGCTTCCCAAATTTCTGACTTGTTTTTGAGGCTAACTGAGAATGTACTTTCTGCTCCTACGGATTTTCTAATTCTATTGGGATTAACTCTTCTGTTATCCTCACCATGACTTACCGAATAGAAGTACCTTCCTTGTTTGCCAAAATGCTTGATTAGTTCTTTATACGATTTCGACTGTAAATCTGCTCCCGTTTTAATATTTAATTTATGCATTTTTTCAGCCGTTTTTTTACCGACTCCAAAAAATTTCTCAATAGGCAATTGCTCAATAAAAGGAATTACTTGATGAGGTTTTATGATAAATAGCCCATCAGGCTTCCTGTAATCTGAAGCTATTTTAGCCAAAAATTTATTTACGGATACTCCAGCTGATGCAATAAGACCAATTTCACTTTTTATTTCACTTTTGATTTGAATAGCTATTTCAGTTGCTGTTTCTATACCCAATTTATTTTCAGTGACGTCCAAATATGCTTCATCTAATGACAAAGGCTCAACCAAATCAGTATATCTAAAAAATATCTCCCTAATCAGGTGACTAAGTTCCCTATATCTTTCAAATCTAGGTTTAACAAAAATCAGATTATTGCATTTTAAGGCAGCTATTTTTGAAGGCATTGCGGAATGGACTCCAAACTTTCTCGCTTCATAGCTAGCGGCTGCTACAACTCCTCTTTGCCGGTTTCCACCTACAGCAACAGGCTTTCCTGTTAATTCCGGCTGGTCCATTTGCTCTACTGATGCAAAAAAAGCATCCATATCTATGTGTATTATTTTGCGTTCTCTTTTCTTTTCCAAAGCTTATCCGCTTAAAGTTTTCTAATACCGTTTATCCTTTTGTATTAGTGAAATAATTAAATATAACGGATATTATTCATCATAAAATAAATCAATTCATTTTTAATATTAACCAAATGAAGAGAAGAGAGTTTTTACAACTAGCAGGAATGGGAGTAGGCGGTGCTTTGTTGACGGTGCCTTTATTGGGTAATGCAGTGGACATGGACCGACTTTTGGAAAGCCCTTTAGATATCTTAGAAAAGAAAAGATTAGCTGACGTAGGATTAAACGCTGCCAAAGCTAATGGTGCCACTTATGCTGATGTCCGCATAGGAAGATATTTAAATCAATATATTTTTACCCGTGAGGACAAACTTCAAAATGCAGTGAATACTGAGTCTTTCGGAGTGGGTATAAGAGTAATTGCCAATGGTACGTGGGGTTTTGCCTCTACGCGCGATGTAAGCGAAGCAGGAATTCAATCTGCCGCAGAAACAGCGACCGCTATTGCTAAAGCGAACGGAAAAATACAAACTGAACCAGTGCAATTAGCTCCTGTTCAATCTTACGGAGAAGTAAGCTGGAAAACACCTCTCGAGAAAAATGCTGTAGCTGTTCCGTTAAAAGAAAAAGTAGATTTACTTCTTTCTGCTAATGCCGAAGCTATTAATAATGGTGCAAATTTTGTAAACAGTGCACTATTTATGATCAATGAACAAAAATATTTTGCCAGTACAGAAGGATCCTATATTGACCAGGATGTTCATAGAATCTGGCCTAATTTCAATGTGACTGCAATTGACCCCGATAGCGGCAAATACAAGTCAAGACAGGCATTGAGTTCACCAATGGGGATGGGATTTGAGTATATGGATCCTAGACCGGGAAGTAAAAAAGAAGGCCCAGGTGGTACCATGCATTATTTTGATCGTTATGATATGATTGAAGATGCCGGACTTGCGGGTAAGCAAACTAAGGAGATGTTAAAAGCTGATTCTATCAAAGCTGGGAAATATGATCTTGTTTTGGATCCTAATCACCTTGGCTTAACGATACATGAGAGTATTGGTCATGCTACAGAGCTAGACAGAGTTCTCGGATACGAAGCCAATTATGCCGGAACTAGTTTTGCAACTTTGGATAAATGGAAAGGCAAAGATTTTAAATATGGTAGTGATATTGTAAATGTGTTTGCAGATAAAACGCAAGAGGGTTCGTTAGGAGCTGTAGGCTATGATGATGAAGGAGTGAAAACCAAAAGATGGGATTTGATTAAAGATGGAGTTCTAGTGAACTATCAAGCTATTCGGGATCAAGCCCACATTATTAATGAGGATGAATCCCATGGATGTTGTTATTCTCAGAGCTGGAATGATGTTCAATTTCAAAGAATGCCTAATGTTTCTTTAGCTCCTGGAAAAGAAAGCTACAGTCCTGATGACATGATTAAAGATGTAGAAAAGGGAATTTATATTGTAGGTCGTGGGTCTTACTCTATTGATCAGCAGCGCTATAACTTTCAATTTGGGGGTACATTATTCTTTGAGATCGAAAATGGAAAAATAAAAGGCCCTGTCAATGATGTGGCTTACCAGTCGAATACGCAAGAATTTTGGAATTCTTGTTCTAAAATATGTGATAAAAACGATTATAAAACGTTTGGATCCTTCTTTGACGGAAAGGGACAGCCATCACAAATTAGTGCGGTATCTCATGGAAGTGCTACTACTCGTTTCGATGGTGTGAATGTGATCAACACAGCAAGAAATATTTAACACTAAATAAAAGGTTTATGTCAGAAGAAATGAATAAATCTGTTAGTCTAAAATTAAAAATCTTTAAAAATGGCAATATTATCTAAAGAAGAAGCAAAGCAAATATTGGAAAAAGTGATGGGCTTTTCCACTGCTGATAGCTTGGAAGCAGGCCTTTCAGGAAGTGGCAGAGGCAATATTCGTTATGCAAGAAATACAGTAACTACGAGTGGTTTTAATGATGATATCAGTTTAGGAGTGACGGCAAATTTTGGTAAAAGATCTGCTTCTTCCACAATAAATGAGTTTGATGATGAATCGCTTAAAAAAGTAGTAAAAAGAGCAGAGGAATTGGCGAAACTTGCACCAGAAAATCCTGAGTTCATGGAGCCTTTAGGTCCTCAGCAATATAAAGAATCAAAAACTTTTTATCAGAGCACCGCGGACATCAGTCCAGAATACAGGGCGGATTTGGCTAACAAAAGTATTCAGCCAGCTAAAGCAAAAGATGTTACTGCTGCCGGATATTTAGAAGATACCGCTGGGTTTTCTAGTATCATGAATTCAAAAGGGCTATTTGCTTATTCTCAAGAGTCGGAACTAGAATTTACGGTAACAATGAGAACTAATGACGGGACTGGTTCCGGATGGGTTTCAAGGGATTACAATGATGTTAAGCAGTTTAATGGTGAAGAAGCTTCTGCTATTGCGCTTGAAAAAGCTATAATGAGTAGAGAGGCTAAAGCTATTGAACCAGGGAAATATACGGTAATTATGGAACCGGCCGCTTCAGTACAACTTCTGGGAAATATGTTATTCAATATGGGAGCGAGACAAGCTGATGAAGGCAGAAGTTTCTTATCCAAGAAGGGTGGTGGCACAAAGTTAGGAGAAAAATTAGTAGACGAAAGGGTCCAGATATATTCAGATCCTTTTAATGAAATTGTTCCAGCTAATGCGTGGAATGGAGATGGTCTAGCTAGAGAAAGAACGAATTGGATTGAAAATGGTGTAGTTAAAAATATGTCTTACAGCCGCTATTGGGCAGAAAAACAAGGAGTTGAACCAGTTCCAGGTCCAGCAAACGGGATCATGCTAGGAGGAGATGCGACAACCGAGGATTTAATTAAAAGCACCAAAAGAGGAATTTTAGTTACACGCTTGTGGTACATCAGGACCGTAGATCCGCAAACTTTACTTTATACAGGATTAACAAGAGACGGAACTTTCTACATTGAAAACGGTAAAATCAAGCACCCAATTAAGAATATGCGTTTCAATGAAAGTCCTATTATTATGTTAAATAACTTGGAAGAATTGGGACAACAACAGCGAATAAACGGAAATCTTATCCCAGTTATGAAAATTCGCGACTTTACTTTTACAAGTCTATCAGATGCTGTGTAAACTATAGCTTGCACTTCATATTTAAAAAGCCATGATACTTCAACATATCATGGCTTTATACATTTTAGGCATATTACTACCGATCATCAGCAGAAAGAAAGAAAATTTCATTTACTGACTTGCAGAAGTACTCAGATATTTTCAAAGCCAATACTGTCGATAGTATGTATTTATTGCTTTCAATAGAATTTATAGTCTGGCGAGAAACACCAATAATTTCAGCTAACTCCGCTTGAGAAATTCCTTTTACGGCTCTTTCAACTCTTACTTTATTGGTCATATGATTATCTGTTTTGCCATTTGTAATAGGTGAAACTTAGAAAAATGTAGGTATTAAGTAGCCAGATTGCTAAGTAGGCACTCATGAAATCTGTAAATAAAGATCCAAAACTAAAGAATTGCAACATTCCTAAGACTGTCAGTCCCCACATGAGGTAAAACACACCCATAGTAAATGATTTTAACCTCAATTGTTCAATCATTTCATCTTCTTCCTTTTCCTCTGTGAAATTCAATATTGTAAATCCTATAGCCCAACATAGGTAAAAGAAATCACCCACTGATTCCTGCGGGAAATCAAACGCTAACAATATAGACAGTAACATAATAACAAAAGGAAGCGGAAAAAATGTGATGGCTATCCATTTCCATTTTCTTTTAAACAAGGGATACTTCATTTCAAATTTCATATTGATAAGTTTATTTTACTTAAAGTACGTTATACTTTACATATTGTCCAAATATTTTGTCCTTTTTTTTATCTTACAGCTGAACTTAAGGGAGGAGAAACTAGAAATTGTTCCCTTCGATTTTTATTATACAGAATTCACATATTCTTCCAAGGCTAATGATTTTTATGTAAAATATACTAACTTACTGTGTAACGAAAGGGCCTTAATGAACTATCGACCAAAAAAAAATCAAAATAGAAATAAGCTACTTGGTACAGCGATTGCAGTGAGTTTATTTACTGCGATAGTTTTTTCTACAATTATCCTAATAAGCTACCAATACTATCAAAAACAAAAAGCAGTACAACTGCAGTCAGAGCTTAATTTCGTAATTGAGAACATCCGTAAAATACTAAGCAATAGTAATTTGGCAGCTTTTTCAGTTGGCTTAACAATCAATACTGATCAAGATACTGTAAGCAATTTTGACTATGTTGCTGAAGAAATTATGAATAATCATCCGTACTTATTTGGAGTGCAGATTTTAGAGAAGGGAGAAATCAAATACGTTTATCCCTATAGCGTTCATCAAAGCGTACTTGGATATGATATTCTAAAAAATTCCAATACTAAAATTGAAGCGGAAAAAGCTATCAATAATAAAAAGATTTATTACGCAGGCCCATTAGATTTTCGGCAAGAAGGGAAAGGTATTGTTGGAAGGTTACCAATTTTTTATGAAGGTAATTTTTGGGGATTTTCTGCTGTATTGATAAAAATCGATGATTTTTTAGAAGCAGCGGGAATAAATAATACTCACGTAGATGGGATCAATATCTTGTTTTCGAAAAAGAATCCCAATACAGGAAAAGAAGAATTTTTTACATCGAATGAAGCGGAGGGTACCTTAACGCTAGACTATATTTTTGCTGAGTCCGGCTGGAAACTTACAGCCTATTATAAGCAGGACCCTGCAGTCTACGTGCTCTTAGCAGTTACCATTTTTTTAGCAATTTCATCTTCTGTGGGGAGCGGACTCTATACTTATCAAATATTAAAGAAACCGGAAAAATTAGAGTCACTCTTGTCAGAAAAAACCAAAGAAATTGAGGAAAATAATGAATACTTAACTTCTATGGTTGCTGCCATCCCCGATTTAATTTTTATTTACGATAAGGATGCGCGTTATCTTGATTTTCATGCTTATCAGGATAGCTTGCTGTTTTATAATCCTAAAGATTTTATTGGAAAATCTATTTTCCATCTATTTGACAAAGATTTTGCTAAAGCCACCTATGAAGTAATACAAAGGGCAATCAGTACATCAGAAATTGTTCAACATTCATATTATCTTGATTTCAAAGAGGGGAGAAAGTATTTTGAATCTAGGTTTAAGTCAATCAATTCAGAAAAGGTCTTAGCGGTTGTCAGGGAAGTAACTGAAACGAAATTATCCGCCAAGAGACTGCAAAAGAGTGAACAGAAATATAGGAATCTTGTCTCACAAGCTTCTGACGCCATTTTTCTTTCTGATGAAAAAGGAAATTTGCAGGAATTGAATCAAAAAGGACTTGAATTAACTGGAATCGCTGTAGAGGAATTAGAGAAATACAACTTATTAGATATTATCAAATTTGAAAATGAACAACAAAAACCCTTTTTAGATGTTTTGCTTGCTAAAGGTCACATTTTTGAAGAAGTTTCTCTAAAGTCTTTAAGGGGTAGAGAAATTACAGCAGAAATAAATTGTAAAGTTACACCTGAAAGACAAATCCACGGGATCATAAGGGACGTAACAGGTCGAAATAAGATCTTTAAATCTATTCAAAGTCAAAACGAAAGATTAAAAGAAATAGCGTGGATACAAAGCCATGAGGTCAGAGCACCTCTTGCGAGGCTCTTGGGACTCATAGATTATCTGGAAAAATATGACGGTATTAGTCAAACCGAAAAATTCAAAATTATCGACTCAATTCGTGGAAGTGCATTGGAGTTGGACGCTATAATTAGAGATGTAGTAAATAAAACAGAATTAGCGGAGATAACACCAAGCAAAGATGAATATATACAATAAGTAGCTTTATTTCATTGCTATTCATTACCTTTGATAAAACTGAAAAGTCAGAAAGATAAAATATTAAGAAATTGGAATTTAAAGAATTAGATTTTCATCCTACACTGAGTGAAGGTTTGGAAATGATGGGCTTCCATAAAGCCACACCCATTCAAACTGAAGCTATCCCCAAAATATTAGACGGTAAAGATTTAATAGCATGCGCTCAAACAGGTACGGGTAAAACTGCAGCCTTCGTCTTGCCTATTCTTCATAAAATTGCGGCTGGAGAGGAAAGCAAAGGAGTAAATACGTTAATTATTGCGCCAACTAGAGAGCTGGTTCAACAAATAGATCAACAAATAGAAGGGTTTTCGTATTTTACTAATTCAAGTAGTATAGCTATTTACGGTGGTGGAGATGGCGCGGCATGGGAACAACAAAAGAAAGCAATTAGAGCTGGAGTTGATATATTAGTGGCCACCCCTGGTCGATTAATTGCACTACTAAATTCAAATGAGACACAATTGGATAATGTGCAACATTTAATTTTAGATGAAGCCGACAGAATGCTAGACATGGGATTCCATGATGATATCATGCGGATAGTCAAGCAATTGCCAGAAAAACGACAAACACTTTTGTTTTCCGCGACAATGCCACCAAAAATCAAAAAGTTAGCGGGGGCTATTTTGAATAATCCGGAGGAAATTAGCTTGTCCATTTCAAAACCGGCTGCGGGAATATCTCAAAAGGCATTTTTAACTTTTGATGATCAGAAAACTCCATTGTTAAAGTTCATTTTAGGTTCAGGAATATATGAGACAGCTATTGTTTTCGCAGGTAAGAAAGATAAAGTGAAGTCCTTAGAACGAGAGTTGAAAAATATAGGCATGTCAGTCAAGGCATTCTCTAGTGATTTGGACCAATCTGAGAGAGAAGTCATTATGCGTGATTTTCGTTCTAAAAAGGTTCAAGTATTAATTGGTACCGATATCATTTCTAGGGGTATTGATGTAGAGAATATTAGTCTGGTAGTCAACTATGATGTTCCTGGAGATCCTGAAGATTATGTGCACAGAATTGGGAGAACAGCGAGGGCCGCAACAAAAGGTGAAGCCATGACCTTTGTCAATAATGCAGATATGGAGAAATTCAATCGGATTGAAGCATTAATTGAAAAGTCAATTATGAAAACCAATAGCTTGCCAAATCAAATAGGGCAGGGACCTGAATATCAAGAGAATGCCAAAAGACACAAGCCTGGAGGGTTTAAAAAGAAAAAGTCTTTCAAAAAAAGAAGTAAGTAAAATAGTTATACAGAAAATGACATTCAAAGAGTTAGGAATATCCAGTAAATTGGTTCAAGGTTTATCGGAATTGAATATTAACACCCCAACCAAAATCCAAGAACTGGTGATCAGCCATCTCCTGCAGAACAATGGTGATTTAGTTGCTCAGGCACAAACAGGCACGGGAAAAACGGCCGCTTTTGGTTTACCTATTTTGGAGCGAATTAACCTTAAAGAAGATAAAATCCAAGCAGTTATTTTATCTCCTACACGAGAATTGGCACAACAAATCAAGCATCAGCTTTTCAAGTTTACAAAGTACTCAGATAAAGTATTTATGGAGGTAGTCTTCGGGGGTGAAAAGATTGAAAGACAAATACAAAACCTAAAAAGACCTACACACATATTAGTGGCCACACCGGGTAGACTAGCAGATTTAATAAGAAGAAAAGCAGTGGACATTCGCCAAGCTCAATTGATGGTGTTAGATGAGGCTGACGAAATGTTGAGCATGGGGTTCAAAAAGGAATTAGAATTCATTTTGACGACCATGAAACAGCAAAAAAACATCTGGTTGTTTTCAGCTACAATCCCATCGGATATCAAATACATCATCAACCAATATTTAGATCCCAAAGCAAAGCAAATTCAAGCTTCGGGTAATGAACTAGTGAATGAGAAAATCATGCATCAATATGTTCCTTGTGATGCAGATGAAAAAATGATGGTGCTGGATTACTTCCTAAAAACTCAGAAAAATGAGAGAGGGATTATTTTTTGCAATACTAAAAATGCGGCAAGAACGCTTCATGAGCAATTGAAGGCAAGAAAACTTCCGTCCGGAATTTTAGAAGGTGATATGCACCAAAAGGATAGGGATAAAGAAATGAGAGCTTTTAAAAGTAAAAAGCTTGATTTATTAATTGCCACTGATGTGGCAGCTAGGGGTATTGATGTAGCAAATTTGGCTTTCGTTGTGCACTTTGAAATCCCAAAACAAATTGATTACTACATTCATAGAAGTGGAAGAACTGCTAGAGCAGGCAAGACTGGCATTAGCATGGCCCTTTGTACAAAAAATGAAGTAACACAAATCAAAAAAATTCAGCAAGAGTTAGGGCTTAAAATAAAGCAGGTCCCTTTTGGTTGATGATTCAATTTTAAATTTGATCTGTCATAAAGTAAGTAATTGATTTTTAGCTGTTAAGCGAATCAAGTCTTTAATCCACCTCTTTTAAAGAGGATACATTTGAAACATAGAATTAAAATTATAATGAGAAGTATTATTCTAATTATATTTCTAATGAGTTTTTTGTCCTGTTCAAACAAAGAACAGAGACAAGAAAGCTTAATTCAGAAAGGCTATCAATCTTTAGACAAAAGACAAAGTAAGCAAGCCATAGACTATTTTGAAAGTGCTATTGATCTTAATAATGAGAATGCTTCTGCCTGGAATGGCTTAGGAGTAGCGCATTATCAAGATGGTCACCCATATGAAGCTATTCAAGCGTTCGGCAAAGCATTGCAATATAATCCAGAATACACTAGGGCTTATTACAATAGAAGTAATGCCTTTTATCAAACAGGAGAATATTACCGATCTCTGGATGACCTGGAGCCGGTATTGAAGGTTTATCAGGATTCCGCTTTTACTCATTTGGCTAAGGGGTTGGCTTTGGTAGGTTTGAAAAACTATGAGGAAGCAGAACTATCATTTACAACCGCTTTAAAGCTTGATGATAACAATGCCGAAATACAGACAAATTTGGCGGCTGTACACTACTATAAGGAAGAATATAAGATAGCGGTAAAATATTTAAATGATGCATTGGAAATAAATCCGCAAGAAGCAAATGCCTGGAACCTATTATCTTTAATTCAATCTGAGCAAGAAAATTTTGATGAAGCGTTGGCTTCAGTGAATAAAGCATTGGAGCTTCAGGCCAATCAGCCATATTATTTGAACAATAGGGGGTACATCTATACTTTTCTAGGTGATTTTGATAAGGCTTATGCAGATCTAAGGAAAAGTATTGTAACAGATGAAAAGAACCCATATGTTTATAGAAACTTAGGAATACTTGCGCTAAAGAAAGGAGAGTTCGAAGAAGCTATTCGACAGTTACAAAACTCCTTGGAAAGGAAAAAAGACCTACCATCAGCCAACTATTATTTAGGAGAAGCATTAAGAAAGAATGACCAACTACCTGAAGCTTGCAGCGCATTTGTGAAATCGGCAGAGTTAGGAGACGAAAAAGGAGTGAAAGCACTAAACACATACTGCAAGGAATAAAATCCAATCCAATTATTTATTCGGATAAATACAATATATTCCTTATTTTTGCCCAAAATTTCATCAATTAATTACAGATATTTAAGCGTTGTTTTTCAATGCTCTATTATAAATATTATTGTTATTCATTATTAGACTTCATATAAGATATGTTCGATAATCTCAGTTATAAGTTAGATCGCGCTTTTAAAACCCTCAAGGGACAGGGACAAATAACGGAAGTAAATGTAGCTACTACAGTTAAGGAAATTAGAAGAGCATTGGTTGATGCCGATGTAAATTTCAAAGTGGCTAAAGAAGTGACAGACAGAATTAAGGAAGAAGCTTTAGGTCGTGATGTACTTATTTCAGTTTCCCCTGGTCAGCTCTTAGTCAAAATTACCCAAGAGGAATTGGCTAAAATGATGGGGGAGAAGCAAGAGGACATTAGTATTGAAGGTTCTCCTGCCACCATATTAATATCTGGTCTTCAAGGATCCGGTAAAACTACATTTTCTGGAAAACTAGCAAATAGACTTAAAAAACAAGGTAAGCAAGTACTATTAGCTGCTTGTGATATTTATAGACCTGCCGCTATTGACCAATTAAAGGTACTGGGTGAACAAATTGGAGTGGAAGTTTATGCAGAACCTGAGAATAAAGATGCTGTTAAAATCGCAAATAATGCCATTAAATTTGCTAAAGATAATGGGAAGAGCATTGTTATAGTAGATACTGCTGGACGTTTAGCTGTGGACGAAACGATGATGAAAGAGATTTCGAGCTTGAAAAAAGAGCTGAAGCCCTCTGAAACATTATTTGTAGTGGATTCCATGACAGGTCAGGATGCTGTAAATACTGCTAAAACATTTAATGAGCAACTTGATTTTGACGGTGTAGTTCTTACAAAATTAGACGGTGATACTCGTGGTGGTGCGGCTTTGTCAATTCGAAATGTTGTTGAAAAACCTATAAAATTTGTCAGTAGTGGAGAAAAAATGGATGCTATTGACCTTTTCTATCCGGACAGGATGGCTCAGAGAATTTTGGGTATGGGTGATGTTGTTTCTTTGGTTGAAAAGGCTCAAGAAACATTCGATCAGGAAGAAACCAACAGACTATCTAAGAAGATTCGGAAAAACCAATTTGATTTTGAAGATTTCCTTTCTCAATTACAGCAGATCAAGAAAATGGGAAATGTCAAAGACCTGTTGGGAATGTTGCCGGGCATGGGTAAACAAATAAAGGATATGGATATTGATGATGATGCTTTTAAGCCTGTTGAAGCAATAATACGATCCATGACCACCGAGGAGAGAACTAATCCTGAATTGATGAATGCTAGCAGGAAACAAAGAATAGCCAATGGTAGTGGGACTTCTGTTCAAGAAATCAATAACCTTTTGAAACAATTTAAGGATATGAGGAAGATGATGAAGACCATGAATAAAATGAGCGGTAGCAAAAGAGGATTAGCCGGATTTAATCCTTTCGGTAAATAATCTGTACTATATACTAATTTATTACATTCAATTAATTAAGAGCTTGTCTAAATGAAAAATTTACAGACAAGCTTTTTTTGTGCCCTTCAAAATGTAAAAAGCTTATTTTCAATAGAATAGAATATAATCTTACGGTTATTGATTGAATATACTAAGATTCATATTGTTGATCTCTGAAATTAAATATAATCATTTCTTGTTTTTAAGTAGATAATTTTATTAAATTGACACTTCAATATAGTAAGTGTAAATCATTGATTATTAAGTAATTTAAGAAATTTTTAAAATCTATTGAACTTTTTATCATTAATAGTATTATATTAAGACAGGTGTTCGTGAGAAAATATTTCAACTATTCCATTTTTTTAACGCTTTTTAGCTTATTGCTTTTGGTTTCCCTACAGCCCTTGAAGGCTTCACTTGGTGTTTCAATGCCAGTTCAGGAAAATCATATGGTAATGAGCAATTTAATTGAAATAGATCCAGTAAAACTTACAGCCGCAATTCAAAGCATATCACTTACGATTTTGAGTATCGGGATATTTGGTATCGCCTTTAGTTTCATAAATCTTGGTTCAAAAAGAATTAAAAGACATAATAATTATTTAGAAAGCCTTGTCAAAGACAGGACTAAGACCTTGGAGCACCAACATAATCAGTTGAAAGCTCAAAATGAAGCTTACCGTGAAGCTTTAGCGCTTATTCAAGATCAGAAAGAGGAAATTGAGACCGCTCAACAAGATCTACTTCAGAAAAACGCAGATATAACAGATGCGTTTGAAGAGATTCAGTCTCAAAACGAAAAGTTAGATCATGAGCGCAATAAACTCGAGCAGGCGAAGAGGATAATTCAAGAACAAAATAAAAAGCTTTTCAATATTGCTAGAAATCTAGATCAACAAGTTCAGGATAGAACAAGAGAGTTATCTAAATCAAATAATCTATTATTAGAAAAGAATAAAGAGCTAGACGAATTCATTTACAAATCAGCACATGATTTAAGAGGACCAATTGCAAGGTTTAAAGGATTAAGTCAGCTTATTCAAATGGAATATGAGCAAGACAATGATATTTCAGATCACTTAAATCATCTTAGACATTCTGCAAATCATATGGACGATATGCTGAAAAGGTTAAGCAATGTCTATGAAATCAGTGCCAGACCTATAAGTGTTCAAAAGATCAATATTGACATGATTTTGGAAACTGTTTTTGAAAGACTGAATGGCGAGGAAGAAAACCTGGGAAGTGTCGCGATCGAGGTAGATAATAGAGCGAAAGAGCTCGTACAAATTGATCCTAGCTTACTTCATTTAATTCTTAAAAACCTTATCGGCAATGCCGTGAGATTTGCCGATCCACTTAAATTACAGAAGTGGGTTAAAGTAAAGATTGAAATGCTGGATAAAAACTTGGTTATCAGCGTAAAAGATAATGGAATTGGAATTAAAAAAGATCAGAAAGATAATATTTTCAACCTTTTCTATGTCGGTTCTGAGATACCTAAAGGACCAGGTTTAGGTTTATATATCTGTAAAATTATTACCAATAAGCTCAACGGTGATATCAACTTAAATTACTCCGATGTTGAAAAGGAAACCGAGTTTAGGACATCTATTCCCATCAAACTTTAAGAGATCACTTCTTCAGCCACTGCATTTATAAAGGACCATTTGGGCACAGTATTCATAATTTTTAAATCTTCCAAGAGATTAGTGTCCTCATTAAGAAACTTAAGTAGAAGCGGCAGTTTATTCTTTTTATATAAATTTCCGAACACTTCATGGCCTGTACGCTTTTCTGTAATCAAAACATTCAGCAAGACTTCATCATAAAATCTAAATCTGCTAGAGCTTTTTATGTCAAAATTATTTGACTTTCCTTCTAGAACCTTAATTATTTGCTGTATATGATAGAAATTTCTGACAAAACTATATCCAGTGCTTGGTTTCACTGTTCCTGCGATAGTGCCAATTGGCACGATGCTTTTGTTCCTTTTCGATAGAATCGCAGTAGTCATCGGGATTTTATTAAACTCTTCGTCCAGAACTTTAAAATCCTGAAGTCCTAAATTTTGATGTATATAATTTTTTAAGGCTGTTTCATATTCTTCTTTCGTCCATAAATCAGCGGAAAACAAGGTGAATTCCACCAAGGCTTGATCTTCTGAGGTAGGCAAAATATAGGCAAAACTTAAACCTCCCTTTACTTCAGGTACTTGCATATCCATATATGTGATTTCACTAGGATTAAAAACAGCATGATCTGTTTGTATTTTCCATCCATAGAAATGTTGCCATATAAAATGCTTTCCTGATCTATTCATTAACTTTAATTGATCAGGAAAGAAATACGACTTGAAGAAATAGGAATCATAATAAAAGCTGGTTTTCTCAGTATGTACACATTTATTTTCTTCGTCCTCTGACACTATAACCTCCTGAATAAAAGTTATTTGAGGGTGTTTGTTTAATTTGTTGAATACAAACTGGTAGTAATCAATACCTCTGATGTTATAGTAACGATAAGGAGACAAGGATTGAGTCAAATCAAAGTCTTTTCCTCTTACAATTGCCCGATCCCAAGATTGTTTTATAGGTAAATCTGTGATCCATATCTTTGGCTCTGACCAAAAGCTCCAAGTTCTGTCATTGCTTTGTTTAGAATCAGCGTCAATCAAAAGCAATTGTTTATTTTCAAGTAGTTTGCTTTCAATCATTTGCCAAGCTAATGTTAAGCCAGCCAAGCCAGCTCCTCCTATGATGTAGTCATATTTCATTTATTTTCTAGCTTTTATGATTTTAGTTTAAGTATAAAATTAAGCCTAATGTTAAAAGAAATCTTAATAAAGCGGAATTATTTTATTTATGGCACGTTAATCAGGCACGAGCTAAAAGTGCGGATTTCATTCAAAATATTTTATATTTGCACTAATACGCTTATATTATCAAAATATTTTTAAAAATATACGAACCAATTCCCGTCTTAAATTGAAGAAGAGTACAATTATAATTGCAATAGTATTAGGGGTAACTGCAATTAGTTTTGCCTTTTATACCACGTCAGAGGTCGCTTTCACTCGTTCCGTTGATGCAGACTCCCATACCCAACTAAATTACCTTAATTTTAATCTTGTTAGTCCTGCTCCTGTAATGGACACCGCTGATTTTAGTCAGGAATTTGATGAAAGTATTAATAAATTTTTAAGACGATGGGATATTAAGGGGGCTTCCGTAGCGGTAATGAAAGACAACCGGTTGATTTATTCAAAGGGATATGGTTTGACCAATCTTGAAACCCAAGAGTCCGTAAAAACTCAACATTTATTTAGAATCGCGAGTGCTTCGAAACTGGTAACTGCCATTACTATTATGAAAATGGTAGATGATGGAATTATTGACTTGGAGGAAAACGTATTTGGAAAAGAGGGGATCTTTTCCCATTTCACAGAAATAAAAGACAAAAACCATAGTAAGATAAAAGTAAAACACCTATTAAATCATAAAGGAGGTTGGAGTTGGCGAGACGGTGATTTTATGTTTCAGGCTTCGAAAATCAAAAGAATTATGAATCTTGAAGGGCCCCCAACTGATGATGATATCATAGAATTTGTATTAGAACACAGACGGTTGAGATATAGACCGGGCACCCAATATGCATATTCTAATTTTGGATATATGCTTTTAGGCAAGATTATTGAACAGAAAACTGGAGCCACTTATGAGAATTATGTGATTGATAATATTTTAGAACCAAATGGGATATTTGGTATGAGGATTTCTGGCAATTATGAGTGGGAGAGGAGACCTTTCGAAGTACACTACTATAATCATCCAGGTGCTTACCAATTTGAGTCCTACGATGGTAATTATCAGTCAGTCGAAAAACCCTACGGAGGCAGTGATATCAATACTTTAGGTGCGGCAGGAGGGTGGATTGCCAATGCATCACAATTGGCGAAATTAGTAAGCCTTGTAGATCCAAATAGTACTTACCAACTACTTTCTGAAGAGAGTCGTGAAATGATGGTAAATGGGAATCGGTATACAGATGCATTTGGTTGGAAAGGGGCTAGAGGTGATAATTACTGGAGAACTGGAACATTAGCTGGATCAGCGTGTTTTATAAACAGAAAAGATGACGGTTATACATATGCTGTTGTTTTAAATTCCAGTGTCTGGATGGGACATAGGTTTAACCGATATATCAAATGGATGATGGATAAGTCGATTTCTGATTTGGATAATCATCAACTAAATTTGTTTTATCAAAATCATAATTCATTTAGTATATTACCAAATGCAATTTGACCGTTTATCAAATTCAATAAAATAAAATAACAATATTCCGTTCAATATCCTGAACTACAACAATTTCAACATGAAGAAGATACTTATAATTATAGTTATTTTCCTGTTTAACTATGCAGGATGGGCGCAAAACGAAAAATTCGCGAAATTAAGCCCCACTCAAGATCAGTCAATGGAAGCAAGATTGGTTGCAGGATTATTGACTCAATACCATTATGAAAAGGTTCCTATTGACGATGAGCTTTCCACTATTATCTATGATGACTATTTATCTTCGCTAGACGTCAATAAGCATTATTTTCTCAAAAAAGATATCGAAGCCTTCAAAAAATATAGGGAGCGTTTGGATGACCATATTAAATTAGGTTATCTATTACCACCTTACGAAATATTCAATGTATTTCGTGAAAGGTTTATGGAGAGAATGGACTATGTAGAAAATAACCTTTCATTTGATTTTGACTATGAAGCAGAAGAGTATTTAACAATTAATTCAGACTCTCTTGACTATGCCAATTCTGAAGAAGAATTAAACGATAGATGGAGAAAATTAATAAAAAGTCAAGCCCTAGATTTAAAATTGGACGAAAAAGCTGACACTACCATTCAAAGGCTTTTGAAAGAACGATATTCAAGATTAGAAAAAACTATAGGAGATTACGAAAGTAGAGACGTTTTCCAGCTCTATATGAATACTTTTGCAGAAAGTTTTGATCCTCACAGTAGTTACTTTTCACCTATTACTTCCGAAAATTTCAAAATACGAATGAGCCAATCTTTAGAAGGGATTGGTGCAACATTAACCACTGATGGAAATTATACTCGTGTTGCTTCAGTAGTGCCAGGAGGCCCAGCCTTTGAAAGTAAGGTCATCAATACAGATGATAAAATATTAGCAGTGGCACAAGGCGTAGAAGGCGAATTTGTGGATATCACAGGTTGGAGATTAGATGATGTTGTTCAAAAAATTAGAGGCCCAAAAGGAACAATTGTTAGACTCCAAATCATTGAAGCTGGCCAATCAGTATCTGCGGGTGTTCCAATGGAAATCACCATAGTTAGAGATAAGATTAAATTAGATAATCAAGTGCCTTATGCTGAGATAAGAGAAGTATATCGTGACGGAAATCAGTATAATGTAGGCATTATCACTATTCCATCATTCTACATGAACTTTGAGGACATGAGAGCCGGTGTCAAGGATTATGGAAGTACTACAAGGGATGTAAAAGCTATTCTTGATACCATCAAGGGAAAGGTAGATGGAATTGTAGTCGATTTGCGTTCAAATGGCGGTGGCTCCCTTCAAGAAGCTATAGAATTAAGCGGTTTGTTTATTAGTGAAGGACCGGTGGTACAGATTAGAGATTCTGATGGGAGTATAGAAGTTGGTAAAGATGAAGACGAAGAAATTTACTATGGTGGGCCATTAACCATTTTAACGAACAGATTTAGTGCATCTGCATCAGAGATTTTCTCAGGAGCTATTCAGGACTATAAAAGGGGAGTGATTGTAGGGGAAAATACTTTCGGCAAAGGAACCGTCCAAAATCTTATTTCTTTGAATCAATTTGTCCCTAAAGTAGAAGATACACTAGGCCAAGTCAAACTAACTTTAGCCAAGTATTATAGGGTGAATGGAAGCAGTACGCAACATAAGGGTGTGCGTCCGGACATCAAGATGCCTTCTCCGTACACTGCCAAAGCATTTGGAGAAAGCTCTTATCAGCGTGCGTTGGAATGGGATCAAATTGAAAGTTCGAATTTCACTCCATCGAATGATATAGATCCTAACATTATAGCTAAGCTCAACGAGAAACATGAGAAGCGATTAAATGAGGAGCAATATTTAAGAAATTTGAAAAATGAGGTTGATGAAGCAGTTAATCAGCAGAGCATGTACAGAATCAGCTTAAATATTGAAAAACGAAAAGCTGAAAATGAGGCTGCTATGGACCGAAGAAATGCAGCAAATGAATTGAATGAGAAGATTTCAGCAGATCCTGAACTAATAAATAAAATTAATACAGATGGGGAAATCAAAGATCCTTATCTAAGAGAAGGAGTAGTGGTATTAGCTGATTTAATTGCGCTCGGTATTGGTTGAAATCAGCTTTCAATAAAAGCATTTAAAGGTTTGCAAATGAAATGATTATCACTTCATTTGCAAACCTTTTTTTTGCGCTAAAATAATGACTGCAAAATAGCATTCAGTAGCGATAGAATAATACTAAAGAAAAAAGCCCACCAAAAGCTCTTGACAGAGAAGCCTTTCAATATTTTATCTACCAACATGATCATCAAGGCATTAATTACCAATAAGAAAAGCCCTAGTGTCAGAATAGTGATCGGGATAGTTAAAAAAACCAAAATAGGTTTTACTACTGCATTGATTATTCCCAAAATAATAGCTACTACGATGGCTTGACCATAGCTCTCTACTTTCACTCCAGAGAGTAATTTAGCTGTAATGAATACTGCGGCAGCTGACAAAAGTAATCTGATAATAAATTCTGTTAGATCCATAATTTTCTTTCAAGTTTAGTCTTTGATAATTTCTTAAGATTTAAATCCATTCTTTTAAAAATGGAGATAGTTTTAACACTATATATACATATAAATATAAAGCTTTTATTATATTTAAAACTCACCCAAAACTAAACTATATTGAAATATCTTATTATTGTTTTATCTATCGTTTTATCTTGTAATGGTAGTCTTTATGCACAATGTGACATACAAAAACTTGCTCCCGAACCTAAAATAAAGTCTTTTAATTATTTTGGTTATTCAAGTTCGCTTAGTTCAAAGAATTTGATTGTCAATGAACCTAATAATGATTCATTAGCATATAATGCTGGAATAATTAATGTTTTTAAAAAAGTAAATCAGAAATGGGAAATATTTCAAAAACTTACAACATCTCAAGTTAATTCAAATCAACAACTTGGAAATCATTTAAAAGCAATTGATAGTTTAATTGTTGCATCAGGTAATGTTAGTAGAAATACCAGCAATTCAGATGCACTATTCATATATAGACAGCATAAAACAGGTTCTTGGCCGGGTAAGGAAACAGAAGTATTCTACTTGGAAAATGATTTAGCGGAAAATAGTTACATAAGAATCCTAGAAATGGATTTGAATAATGAGGAGAATTTAGCAGTCATTTATCGAAAGTTTGATGGTTTTTCGAGTCAATTAATAATTAAGATATTAGACTTAAATTCTCATAGTGTATTGGCTGAAGAAATTCTTGACAAAAAGGATCGCTTTTTTTATGGAATCCATACAGATGTTCTATTAACTGACAATTCCTTATTTATCTCAAACTCAGATTTTTTAGCCCCTGATAGATCTTTTCAAGGTATAGTTCATGTATTTGAAAAAGATGGCGAGGGAATTTGGAATTTAGAACCCGTAGCAAAATTAACCTCCAGTATTAGTTTTCAATATAATTTTGGTATAAAAATGGCTTATGAGAATGATACTTTATTTGTTGCTAATTCTGGAGATGAAACATCGAAAAATGGTCTATTTATATATAATAAACCTGAAATGGGATGGAAGGATACTACAGAAACACTTTCTATTAAAAAAGATTTCTTATATGGCAATAAAGGAATAAATCTTACAGTAAGTCAAGGGGTTATTTTTTGGTCAGTGCCCGAGGTTGAAAATGATTTTACTTATTACAAACCTGACTCCACTAGTAGTGATGGTTATAAAATGTATATTATTGAAAAGCCTTCAGATGTTGGAGATAGTTATTTGAAATTTGGATTTAATCCTATATATCACGAGAACCAACTATTCATTAGCACGCGGCATTCAATTTCCAATATCAGTAACAGAATAAATGAAAATATATTAGTATACGATTTTGATCTAAAATCTTCAGAAGAAATGATTGAATATTCAAGTATTCTTAATTCTGAATTTTTTTCGGCATCCGATGATGAATTTGGTGCTATACTTTCAGTAAGTAAAAATACACTGGCAGTATCAGCTAAAGGAAGTTCAAATAAATGGGGTGATAAATCGGGTAGTGTTTATCTATATGAAAGATTAAATGATCAATGGGTTTTTGATCAAGAAATAATAGCACCTCAAAAATTAAATAATGAATCTTTTGCATCAACCTTTGAATTACAAGATGGTTATCTATTTATAGGCTCTCCTGGTTATGATAGTTTAGCTGATAACAATAAATATTTCAATACTGGGAAAATTTTTATCTATGAAAAAATAAATGGTAAATGGGTGAATACCTCTTCCTTAGTCTCTCCCTTAATGGGTTCATCAAATTATGAGCAAGGAGAGTTTGGTAGAAACGTTACTTTCAATAATGGCATCTTAGCTATTAGTGAGATTTATGATAATTATGGAAGTTCTGAAGCAGAAGGCCGAGTATATATTTATCGTTATGATGAAATAAGTGGGAAATTTATAGTTGATAAGCAATTTCAAAATAATGAAACATACGGATTAGATTTTTTTGGCAGTAATATAATAATTAATGATAAATATGTCGCTATAGGAACTGGTGGTTTACCGACAAGTGTATATGTTGATAATAAAGTTTACCTTTATAAAATAAACTCAGAAGCGTGGACATCAGGAAAAGCAGATTATGTTTTTGCATCAAAAAATGAGAGTTCTTTAGATAAATTTGGTGAAAGTATATCCATTCATAATGATGTGTTATTGGTGGGAGAAACCTATTATGATAATGGGAAACAGTATGAAGGTTCTGACGGTCGAGTTTATGGTTTTAGAATACCGGAACAATCAACACTAGATGCGACAATTTTTGAAGACTTTTACATAGAACCGAATAGCAGCATCAGCTATACTAACTTTGGGAACTATATAGCTATTAACGGCAATGACCTGTACATAAGTGCAAAAGATAATTCGAATGAATCTAATATTCAGGATTTATTATTTGTATATAATCTTGAAAATTTAAATGAGGTAGATTCTGTATTTGGAAATAATATACAAATTATAAGACACCCTGATGGGAATAGTAGTTCTGGTTTTGGAAGTAGTGTTGAGGTAAATAATGGATATTTAATTGTAGGAAGTCCTTATAGTGATTCAAGAAGTGGTTTTAAATCAGGTTTAGTTCATGTATTTGAACTAAGTTCAATTTTAAACCCTATCCCTAATTTATGCAACAATATTTCTAGTTATGAATTAACAGCAAGTCCTGCAGGAGGAGTGTGGAGCATTGGTGATAGTGTAATAAGTGATAATATTCTTGATGTAACGAGGTTAGTATCGGGTAATTATACAATCAATTATAACTTAAACGGCTGCATTCAATCAACAACTTTTCAGGTTTATCAAAATACGAGTTTAATTTCTAAATCAGATAGTATTATTACGAAATGTATTGATGAAGAAATAAATCTATTTATAGAAGTTAATAATAATGATGAAAGCTTTGCTTGGTTCAGTAAGAAAGAAAAGGATGATAATTATGAGCTGTTAGATTCTGCAAAAACTTTAATTAGCATTAGTACGGCAAATCCTGGTTTTTATAAGGTGCGCTTACTAAATCCTGAATGTGAGGAAATCGAAGAAGAATTTCAAGTTCTTGACCATGAGCTTTCTCCAAAACTTAATTTAAGCGGGCAGCTCGAATATTGTGTGCAGGAGATCCCGATAGCAATTGAAAATATTGATCCTAGTGATGAGGTACTTTGGTATTTTCGAGCAGAAAACGAGGCAGATTTTAAAGAATTAAGCACACAAGATGCTCAAATACAAATCTCGGAAAGTGGTGAATATTACGCTGAAGTTTATAGAGAAAACTGTTCATTTTTAACCAATAGTACTTATGTCATGTTTAAACCTAATCCTCAGGATATATTTATACCTAATGTCGCAACCGTTAATAATGATGGTTATAATGATGTCTTCAGAATAAAAACGGATTATCCTTTTAAAAACTTCAAGATTAATATTTATGATCGTTATGGTAAGCAGGTATTCGAAAGCTATGATCAGACATTTGGATGGAAGGCGCCAAATGGCTATTCAGGTAATTATGTTTATAGTCTACTTTATGAAACTGAATGCGGTGAAATTAAAGAAATGAAAGGGTGGGTTCAAATAGTGAAAAACTAAAGTATTTCATAGTAAAAATCTATTTACAAGTAAATATTGAAGGATGAATGAGGGCAGTACCAAGTTTGGGGTTAGAAGTCAATTTCAGCTACATCAGGATTGCTTTTGGATAACATCATCTTCGCAGCACCAGCATGAGTAAAGATTTCTATATAGTGCTCGTTTAATTCATTTCTGATATTCTTCATTTTATTAAGTAAACGTTTCTGGATAGATTCACCTTCAGTAGTGATATGTAAAATGACTTTTTTCGTAAGATTAAAATAATCAGTTTAGTTTTAGGGCTATTATTATCCTTCATTACAAAGTGCATCCAATGCATACATCAACCTATTTTGCGCACCTAACTGTGATCCAAAGATTGATCGATACAAGATTCCTTCAGCTGTAATTAAAAGCCATTGTGGAGTTCCTTCTGATTCAAATTGATCATAGACCTGATGATTTTGATCTAAATAAATAGGGAAGGGCAGTTCTTGGGTGGTGAAAATGCTCTTAATATCGTCTTCGGTTACCGGTTTCTTATTGAAAATGCTGTGAATGCCAATTACTTGAAGATCAGCATATTCTTTTTGATATTCATAAGCTAAAGGAATTGCTCTGCCAGTACATCCTAAACATTGATTGTTATAAATGATGATCACTAGCGGTTTTCCTTTGTACTTTTCAAGTAAGTTGAGCTCATTGTAACCAAAATCCTGCACTTTTATGGATGGGATAGGGGTGATTTCTTTTTCCATTCTTGATAATTATAATATGACACAAAGATAAAAAGTTTATAGCTTTTCATCTTTGATTTGATCGATATTAACCCAATACGAATATGTGATTCCACTGTGTTCAATATGTTTGATAGATAACGGATAGGAAGCTGTTAATATCTAATTGCTGTAGAATACCATCTCGTAAATTATTATGTTAAGTTGAGGTTCGCATTAGTTACTATGAATAAAATGGAAACTTGACGTTTCCTTTAAAGGGTATCATTGATGTATTTTTAGGCTTCAGGAAAAAGCGTGCAATCTTTAGCAATATAGTCTGATTTTCTAAAGCGCTATTTTTGCATAGATCTACAAAGCTGTACAATGGCCAGACTGAAAGTAAACTATAGCACTTAGAATTATGAGGTCAGCATGACTAGCAGTAAAGCCAAATACAGCGCTTAAAATAGACAGCTCTTAACAATGGGACATAGAAATCAAAATAGAGCATCAGGATTGTAGAGTCTTAATGCGATAATAGTTTGCTAAGTACTCACGCTAGGGAGATCATGAACAGACAGATTCAGAATGGAAGATGAGTAATAGTAGGTGGGTATTAAAAAGAGTAACTTAACTAAAGCTTACTCCAGTATGTTCATATTTTAATATTAGCGCTGATAATCAATTACTTATTTTCTTTTATTAAAAAAAGAGTTCATAGTAAGTGTTCATATTTGAAATATTTTAATTAGGTAAATATGGCTGAATATTTTTATTGTAAAATTATTCCAAGTAATTTGAATATTTATTGTTTACGTTAAAAGTATAAGTATTGATCCATGAGTTTTATTAATAATTTATTTAAAGGGTTCGTTAGATCAGCTGTAAATCAAGTTGGTCGAGATGGTGGAAAGGTAATCAGTAACAAAGTTTATGGGGATAAACATTCAAAGCCTATTAGAATTGTCGATAATTCACATTCTCAAAGCCAAGCTCATAAAGTTTCCAGAGAAAATCTGGTTTCCAGGGGAGATGTTGAATCTGAAGGTTTATTTCCAGAATCAGTTAATATCAGTATAGTAAAAGTTATTTTTTCATTTCTTTTTACTTTTATTTTTCCCATCGTAGGGCCCATTTATTGGATATACAAGTCTATTAAATCTTTTTCAAAAAGAAGCGTTCGGTTTTATTCTATTGAGAGAATAGGGATTTATAAGGAAGATAAGAGATTTAAGACTGGCCGTAGACTAGAGGGCTACAGAGATGTGAAAAGCAAAACAAATGTAACTGCAGAAGCAACTGATAAAGAGTTAAAAACCTTAAAAATTAATGCAATTATATACCTTGTACTTGCATGTATTGTAGGATATGTACAATATGACTGGATAATGAATTCAGATTTATCTGGAGATGATGATCTAATTCCAAAAGAGAAAGTTGAGTTGGGACTAATTAATTCAAACTCTGGTTTAAATATGCGCTATGATTCTACAACAACAGGAGACATAATAAACTCAATTCCGAATCAGGATACTGTTAAAATAATAAATAAGGGTGCGGCATGGCACTATGTAGAATACAATAATGAAAAAGGGTATGTTTCAAGTAGTTACATAGACATAATCCAAAATTAAGTTACAATGAGCTTGAAGAATAGACTGTATAACTTATTGAATGAAAATGATAAAAATACAAAAGCGAGTAAATCGTTCAATACATTTATTATTACTTTAATTCTATTAAATACATTTGCCATCATTCTAGAGTCATTCGCTGAGATCAGAAATAATTATGGTGTTTATTTTAGTTATTTTGAAATCTTTTCGGTTATTATATTCTCATTAGAATATATTGGTCGCCTATACACTTCAAGCATAAAATATCACTCCGACAATATTTTCAAATCTGTCATAAGGTACATAATCTCTCCACTTGCAATTATTGATTTATTAGCAATATTACCTGCATACCTTCCTTTTTTAATAGTCATTGACCTAAGATTTTTAAGGATGATTAGAGTGTTAAGAATTGCTAGATTGTTTAAAATTAATAGATATTCTAAATCTCTCAATTTGATTTCAGAAGTTTTGAAGGAGAAGAAAATTGATTTGGGAATAACTATTTTCGTAACCTTCATCGTGTTAATTATAGCTTCGGCTTTAATGTATAGCATTGAAAGCAGAGTTCAACCCGATAAGTTTCAAAATATAGTCTCCACTTTTTGGTGGGCCATAGCAACTTTGACAACGGTAGGGTACGGAGATGTTTACCCTATTACAGGTTTAGGTAAATTTATCAGTGGTATAATAGCTCTATTAGGGATAGGGCTAGTGGCCTTACCTACAGGAATAATAAGTTCTGCCTTTATCGAAAAAATCAATGTTAGGAAAGGAAATGATAGAAAATGTCCAACCTGTGGACAATCAATTAAGGAGTAACTCTGGTGTATGAAATATGATTAAGTATTACTTTAATATAATGACAGAATTTTTTTTTTAATTGTAATTGTCTGGCTTATCAAGAAACTTGATACTTCTCAAATCAAAAAGTTCTAAGTCTCCAGAATCTAATTCTATTAAAGCTTTCGTGATCGATTCATAGTTATTTGAAATGTAGACATATCTGTGAAAATATCCAGTCTTCTCTTGACTCTTAGTGTGTTTTATCAGAACCCTTCTTAATTGCCTCATCAAGTATTTCTATATAAAGGTTAAATATAGGGATTAATTCACAATCCGCACAAATAGTCTGTGTTGTAGAAATTAGTTGCACTCTACTTTTACTACGTGAATATCCAAAAGAAAATAGGAAAGAGAGTCGCAGAATTGCGTAGGGAATTAAATCTGAGCCAAGAGCAGCTAGCAGCTAAAACCGACCTTCATGAGGATTATATAGGGAAAATCGAGAGAGGAGAGAGGAGTCCATCTGTAAAAAGATTGGAGATAATTATTAAATCCCTTAATAGTTCTTTTAAGGATTTTTTTAAAAATTTTAGTTAACAGTTTATCTCTTTCTAGAGTTTAGGACAGGCTCAAATATTTCATCTGCATCAATTCCCCTTATTTTTAATCCATAAAGGATAGCTGCATAATCACTTATAGCTTGATCTCGTTCCTTTTTGAGCTTCAAATTCTCCTCCTTTAAGTTTTCTATTGTTTTATCAGAGTCTCTTTTTTTTGTTCCCGATTTTGTTAACCCTGCGTTTTTGAGTTGTAAATCCTTGTAATAATCTATAATCTCTCCTCTTTTACCAACAAAGGTTGACCTGCTATTTATCCCTAATTTTATTCTTATCAAAGATCTAGAAATCTGTGAAGTTTTTGGATCTTTATATACATATTCTTTGCAGATATCTTCTATGGCCTTATCTAAATGTTCTCCTCTTAATTTTTTACTTTTCATTTAATCGAACTTGTTTTTGATGATTGTGACAGATTTAATTGTTTTCCATTGGGAAAAATTTTCTTAGGTGTTTTTTCAGGAATTAATTTTAAAGCAATATCAAGATTTTCAATTTTTTGTTTTAAATCCTTTACCCAGATGGAATCTTTACCTTGATTTACGCTAAGCTTTGAATAGACTTGTTTAAAATTTTCTCTCAATTTATGTAATCTCTCGGTTTCTTTTGGGTCATTTGTCCTGTGGAGATTGGAACAGCCATTCCAGCATTGTAAATGCTTCATGCATGGGGACTGACTAAAATCGTGCGTACATCCTCCAAATGGAGTCACATGCAATGCCGAGGCATGAACTTTAAGAAATTCCTCTGCGTCTTTTGAGCTTTGTTCGGCTTTTATTTTTTCGTAGATAGTTGTTAGAGGTCCTCGTATTGTGCCCGACATAATTCCTTTTCTTAGGAAAGAAACTTTTTCTATATTATCGTTATAGTTAACAAAGTTCCTATGATCATCCGTTTTCTCCTGAGGACTTTGGTGTTGATAATAACTATTTTGTGCAAGGTCTTTACGCCCAAGGGCTAATGCTTGTTGAACATTACTCATACCGCAAAGCTGATATATAGTATTTCTCCAATGCCTAAAAGCATGCGAAGTAATCTTCAACCTGGAACCATCTTTTTCTGTTAGCTGTCTTCGGTCAAAGATTGATTCATTGGCAGATACAGCACCTAACGCACTATTGATTTCAGCCAAGGTTGTACGATGCGGAAATAGTTTGATTAAACTAGTTCCACGTTCCTTAAATCTGTAAGCACCTTCAAATCTAATACTTAATATTTCAGAGGTTTTTAAAACAGTTTTTAGTGAATTATTATGATTAATTTTAAAATCAAAATGATCTGGAAGTTTCTTTAACAAAGCGCTTTCAAGTTCACCACTTCTATAATATCTTCTCTTCTTGTAGCGACCATAAATTTTGCTATTTCTATCTGAATTGATATCTGATTTGATGACAGGAATTCCTAATCTGTCAATGTATCTATGAAGACCTAAAAAGCCTTTAAAATGAATGTATCTATTCATTATTGAATCATCGTCAATGAGTTCATTAGGGTTTTCTGGCCAGACTTTACCTGCATGGTCTTCTTGCCATTTTGCAATTATTCGTGCTTCCTGAGTAAGTTCTTTAAGCCTTTCTACCGCTCTTTTAGCAAATGGAACATCCTGGTCTGATAAATAATGTATCTTTGGTTGGAAGTTTTTTTCTGCGTAGTATTTAATGCCTACTTCCAAAATTTTATTTCCATTTGCATCTTTAATAGCACTGCCATTTTTATCGTACTTTTCCAACTCAAGCCAGCAATCATAAGGAATTACTGTTACCTCGTTCCCTCTTTGTCCTAATGTGATTAGTAAGTCTATAGTCCTAAGTAAAATTTCCTCATTTTCATTTATAGGGTTATTCGTACATTGAGCATACGCCTCGAAAAGCTGCATGCTAGGTGTCTTAGTATCATCTCTTTCGTTATCATCAAATATCGCACTGAGCCTTTTATTTGAATGATAGGATCTATTAGGTTGAAAACTATGTTGAAACGATATTCTAGTGCTTAAAAGATTCAGTTCGTCAATTGCATCAGCGACCAATTTAATGTTAGCAGCAGCATCGTAAATATTTTTATAATTTTCTTCTTCCCGAAGTTGTAAGGATTTTTCAAAATGCCATCTGGTCAATACAACTGGTGATTGCTCTTTTCGTGGTAGCATTACTAATACATAAAGTCTTCGTAGCTCATTTATATAATTTCGAATGGACATAAATCCGGTCCTTCGAGTTCTTCTTAAATAAATAGCTAAGGCCTTGATAAAACTGCTAAATTCCTTGGGTAGGGGCTGGCCTGCCGGAATACTGTTTAGGTTACTTCTTATTGATCTGAAGTCAAAAAATTTATCTTGACCTCTATTTGGAATCCAATTGGAAACATTCCATTTATCATCAGACCAGCAAATATCAACATCGATACCTATAAGATATTCCTGTTGTTCTCTTATAAATTCATCTATTTCCCCTTTCATTTATTAAAAAGATTTACTGTTTTCGCAACTGATTCTATGACCATTTCTAATTGTTCCAGCGTCCTGTTAAATTTCAAATCTCCTGAATCGGTCGAATTATCTATAAAAATTTGCACTTCATTTTGCAGCTCTTTTAGCACTTCGGTATGAGGGCCATTTTCAAATGGGTGAAACTTCTGACATGTGTAACAAGAGTACACAGGGTTTTTTGGGCATGAAGAATGGGAGGGGAGGCCGCAACCACCAATACCCCCAATGTATCCTGTCCCAACAACGCCACTAATCCATCGATCCTCCGGGACGTTTTCTTTTTTCTTAGGCCTTCCTGTTTGTAATATTTCTATTATTTCCTTAAACCTGTCGCTTTTACCTAAAGCTCTGGATTTAATTTCTGCAATGTTAGGGGTGTTATTTACGTATGCACGTCCAGCTACTGTACTATTATGACCTAGGGCTTCAGCTATTACTTCAGCAGGGCTACCTTGATCTGCAAGTGTTTGAGCTAAACTATGTCTTAAAATTGTATTTCCTTCAAATTTCGAAGTGTCTATTAGCATCTCTTTTAAGCAACAGTTGATCACTTTACTGATTCCAGGAGAGGTAAATCGTTTTCTTTTCTTGGTTTTAAAAAGAGGTTCATTGCTGTCTTTACCAGTAACAAGTAGCTCAAGAAAAAATCCCAACTTACTTGAAATAGCTCTTCTCTTTCTGATATGTTGCTGATCATTTGATTTTTTTACATTAACTATATCAAGAGAGTAGAATACAGCCTCCATGTTTTTAATGACTTTGAAATCTCCTACATTCAAAGAGATAGTTTGAATTGGTCTTATTCCCAGTTCGAATGACGAAAGAACAATTAAGGCTTCAGTAAATTCCAGTTTATCCTTTTTACAGGTTTCTAGAGTACTATACAGAAATTTGATTAGCCTGATTTGATCAGACTTCTTTATTTCAAATTCTCGCATTGCAATGTGTCCAAAACTGTTTTTTACTCCTGGTTTGTCGTATTTTAACCTTTTGAAAACTGACCGATAATCCAGTTCTACATTCTGCGTTTTCATCCACTTAAAAAACATTTTAAAAGAGTTGAAATTTTCTTTACTCTTCTTAAAATAATTAGATAATTCAGTGCCGTAATTAAACAAGTAGGGATTAAATCTAAGTTTTAATAAGGTCCGTACAACACTTATATCAGTTTTCACAGTTGCAGGAGATTTTGTTTCTAATCGATTTGCTAAAAAGCCCTTGTATAAATCAGTAATTTTTTTTTCATGATCCTTATAAGAATACCAATTAATAGAGTATTTGATACCTGCATAGATGAAAACCCAATTATCTGATTTTAAATTAATTATATTGTAATCATCGTCAGATATTTGGGATGTTTTTATAACATCAGTACGCTGGAATATATACTCAGAGATTCTCATAAAAACTTTCTATTCTTTTAAGATTAGTAAAATTTGCTTTATCAGAAATGTAATTGGCTGCATACTTGCTAGGCATTACAGATGTTAATGTCCATCCCATTATCGCTCGTAACTGATCTAAAGCTTTGTCCAAAGGATATCCTTTCTCATCTATTAAAAAAGATAAGAAGTTGTTAGCGAATGCATATCTAAAGTCATGAGGGCTAATATTATAGTTAGAATTTGTAATTTCGTTAGCTTTTTGAACTAATTTCTTGATGATATTAGCTAGAGCGTTTTTTCCTAGGGGATTACCTTTTTCACTTAAAAATAGAAATTTGCTTACTGAATTTGATTCGACATTTCTATAAGTGATAACATAAAAATGTATTACCATAAACAGTTCCTTTGAAATAGCAACAGTTCTATTGCTTTGTAGATTTTTGACGGAAGGAGGGGAAAACCTTGGGTCAAATTCTTCGGGATCATCCATAATTTCGATATAGAATCTGTCTCCAAATTCCTGATATGAATCAATTTTCAACGTAAGTAATTCACCCTTTCTGATACCAGTCTCTTGAAGTAGTGATACTATTACGAAGTTTCGAATTCTAATACCCTCATCTTCTTTAAAAGGGTTAAATTCACTGGAAGGAGAAGCTATGTGCACCACTGTCAACAAAAAATCAGAATCAATGTCCCTGTTGTTTTTTCGCTGTAACGTGGTTCTACTTTTAATAATAAAGGATCTCAGCTTAGTTAGTGAAATCTCAAGGTTGTAATCCCTATTAATGAACTCTATGAAATCATTAACAGATCGTAAAATTAGATTTCTATAATCCACAGATTGTTTATATCGCGAAGTGCTGTCTAAAATGTAATAGATGAATGAGTCGATTATATCTTGAATTGGTTGTTTTTCACCTCTAATTAATAAATTTTCAAAAGATTGATATCTTGATTCAGAATATTGATATAATCGCTTTATGCAATACAATTTATTTCGAATATTGGTTTTAGAATATTTGTATCTCAGGTCTAGCAACACAAACTTTAAAAAGATATAACATGGTTGATTTGTATCATCCCTAAATAGTAGAGGTAAGAATAAATCTTTATTGATTTGAATTGACCTTGTATAAAACATTATATTTTATATTTTAACAATTATAATATTTTATTTTGATTTTTTTATTAGGAGCTATAAAAATGAACAATAATGACTAGGGGCTTTACTTAACATAATATAAATTATATAACTTTAATCTATATCACTGTGACATATATTTGAAAATTAGTTCTCAAATCATTAACTTCAGTACGGTAAATCATTATTGTGAGATCCTATGAAACTTCTACGATCGGTTTTCAATCGAAAGTACCTGCACCAATATAGATTCTTGGTTATTCTAGGCTCGGTCATTATTTTCATTGGTACTCTAACAATTACTCAAGACTACCTAGACGCTCACCGAAATGGCGGTTCTTTCTATTTCAGTGAATCCCTATTGTTTAAAACTATTTGGCTGCTGTTCATTCCTGGCTTAATATTGCTAAATAAGTCCCTCCAAAATCAGAGCCTAGAAAGCATTCAAAGGACTGTCCTTTATATCATAATCCCTGTATTGATCCACCTTTTAGTCCTTCCATTTGTTTTTCTGTTCTTTTCGATCACTTTTTATGAAGGTCGCTTCGGATTGTACAAAATCTTCACCTATACTTTGGCTAATGATTTCCATAAACTCCTACTTATTTATGGAACTTTTGTATTCGTTTACAAATACTTTTGGGCTGAAAAAGAAACTCAAAGCTCGCAAAATGCACCCTTTCTTGATAAAATCGTGATCAATAATGGGCAGGAAAAAACTATTGTACATGTCGAGGATATTCAGATAATTAGGTCTGAAACACCTTATGTAGCTCTCCATCTTGAAAATAGAAAGTATTTGTATACAGATAGTCTAAAATCGATTAGCAAGCAATTAGATGATTCCATTTTTCTTAGAGTCCATAAATCAACAGTTGTGAATATTAATTCAGTTGTCTCGTATAAGTCTCGACTTAATGGAGACTATGATTTACGACTGAAAAACGGAGATCTCGTCAGATTAAGTAGAACTTATGCCTTAGATTTCAAAAAGCGCTTCAATACCCCATCATCAGGATAGCCTATAAACTCATCAGCTTAAGGTATTTTATTTTTAAGACCTATTTTTCGGCTGCATCTTTAGTATAAAATTCACCTAAATCAATAGATATGAATACTAGAGCAAAAACTTTTCAGTTAATAACAGGACTATTGCTAATGGCCTTCTCCTCCTGCGATGCACAGACAAACAAAGATGCTAAGCAGATGAACTACAAGCTTGTTGGAGGACCATGTGAAGGCTGTGAAGCAGTTTTTGAATACGGAGACCAGGAACTCAACGCGACTGATACCCTTCCCGATTTTAATAAAAGTGACTCCAAAATTAAGATTAGCGGCACGATTTACCAATCAGATGGGAAAACTCCGGCTGAAGATGTGATTTTATATGTTTATCACACTAATAACGCTGGTATCTATAAAGCAAAGGAAAGTGCAAAAGGCTGGGGAAAACGGCATGGTTACAATAGAGGATGGGTAAAAACAGATCACAGTGGGCGCTACACCATTTATACTGTTAAGCCCTCCCCCTACCCAAATCGGGCACAAGCGGCACATATACACTACACGATCTTGGAACCAAACGGTAAATACTATTGGCTTTCTAGTGTCCATTTTAATGGAGATAGCTTGCTAACACCGAGGGAAACAAAGCCTGATTCTCCCAGAGGCGGAACAGTAGGACTATTGAGTTTGGAAAAAGAAGGAAATCTGCATGTGGGCAAGCGAGATCTCATTTTAGGAAGAAACATCCCAAATTATTAATTAAAGGCTATTTAGGTAGTCAGATCAAATCCAGAGGGTAAGCATTGCAGGAGAGTTGCGGTCGATCCGAGAAGCTTAACGATATGATTCATGCTATACACAATTCATACAATTTTACCGGATGATCAGCAATAGGAAGTTCAACATATCCTATATGAATAAAGCCCAGCTTTTCTAAGACTCTGCTAGAACCTAGGTTTTCATCATTAGTGATTGCATAGACTTTGTTGAGTCCATAGGTATTCAAAGCTAATTCTACCATTTTCTGAGCTGCTGCGGTAGCATAACCCTTTCCTTCAAATTGTTCTAGTATACCATAACCAATATCAACTCCATCTATTCCGTCCCTGTCATGCAGACTGCAGGTTCCAATCTCCGCTTTAGTTTCGCTATCGATGACAATATGATTAACAAATCCTTTTCTGTGCAAATCTGGATGCATTTTGTCCAGTATATACTGCCTGGCATCCGCGACAGATTTAATTCCTCTATCCCCTATTTGGGCCAGCCATTTCTCGCTCGTCATTAAGTCAAATAATAATGGCGCATCTTCTGGCGTAATGGGTCTTATATTGATAGGTTTTAAGGGTTTCTTATTCACTAGAGTCATATTTTACAGGATGCATTGATTTACTAAAATTAGTAACAAAAGTTTACGATTGTAGTATGGGTGAGAACTTATCAAATATAATGATGTCACTTCAATATTTCTTTTGTTACTGAGCCATATTTAAATATATTGTAATGCTAAAAATTTATCATGAAGTGGAAAAAGTATGTTAATAAAAAAAGTATAGCCCTACTTCTGGTCATTGTGATCAGTAGCTTGGCGCTTATTTTTTTCAATTACTATGTTATTAAGATCACTGCAAGTATTCGAAGCTATATAAATGGGGAATCTAATTATTCTAAGGGGCAAAAAGATGCTTCATTCTATTTATTACGGTATCTGGAATCAGAATCGGAGAATGACTGGATTCAATACCAAGAAAATATGCTTATTTCTTTTGGCCCGAGAGATTTCCGGGTGGCTCTACTAAATGATAGCTCTAGAGCAGAGATGCACAGGGCTTTAATTCAAGGAAGAAACAATCCAGATGATACTGATAATTATATTTGGCTGTATAAGAATTTTGGCCAGTTCTCTTTTATGCAAGAAGCTGTTGCAAGTTGGACCAAGGGTGATCACTACAATGAAAAATTAGATAGCATAGCGCATTATGCTCATGCAAAGATAGCACAGGATGGGAAAAATCAATTAGATGTTGATTTAGTGAAGGCTGAAATCATTCGAATCAATAAAAAATTATCAGAAGTTGAATATTCCTTTTCTGATGCATTGAGCCGCATTAGTCGGAAGGTTGAAGGTTGGCTGAAGCTTGCCAATGTGATATTTGTGATTTTAATTGTAGGTGGCTCAGGAACCTATTTTTTAATACTTATAAAACGGCTGGAAAAATCTGAAAAAAAATTGATCGCGAATAATACAAAACTGGAAGATATTAATGCAGCGTTGGACCGATTCGCTTATAGTGTTTCACATGATTTAAGGGCTCCTATTTCTTCTCTCAAAGGATTAGTGGAGTTACTTAAGCTTGAAGGCGAGCAAGCGCAATTGCCTAAATACTTAAATATGATGAATGACAGCCTTAAGCGGCAAGATGAGTACATTAAAAATATTTTGCTCCACGCGCGTAACCGTAGGATGGTCAATGACTTCAGGCCTATTCAGCTTTCGGTGGTAATCGATGAAATACTGACAGATTTGATTCATTATGACGGCCGAGATAAAGTGGAAATAAAAGTAGATGTGCCGGATGAAGTAGTTACTGATGAAAACCGGCTAAAGATTGTACTGAGTAATTTAATTTCCAATGCGATTAAGTATAGAGATGACCATAAAGTACCACAAATAGAAATCTTCAGTAGTGCTTCACCAGATGGTGTACTCATTACCGTTCAAGATAATGGGATTGGGATACAAGAAGAATACCAATCCAAGATCTATAATATGTTTTTTGTTACGAATAACTCAAAAAAGGGAACGGGTTTAGGCATGTATATCGCGAAAGAGGCTATTCAAAAAATGAACGCCAGTATTTCATTAGCCTCTACATATGGCAGCGGCACCCGTTTTGATTTGTTTATACCTCATGTGCTCGAGGATGATTTAGATACTGATGAGAATTAAGTAGGTATGAACAAAGATCGTTTGTAGAGTAAGAAGATGGGTTTGAGGTGAAGCTAAACGGAATAGAATTCGATAAGTACTCATTTATCCCTTGATTGCTCAGGATATTATTAATCAATCTATTAATTTTCGACTGCGCTATAATAAGACATCTAAACATGAGACGAAAAATTCCAGAATCAACACTGCCTAAATTGAATCGTTCGCAAATGATTACTGCTGAAGGATTTCAAAAGTTGCGCGAAGAGCATGATCATTTGTGGAAAGTTGAACGCCCAGATGTTACGGCCAAGGTTTCATGGGCTGCCAGTTTAGGCGACCGATCAGAAAATGCTGATTATCATTACAATAAAAAACGCTTACGTGAAATTGATAGTCGCATTCGTTACCTACGCAAATGCATAGATAACTTTAAAGTCATTCATTATCATCCGAATCAGGAAGGCAAAGTAATGTTTGGTGCCTGGGTGGAAGTTGAGAACATGGATAGAGGACTAAAAAAACGACTCCGTATTGTCGGATACGAAGAGCTAATTGGCAATAAAGATTATATTTCGATGGACTCACCGCTGGCAAAAGCACTTTTAAACAAAATTGAAGGTGATGAAGTCATTGTAAAAACTCCTGCCGGTGAATTCAACTGGCGAATACTTAAGATTGAGTATGAACAAGGTAGTGCTTCTGGTTTTTAAATTCACCTCTCTCCCACTATTTTGGCTAAAATCAATGATTTTCCAACTCTTTGGGGCGCTGAATGTAAACTGGTAAAGAATTCAATCTTGGAATGTTGCTGGCTTCTTTTGACGATAAAAGGATCTTGCGCGAGAATGTCTATTGATTAAAGCAATAGGAAGGATATAAAAATGAATCTGATATAGATCATAGCCTTTTTTGAATTATTTTAAAATGGTATAAGGAATAAAAACACAGTGATTAAGCTTATACTACAAAACGCATTCATTTGGCTCAAATGTAAATGAATTTCGATAAAAAGTTCACGCTAACGGTCAAGGTTTGACTTAGTATACCGATCGCCATTAGTTTACCTTAGCAGCATGCAAAGCATGGAGGCAACCAGGATTTTGGTTTAAATTAACCAGGCTCATCTATAAGTATTTAGTTCTACTTAGTACTTAAGTTAAGATTTCCTGCAATCTTGCTCATAATAAAATTAATAGTCAATTCCTTCATTCTGTTCAACATTCTTTATTTTGACGAAAGTAGAAGATAACTAAATAAGTGAAATATATCTTGTAATTTGAGATGTAGATTACAAATCTGGCTTAGAGTTGGGTTTTCAATTTGAATAAACCTTAAAATTGTATGGAATGATTAAATGTTGCATATGTCAAACGAGCGATGCTGATAAACTCGGATCACATGTTGTTCCTGCTTTTATGTTGGTGTCCATGATTGGGAAAAGGAATGAGGAAGTTGGATTCCAAATTTCATCAAGAGGATTTGTTCAGAAATACATTGGTAGAGAAGTTAGTCCTGAAAGCATCAATAAATTATTGGATAGAGAACTTACTGACGAGGATATTGAGAATAACGAAAACCTATTCACTGTAGACAATTTGGTTTGCACTGTTTGTGAAAACAGACTAGGGGCAATTGAATCAATATGTGCTCCTTTTATCAAGTCAATTCAAAAACCAGAAGAGAACGAAGAAGAAATTGAAAGCATTTATATTGAACAAAACCTTGAGCTTAGACTCCTGTTTTTGACAATACTCTACCGGCTGGGTTCAGCAGAAAAGTTTGACTACAACCTTAATATTACTCTAAAACGTAGGATTAGAAACATTTTAGCTAAGGTACTTGACACTGATCCAAAAGTGATTAATGAAAACTTACTGAGATTTAAAAGCGAAATTATCTCAATGCCCATGGCAGTGTTTTACTGCCCTCTCTCAGAGGAAAACTCAACATCCAATCAAATCTATTGCCACAATGAAACTTCAATCCCTGCAATTGCAATGATCAATGAATTCATAATTACTGTTTATAATAACAAATCTCAGACTTCATTTGACTTCAGTGAGGTCTATTCTCTTGATAAATCAATGGTTGTTTCTGTAATTAATTATAAAGAAAATAATTTCAAGATTGGGACAGCTGTTGATAGGAAAAAGGTGAATAAATCTATGAATGATGAATTGGCGAAGGTTATGTGTAATAATCTCAGTACGTTGTATAGACAGATTTCCGAACAGCATAAAGGGGTCAATCCATCTGCTGATGAACTTAAAGCATTTATGGATGAGCTAATTTTCGATGAAACTCCAGAAACCGATAAGTATACACCAGGAAATATAGCTAGAGTGATGCATAAGCATTTAGTACCTTAATTTTGGATAAGCCAACCACAAATTCAACGCACATTTGTCATCCGCTCAAGGTTTCCCTAAATCCACAGATGCCAAAAGAGTGTTCCATCCTACTCCATAAAAAAACTGTTTTCTTCATTCCCGTTAAAATAGAAAATAATTTCCAACCCGCATCCCAAAGCTTACATTAACATAACGCACTTAATTTGTATTATATAAAATGTAATAGTATGAAATTGAATTTCTATAAAACTTACATTTGTGACCGACCTGAATTGACAAATAGTTTCTCGAAACAGTAATTTCAAAAAAGCAAAAACCAATTTTTTAAAAGGGAGTATCTCATAAACTGTGTAAGTTCTAAAATAGAGCTTACGAAACAGTTTTATGACCTCGGAAATTTAGGGAGTGATTTTGTAAAAATCGCTGCTTAAATTTCGAGGAGCCGCGGCAGGCGCTTTTCTCAATTTGTGTGTAAATATTTTTAACTTTATAAACACACAGATTGCAAGATGAAAAAAGAAGATCTATTAAACGAAGAGTTTTTAAAGCAATTTAAAGACGGAGATGAACTCAATGATTTCCTGCAGCAACTTCAAAAGCGTGCGGTGGAGAAAATGCTGGAAGCAGAGCTGGATGGCCACTTGGGCTATGATAAAAACCAAAAGACTACCAGTTCCAATTCTCGTAATGGTTATTCAAACAAAAAACTCAAAAACTCTTTTGGCGAAGCCTCCATAAATGTTCCCAGAGACAGAGAAGGAAGCTTTGAACCGATGCTAGTCCCTAAAAGAAAAGGAATGGCAGAGGGCATTGAAAATGTTATTATTTCCATGTACGCCAAGGGAATGTCCAATCAGGACATAGAAGAGCAGATACGCGAGCTCTATGATATCAATGTTTCTACCTCTACCATATCAAGGATTACAGATACCATTGCTGAGGATATTGTAGCCTGGAGAAACAGGCCACTAGATCCTGTTTACTTAATTGTATGGATGGATGGTATTTCTTTTAAAGTAAGAGAGAACTCCAAAGTGGTTAATAAAACGGTTTACATTGCTGTGGGGCTCAAGACCAATGGAATGAAGGAGGTATTAGGCTTGTGGTTGGGAAAGAACGAATCCTCTGCGTTTTGGATGAGTGTGCTGACCGATTTAAAAGCAAGTGGTGTGGAAGACATCCTGATCACGGCAACAGACAACCTCAACGGCTTTACTGATACCATAAGAGCCTCATTCCCTGAATCGGTCACTCAAATATGCGTGGTTCATCAAATCAGGAATACTTGCCGATATGTCGTCTGGAAGGATAAAAAAGAGTTTACCCGTGACATGAAGGAAATTTATACTGCTCCTAACAAAGAAGCGGCTTTGGCTGCTTTAAATGATTTTGGACTTAAATGGGAATCAAAATACTCGTATGCCATTAAAAGTTGGAAAGACAATTGGGACGAACTCACCGTGTTTTTTGATTATCCTGTGGAAATTAGAAAAATCATTTACACCACTAACTTAATTGAAAACCTAAATGGAAAAATCAGAAAGTACACCAAAAATAAGCTCTCATTTCCTACTGACGATGCAGTAATGAAATCTGTATTTTTATCTGTTAGGGAGGTAAGTAAAAAATGGACTCAGCCTATTAGAAACTGGGGAGTAATACTTAACAGTTTTCTTATTATATTTGAAGATAGGGTCAGATTAAATGAATCTTAACCCTATCTACAAAATTTTTAGTTACACACTTTTTGGGATAGTGTCTTTTAAAAATTATTCAATACTTAATTCCTGTGATCTTATATTATTGAAGTCATTTTTACTAGAAATATTTAATGTAATTAGATATTCTAACAGATGTTTAGCTATAGCATAAGCCAACAAAGGAGGAACTGCATTTCCAACTTGATTATATTGAGACAGGCAGTCCTTGTATTCTTTCCCATTTCTTTCAAGCAGTTTCTTTGAGACCAGCGTCCTTTTTCCTTTGAAAATATAATTATCAGGGAAAGACTGAAGTCTTGCAGCTTCCCGAGCTGTCAAATTTCGGGGTATATTTGGGTGAATGAAACTAGAATAAAATGATGCTGGAATAGTATAAGAAACTTTTGAAGCATCAAGATGTCTATAATTAGAATTATATAAAGACTTTGACAATTTTCCATTGCCGCTTCTTTGTCTTACTCGTAATTCCGATGACAATGTTCCTAATTCATTTCCTGCCTGAATTTCTCTAAACCTATCTATTAATCGTCTTGTATGTTGCATCGCTACATGGTTGTAGACCTTTTCCGAACCAGCTCTACACCAAGATTGATATTTATTAGAAGTAGGCAACGTGTAATCTTGAACCTCTTTCCCTTCCTTGGCTAAAATCCAAGGTAAATCGAAGAGTGCATCTCCCACTGTGACGGGTGAGAGCAAAGAATCATCGGATGTGGTAAAAGCATGAGTTCTAGGAGGTGGCAAAATCATGTCTCCATTTTTAGATCCTACAATAAAAACTCGGTCTCTTGACTGTGGTACTCCATAGTCAGCAGCATTAAGTTTCCATATATTAACAGTATAATTTATACTCTCAAAGGTTGAACGGATTATGTCGATAATTTTAGTCCCGCTAGCATTTCTCTTAGTCAATATTCCAGAAACGTTTTCCATAACAAACAGAAAGGGTTTAATTTCATCTACCCATTTAGCGAAATACATAAACAAGGAATTTCTAGGATCATTGGGATCTTTTGAAGGACCTGCAATGCTAAATCCCTGACATGGAGGTCCTCCAATTATGACCTCTGCATTTTTAAATCTTAAATCAGGAGAAATTCTTTCAATATCTCCTTGAATTATGTCACCTTTTTTATGATTAGTTCTTAATGTTTCAGAAGCCCATTCATCTTTTTCCACAGCTGCAATCAATTCATAGCCTGCTTTTTCAAACCCTAAACTAAAGCCTCCTGCTCCAGCAAATAAGTCGATAAATTTGATTCCTTGCAATATAATTGTATTTATAGATTGGATTCTGCAAATGTCGGAAAATATCTATAAATCTTAGCATACTTTTTAATATCACTGATTGGAATGATAGAACTTAAGTTTTTTTCACCATCAGTTCCACTAGTGTTAATAACATGCCCAGTTTTTAAATCAATTCCATTAGGCAAAACGGAATCAAGAATATGAAGCTCTCTGAAGGTTAGATTGGGGGTCTTTATTTCTAATGCCTCTTTTGAAAGTCTAACAAAATCTAAACTTTCAATCTTAGATTTGGTGTATTGAGCCACGTCTTTAGTAGAATAAATTAATCCACCAAGAGTCAGCATTTTCACCCCATCTTGGTAAGTAATATTAACTAATTGTTTGTAATGAAGATAATCAGGAGAATCAGATTTATTAGTACCATTAATGTCTCGTAGGACTTTATTAATTTCATTGGTAATAACTTCTCTAAAAACACCAGCAGTCTTTTTCAGATTTAAGTGTTCCCCCGTTACACCAGCGGGTACACGCTCACTACCAATTTTCGATTCTAAATCATCTAATCTCATTTTCCACAACTCATCATTTGAATCAGGTTTGTTTTGTGGCTGAAAATGTTGAGCTCGAACTGTCATTAACAATAGACTAGTCTCTTTTAGATTTGCTGTGCAGGTTTCAATGTCTTTTAGGATATTCAAATCTAAAGACTGGTCATAGTCTAACCACACAATCGATGGATCATTCCAGTCCAATGTTGGCAAGACTTCATTAGTACTCGAGAATTTCATCTCAATGCATGAGTACGGCTTATTGAAAATGAAGCGATTCTTATTTTCCTCATCTTTTTCAATACTAATCATTTTATGTATTCCTAACATTTTGTGAATAAGAGAGAAATCAGTGAAGTAAGTTGAACCAAGACCTATATATCTGTACTCTTTGATATTTCTGAAAATTGATAACTCTTGTATTAGCTCACAAAACATTTTTCTTTCTACTGCTTTAGCTGGTCTGAGACCATAATTAATGCTTTAGTAACTCCTACTCATTGTAATCACCTATTTCTGATTCATAAAAATATTTGAATGTCAGTTCTCCAACCTCATTAGCTTTTGATACTCCTAATTCTTTTTTAACGTCTTTTAAATATGAAGTAAGAACAGAATAGCTGATTTTAGACTCATTTATTTTCTTAGGTTTGTTGACTTCAATTTTAGGAAAAGTAAATTTAGTCTCATAATTCGTTTCTTTATACTTTGAAATTGAGACAATAGATGCAGAATTCAACATCTCTTCATAAGGTCTGTCTTTATTATCTTGTTCACGTTCAGCTTTTACAATGCTAAGAAAGGCTGTGACAACTTTTAATTGTTCAATCATCTTTCTACGGACTTGTTTAAATCTGGGTGAATCTCGATCCATTCCATTTTTAGTAGTATTCCATGGCAAAATCGCTGAATTTTCGGCCTCAAAAAACACATAGCCTCTAAATCTATTATATTGACTATGATAATGAGGACCACCGTCTCCTCCTCTTCCTGTCCAACCTGTTAATTCAGTTTGTTCTGGACCAACTATTAGCCTTTCATTGCAGAAAATATACCAACCACCATCTTTACTGCTATCTTTAGAAATTCCGGAGATAATAGTAACATTCATTCCATCTTCATAGGATTTTTCCCATTTGGCAGATTTGAATTTATCATGTTCAATCAAATCTAGACTTCTATTTTTTAGCTTAAATCCATTGATTTTTATTACTAAACCTCTATTTAGGTTGTATAGATGTTCTAATTCTATTTCCTCCCTTAATTTCCCCATAAATAAGGGATCTTCAAATTGTTCTTGTACATCTGAATTAAGATTTTTAACTACAATTTCAGTACCCCTCTCATTTTCTTCAATAAAAATATTCTCTTTTTTGGAAGAAAATTCAAAATCCCAATTCCCTTCATTTCTTTGCCATTCTGGAACGTTTACATTCATTTCAAATTGAGATGTTTCAGCTTTTGATTTCACAGAAAAGGAGTCTCCTAGCTTGAACAAAGCTCTTTTCATGCCAATTCCAAATTGACCTACCGAATGCGGTGAGTTTGGTTTTCCTTTTGCTCTACCAAACCGAAACGCGTATTCTCGTGCAGTAGCTACGTCAATCCCACCACAGTTATCTTTGATTGAGAACTCATTTTTGTTTGCAACAATGAAAATCTCTAATCCTTTGTATACTAAAGAAGGTTCAAGAGTTTTCGATTCTGTTAATACTTCAGTTCTCATACTCTTTGCCCCATCAACAGAATTATCAACCAAATCACCAATGGCATCTCTAAGAGTTAAATCTCTTACCAACATAGTGATGAATAGATCTTTAGTAGGACTAGCTTTTATAGCATCTGTATTTCTATTAATCATGATTTAGATGTTAACTGTTATACAATTGTAGTTATAGTTTCTCACCTTTCAAAACAATGTAATTCTCACTGGCCAATAAAAACAAAACAGTTTATCATTTACTGAATGTTATTTAATTGAGTTTTAGTGCTAGAATTTCAACTGTATGATCGTTGACGTGAAATATCCTAAGGAAAATTGATATAATTAGTTTGTAATACATAAAATTACTTATTTGAATTTTATGTATTACAAGGCACTCTTCGGAATTTTTAAGTTTCAATGCATGATTTTTTAGGTTTTAGTTAAAATAAGTTATTAAACTAGCACTTTTAGTTTAATTAAAAAAGTAGCTTTAGATGAATGAACTAAATCTTTAGACGTAAAGTGGTGCTTTTATTCAATTTTACTGCTTCACTAAATAATATTATTAGCTACATTCGATGCTAAAGAATCAAAAAGAACACTTTGTGCTTAGGAGGATTGAGATTATAACGTTAAAAAAAAGACGACTTTAATCATTTAATTTCAGCCGTCTAAAAACTTTGATTTGTTTTGAATCCATAATAATGTAGAAATCTAGTTTCTACACCCAATCTTCTTACAAGTAATTTTGTTTCTTGTCTCCTTATGGTACAGGTGCTATTTCAAATTTTGATTTAATTGATCAGAGAATTGAGCCAATAAAAGGATTCAGTGGCCCCTTCAAGTAAGAATTCTAGAATACGTATCACAAGAACACTCAGTCGTTTTCATTGGATACTATATCGCAAAATCTTATAAATTAGCTAGATGCAAATTCATTGAACTTTTAATAAGCACGAACATAGAAGTCGTCCAGTTTAAAGGTCTGGAGACTTACATACATTAACATTTAAGCATATTTTCAAGTTAATGTTAGGTGAAAATATTGTATTATTGTTGTGTTTAATGGATAGCACAAGATGTATTTTGTTAGTTACAGCATTTATAAAAAAGCAAGGAATTTAGCTGAAGCGCAGGGAGACCCATATGAAATCATAAAACGGCATGAAGAAAGCCGAGAAATACAGAGCAATGCAAAGTACATTCCAGCCAGCCTTCTGTATGACTTATATGAATGGTGTTTTGATAATCTTGATGACAATTTTAGTGTAATGCAAGGTACACAAATGACAGCTGACGATTATGGTACTTTAGGCTTATCCTGGAAAACTTGTTGGAAGGCTCGGGAAGTACTTGATCGTACTTCGCGATTTATGACTTTAATTACGGACCAGGGATCACTGGAGATTTCAGATAGAGATAATCTTAGCGTGCTAAAGCTTGTCAGAGATACTAGCCGAAAAGGCCATGAAATAGGTAATGAAGTAGGGTTTATTATGTTTAATAAAATTCTAAATGAAGTAACGGATAAGGAAATACGTCCTGTTTCAGTGCATTTTAAGCATAAGGTTAGCTCTTTAGACTCTTTGAAGGAGTACTTTGAATGCCCAGTTTATTCGGAAGACAAATCGAACCTTTTAGTTTTTAAGACTGAGGACTTAAATATGCCCACTGTTAAAGCGGATAGAAGTATTAATCATTTTTTAACGGAAAGAATGAATGAAGAATTATCTAACATTCAAACTAATTCAGATCAAATGCTTAAAGACCTTCATCAGCTTTTGAAGGATGCATTACCAAGCGGAGTGCCGAGTGTTGTCCAAGCTGCAGATCACTTAGGGATGAGCACAAGGACTTTAAACCGAAGACTTTCGAAGAAAGGGCTGAGCTTTCGAGCTTTTTTACAAGATATTCAGAAATCTACTTCCCTAAGCTTATTAAAAAACACTCCGCAGTCCATAGGAGAAGTAGCCTTTCAGGTGGGTTTTTCCGAACAAAGTGCCTTTAATAGAGCCTTTAAAAGGTGGACGGGAGTAACACCAATCGAATACAGAAAGCAGGTGTAGATAGTTTTTCCAGGCACTTTTTTGCAGCAACGATTTTGTACTCAATAACCTTCTTACCTACAAGCTGAGTTCGATTCTTATTCAGGATTCAGAACGCCTATAAATAGTGTTTTAATGAATAGAGCCTGTAAAATTTCTTCATTTAAATAGCGCTTGGCTTAAACTGTCAAATGATTGTCATTTAAGGTCAAGAAGGATACCTTATTATTCCTCATTTTTGGTTCATAATGTGACACGGTACTATTACTTCAATACTTTAAATAGAATCATCATGAAGAAAATAATAGGTTTTGATCAAGCTGTAAGGGTCATTCTATTTATGGTTTGTACTCTCATTCTATTTCATGCTTCCATTTTAATTGGAATCCTGGGATTTGACTATGCTCCTATCGATTTGTTGTGGGGTGGTAAAATGCAAACGAGGCAGCAATTGTTAAATTTTGAAATAGCCTCCCTGGCCGCAGTAGTTCTTATCCTATTGCTTGTATTAATTCGAGCCAAAAAAGTCAATTTCAGCAAATTGATAGGCTTTAGCAAGATCGCCATGTGGCTTCTTTTTGTCATGTTTATGCTGAATACTGTGGGGAATATTATAGCTCCTAGCAATTTTGAAAAGGTTTTTGCCATTGTGACAGCTGCCTTATCCGTCTTGTTTTTACGCCTTGCAATTGAAAAAAGTGAAGGGTAAGGGAATCATGTGATATAAGCACGAAGACTTAAACACAAGAATTTGAGTCAAATCCAATTATCAAGAAATAGTGTCCTTAATTCAGAACTATCCATAAAGTAAACACATCACTATTTAATCCTTAGCTAGCCATGAATAGAAGAATTCTTGCGGTGACCTTACTGCTAACCTTAATTATCCTGACCGGAACTGGTTTAATCATGTATTTTACACCCTTCCAGAAACGAATAGCATCAATACATACTGTATTCGCGCTATTATTTATGCTTGCCATTCTCTTTCATATGGTAAACAATAAATTACCAATGAAAAATTACCTAATTGGGAAAAGACTAGCAAGATTCAAGAAGTTTCAAGTGCCCCTAATCATACTGCTGATTGTATTATTGACCACAGGCTTGTATCATGAGGTGCCGGTGCTCAATTCATTATATTCATATGGGAACGCACTAAGAAATCAGCAAGCTGGAAAATCTGAAGAAAACTTTAATTATCAAATTATTCAAGTTGATAAGGCTCTTGGTAAGCATCGAATTAGTGTGGAATTAAAAAAAGGAGCGGCCTTTCAGTATCCTTTATTCGCCATTTGGGCTGAAGATACACTGGGTAATTATATTGAAACATTATATATCTCTCGGGTGATTGCTTCAAGTACTTTTGATTATGGCGTTAAGGAAGATGATGAGTGGAAAGCTTCAACTAAAAGACGCCCTGAAGCACTACCTCGATGGTCCCACCAAAGAGGTGTTGTAGCAAGTGATGGTTTGTATGTACCAATTGATAATCCGATTGATCTCGATGGAGTGTCGGGAGCAACTCCCACCAGCAATTTTGTGGTGAATGTGAAAAGTGATCTGAATAGTCACTCATATTTTAAAATTTTTCTCGAAGTCAATCAATCATACGACTGGAATGATTACTACAGTAAAGACAAATTCCCTAATGATAAAATTTATTCGGGTGATGGAAAAGTAGGACAACCCTCCTTGGTATATGAAGCAATAGTAAATCAGGAAGAATTAATTAGTAAATCACATAAAATCATGAAGTTGGTTGGTCATGGTCATCATTCAGGGAAGGATGGGACTTTATATAAAGATTTGTCCCAGATTACCACCGCAAAAAATATTATAGACCGGATCATATTAACCATAGAATGATCAAATTGACTCTTACATTTAGCATTTTAAATAAGGTGGTCATTCCTTTCTTTGAGCGCTTATGCATCCCATTCTTTCAAGTCTTATTTACATATTACAAACGATATGGAAACGCAAATCATGTAATTATTAAGCTAAATAATATGATAAGAATCTAAAAGGATTTCAAACCCATGAAATAGTTAATAATATAGTATTGGCCTAATTAGCCAAGTAGTTGTCGTAGCCAGTCAAATTTAGCCTATCCAAATCCCTGATCTTTACATGATGAACAAAACGAAATACATAATACACCTACCAAAACCAGCGATTTTGATGATGGGTATTTTAGTCGCTTTTGTAATTGTAATTATCATTTTCAAAACAGAAAATTTATTAATATGAAACAAAAAATTTTAGTAATTGGTGGCACTGGTAAAACCGGGTGAAGAGTCGTTAAAAACCTTAAGGAACTAGGACATAAAGTCAGAGTGGGATCAAGAAACGGTAATCCTATATTTGATTGGGACGATCCTTCTACTTATGCTGCTGCATTAAAAGGAATGGATAGAGCCTACATTGTATACTATCCAGACTTGGCTGTTCCTGGCGCCAAGGAGGCTATTAAAAAATTGACTGACGCAGCATTTATAGAAGGACTTGAAAAGGTAGTTTTACTTTCGGGAAAGGGTGAATCTGAAGCAGAAGCATGTGAAGAGATAGTAGCGGATTCCGGCTTGAACTATTCTTTGGTAAGAGCATCTTGGTTTAACCAGAATTTCAGTGACGGGGCATTTCGTGATTTTGTAATGTCAGGTGTAGTCGCTTTGCCAATGCCTGATGCAGAAATTCCGTTTGTGGACGTTAATGATATTGCCGATGTGGTGACCAAAGTACTACTAGATGACCATTATAACAGCCAAACAATAACAGTTACGGGCCCGCAAAAAAGAACTTTTAAAGAAGTAGTGGAAATCTTAGCTAACGGATTAGGACGGAAAATTCAATATCAACCCATCTCAATTGAAGAGTTTAAGGAAGGAATGACTGCAGCTGGCTTACCTTCTTCCTACGTCTGGCTATTTGGATACCTCTTCAAAGAAGTGCTTGGTAATCCTGCTAATCAAACTGTTTCCCATGATGTCGAGAAGATACTCGGACGCAAACCCATAGATTTTGAAGAGTATGTAGCTTATACTGCTAAAACAAGAGTATGGAAAACAGAAGCTAAGACTCTATAATCGTAAGGCAAGGGTGAGTAGCTTTGCGGAATGAATCTCAGAGCTACTTACATTAGATTCCAGAGGTTTAAATGCTTAAAAAGCAAAAGTAGTAAAAGCTACTTTACCTGATACAAAAGAGTCCAAGAGAACCCTTTGCGCTTGGGAGAATTGAAACTGTATTTGATCAAAATAAAAAAGATGATTTTAATCATTAAATTTAAGCCGTCTAATTACTTTGATTTGTTTCTAATCCATAATAAAGTAGAAATCTAATTCCTACAGCCAATCTTCTCACAGGTAATTTTGTTTCTTGTATACACCCATTGGCTAGGATGGTCATTAGTATTAATCTCACATCCGGTGGTTTCTCCTTTGGTGCCTTTATGTATTTGTTGTGTTGGGGTATGTTTGACTGGCATATGCGCTAGGTTTTAGTTAAAATATATAGATCTATAAGCTACCACTTCTAGTTTACTTATAAAAGATCATTTAGATAAAGCAACTAAAAGTAGACCAAAAATAGACTTCACCCCCCTATTCTCTAAATCCCTTTGGTTTTCACCCTCTAAACAGAAATCATTTAATATAGTCAAGCGAATATGCGTGAGGCTTCGGCAGTACGCATATATGCGCACCTTATATCGACCACGCATATATGCGCACTTCATTTCACCCTCGCATATATGCGGCCCCTAAAATTATAGTATGCGTGATTTTATGTTCGCTTAACGCATATTTTATTTTACAAAAACTATATATGCATTACTTTATTTGGTAAAAAGTAAATAAGCCACGCGTAAATATTATTTTTGGCACAATGCTTGAATGTTCTTTTAGCATATGTTAAAACCTAAAATTGATGTCTTATGAAAAGGAAATAAGTAAGTGCCCGAGTGTTTCATTTCGTTCGAAAATATCGCAAACTCAGCCAACAGCAACTGGCTATTAAACTCAATGTGAACCAATCGACCATCTCCAAAGTCGAGCTGGGGATTCATTTCCCCTCTGCCCTGCTTTTGAGACGTATGGAGCAATTCATGAATAGTAGTATACGGGAATTGGCAATCCTATCCCGTTAAAAAAAAGTATGTTCAACCCTTTAAATATAAAACAAATGAAAACCCTAGAGCAAATGACAAACGAGCAGTTGACTTATCTGAAGCAGAAATGGTCAGCTGAAGCCAAAGAGCTAGATAGAGATATTGTACGTTCACAAGTACGATTGACCAACAAATTGTCTAGACAGGAAATGGATAAAAATGAGATCGATGTCTTGAAGGAGGATTTAGCAAATGCAGAAAGTCTGCTAGAGCATTTGAATAGCACCAGTGCTCCTCAAGAGATGATTAATAACCAGCAATCATTGCTGGATAAAATTACAATGGAGGTAGAAACGGAATCTAAAGGTAGAAACATCCTCACTGTTGAGGAAGTCTACCTTCAGCAAGCCAGTATTGATGACCTGAAATTGCAAAAGCAATATAGAGAAGATAAGATAACTGAAATTGAAAGTCTTCTAGCTGCACAATATATGATCATTTCATCGCCTTAAGCCCCGTGGATTGTATAATTCAAGGGGCTTTTTATTTGTCCAATGCCGTTCTGCATTCTAGGCAAAAGCCTTGTACCTCACTTTTATTTTTAAAATCCCCAATTTTTTTTATCAAGTTTGCTTAATAGCAGTGGGCTGGTTCATGACCATATTTATATTCTTTTTAAGTTTCTCTTTTGCAAATTGATGAATAGCACCAAAATCAATTTTTTTATTAGCTATTATCCGCAACTATCCACAATTTAGCTGATGTTTTTAAGAAAAAATATTCATGCATTATAGCTTTCTTTTTGTTGTTGTAGTGATATCAATCTCCGTATCTCTACTTTTAGCGCTTTTTCTTTTGACGTTAAAGTCTCCTAATCAATGCAGTAATTATCTTTTTGCTAGCTTTCTGTTATTGACAGCTATCGATATAAGTGGTTTTTTTTATAGTTCAAGTAATGGCCTCATTACTAATTTAGCCATGATGCGGAATCTGGTGATCTTCTTGCAATTACCTACTTTGTATCTGTACGTATTATCCGCTTGCTATTCAAATTTTAGGCTTCGACCTAAGCACCTTTTACATGCACTTCCATTTGTTGTGGTAAACCTGATGTTCTTGCCCCGCTTCTACTTGCAAGCAAATGAGCAGAAAATACAGTTTCTTAGCAATTTTAAAGAGGTATTTGAAGTACAAGTCAATCATGTATTGCTGCATTTGCAAGTACTGGTATATCTGTTATTGATTTTCTTAGCCATCCGCAAGGCGAGAAACTTATACCTCGAAAATAACGCAGGAAGGAAAGTGCTAGCCTACCAATGGCTATTTCAGTTAGCCACCGCTATATCTTTATTTTATGCCCTAGCCCTGCTCAAAAACATCTTCAAGTTTTCATCTTATGATCATATTTCAGATTTGCTGCGCGCTGCTTTGTATGTTTTTTACTTAGTGATCATTTGTTGGTATTTAATAAAATCATTAAAAAACCCAGCACTCTTCAGAAATGTAGATTCTAAGCAGAAGTTGGTGGCTACTTTGGTAGAGGAAAATAGGACTAGCGCAGATAAGGAGAATACAGCTAACAATTCTCGAATTAAGCTGCTCAATGACTATATGCTTCAAAAGAAACCTTTCCTTGATCCGTCCATAAGCATTCAAGACTTATCCGAGCAAATAGGTATGCAGCCAAGGGAACTTTCTGTATTAATTAATCATGAAATTGGCCTTCATTTTTTTGACTATATCAACTCCTTTAGAATCAAGAAAGCGACTCAGATTTTATCAGATCCGAACAATAAGCAGATAACGGTGCTCGAAATATTATATGAAGTAGGCTTCAATTCTAAGTCTTCTTTTAATACAGCCTTTAAAAAACATACCGGCTTTACCCCTACCCAATATCGCAAAAAGCACTCATAATCAAGCTCTTGTAAAAAGTCGAACGTTCTGTTTTTTCATTAAAGCGTTCGACTTTAGGTAGTCGGTCGAATATAGTTGACTATTCATGCAGATTTGTGACATCATAAATTCACAAAACAAAAAAAAATATGAAAACTGTATTTACCATAATTTCGCTCCTCCTCTTCATGAACGCATTTACTTTTGCGCAAACTACCAAACAACGCCTCGACTCCCTTGTCAATAGCTTTCATCAGGCAAATCCTGAAGTGAGTATGAGCGTAGGCTTTGTACAAGAAGGCGAAGAGTTTTTTACTGCTTATGGCAATTTAAGCAGAGAAGGCAATGAAGCTGTGGATAAGCATACGCTATTCGAAATTGCTTCTATCACTAAAGTCATAACGACTAACCTAATTGCTCAGGCAGTATTAGAAGGTAAACTAAAAGTTGATGATTATATAGATGATTATTTGCCTAGTGCTTATCAGCTGAATAAAAATATCCGAAATAAGATTAGCATATCAGATTTGGCATCGCACCAATCAGGATTGCCGGACATTGATTTTAAAGTGCTTATTGAGAAAGATGCACAACAACCTACTGCCAGTGTGGACCAACAATTAATAGCCAATATGATTAATGATTGTGATAGTTTAAAGGACTACGGCAATTATAGATATTCTACTGTTAGCTACGTGCTGCTTGGCCAAATTTTAGAAGAACTATATAATTCAAGCTATGAACAGCTGATCAAAGAACGAATTTTCGATCCTCTGAAGATGACCCGAAGCTTTACGAAGGATTATGACGTGGAAAATGCAGCAATAGGTTATAATGGAGAAGGTGGCTTACAAGCTCCTTTCATCTGGAATATTGTTGCCCCAGCAGGCTTAATCAAATCAAGTACTTCTGATATGATGGAATTCTTAAATGCATTATTAGATGAAACTACTGCTATTGCTAATGCTGCGAGAATAACGGAAGTCGGTCACTTTAAGGCAGGAAATGAAGCAATAGGTCTAGGGATTAATATTATTCAGGATGGGGATAATACCTTGTACCTTAAATCAGGAGATTCTATGGGGCAGTCCTCTATGCTTTGCTATAATAGGAAAGCTAAATGGGGAGTTCTTATCTTTATAAATCAGAATAACTCGAAGTTGAGAAATGATATGCTAAACACAATGTATGAAAGCATTTTGAGGTAGGGATTGAAATAGTTGTAGCTTGGATGATTATTATCGCGAATAAGAATTTGTATACTTTAGTATTATTAGATGATTTCTATTAGTTTAGCGCACTAATTGAACTCAAATAAACTTATGAAGTACTTTTTGCTGCTATTTTTATGCTGCACTTCTCCCCTTTTCCTGTCTGCACAAACCCACTATTTAATGCAGGAAGATTTTACATCTCCCACTTATGGATGGCAGTTCAAAAGTGATAGCAATGCCCACTATCATTATGACGGTCAGCGCTTAAGCATCGATAGATCACATCAAACAGATCGATTTGCTACCTATTCCCACATTGCTATCAATCCTAAAACAGACTACAAAATAGAAGCGTTGGTAAAGCAAACGCAAGGTGATAATGCGGGCTCCTACGGCATCCATTGGGGCTCTCATTTTGAGAGCAGATCAACCTTCTCTTTTATCATTAATTCATCAGGAAGCTTTAAGATTTATTCAAGCTGGGGTTCTAGAATCAAGGAATTCACAGCCTGGCGAAAGTCTGCTGCCATTCGAGGCAAAGGCCAAAACAATAAAATGACGATTCATAAGCGAAAGGAAACGATCTTTTTCAGCATTAATGAGAAGGAAGTAGCGGAAATACGAGCTAGTAAGGTCCATTTTCAAGGAGGTAGAATTGGTACCGTTTTAAATGGAGATATTGGCATAAGCGTGGATTATTTTCATGTATTACAAGATAAGCCAGCCATTAATGAATTAGCAGATCAGTCGCAAATAATCAAAGAAAAGCTACCCTATCCGATCAATACCGAGGCAGAGGAATTAATGCCTATTGTCTCTTATGATGGAAAAACCTTCTACTTTACCCGAAATGAACACGATGAGCAGGCACAAGAAATCTGGAAATCTACATTAGAAGATGAGCAATGGGGAGCTCCGATAAAGTTGGGATTTCCATTGAATACTCTGGGTCATAATAATGTGATGGGGATTTCAACGGATAATGCAAAACTGATTTTGAGCAATACGTATTCCGAAGATGGCTTAAGCTTGACTCATAATGGCTTTTCTGTATCGAATTGGGATGGTGAAAAGTGGTCTATTCCTGAAAAAATTGAAATATCTAGTTATATGAATTCTTCTAATTCTGCTGAAACGAGTCTTTCTGCCACAGGTAAAAGCATGATATTATCCATAAAAACCGGATATAATGAGGGAATGAACGACTTATACCTATCTACTGCAAGATCCTACACCAAAAGTTGGTCAGGAGCCAGAACTTTAGGGAAAGTAGTCAACAGCTTCGGAAATGAAATTACTCCCTTCCTAGCGGCTGATGGAAAAACGCTCTATTTCTCCAGCGAAGGACACTCGGGTTATGGCGATCAGGATATTTTCATGAGCCGTATGTTAGATGAAAGAGGGTATGAATGGAGTGAGCCTATTAATCTAGGTCCTGAAATCAACACTTCGAAATGGGACGGTTATTTTACGATTCCGGCCCACGGAAACTGGGCCTATATGGTGTCCGCTAACGATAGCCTTGCTCAATTAGATATCTACCGAGTAAAACTACCCGAGCAGCTAAAACCCGATCCTGTGGTATTGATAAAAGGCAAGGTATTAGATGCTGTCACAAAAGAACCTTTACAGGCTCAGCTCTATTTTGAATCATTACCTAAGGGAAGAAGACAGAATTCCATAAAGTCTAAAGCAAGCGATGGCAGCTACCAAATCATTCTTCCTTATGGTAAACATTACGGCTATTATTCTCAGCTAGAGGGCTATTTGTCGACCCACGACAATATCGATTTGCAGCAGAAAGAGAATTATCAAGAAATTACCCGAGACATCTATTTAAGTCCACTAAGCGAAGGTTCCTTTATTAGTTTGAATAACGTATATTTTGCGCAAGGGAGCTATGAAATTCTAGAAGCCTCACATCCTGAATTAGACCGATTAATAAGGCTTATGCGATCCTCCGAAACCATGGAAATAGAAATTGGAGGGCATACCGAGCGAAGAGGTTCGGCAAGGCTAAATAAGATCTTATCGCAGGATAGAGCAGATGCTGTGAAAGCTTATATAGTACAAGCTGGCATTCACGAAAAAAGAATTAAAACCAAAGGCTATGGCTCGTCCAAACCTGTAACGGATGGCAAAACAGAATTAGAACGAAAGCAGAATAGACGGGTGGAATACACTATTTTGTCTTTATAAGCCGTCTAATAATTTTGATTTATTTTGAATCTACAATAAGGTAGAAATCTAATTCCTACACCCATTCTTCTCACAAGTAATTTTGTTTCTTGTATACACCCAATGGCTAGGTCGGTCTTTCATACTAGCTCCACATCCAGTGGTTCCTCTTTTTGTTTCTTTATGTATTTCTTTGGTCAGGGTATGTTTTACAGGCATGATCTTATAGGTTTTAGTTTAATTTTTTCTATTTCTAAAATAGAGTTTTCAGTTTAGATATAAAAGTAGGTTTAGATGAAGAGACTAAATCCTTAGACGAAATTGGGTTTTTCAGTCATTGGCTGAATCTGTTCTTCCAAAACATTTCCTTTAAGCTCTCAAAGCTTTTTTTCGTTTACTTCTAAACACAGAAATTGTGAAGATTTCGACAAACCCATAAGCAAAATGGCGACTATAAATGGAATCGTCACCACCCGGTCTTTCAAAAGTCGGGTAAAAGTCAGCTTCATCAGCTGCAAGTTCATATTTTTTTGATCTAAATTTGAACGGTAAAATTGGATAAAATCAAATACCATTAAAACTATCAAGTATGAAAAAAAGAAGTATGAAAATCTTGCTAATAATCGGCCTCATAATCGCTGCAGGTCTAATTTACATTTTTACTTATGTTCCGCCTCTTTCGGAACAGCACGGGAAAGTTGCAACGAAATTGTATTTGGGTCCGGGTGACCAACAAGCTCTGATCGTAGCTTTTGGTGGTGGTGGCGGTGGAAATGATTGGGCCAGAGACTATATGAAGGAAAAAAGAGATAGTCTTAACGACATGGGTTACGCGGTATTGGCTCTTGCCTACTTCAATTTTGGGGATATACCCACCTATTTAGACCGGATATCATTGAATGCAATTTCTGACAGTATATTAAGTGTCGCAAAGCATCCAAAAATAGATGAGAATAAGATTGCATTGATGGGCGGATCTCGAGGTGGGGAATTGGCCTTAAATTTAGCGAGCAGATTTAAACATTTTCAAGCGGTTATTGCCTTGTCAACTTCAAATGTTAGTTTTCCTGCCATCACCTGGTCAGCTAATACCTCTTCTTGGACCTATAATGGAGAAGAAGTAGCTTATGTCCCAGCTACTTTCAGCACAATTTCACCCGCATTAAAGGGTGATTTATACACCGCCCACAGCATGATGTTGGAGGATGAAGAGGCTGTAAAAAAGGCAGAGATTAAGGTCGAAAATATCAATGGTCCGATTTTGATTATGTCTGGGAAAAAGGACAATTCATGGCCAGCAACTGAAATGTCGAATCAGTTGATGGAGCGGCTAAAGGAAAGGGGTTTTGGCTTTCATAGCCAACATGTGGTTTTAGAAGGTGGTCATATAGCGCCTTTAGATCATTTTAATGTGGTGTATGATTTTCTGGAGGAGCATTTTGCAGCTAATTAGGTTACTTTCACCCTTATGGGCCTTCATACAGACGCTTGACTAGCTAGTGACCATGATTTAGCTGCTGCGGAGCTTTTTTGCTGTGCGCATTGTTTAAACTTTCTAAGTCCTAAAGGGACGATAGTTACGTATTCCAGTGACAGCGGAACCCCAGCCCTGTAAGGACTACATGGTGTTACTTTTGTTAGTGATGTGGCATGTAATGTCACCCCTACGGGGCTCCGTATAGACCGTAGGACTAGCTAGTTACCGTAATGTAGCCCCTACAGAGCTGTTTGATAGTCAGCATTGATCAGGCTTCCCAAGTACCACAGGATAGTTAAGTACTCCACTGACGGCAATAACCCTAGCACTACTGTAAGGACTATTTTATGCTTCTGTTGGTAGTAAAGTGGACTATAATGTTACCCCTATGGGGCTTAAGGGCTCTGCTGTAGCTCAGTTACCGTACTATAGCTCCTACGGAGCTTTGGTACAGGCCGCTTGGCTAGCTAGTTACCGTAATGTAGCTCCTACGGAGCTGTTTGATAGTCAGCATTGATCAGGCTTCCCAAGTACCACAGGATAGTTAAGTACTCCACTGACAGCAACAACCCTAGCACTACTGTAAGGACTATATTATGTTTCTGTTGGTAGTAAGGTGGACTATAATGTCACCCCTATGGGGCTTAGGGGCTCTGCTGTAGCTCAGTTACCGTACTATAGCTCCTACGGAGCTTTGGTACAGGCCGCTTGGCTTGCTAGTTACCGTAATGTAGCTCCTACGGAGCTGTTTGATAGTCAGCATTGATCAGGCTTCCCAAGTACTACAGGATAGTTAAGTACTCCACTGACGGCAATAACCCTAGCACTACTGTAAGGACTATTTTATGTTTCTGTTGGTAGTAAGGTGGACTATAATGTCACCCCTATGGGGCTTAAGGGCTCTGCTGTAGCTCAGTTACCGTACTATAGCTCCTACGGAGCTTTGGTACAGGCCGCTTGGCTAGCTAGTCACCGTAATGTAGCTCCTACGGAGCTGTTTGATAGTCAGGATTGATCAGGCTTCCCAAGTACCACAGGATAGTTAAGTACTCCACTGACGGCAACAACCCTAGCACTACTGTAAGGACTATTTTATGCTTCTGTTGGTAGTAAGGTGGACTATAATGTCACCCCTATGGGGCTTAGGGGCTCAGGAGTAGCTCAGTTACCGTACTGTATGTTTGATTGTATGCATTGTTCAGGCTTTCCAAGTCCCATCGGGACGACCGTACGGTAACCGCTAATGAGCGGAACACCCCAGCCCTGTAGGGGCGACATTACCATGATACCCGTAAAAAAACACTTAGAAACTTTTCTAATCAAGTAACAATTCCTAGCTTTTGAATTGAAAAAATCAACCATGGCCAATACCTACTCCCAAATCAATATTCACTGTGTTTTTGCTGTTAAAGGTCGGAAATATCAACTCACAAAAGATATTCGGCCCAGCTTTTCAAATACCTCTACGGAATTCTAAAAAACGATGAAGCATATCCGCTTGCAGTAAATGGATGGAAAGATCACGTACATGTCTTTTTTGAGCTAGCTCCAAAAATGTCAATTGCTGATCATATGATGAAGCTAAAATCATCCTCTTCAAAATGGCTTAACGATCACTTCTTTGAAAATCGTGAGTTCAAGTGGCAAGAAGGGTATGGGGCATTTTCTTATTCAAAATCTCAACGCTCCAGTGTCATCAATTACATTGAAAACCAAGAGATTCATCATCAATCTGTATCTTTCAAAGAGGAGTACATCAACTTTTTGAATAAATATGATGTTGACTTCGATCAACGCTATCTGTTTGACTTCTATTAACTGCACATGAGCTAGAAATTTTTAACATAAATAGCTCGACCTTAACCTCATATGCAAAAGCTACCTTCACACCAAAGAGTTCTTTTACTATAAATTCATGGGGAGAATAATCAAGTGATCTATTCTCCTATTAAAAAAAGAAAAAACTCTTGAATCATAAAAAAATCCCTAAATTGACCACCAAAAAAAAAACAAAATCATGGGAAAGAAAATTTTAATTGGAGTTGGAATAGTGATCTTACTATTCATTCTATGGGTAGTGTATGGCTTATTTATAGCTGAACCCGTAAGCCCGACCGCTACGGTTAGTTACAATGAAGCGGGTTTAGAAATGACGATTGATTATAGCCAACCTTCTAAAAAAGGTAGATTAATTTTTGGTGAAGAAAGCGAAGGCGCATTGCAGCCTTATGGTAAGTATTGGAGATTAGGTGCTAATGCCGCTACTGAGATTAGCTTTAATAAAGATGTGACATTTGGCGGTGAGCCTGTAGAAGCTGGAACGTACAGAATGTACGCAGTTCCAGGTTCTGATGCATTTGAAATCATCTTAAACAGTGAAACTGATGTTTTCTTCGGTGCTGTGGAACCAGATGAAGAGCTGGATATTCTAGCTATTCAAGCGCCAGTTCAAAAACCGGCATCACCCGTTGAGACTTTTACGATTGGTTTTAGTTCAACCGCTTCTGGCGCTAATATTAATTTTAGCTGGGACGAAACCATGTTTCAAGTACCAGTAGCACTACAGTAATCTATGGCATTTTCAGCAAAGAAATGGGTGTTATTGCCCATTTCTATTTTAGTTTTTCTTGGCATTACTTATTGGTTGATCGGTAAAATTCAATATCGATTAAATGTGATGGATGTCGAAGAATATGAGCCTGTTTCTACCCTCACAGTACAAGAGCATCTTTTAACTCAGGCCAAATTCCCCTTCATTGACGTACATAATCACCAATGGACCATGCCGGTTCAAGACCTGGGCAACTTGGTAGAAGAAATGGACGATTTAAATATGGCCGTAATGGTGAATTTAAGTGGGTTCAGAGGCAAATATTTGGAATGGTCGTTGGAGAATGTCAATGAAGAATACAGCAATAGGTTTGTACTCTTTATGAATATTGATTTCGAAAAAATTGATGACGAAGGCTGGCCCAATGAAACGCTAAGCATGATGGAAGAGGCTGTCAAAATGGGCGTTAAAGGACTTAAAGTCTATAAGAGCCTTGGACTAACGGATACCGACAGTGAAGGGAATAGAATTAAAGTGAACGATCCACGATTAGATCCTATCTGGGCAAAATGTGGAGAATTGGGAATTCCAGTACTAATTCACACTGGTGAGCCGGCTGCTTTTTGGTTGCCCAAGGATAAAAATAATGAGCGTTGGTTAGAGTTAAAGCAATACCCCAGTCGCTATAAAGATCCAGAAAAGAATCCCTCTTTTGAAGAGGTTATGGCCGAGCAGCATGCGATCTTCCGTAAGCATCCTGAAACTAAATTTATTGCTGCTCATTTAGGCTGGTTTGGAAATGATCTGAGTCGATTAGGACAATTGTTGGATGAGTTACCGAATGTCTACACCGAAATAGGTGCAGTATTGGCAGAATTAGGTCGGCAACCGATTACGGCAAGGGAGTTTATGATCAATTACCAAGATCGTGTATTGATGGGAAAGGATGCCTACGATAAGGAGGAATATTATACTTATTTCAGAGTGCTGGAAACTCAGGACGAATACTTTGATTATTATAGAAAACGACATGCATACTGGAAAATGTATGGATTAGGCCTCCCCGATTCTGTTTTGAAGAAAGTTTATTTTGAAAATGCACTGGAAGTAATTCCCGGGATTGACCGAAATTTGTTTGAATGAAGAAAATGTCCTAACTAATGCATTGCTTTACTTTACTGATTAACTATGCTCCTAAAAGCTAAGTCGCTCACAAATAAGCGTTTAATAATATTTTACTACATTTAAGAAATGAAGCGCCTTTTTTTCATATTATACTTCTTTTCAGGCCTAGTTTTGAATGCTCAGGATCTCAATATTTCCGGCTATTGGCATGGAACGGTCAATGTTCCGCTATCCTCAGCATTAAGTAGTACTTTTTATTTTGAACAAAACGGGAGTTCAGTGGAAGGTTATGTGCAGATGAAAAAGGATGATAGTGCTGATTCAGCTAAAGCGAATTTAGTAGGAAGTCTCTCAGATACTAATCTTAGTTTTAGAACTACAGATTTTGAATACACTTTTCTTGGTGCTTGTCTTTCGATCCATGAGTTAAGCTATGAAAGCAACGGAGATGTAGAGCGCCTATCCGGAAAGTGGAAGGGCAATTGGGAGCTCAGTACCTGTCCACCTAGTGTATCCGGAAAAATTCATTTGGTTAAGCAAAATATTCCAGATCCTGAACGTTCAGTTCCTATTTCCCCAAGCCAAGAGCGTAATCCAATTGCCTCTGATGAATTTACTGAATTTGTAGTTTCTGAATTAAAGGAACGAAAATACTACGCATTATTGATTGGAATTGAAGAGTATCAAGATGAAGAGATAACCGATTTAAATCACCCGGTGACTGATGCTGAAAAGATAGCCGAGGTGCTTGGTAATTACTATACTTTTGAAAAGGAAAACATTAGGCTATTAAAAAACGCCTCCCGATCCACAATTATTGAAGCCTTAGATCAGCTGAGCAATAGTATTACTGACAGAGATCAACTGCTCATATTCTATGCTGGTCATGGCATCTGGGATCAGAAACTGAATCAAGGATATTGGTTACCTACAAATGCTTCCTCCAAAAACAAAGCCGAATGGATTTCAAACAGTACAATCCGAGATTACATTGGAGGAATCAACACCAAACATACCTTACTTATTACCGATGCTTGTTTTAGTGGCGGGATCTTTAAAGAACGAGATGTACAATTCAATAATGGCAGAGCAATTTTGGAGATGTACAAATTGAGTAGTAGAAAGGCGATTACAAGCGGTACACTTAAAACAGTGCCAGATGAAAGTGTTTTTCTAAAATATCTATCGCAGCGCTTGATAGACAATACTAGTATTCTGCTGTCTGCAGAAGAGCTTTTCAATTCGTTCAAAATAGCAGTCATTAATAACAGTAAAAATGGGCAAGTACCGCAGTATGGTGCTATCTATCAAGCAGGTGATGAAGGTGGTGACTTTATATTTCTGCGAAAAGAGTAAATCCCTGCGATCAAATTCTAGTCTTCTTAGCGGCATTGATAAAAGAATCAATTCAGTTGAATTATTTTTTTGTACTTTTGGACTGAGTGAAAACTTATAAAAATTAACACCCATATGAGCAAAATAAAATATTTGATTATAGATGATGACCATGTATTCAGCTTATGGTTGAAAACCAATTTGGCAGATCTTTTTCCTGATTTTGAGCATATCAGTTCCCGAGTGGATACCTTGGGCGGCTTGCTTGATAATCATAGAAATGAGCCAGATTTGCTTTTCTTGGATCAGTATATTGATGGCCTCACCGGTTTTGATGTTTTAGATTTAATGAAACATCAACCCAAAACCATTATGATATCATCAGAAAGCATCGATAAATCCAAGTTGAGTGAATACCCGAATGTGATAGGATTTATGGATAAACCTGTTGATTTAGATAAGTTGACAGCTGTTCTGAAAAAAAATCAACTTATTTGATTAGAAAACTGGCTGATTCAATTTCTTTAAAACAAAATGATTTTAATTATGTTCTATCAGCTCACTTAATCAAATCACTATGAAAAAATTAAATTACGTATTCGCATTCGGGTTAATCTTTACTTTCTTAGCATGTGGAGGTGGAGAATCTAAAACAGAAGGAACTGAAGAAAATTCAATGGAAGAAGCAGTTTCAGAAGAAACTCCTGCTGTTGAAGAGACAATGGAAATGGACGAATCAACAAAGGATATCGTAGCTTTAGCGATGGAAACAGAATCACTTTCCACTTTAGTTGCTGCGGTTAAAGCAGGCGGTCTTGTTGAAACACTTCAGGGCGATGGTCCTTTTACTGTGTTTGCTCCTACTAATGAAGCTTTTGCAGCTCTACCAGAAGGAACACTAGACGACTTATTGAAGCCAGAGAATAAAGAAAAATTGGCTTCTATTCTAACCTATCACGTTGTTGCTGGAAAAGTGATGTCAACAGATCTTTCTGACGGCATGAAAGCCAAAACTGTTAATGGCGCTCAAGTAACGATTACAACAGCTGATGGTGCTAAAGTCAATGGAGCCAATGTGGTATCTGCTGATGTAGCAGCTTCTAATGGAGTGGTACATGTTATCGATGCAGTGATTATGCCTCCAAAGAAGTAATTAAAATTTGACCAACTATTTATAAAGAGCTCCTGTCAGGGAGCTTTTTTTATGTTCAAAACCTGTAGATTTCTTTATTCTAATTCTCTAGAAGCTTTTCTCGCTGCTCTATCTACCAAGGTAAATACTCGTTCGTAATCTTTTTTATTCTCGCTAGCTTGATGCCCTTTCACTTTTACAAATTCACAATGCATCTTGTCAGTAATTTCAAAGAAGGCTCGATATAATTCATGATGATTTAAAAGCTTTCCTTTTTTAGAATGAAAATCATTCTCTTCTAAGGTTTTACGTCTGCCTGGTAAACCCATGATATTTTGAGAATCGGTGTAAATCACAACTTTCTGTACGCTACCCACCAGCTCTTCTATTGCCCAAATTAAAGTTTGCAACTCCAATTTCGTAGAAGAAGTATACACAAACTTTCGAATCACAATTTTCTCCTTTAGGTTGCTTTGAAATAATTCATTTTCATTAAGCAATAAAGCAGCACCATAGCCTACTTTGAGTTGGTTATTTACACTTCCGTCTATGAATAATAATTGCTTGTTTTTCAAAGATAGCCTTATTTAATTCCGAAAAATAACCAAGGTTATTTTCTAATGTGTTCTCTTGTCTCTTTTGTGGTAGGAATTTGCTAATGTTGATATAGATAAACAAACATTATTTTTTACCACAAAAGATACAATAGAAAACAAAAGTTTTTTTCGCTTTAGCGAAAAATTCGTTACATGAACACCTTAATTTAATAGCAATGATAATCTCCACAAGGAACACACCTATGGTCCCCGCCATTTGGCGGGGACAGTCTCATGGATTTTAATGAGTAGTAAATAGTTAAGTTCAGCAATTTATAATGAATATTATTGCTGAATATAATCAAATTGAACTTCAAAAGAATTTCTGTGCGACTGCCCCCATTGGGGGCTGGGGCTAGGGATTGGGGCTTACCAGTCAATCGGTCTATAATCCTTCAAGAACTTACCACACCAATGCTTTCCGGTATTGATCCCATCAAACAAAGGATCCATAACACGAGCGGCACCATCCACTATATCTAATGGCGGTTGGAAGTCATGCTCCTTTTCTTTCTTTTTGGCTAATTCAGCAGGATCTTCATCGGTTACCCAGCCCGTATCTACTGCATTCATATAAATGCCATATTTAGCAAAATCTGATGCGGAAGTATGTGTCATCATATTTAAGGCTGCTTTTGCCATATTCGTATGAGGATGACGGTCTTCCTTATGATATCGGTGGAACTTACCCTCCATAGCTGATACATTGATGATATGTTTCTTTCCAGTGTCATCTTTCTTCATCAAATCGGCTAATCGATTGCATAATACAAAAGGAGCTACAGCATTCACCAATTGTACTTCCACCATTTCAATAGTGTTAATCTCTCCTAGCTTCAATCTCCAGCTATTGGTTTTTCTTAAATCTACTTGTTGCAAATCAGCATCTAATTTTCCTTCTGGGAATACCTCTTCTGGACTCAACGAATTATCAATACTATACGGGATTTGAGAAAGCTTAGCTGATGAACTTAGGCCCACTCCTAGTCTTTTTCCATGCCAACTTACGGGTAAATTCTTCTGACCATCTGCAACTCCCTCGCTAAGTTCTTGAAGTTCTTGAACACACGCTTCATGATCTGATAAGAGTTCCTGCGCAAATGCAGGCAGAGCAGATATGGGTTTCTCTTCATTCGGCATTAAATGCTGATAAAAACCAGCCGGACGCCTCACTGTCTGTGCTGCATTATTAATCAAGATATCCAGACGGTCATATTGCTGCTCGATGAAATTACAGAAAATCTCAACACTCGGAATATGTCTTAAATCCAGTCCATGAATTTTCAATCGATGGCTCCATTTATGATAATCCTCTTCTTTGGCAAAGCGTAATGCAGAATCGACTGGAAAACGAGTAGTCGCAATGACGGTGGCACCAGCTCTTAGCATCATCAAGGTAATATGATAGCCAATCTTCAAACGAGAGCCTGTAATAAGAGCAACTTGTCCAGTTAAGTCTGCAGTTTGATAGCGCTTAGCATAATTGAAATCACCGCAGCTTGGACACATGGTATCATAAAAATGATGCAGAATGTCGTATTGATCCTTACAAACATAGCACTCTCGTGACTTTTCTAATTTTACATCCGATTTGGGAATATTGCCTGTTAAGGAAATCATTTTGGGTGCTTCAAAAATTAAAGCTTCTCGAGCACTTCTAATGCCGGTATTATCCCTGGCATTTTTATCTTTTTGCTTAATTTTCCTTTTCTCAGATTTCCTCGCTTCTTTCTTTCGCCTTCTGAATTCTTCTCTGCTAGGTCTAGAAAATAGTCCTGCCGCCATAATTAGTGCTGTTCTCTTCTCTTTAGGGATATTAAATATTTGATTGGTATCTAAATTCAATGTCTCTAAAAGCGAGATGCATTGATCAATTTGTTCTTCACTGAAAGCGGTGGGATTGCTTTCTTGCTGAATTTCTATCATATTCTAATTTTGAAGGCGCAAAAGTAGTCATGAATATTCAGTAATTTTTATGTTTGGCTAAATATAAAACAGCTTTCCAACTAAAGCTCATTGATTTGATATCCTAGCCTGACCACAAAATCAAACAAGATAGGATCTGTTGCATAGAGCACTCCTAATTGATTCATGAAGGTCGATTTCGGATTGTTCAAATAAAGTTGTTTACCAAAACCATCAGTCACAATAAGGCCTAGCTCCTCAAAGAATAGACGAGTGGCAGCAAAATCCCAAATACTGCCCCCTCCTTTTTTCTTCTTGGGAAACTTAAAGTAGCAAGCCATAGGATTGTTCAATACCGCAATCGCATTCCTGACCGCTCCATATCCTAATTGATATTCCAATTTTTTTTCTTTTTCGTCAGTCCAAATTTGAAGCTCTTTCTTCAATAAATCGAAATAGGGAGTAGATTGTAGGCTTCGATCCATATAAACCTTCAAAACATCAGCTTTTCCAGTATTTCGTTTGAAAGCCTTATCATTTAAAAGCAAGCCTTTTCCTTTTATGCAAGTGTAACAATCCCCCAAGTCAGGTATATAAACTACTCCAATAAGCGGATCTCCAGATTTCGACACCAAGGCAATAGATACGGCATATCCCGTCCTTCCTTGTGTAAAAGCTAAAGTTCCATCTAAGGGATCAATACACCAAAAATAGTCTTTTTTCAATCGAGAGGCATCATCTGCTGCTTCTTCAGTCAATACCCCCAGATCATATTGCTTTATATGGTCATTCAACTGTTGGAGAATGATCTCCTGAGCCTTAAAATCAACCGCAGTCACCACTTGTGAAGCCAAAGAATCACCGCTTTCTTTCTGTTCCTTTTGATAATGTTGATCAAACTGCGATTGAATGTATTCACCCGCTGCTATTGCTGCCCTTTTAGCAGTTTTACATAGTGAATTTAAATCTTTTTCTGTAAGCATTATTTGACTTTTAATTCTTTCAAGACGATTTGAGTAAGCTTTTTGCTATACTCGTGCATCTTCCAATGGCCTGGACTCCAGCCATCTAAAAATCTATAGAAATCAGCCCATGAATAGCGATAATGTTCGCTCCACTCCTTTTTAACTTCTGGAAAATCAATAGTGTTGTCTAATGCATTCTTGAGTTGGCTAAAATAATACTGCAGCAGTTCTTCCTCGTATTTCTCACATTTCTCTTCCTCAAAACAACTGCTAATAAAATAAGCAACATCTTTCATTCCACATCCTTGGCCTACATATTGAAAATCAACAGCTGCTACAGTGCCATCTTCAGCAAAACAGAAATTAGCCAACTTGGCATCTCCATGTATAATCGTTTGATATTGAGCGTTTTGAAGCTTTTCATCTATCAGGCTCGCAGCATTTTTCAAGGAGATATTTTCCATTCGCTCCCATTCATCAGGTCGAGTTTCTAGATGCCAGTAAGTCCCCACTTCCCAAAGTCCCTTTGCATTGGTATTCATAAACTTAGCATGAAAATGGGCCAACCAACTTAGACAGCTTTTAGCATGGTCCAAAGTCACTTCATTATGATGTAAACGAAACGGATACCCGCTAGCATCCAAGTCTTCCATGATCAATAACAGCTCGTTTTCTGCTTCAACAGCATGATAGCTCTGTGGAACTCTGCAATATGCATCTGTTTTATCAGCGTATTCCTGATACCATTGTCGTTCTACTTGATAAGATTTAAGCTTTCGCTGATGTGATAATGGGGTATTCCAACCTTTGGGGTGATGCTTAGCATCTGGCAATTGAATATGTTTAACGATTACGCTAGTGTACTTTCCTCCTTCCAGAAAATACCGTCTGATTTCGCCATAGCCACTCCAGAGCGTTTGCACAGATTCAGAACGGATGATCTTTGAAGCCTTTGTGATAGCCACTATTTCCTTTGTCACCTCTACCATAGAAGCTCAAAGTTGGCTTTTTTTGATGGGATCAACAAGGGCTGCACACTCTTAGATCAGGATTAATATCGCACACTTTTCCTCCGGATCAGATAAAAGCTAACAAGCAATCTTTCCTAAAGTGAATACAGGTGATTAAAGATCTTCATCATTGAGCAAGGCTACAACAAGCCGTTCTGCAGTTTTTGCAATGGCATCTTCCTGTGCAGTTTCAATAATTTGCTGATGATCTTGCTCCATTTTTGCTTTTTCTTCTTCTATTAAACGGGTCATCTCTTTCTCTTTTTGCTGTATAGCCTCTTTGTCCTTGGCTTTATTAAAACCACCTAGCTCTTGTAGAAAAAGCCAAAAATCTAATCGCTCCTGACAAGAAACCACCCAAACATTAGGCACTGCAGCTTTATATAATTGGTTTTCCTCATCGATGAGCCAAATAAATGGAATTTTGCCATAAAGCTTTGCCTCATCTAGTTCCAAATAGGCACTAAGCGGAATTAAATAATCAGTGTTGTAAGCATCAGGTACTATCATCAGTTCCTTAACTTTTTGCGAAAAGCAAGCTTTATAGTCCGCATAGGTAAAGACTACATCAATATTCGTTTCTTTGCTTTCATCTACATTGGCTTTCAGCGTAAAAGAGGGCCAGATTTCTTCAGGCTGAATATTATTTGCTAAATCAAACCTTCCTCCCCATTTACTGCCTTTTGCAGGGTCATATTGGATAGCAGGAAAGTAACGGCTCGCATTTGCTGCTTTAGCAATTAGGTATTGACTCATTTCAGCTGATACATCCTGCATTGGTACAGATAGGTGACATAATCCTGGAGCTGTGGACTTGAAGCAGGCGTTTAATCCCTGATACACTATGGAAGGTTCCGCCATACTGCTTTGGAAGGTATACACGTTGCGATGCGCCATAGCCAATGCAGCAACTTCTTGTCTGAATTGATGAGAGGCATCTTCCCAAAGTAGCTCTTGCTTGGGAGTAGAAATATGTTCGTGGTTTAATACTACCACCTTTATGGGTTTGTTTGATGCCATTAGACTTGAAAGAGAGCTTAGATGATCAAACACATAGGGCTGATTAACAACTACTACTATCGGATAAAAAAGCTTTAACTCTTCAGCCAATAATCGATACCAATTGAAGTCTTCAAAATAGTCTTTATGGATATCCTCTTGGTATTCCCCCTCAATTTCCAGTTTTGCTATTCGATAGGCTTTCATCAAAGAAGTAAAAGATTTCACCTCTTTCTGAAATAGCTTTTGACCATGCTCAAAAAGATCGTCTTTGGTCTCAATTAGCAGTGTATTCTGAAAAAGCGGAGCTTTCCCCATGCTCTTTTTAACTTCCTTTTCAAGCAGCACTATTCCTTCATGCTTACCAAATAATTCCAGTCCTTCTTTCAATGTGCCAATTACTGAGATCAGACGAGATGACCGCGCTTGGGACAACTCTTCTGCTTTAGCTTTTGGGATTATGTCTGCCATTTGATCAAAAGCAATCAACTCATTTGCAAAATCATAATCTCCTTTAAGTGTCTCAACTACAGTGTCTTTATCGTCAATTCGCAATAATTTATTTAAACCTGTAATAAGTGAAGCTAATTGCCCTTTAAATGCTTTTCGATGTTCTTGATGGAGTTCTGAAAGCATAAAGTCAAGAAAGTAGAAAGGCGTTTCTTCCACCAGCTCGATCACTAGTTTTTTGGAATTTGCCTCCATTGTAAAAGGATATGCTGATTGCTTATCATCCAAAAAACGCAGCAAGGCCGAAGAACAGCGGTTTTGCTGGGAGTCAGAATGCTTTCCTGTTCTATAAAAATGCCTTAATTTTTTCCAGAAAGATTGCATTTCCAATTTAGGAGCAGGATTACCTTTCTTCCAATAAAAGGAAGAGGTATCTGGTGTTAGCTTATTAGGAGTTTCCATAATTCATACTTTTAAATGGCATATTTATCCATGAGTGAGTTAATGGCATCTATCCGATCTTCAACCGGGACTCCCAGATTATGGGCACCATATTCATCATATCTAGTTCCTTCTTTATTCTGGTAAAAAAGCCCTATAGGTGTAGTGGACTTAACCAATTCGGCTATTTCTCTTGCTTTCACAAGATTTGATGGGTCATGCTCTTGAATATGTCTGAATTTCTTCAATGCCTGCTCTTCCAATACAATTCCATTCTCATGGTTCAAAACGGTTATAGCATCGGGATCTTTAACAGTAGGCTCATAGTTCTCTCGCATCCAAATCGGACATCTTTGCACTATTCGAACGAAAGCCAAACCAGGATGGTCGTAGGCCTTCTTAAGGGTAGCATTCAGATGAGCAGGTTTCCAATCAACGGTTTGCGCCACAAAAGAGACATTTGCTAAGCCTAAGGTAGATTGTATAGGGTTTATAGGCGGAAGAACCGAGCCTGTCGGGTGAGTATTTGTATGGGTTCCCAGCGGACTGGTAGGAGAAGTCTGCTTTTTAGTCAGTCCATAAATAGAATTATCAAAAAGCAATACCACCATTTTCATATTATACCTGATAGCATGTACCCAATGCCCTGCACCAATAGAACAACAATCCCCGTCTCCAGTGATCACGAACACATGCAAGTCAGGTCTTCGAAATTTCACTCCACTTGCTACCGGAAAAGCTCTGCCATGAAGTCCGTGAAAGCCGTAAGTCTTCATATAATGTGGAAACCGGCTACTACAGCCTATTCCGGATACAAAAACCGTTTTTTCGGGTGGTAATTGTTCATCAGTACAAAGCTTTTGCACGGAATGTAAAATAGTGTGCGCACCGCAACCAGAACACCATCGCGCCTTGCTGCTTGAATAGTCCTCGATGCTATAATGCTCTTTTTCTGGTATTTCTATATCGCAAAAATCCGGCTTTAAGCTAATCATGTCTTATTCTGTTAAAGTTAAATCAAGTTTCTTCTCAAGCATTTCCAATATTTGGATCGGGCTCAAGGGCTGACCATAGACATTGCTAAAGCAATCTATGTCTGTTAGCGTTTGTGCCCGCAGGTACCAGGCTAATTGCGCATAACGCCTGTTCTCTTCTGTTATCAAGGGATTGCCAATGGTATCGCTATAGTTAATTTCCACCGTCATTACCTTTTTGAAATTTTTGAATATAGATTTCAGACCTGGTTCCATGGGACTTAAAAAGTGAAGATGGAGGCTACTAACCTTTGCCCCCCTCTCGCATGCCCTTTCCACTGCTTCCTCAATTGCACCTCTGGTTGAACCCCATCCCACTAGCAATAAGTCACCTGATTTATCACCCAGTATCTTTGGTTCCTTGAGCGTTTTATGCAAGGCGGCCAACTTTCGGCTTCTACTTTCAGCTGCACGTTGGTTGATAGCTGGATCGTAAGCTACATGACTTTCTTCATCATGGGCAAGCCCTGTTAGGGTGTACATGCCTCCTTTTTGACCCGGGATCGGTCGTTTGCTTAATCCAGTATCTGGATCCCAATCGTAGGCCTTCACTCCTTCTTCCCATTTACTTTGATCAATTGGATCTGGAAACCAGGCCGATTTTATTTTGGGTCTTGGAAAGGGTTGTACGCCAGTTGCTAGATTGGCATCGGTCAACACAAAGACAGGAGTCCTGAATGACTCTGCTAATTTTCTGGCTAAAATGATATAGTGAAAACACTCTTCAATGGTGGATGGGGCCAGAACAATTTTAGGTGCATCTCCTGCTGCTCCGTATAATACCGCTAAGAGATCGCCCTGTTCTACCTTGGTAGGCAAGCCCGTTGAGGGGCCTCCCCGCTGCACATCCACAATCACCAGTGGAACCTCGGCCATAACTGCCAAGCCTATAAATTCAGTCTTTAGCGCTATCCCTGGACCTGATGTGATAGTGACAGCTGTTTGACCTGCGTATGAAGCACCAATCGCAAAACCTATTGCTGCTATTTCATCTTCAGCTTGATGTATGAGGCCTCCTGCTGATTCCATTTTTTCGGCCATGGCATGGCTCGCTGAAGTGGCAGGTGTGATCGGATACATTGAACATACTTCAATTCCAGCAGCCATTACCCCTAAACTAACCGCCTCATTCCCATTCATCACGACAAAATCTTCTTTACTTATTTTACTTGGTATAGTAAAATGCATAGGCAGCTTATCATTTGCATATGCATATCCGGCATGCAATAAGTCTATATTGCTTTGAATAATGTCATCACTCTTTTTACTAAATATAGCTTTGACCTGCTCAGCTGCAATACTAAGATCACGGTCGTAAATATTACATAATAAGCCCAACACCCACATATTCTTTCCTTTACGAGGATCGCTTACGTGTTTTAAGCATTCTTTTTCCATTGGGATTTCATGGATGATATACCCAAGGGCTTTAAATTTCTGAATGGATTCGGTATATGCTGCATTCGTTTCTTCCGTATCAGTTGCCCATTTATTTTCAATGAGTAGGTATGTGCCAGGTTTATACGCATTTTGATCTATTCTACCGTATAGTACCTGCTCATTTAAAGCCACTACCATATCGGCATGATCTCCCATATTGGTGACTTTCTTGCTGCCCATTCTTACCCTTATCCCCGAAGCACCTGCTTTTGATCTCGCAGGTGGGCGTATTTCTGCAGGGATAATTTCTACCGTCCATACGCCATTGCCCATTTTTGCCGAGATCGTTCCAAGGCTTTGACCACATTTTTGTGCCCCTTCACCTGAATCACTGACTATTTCAACGACAGCCTCTCTGATTTGCTTCCTTTCAATTTTGACTGGCTCAGACTTTATGGTTTCAGAATTATTGCTCATGATTTCTACTTTATCATTAATCAATTAAGATAATTTTATACTACTTTTCCCTGATGTAGATCATATGAAAGAAGGATCTATATCAACTCTTCCTGTTTAAACTATCTTGTGTCACGGATTCTATCTTTTCTGATTCCTGCTGACAACTGAAAAGCTTTACGCAATTATGAATAGCCCATATTTCGCTCCCCTTTTCTCACGATCTTCTTACTTTCTTTGCCTTTGATAGCCCCTGCCTTCTTATCTAGCCAGACAATAGCACCCGTTGGGCATCTTTGTATAGGTAATGGGGTTTGTTCTGCAATAGAATAATTAACCACAGGAAGGTTATATTCCATCGTAATCAGGTCTCCGGGAGCATCCATGGCACAGCGTCCACATGCAGTACAAGCTACCTGACATTCCTCCAATACTTCATCCCCTTTTTCAAGGTTTTTACATGCCACCCAAAGCTGGTGGCTCACCGGCTCTATTGAAAATAAGTCTTTAGGACAAACTTCTACGCAATCTCCGCATGCCGTGCATTTGTCTACATCCACCACGGGTAGGCCATGTTCATCCATATGAATGGCATCAAAATCACAAACATTCATGCAGTCGCCAAAGCCCAAGCAGCCCCAGAAACATCCTTTTCCACCTCCTGATACTAGCGCGGCCGCTTGGCAATTTTGCAAGCCTTCATATTCCGCTTTGTTTCTGGCAACATTTGTCCCGCCCGCACAGGCAAGACGAGCCACTTGTTTTTCTTCTGCTCCCACTGATACGCCTAGATAATTTCCAATCTCGGTTCTTCCCTCATCTGAGCTGACCGTACATTTTCCGGGTAATACTTCGCCAGCAACTAAGGCTTCAGCAAAAGGTCGACAACCGGGAAATCCACAAGCACCACAATTAGCATGCGGCAACATATCTTCTACTACATCAATGCGTGGATCTTCGTAGACATAGAGTTTCTTGTTGGCAATTACCAACATGATTGACAATACTAATGTCAATCCCCCTAATGCGAGTATTGCAATGATGATAGTCATATAATATGCTTTAATAAACTAATTCAACCCACTTTTTCCCTGCGATGAGCTCCGCTTTTCGAGTTTGCCATTTTTCCTCTGAACCCATAATTTCAGAAAATGCTTTATCTAGACCTTCTTTCACTTTAGCATGACCGGCAACATAGATATGGGTATTCAGCACTGATAACATATCAACAATCTCCTCGGCACGCTCTTCTATTGATTGGTCAAGGACAACCGTATCGTTCCAAAGTGGCCGAGGACTATAGGCGTAAATGGCCTTAAATGTATCTTCGCTATAATAATTAGTGAGATCATCATCCTTTTCATTTTGATACAATAGCTCTAGGCCTGTTTTTGCCCCGTAAAAGAGAAGAATCCTGCCAGTCCAATCTTCAATATTATTATAAATATGCTTTATGAAGGCTCTAAATGGGGCAATGCCCGTTCCCATTCCTATTAGAATTAGGTTTGCACTTCTGTCTTCCGGTATTTTAAATGGCAGTTCATAAGGTCCTGTGATCGTGATTTTATCGCCCGCTTTCCTATCGCATAAATAGTTAGAGACAATTCCATCATAAAGCTCACCACTGAAAGCATCGACATAAGAGCAGCGCTTCACCAACATAGTTATCGTAGTATGGTTTTTAGTCCTTTTTGGAAGGTCTGCAACGCTATAGAGGCGAAGATGATCTGTATTCCCAAAGTCGTCATTAGATTTCACCAAAACACCAAAGCTTTGATCGATTTCACAAGCAAACTCTGGATCTTTCACTTCAAGCACTAATTCTCGTACTTCCTCACTACCTTCCGGACTTAGCCTTCGCGTCTTTTTAACAATTGCGAAATATTGCTTTCTAGTGTCGTAATCTGATAAATGTGCCATGGCCTTATCGTTTTAATTCTTTAATTCTACTTTTTTATTCTTACAAATGGTACCGCAACCACAACTTCCACAAGTTGATCTGCCAGCTAACACATCTTCATCCTTTTGCTGATCAGAAAAGGTCCTTCGCCACAGGTTCTGAATAATGACCCAAAGGATCATTAAGCCTGTAATTCCTATTATTCCTATTAAATATTTTAACATAATTCTTACTCAATTACTTCCTAAACCTGAAAATCCCATAAAAGCCAGCGATAATATTCCAGCAACTATCAAAGTCAATACTGTCCCTTTAATTGCAGTGGGAACTTCAGCTAATTCAAGCTGCTCTCTAAGTCCTGAGATTAAAAGTAAAGCCAATGTAAAACCTGCTCCGGCACCCAAGGCGTAGACTATACTTTGAAAAAAATCATATCCTTTGTTCGTTTGGAACAAGGCAACCGCCAGAATTGCACAATTAGTGGTGATTAAGGGCAAGAAAATACCCAATGCCTTAAAAAGTGCCGGGCTCATTTTCTTAACAAACATTTCCACCAACTGCACTGTGGAAGCAATCACCACGATATAGCTGATCAATTGAAGAAATGGAGCATTTATGGCCACTAATAATGCATGAATTCCATAAGCACAGATCGAACTGATTAACATTACAAATGTGACAGCCGCCCCCATTTTACTGGAGGTTTCAATTTTTCCTGAAACACCAAGGAATGGGCAGATGCCCAGGAAGTAAGCTAACACGAAGTTGTTCACTAAGCAGGCACTGATGAATATCTGACTATATGATTCCTGATTCATGATTGAGCTCTTTTTTGTTTAATCAAATTGAAAACCAATAACCAAGCAGCTAGTGTGAAAAAACCTCCAGCCGGAAGGATCATAATTACCCATTCCTGAAAACCATCAGGAAACAAGCTAAATCCAAAAAACGCCCCGTTTCCCAGTATCTCCCGTACCGCTCCAAGGCTAAACAGGGCTATAATAAATCCAATACCCATTCCCAGTGCATCCATGATGGACTTTCCTACAGTATTTTTAGAAGCAAAGGCTTCTGCCCTGCTTAATATTAAGCAGTTCACTACAATTAGTGAGATAAATGCCCCCAGGCTTTTATGCAAATCCACACTAATCGCTTGAATGACATAATCTGTAATGGTGACAAATGTGGCGATGATAAGAATGTAAGAAGCGATTCTTACTTCCTTAGGGATGAAATTTCGGAGCATGGATACCAGAATATTGGACATCAGCAATACAAATGCCGTGGCTACTCCCATGGCGAGCGCATTTTCTGCTGTATTGGAAACCGCTAAAACCGGGCACATTCCCAATACTTGTACAAAAACCGGATTTTCCCTCCATAAGCCTTTAATGAAATCATCAGTGGAAGTGGGTACCGTTTTTAAGCTTTCGTTATGGTTTTGATTATTACTCATTATCGATATTTTTAAAAATACTCCTATTCTTATGAATAATTGGCATCCACTTTTCTGCACTGCTTGCTATGATATCTCCTATAGCTCTAGAGGAAATGGTAGCCCCTGTAATTCCATCAATTTCATATTCATTTACTTTAGAGCCACTTTTTACGGTGGTCACTTTATTCTTAAGGCCATCTTTATCCTCGTTTAAGGAGACATTGAGATCAGTGAAGTTGTTGAGGAAATCAGGATCTTTTTCGATCTTATCACCAAGGCCAGGCGTCTCCTTACTTTCTAATACATAAAACCCTATAACCTCCTGTTGATCTATGTTATACCCATATATGATTCGAATAACATCTGCATATCCCTGTCCCGCTGCAACGATGGCTAGTCCTTTGAAAACACCGCTATCGTCATAGCCAGCGTAAACCACATCTTTATCAGACTTATCTCCTGCTTTGAATGTATTGTCCTGATAAGCATAGGGCTGCATTTGAGTACTTCCTGGAATAACTTTGAAAATAGCTTCTTTTAAGGCTTCTGCTCTTAAATTTTCGATACGAGGTTTTGTGCCTTCGTAGGTAAATACGATCAGCAGACCGCATAAAATACCGATTCCAGCCATAGCTCTGATCATTTTGAAACTGTTGGGCGCTATGGTCTCTTGCTTGTTCATGAGGTTTTTAATGAAGTACCGTAAACTCTGTATCGAACTAATCTATCTATATGAGGTGAGATGGCATTAGCTAACAGAATGGCGTACATCACGCCTTCCGGTAATCCACCCCACAGCCGTATAATCACAACCAAAGCTCCAATGATAATTCCATAAATCATTACTCCCCAACTAGTTATAGGGGAAGCAACCATATCGGTAGCCATAAATACAGCACCCAACATTAAGCCACCAGAAAAAAGCATGAATAATGGAGAAGGGTATTCTACAGGATCGAACCAATAAAGAATGCCACTGAACACGAATACGGTAGCGAGTATGGCAACTGGAATTCTCCAATTCATCAAATTGCGCCATACCAAATACAATCCTCCCAGAAGGATAAATACAGAAGATGTTTCTCCTGTTGATCCGCTCACTAAACCTAATGCTAAATCGCTTGCTTCAGTAGTGATTCCATCAAACTTGAATGCTGAAAGTGGTGTCGCACCAGAAGTTCCATCAATAACAGGTTCCATAAAAGGGACTGCCAAGACTGCAGAATGAAGTGTGGTAAATCGGTCCGCAGAAAAGCTAGCGAACCAAGTGGTGATGGCAACCGGAAACGCCCCTTGCAACACTGCCCTTCCTACTAAGGCCGGGTTAAATACATTGTATCCTAAACCGCCAAAAAGAAACTTACCCATCCCTATGGCAAAGACTCCACCCAAAAATGTCATCCAAAGCGGGAAAATAGGTGGTAATGTTAAGCCCAAAAGCAATCCGGTGATAATGGCAGACCAATCAGAAACAGTACTTCTTTTGTTGGCGAGTCGGCATAATACATGCTCTGTTATTAGGCACGAAACAACTGCCGTAATCAGAACTAAAGCAGCATTCCATCCGAAAGCGTAGATCGAAAACAAAGCAGCAGGCATCAATGCAATAACAACATTTCGCATAATCACCTCTACACTAGTGCCTTGTGTCAGGTGAGGTGATGTACTAATATGGAGTGTTTGCTTTTTCATCAGGCTACTTTTCTTTTTCGTATAATAGATTTTGATAGTCGGAAGTATTGCACTAATGGAATATGAGAAGGGCACACATACGAGCAGGAACCACATTCAAAGCAATCCATCAAATGATATTCCTCAGCCATTTTTTCGTAGAATTCAAATTTTGCGAGAATACCCAACTTCGAAGGGTTTAATGAAAGTGGGCATGCATCCACACAAGCACCACATTTGATACACGGGTAAACTTGAGGTGCTTGCTCAATTTGCTCTTTGTTAAAGACTACTATACCGGAAGTTCCCTTCACTATTGAAATATCCAGATTAGCCACAGCAACTCCCATCATGGGTCCGCCCATATAGACTTCACTGACAGATTCGTCCACTCCGACCTGCTCCAATACATATCGAAGTGGTGTTCCAATGGGAATCAAATAGTTTCCTTTTTTCTTAACCCCAGGTCCTGTAATGGTGATTACACGTTCTTGAATCCCTCGTCCGTGAGGCAGTAATCGTCCAATTTCAGCTGTAGTGGCTACATTTACGACCACCACACTCACATCAATTGGTAAGCCTCTTGAAGGCACTTCTTTACCTAAAAGAGAAGTAATGAGCATTTTCTCTGCTCCTTGAGGATACTTTACAGGCACTACCTCTACTGAAATGGCTTCATTTTTCGGTAGTCGTTCCCGTAGCAAATCCGCTGCATCTTGCTTATTCGCTTCAATTCCGATGATAGTGCGTTTTGCACCGGTAGCTTTCATTAAGTATTTGATTCCTAAGAATATATCATCTGATTGCTCAAGCATTACCCGATGATCAGTGGTCAGATAAGGTTCACATTCAATGCCATTAATAATCAAAGTATCGCAATGTTTGCCATCAGGAATTTTTAATTTAGCATGGGTCGGAAATGCGGCCCCTCCCAAGCCTACAATTCCAGCCTGCTGAATTCCCATCAGAATATCATCTGGGGATGCAGCATCTAGGTTAATTGGTTCTCCATCTAAAATCTCTTGTGTGGAAGATGGAAATGGTTCCAAATATATGCCAGTGGTCATCTTGCCTGAAATAGTTGGGACATTACTAATTCTCTTCACCAAGCCACTTACAGGGGCATGCAACGGAACAGATAGATATCCATCTGATTCTGCCAAGATCTGTCCTCTAACGACCTCCTGTCCTTCTCTGATCACCAATTTAGATGGAGCTCCTATATGCTGAGCCAAAGGCAGAATAATCAAAGGCGCAAAGGAAAACTGTCGAATAGGTAATCCATTCGTTTCCTCCTTATTTTCAGGAGGATGTATTCCGTGCTTGAAAGTCTGTTTAGCTGTTCTCATAAGGGATTAATTAAATTTCTCTCCTCTTTTTATCCATTTTTCCATATCCTTAGCATTGGGATCGGCTGGTAATCCAGGATGAATCACCTGCGCAGTACATTTTTCAGCTGCAGTCACCAGATCTTGGTACGGTCCTCCCTTAGGATCTTTGATATAAGCCTGCTTGTCTTCGTTATAAGCGAATATCTTAGAATTGATGTTGATGCATTCATCACAGGAAGTGCAGTCATCACTTTCTATCCAAGGGGAAGACGTAGCTTCTTTTGATGTGCTAGCTTCAGTTTCTGGCTGTGGACTATCAGCAACTTCCAAATTCTCATTCTTTTCAGTCTTGCTAGGCTGTGCAGCCGTTTTCTTCAATAGCTGATCAGTAGCCGGTATTGAGGTTCCGTTTCCTCCTGCAAGTTGCATCAGCTTTTGAGTAATCTTACCGACTACCTCTGCTCTTATTTTACTTTCTAGATCAGTAGCGGTTCCGTCTTCCTGCTTCACGCTTGCAAGATCGCGTAGCAGAATCCAGAAATCTCTTCGTTCTTCACATGATTCTACTATTGGTTTAGCCACCAATACTCTACTCAACTCGCCTGTTCTGTTAACCGCCCAAATAAATGGGAACTTATCCTCTCTTTCGCTTTCATCTAGCGCTAAGAAGTCTGTTAGCAAGATCATATTGTCGTTCCAAGAGTTGCGTGGTACATTCCTGAAATGTTTTCTAAAACGTCCCTCGGTTATGGCAAAATCGGCAAAGGTCATAGGAACCTCCATTGTTTTTTGAATCCCATTTTCTTCATACTTCAACTCATAGGTTGGCCAATCTTGATCCATTGCAGGGTTGCCTGTAAGATCTAAGGCCTCCTGTACTTTTACCCCCAGTTCAGGATTGTACTTAAATATTGGATAAGCTCTTGACTCTACCGCCAATTTTGCTTGATGTACCCCTAAATCATCTGCTACACCATGCTCTGGTTGGCAAGTAGTGTATAAGTTAAATAATGCTGGTCTTCGTGTAGTCAAGCCATCAATAAAACCTTCTATCATATGGCTTGTATTAGCAAGAGTAGCTTGCATGACATATGTATTTCTATGTGCCATTGCGACCAAGCCAATCTCTTTTCTCGGCTCAGCTTTTCCTTTCCATACTTTTCCGTATTGTGCCATATCAGAAATCTGTCCGATAAAGCCTGAAGTACAAGCTTGTCCACCGGTATTTGAATACACCTGAGTATCGACCACAATTACTTTAATAGGTTTACCAGATGCCATCATACGGGATAGATTTTGAAAACCTATATCATACATAGCCCCATCGCCTCCTAAAGCTACCACGGGTGGGCATAAGAGCCACTCCTCATCTGTGAATTGATGCCAGTTAAAGTACGTAAAGAAGTCTTTATCTTCTTCAGGACGGTATTTTCCTTTTAATTCCAGTTCTGCTTTACGGATAGTGGTAAATCCTTCCGCCATTTTAGCCATATGCCCTTCGAAAATACCCATTGCCATAGAGGTTGAATCTTGGAATAGGTGATTAGCCCAAGGGAAAGGGTAAGGATTATAAGGATAAGTACTGCCCCATACAGATGTACATCCAGTGGCATTCGTCATACCCATTGAAGACCTGCCCTTACCTGTGGTCCCATCGGTATATTTCCATTTCAGTCGCTTTAATTGGGAAAGCGTATGTGTTGTTTCCTTTAGCCAATCTTGGTCAATTGGTTTGCTTCCACGTTCAGCTTCCAACTTGGCGGCAATGCCAGACATGGTTAAATCTGAATCATGTGTATCTTTAAGAATTCTTTCTATTGCATCTGTGTCATTTATATTGACATTTTCTATTAAACGAGCCTGGATGTGTTTTTCCATCTGTTTAATGAGGTCATCTAAATAATCTATGTGTTTTTTAATGCGGGGTTGCATTAGAGACTCTAATGTCGCTGTAAATAAATGGACTACAGATTTTTCAGAACATCCTAAGCAAGCTCCATCGCCACTTGCGAAATTCATATAGGCTTCTTTGTTTAAAAGCAAAGTTTCCAATGGCCCAATTTTCTCTTCCAGATCATCAATGCGATTGTATTTCTCTGGCGTTGTTGGCAGATTAGTCCATAAGTCCCAGTCTTTTCTCAATTTTGCTACCGTGCCATCTGTCTGAATAATAGGTCGTAATGCGTCATCTTCGCAGACCTGGATACATTCGTTGCAGCCCTTGCAAGTGTTGGGGTTAATCGTAATGCTAAATAGACCTCCGCTATTGGGTGATTTCTTCTCATGTAGATCATAATATGGTCTGGTAAGTGCAAATTGAAAATCGCCTAGCTCTTCTCTAAACCAGCCCAGCTCTTGTGCCATATCAGTCTGATCTTTATTCTCTTCAATCATCTGGTCAATGGCTTCCTGAATGTAATTGTTAACCGTTGCACCATTGCCTGATGAATTAAATAGTGTCCTTACTTTACCTTCCATTGTGCGGACAGCTTTCTGCAAATGCTTTACCCCTTCATTGTTCTTTTTCACCCGCTTCACCACTGTATCAAGCACATCTTTTAGTTCACTAACTAATCCAGGTATAGCGGTATCAGGACAAACTGTATAACATTTACCACATGCGGTGCAATTATTGGCTATCCACTCCGGATGCTCGAAACGAATACCAGTCATATCACGAAATACTGAGGAAACTGCCGGCATTACGCTCAAGCCAATAAAGGGATCAGTAATATTATCATTTCCCATTCCTTGGGCATAGAAGTTACCTGTCTGCTCCCAAAAGCGATGGATGTCACTTAAGTTAGATTCACTTTTTGGCATCTCCTTAAGCATCTGTGGAATCGGTATCCCTACTGTTCCATTAGCGTGGCCATTAGAAGCTGTTTGAACCTCTTTAATCGTAACTTCATTAATCTCTGTAAAACCACGTTTTACTACACGCATATTATCATCCACAACCCTTTGGCCTTTACCGCCAAATTTGGATTGAAGTTGATCTTCAATGGCTTGCAATAATTCTTTTTCATTTAGTCCAGCGGTTTTCATTAATGGAGAGGCTGCAAAGAAGGCTCCTTGAAAGGCAATTCCCTGCATGCGTAACTGAAGCTCAGGATCTGAAGCTTCCTCTCTGGCGATTTTAAAACCGTCAATGTAGTAGACCCGGATATTATTCTTCACAATTAATTTTTGATACTGCTTTGGAATAGTAGCCCACACTTCTTCCTGATTTGCTTTATCGCTTTGAATGATGAAACAGCCTCCCTCTTTCAAGCCTGCCAATGCATTAGTATGTTTAAATACGTTAGGATCAGGAGATAAAACCACATCAACAAAGTAGAATTCACAGTTCATGCGAATAGGTTCAGGTGCCGCTGCCAAGTAATAAGTGGTTGGTTGGCCTTTCTTCTCTGAACCATATTTAGGATTTGCTTTTATGTCATATCCCAGGAGGTCATAAAGGGTCATCGCCAAGTTTTTACCTGTTGTAATTGCGCCCCAGCCTCCAACGGAATGAAAACGGACAGTTGTAGCTCCTTTTGGCATAAGATTCGGACTCTCAGAACCATGCACTGCCAATTCTTTAACTTTAGGGTAGGCAGCTTCTATTGTTTCCTGATAAGCTCTTTGCTTTGGTGTGAAGGCATTATCTCTAATAAAATCAATTGATAAATAGAATAACTTTTTGTGCTTACCATCAGGCAGCATATTTTCAATAGCACCAATGATGCCTTCGGCCTGCAAATCACGGCTACCCATTCCAAAAGATCCGGAATAGATCCTAGGTACATCTTTCGGCTGATAAGATTCGATTTCCGGATAAGACTTATCAGTTTTGGAAAGTCCATTTTCAAGGCATTTTGACATAACGGCCCGAAGTTCACGGGCAATGGGTAAGTCCTCTGCTAATGGTTGATCCAGTCTTTCCAGAACCACTACTCCTTTTTTACCTTTTAGAATTTTTGATAAATGGTCAGCTGGGAATGGACGAAACATCACTAAATCCACTACCCCTACTTTGAGCTTTCGAGTAGTTCTAAGATAATCCACCACTGCTTCAGCACTTGGAACAACGCTTCCCTGCCCTAATATAAGGTAATCAGCATCTTCAGCCTTATAAGACATTACTCGCTTATAGTTGCGACCGGTTAATTGGCCGTATTCTTTAAAAGCAAGGTCCGTCAACTCTTTAATATGATCAAAAAAGAAAGGTCGTTGTGCAGCCACACTTTGCATATAAGAATCCTGATTTTGCACAATTCCAGCCATCACGGGATTGTCTACATCCCACAGCTCAGGAATGCGCCTGCGCTGATCTCCAAAAATAATTTTTTGGGCTGGAGTTGGCGTGTCGATCATATCATCCGGTCTACCCAAAAACTCATTGATTAGCTCTCGTTCAGGAATTAACAGACTTTCTATTAAGTGCGTGGTCAAAAACCCATCTTGGGCTATAATTCCAGGTGTAAGTGCCAGCTCTGCCACCCGGTGAGCAATTACATTTAAATCCGCTACGTGCTGAGCATTTTTAGCAAAAAGCTGGAAAAATCCGGTGTCATCTACAGCATGATAATCATCATGTCCGGCATGCACATTGAGAGTTGATTTGGTCATGGCTCGTGCACCAATATTTAACACATAGGTTAACCTTTTACCCACTGCAGCATACAAGGACTCGTGCATATAAGCTATACCTTGTCCTGACGAGAAATTGGCGGCTCTTTGGCCAGTCATTGATAGCCCAGCTGTAACGGCTGCGGCTGCATGTTCGCCTTCAGGCTCAATGAATATTAGAGGCTTGTTAGAAATATTGAGGTGTCCCTTAGCAGCTTCTTCTGCCCAATACTCTCCCATCTGCGTTGATGGTGTAATGGGATACGCCCCTGCAGCATCTGAAGATTCTCTTTCACACATGATAGCAGCAGTATTTCCATCCATAGCTGCAGATATTCCGGGATATTTGGGTTTGATACTTTTGCTCATAGCAGTGTTATTTAAATTTGATTTAGGCCTCGCGAACCACTTTGCGTGTATTTTCAGCCATTGCCATAAAGCTGTTGGCAGTATTTAGGCTCATCCAAGTGTCTTGACCCTTTGTAGGATTATAAAGAGGTACAAGGTTTAGCTCATTGAATCTTTTGTCAATTGACCTACAGCTTGACAGCAGATCCTCAACATTTGAAGTTTTTTCAAACTCAACATCATTATCTGAAAGGAAACTTCCTAAATAATTTACGATAGCTTCATATGCATTCTGACAAACGCTGTAATGTACTACGTCTTCTTCAGGCTTGCATAACTCATTATTGGCTCTAGCTAATAGCTCATCAGCTGTTTCTAGGAGGGTTTTAGTCATCGGTTCCATATTAGTCGGATTTTGTTATACAAATAAATCTACGAATTGGAATTGACTCATATTATGACATAAATCACGAAAATGAATGATTTGTATCGAGAGGCTACAAAGGAAAGCCCCTGCTCAATTGATGGTTTTTCATAGCTTTTTAATGTAGCGTTTGAGCACTCATTTGATGAATATCCTGGCATCTGCAACTATGATCTCTTTTTCAGAAGCAAAAACAGGATTGAGATCCAAAGAACTTATTTCCGGGAAATTATAAACAATATCCGATAGTTTAAGCAGCACATCTGCTAATCCCTCCTTGTTTACGGGAGGCTGAGATCTGTAGCCTTCTAAAAGTTTAATCCCTCTTATGGACTGAATCATTTGAAGTGCTTTTTCTTTGGACAATGGCGCCATGCCAAAGCTTACATCCTGAAGGATTTCTACTCTTGTTCCCCCTAGTCCAAACATGATGGCATGCCCAAAACCCTCATGGTACTTAATTCCCATGATAAGCTCCACGCCTTCTTTTACCATACTTTGAAGCACTACGCCTTGAAAACGGTCTGTTGAGACACAATTTGATACTTTGCCAAAGGCTTCTATTAGTTCTTTTTTGTTCTCAATATTCACTATTACTCCTCCTATATCGTACTTGTGAATAACTCCTTTTGCCACAATTTTGGCAACCATAGGATACTTTACTTTGCTTGTCTCAAGGGCTTGCTTTAAATTAGTTACAACTTTATAAGGGGCTATAGGTAGGCCAAGTACTTTCAATAAGTTATAGCTTTGAATCTCATTGAAATAGCGAGCTCCAGCTATTTTTAATTCATCTATTTGCTTTTTGATAGTTGAATATTTCCTTTCCGCTAATTTCTGGGAGGTACTTATTTCCTTACCAACTGCAAACTGTCCGTAATTTGAAGAATAAGAGAGTGCTTTCACAGCTTGCTCCGGAAATTCATAATTAGGCAAATCATATTCATCAAACAACTTGTTAACCGCTTCATCTTTTACAGCCGGAAAAACTGCCGCAATGGGTATTTTCCTGTTTCTTGCCTTCTCAATGAGTGATTTTAAATCTTGTAAAATTGCGACTCTCTGCGTCATAAACTGTGGAGTGCATATGATTAATAATAAGTCAAAGATATTTGATTCCATCAAAATCTTCAGGCTGTCCTTATATCTGTCAGCAGCAGCGTCACCCAAAATATCTATAGGGTTTTTAACCGATGCGGCAGCTGGAAGAATCTTTTTTAATTCTTGCTGCAGGTCTTCTGTTAGTTCGGCAATTTTAAGATGGTTTTTTTCTGCACTATCCATGGCCATTATTCCCTGACCGCCAGCATTAGTGACCACCAATAACTTATTACCACCTGGGACTGGCTGGTTGGCCATGATCATAGCAGTATTAAACATTTCTTCCATAGTATTGACCCTTATTACGCCACAATCCTCTAGAAAATAAGAAATCATCCCATCCTCACCTGCCAAAGCACCGGTATGAGAAAGTGCCGCCTTTTTACCACTTTCGCTTCTCCCTGATTTTAGAAGTATGATAGGCTTTCTATTTTTTCTATTGTTTCTTTTTACTATTTCTCGGAAGCGAATTCCATCTGCAAAGCTCTCCAAGTATAGTAAAATCACCTTCGTTTGCGGATCATTGTAAAAATATTCTATTAGATCATTTTCATCCACAGCAGATTTATTACCAATAGTGACAAACTTGCTAAATCCTATATCGTGCTTATCTGCAAATTCTAATGCATGAATCCCTATTGCACCACTTTGGGAAATAAAAGCAATATTGCCTCGTGGAGGTATCGCTCTAGCAAAAGTGGCATTTAAGCTCGTGTTTGTATCCGTATTGATAATACCCAAGCAATTGGGGCCAATAACTAATAAATCATGTTCAGATATGAAATTTGCTAATTGTTGCTCCAACAATTGACCACTTGCTAAACCTGTTTCTTTAAAACCAGCTGAAATGATGATGAATGCTTGAATTCCTTTCTTTTGACAGTCACTTAAAATTTTAGGAACAATCGGTGCAGCCACAGCGATAATTGCGAGGTCAATGGAATGCTTTATTTCACTAATGTTCTGATAGGTTTTAATTCCTAGAATTTGCTTGGCATCATTATTAATTGGAAATACATCACCCTTATAAGCTGTATCCAAGATGTTCTTTAATAAAGCATAGCCCACTTTATTGACTTTGGTTGATGCGCCAATAATAGCTACTTGTTTTGGATAGAATAATCGTTCGAATTGTTTCTTTTTAAAGCTCATCTACCTAATAATGAATGCAATATGTTTAATTTTTCAATACATTTTTAAAAACTCAATTTCCGTATTTGAAAGCAACTTTTATATTTCCATTGATCTTGAATGAATCCTTTCCACCTATTTATTTTTTAACTCTATTATATTTATCCTTAATTCTGATGATGTCATTTTCATCAAATTCACCAAATGCAATTTCTAAAATGCATGCTGGTTTTTCGTGGGTTATAATCTGATGATGGGTTAATGCGGGTATAAAAAACTCATCGCCTTTGCTGGCTGTCACTTTTTTATCTCCTATCAAAATAACTGGAGAGCCTTCTATAACTTTCCAGAATTCGCTTCTATTTTTATGGTACTGTAAACTAAGTTCAGCATGAGCATCAACATTAATTAATTTAACAGTACTATTTTCATTATGAGTAAATTGCTCAAAATTACCCCAAGGACGCTTTTCAGTGTACTTCTCCAGTTTGGATTTTTCAAAATCTACTAGCATAGTTTTTCGCTTTATTTGATTCCTCAATTACATGAATAAAATTCAAAATGTCGATGATAAGAATTATCAATAGTGCTGATATACATCATCGCTTAAGATTTAAAAGCTTAATATCTTTATATCATCAAGCCAGAGATAAAAGGAAAGTCTTGAAGGCTGGGTTAAATGAAATCCGGATTTCAGAAATCTTCTTTTTCGATTTAGGAAAGGATTTGGGAAGAATGAAGCTTTATTTAATCTGATTCTCATAAGCGATAAGCTATGAAGATGAGTCCAGAATAACTGTAACTTGACATTTGGTAAATCTAAGGACATACCAATTGAGGCGGGCGTTCATTGTAATCTAGATGCCCGTCTTCTGTTTTTATACCTTGGTATTTTATAGGATCAATCGGAATTTCTGGGGAGGAGTACTTAATTATTTACAACCACCCCGTCCTTCGGACACCCCTCCTTTTTAAGGAGGGGAGCTGCTTCGAGCAAATTGATCTATTTTATTCACTATCTGAATACTTCATTTAGTTTCCCATTTAAAGGATTTAATTAAGGATATTGCTAATATTAAGCACAGACCAGCTGCTCCCCTGTTTTAGGGGAGCTTCCGCTGGCTAGCGGATGAGGGGTACAGTACGATTCCCATTATGTTAAACTCAGTATATTTATAAACTCATGTTTTCCTCTATTAATAGCTATATTTTAGTCTACTAATACTAAATCCCCAGAATTATTGCTTGACCCATTTTATAATACATCATTTGTTAATAGAAGTCGCTTCAACTGTCTGGATTGCTTTTAACAGGAAGACCCAGTGAAAGGCAGCACCAAGTAATACGGCAAAATGGAACACCTCATGTGCCCCCAAAACACCAGCTACAAGCACTGGAAATCCGAGCAGGTCAATAACGGCACCAATGGAATACGCTATCCCTCCATAAATTAAATACTTAATGACAATGTCCTTTCTTAATTTCAATAGACCAATAATGGAAACCACTCCCAGCCAACCAAATACCAAATAAATGATGTGCGTGACAATATCTGGTACTATACTCATATAAATAGCACTTAAAATAATTCCAATAGTGGCAATTATGGAAGCAATGCCGATAATCCCCCACCTCATAAATCCTGAGAACAAAAGCAAATGAACAGAGGTGATGGTACCCGAAATTAAAATAAAAATTCCGGCATGGTCAAGAATTCTCAAAACATAGCGAGCGCTAGTTGCTCTTGGCAATATATGGTAAACACCACTCATTGATAAAAGAAAAATACAAGAAAGCCCATAAATGAAAATGGGTAAAGGGTATCTTCTGCCCGCCCCACCTTTTCTAAAAAGCCAGATTAAGAGCACGACAACAGCAAGAGCACCCAAGAGATGAGTCCACGATCCGATAGGTTCTTCAAAACCAAGTGCTTTAATTGTTTTCACAGTAGTTCAACTATACTTAATTGAGAATAACAAAAAAAGGAAGTCACTGCTTCCTTTTAAAGTCTACATTATTAATCATTTTAACGTAAAATTGACATTTTAGTCTTATGTATTCTGATAGAACTCAAATAAATACCATATGCGTACCTTCTCCTTCAGCTAGTTCGTACATTTGCCCTACAGTAATGATGTCTTTCACTTCCGGAATCATGTCCTCCTTCTTAAGATGAAACATATCAGCCGCTAACTTACAGGCAAATATTTCTCCACCACCTGCTTCAATCATTTCGAAAAATTCGCTTACTGGGGGAATATCCAACTTATCCATTTCCTTCTTCATCATGCTAGAAGCCAAAGCCTCAAAGCCGGGTAATCCTCCTATCATAGTAGGCATTCCTCTCATAAAAGCGGGGTTACCTACTGTTGCTGTGTGGAGGTGATCCGCTTTCTTCTTGGTAATGGCATCTAGTCCAAAGAAAGTAAAAAACATTTTAGCTTCTTTTCCTTCTGCTAAGGCACCATTCGCCATGATAAGTGCTGCATAAACATCCTCTAATGTGCCTCTAGCACAGATGACCATTATCTTCTTTACTTCTTTTTTCTCTTTTGCAACCACTTTTTCTGTGGTCATTTCTTTAATTTCTTCCATGATTTCTTCTTTAAAGGATTAAACACAACTTACAGGCTTCGGTATTCCCGCTATCTTACTAGATATTTTTAATGGTCCACCTGGGAAAAGTTTATAGAATTCCTTGATGTCCACGATGCCGGATTTCCCGACTTTACGGATAGAAAGTGGAACTTCCTCCGCATACTTAGTTCTCAAGAAATTAAGAACTTCAAAATGTCTGTCTGTTAGCTCTATATTTTCCTGCTTGGCCATTTCTTTTGCTATATCCTCATTCCACTGGGAAGGATCAGTGAAATAGCCTTCTTCATTTACTTTAATTGCTTCGTTGTTAATTGTTATTGTGTCCATGGTTATGATGTTTGATTATAATATAACTTCTTCTTTTTCAACTTTTTCTTTTTTGTTTTCTACCGGAGGCTTTTCCATTTCTGGCTTAGGTGCTTTCTTACCCGTCATACTCATATTAGTGCTTACTGGTAAACTCTTGCCTGTTAACAGCATATGCCAGTATATCCACTTAAATGCTAGCTTACCCATATGGTTGATTCTGGTTTCTTTTAATAAACCCATAGGACCTAAAATCGGTAGTGGGAATTGTCCTGGTAAAGGCTCAGTAGTATAATTGAAATCAATTAATGCTGCTTTGCCAAAGCCGGTTTCAATAAAACAATTCGCATGCCCGTCAAACTTGGCTTCCAATGGCTCACCTTTAATGAAACTCATGATATTCTCTATCAGAATCTCCCCTTCGAAGTGTGCAACAGAGCCAGCCTTAGAGGTTGGCAAGTTGGTTGCATCTCCAATCACAAAGATGTTTTCATGCTCTTTGTGTTGTAGAGTTTGCTTGTTAGTGGGGATAAAGTTCAAATCATCTTCATCGCTCATATTGCTGTTTTCTACCATATCAGAACCCATATTTGTTGGGACACTAACCAATAAGTCAAATTCTACTTCTTGTCCATCGTAAGAAACGATCTTCTTATTCTCATTGTCAACATGCTCTAGATAGAAATCAGGCACCACATGAATATTCTTCTCTTCCATAAGCTGACTCAACATTTTAGTAGCTATTGGTTTTGTGAATGCGCCAGAAAGTGGCGTTACATATTGAATATCCACTTTGTCTCGCATTCCCTTCTCGGTGAAGTATGCATCTGCAAGGAAGGCAAATTCTAGAGGAGCTACCGGGCATTTAATAAGAGTCTCGGCTAGATTGATAACTAATTTACCACCTTTCCAATCGCGCAGCTTTTTCGCCAATAGTGTGGTGCCTTCAAAAGTGTAAAAATCAAATATATCTTTGTACCAAAGCTCGCCTTCTAGACCTTCTGTTTCACTAGGAACTGGAGTTGTACCTGTTGCTACAACTAGCACATCGTAATCTAATTTGTTCCCACTTTTAAGTAAGACTTCATTTTTATTGGCTTCTATCTTTTCTACCTCATCCATAATAAAGTTAGTCCCTCTTGGAAAAAACTCTTTTCTGCTTTTCACTACATCAGATGGTTTGTAGATACCGAAAGGAATGAACAAGAATCCTGGCTGATAATAATGAGTATCATCTTTGTCGATAATGGTAATTTCCCATTCCTTTTTATCTATTCTTTTATCAAGCTTATTGAGCATCATCGTGCCCGCTGTGCCTGCTCCTAATATTAATAGCTTTTTCATGATATGTCGATTTAGAGGGTTTTCAATTAAATATGAAGTAAAGTTCATGAATTAATTTTTGATATGCGCTGACATTGATTTGCAAAAAACATGATCTATGTCAGTAAAATGAAAAATGAGGATAAAAGACAGTAATTGAACAATTGATGATTTGAAATCCTACTTACAAATCATAAAATCTCCTCAAAAATTCATCGGTTAATGCAGAAGTTATGTAAGCTGGTATGTAAACTCCGGAAACCAAAGTCTATTTGAACCAAGTTTCTAGTTCATATTCATCTGTGCGAGAAGCGGCTTCTCTATTACTCATCAAGTAATGATCTTGATCCAGCACCTTACTCCTATAGCCCAGTAGATGAAAGAAGTCTTTCGTGAAAAATCGAGCAATTTTTCTATTTACCCTTAATGTGGACTGCTTTTCATAGGATACTCCCGGTAGGTAACCCAATAGCCTATCCAGGCCTATATTTCGTAAAACTGCTGATAGTTTAAGGGCAAAGAGTGACACTTTTTTTATAGCAAAGAAGCCTTCGGAGCCCTTAGCCTGATACAATGGCATAAATATTCTAGATCTGGTTTCAGCTAAGACTGACTGATTATCGCTTATAGCTAGTTTTTGTCCCTTTTTGATTGCTTCGAAATTGACAAATCCTGGCAACATTTTAAAATCTTCACCCGGATTGATTTCATATCTGTACAAAATCTCAAAGAAATCTCTCTTAACTACACTACTACTTAAAAGCTTATCGTAATAATCATTTATATCAATAGCCTTTTTTTCTATAAGGCCTGTAAACTGCAGTGATAACATGCAAAAAGCATAATGAAAGTCAATTGAGGCTTCATCGTCATGTTGGCCTGCTTCAAAACCAAAAGCCACATAACCTAATTCATTAATATAGCTAAGTACAGGTCCTTCAAGGTATTCTTCAATTCCCAGTATAGAAGGCAATGGATATAGACTAGTGAATCGTCTATTCAACAAGCTATCGTTCATTACGATGAACGGACTGGTTTCGCAGGAAGTGGTATGAAGATCAATAAAATAAAATGGGCCCTCATCCTGAGCTATAATGTTCTTAATACATTCATATAATTCGATCTGTTCGATAGTGTCTTGATCTTCAATCGCTATTTCTCCTTCTTGTATTTGAAGCAATCTATCCTTCGTCCATAATCGATTCAGATCATGCTTATGGTATCTTTCCCCATTCTCTAGAGCCCATAGACTTCCCGCGAGAGCATAAAGATTTCCATTTAGAGGAATGTTCTTGCTTTGTAAAAACGACATCATGCGATCTAAGGCTAGGACTCCAGCAGGCTCATTGCCGTGTATCCCTCCTATAAAAATCACGGAAGGCCCTCACGGGTTGATCTGATTTTACCTATAAAACGATCGATCTCTATGGTTTGCTCAAGTGCTTTACTGTACACTTTTCTCATTATCATAGGGTAGTATATCATCAATAGTAATAATTCCGACCATGTGCTGGTCATGGGTAACGGGAACACAACCAATGCTATTTTTCTTCATGATCTTCAGTGTGCTATCTATCGTAGTTTCTGGTCTGACGGTAATGATATTCTTAGTCATAATTTCCGAAACGGGCAAACCTTCGGTATTGCCTACGTCTTTTCTATATTTTTCGAGATGTGACCAAGTAAGTAAGCCACATAGTTCTCCTTTTTTATTTTCCACAGGAAGATGATGAATGTTTTTCCACAGCATGACACTTGTGGCCAAATCGGCAAGATCATTTTCGGTAACTGTAAAAAGCTCTGTACTCATAATATGTGCAGCCATATAAGCAGCCTCATGTGCTTCCAAACAAGGGTCCACCTCTGGCCATTCATGAGATACATGACCTATCTTCTGGTTGGCATGCATTGCTTTCGTCAGCATGAGTAGTGCGTCATCTTTCTTATGTTTCTCCTTTAACTTTCGATAATTACGGATACACCATCGAGAAGCAGTTTCTTTGGCCACTCGCTCCTCAATAATTCCCAAATAATACTCAATATCCTCCTTCGCTATTTTTGCACGTTCTAACCCCTTATAAGCTATTGGTAAAAGCTCTTTGGTGATGAGGTCTCTAGCAGAATATTGCTCTCCTTTCCATCGCAATACAGATTCTTTACCAGTACGTGCGGCCTTAATAAAGTTTGATTTCGCATCTCTGAATTCCATCACAGCCGCCATATCATCAAATTCTTTCGGTCTCCCCATCATCATACCGATCCAAAAGGCAAAATTTGCTATTTCATCTTTTACTGTTGGACCGGCTGGTATATATCTATTTTCTATTCTGACATGCGCTTTGCCGTTTCCTACTCCATAGCAACACCTATTCCAGTGATAAATGGTACCATTATGTAAATTGAGCGCCTGGAGCTTAGGAGTGTTCCCTTTGGCTAATTCCTCCGAAGAGTTTTGCTCAATTTCTCTGGCGATTAATAGTTTATATCGAGCAATGTCATCCTTAAATATTTCTGCAATAGATCCTGATACCCATGCATTTCCAAAAGTAACTCTTGCTCTTTGATCTTTGAGGGCAAAAGATGAGCTTCTGGTGTCAATACTTTGCTGAAAAAGCGCAATACGGGTTTCACTCCACAATTCACGACCTAGAAGCAAAGGTGAATTACAGCATATGCTTAACAAAGGTCCTGAAATTGCTTGTGCCCAGTTGTAACTGGATATAAAGTCGTCAGGTGCAATTTGTAAGTGCATTTGAAAGCTAGTGTTACATGCTTCAAATAGCACAGAATCGTGTATGATCGATAATTGGTCAATCCCTCTGATTCGTAGATCAATATCTTTACCACGATGTGCCTTTATGGTATCATTAAGAGCGTAATACCGGGGGCTAGGAGTCATGAAATCCATTCCTAACTCATTCTTTGAAATAGTAGGTAATATACCAGCCAAAATCACTCGATTTTCTTTCTCTTCTGCTGAAACTGCTGCTTTTTTTAGTAAGAGATCGAGGCTTTTTTCATACTCGCTAAAGCATTTGCCCTCTAATTTGATTGGATCAAGATTTATTTCAAGGTTGTAACGTGCCAACTCCGTGGTAAAATGAGGATCATTGATAGCTTCCAGAATTTCTACTGCCTTTTGGGAAGGCCGCCAGTTTTTATTAACAAGGCAAAACTCTTGCTCTGCTCCTATCCTAGTAATATCGTCTTCAATTAGGCCTTGATCAAGCATTTTCTCAAGCGACTTGATGTCGGTGAGCAAGTGTTCTATAAATGAAGTTCGAAGAGCATTATTTAAATCTAAGTTTACGTTTTGTTCACCCATTGTTGATACAGATTAATACCTTGACTTAAATGAATTTAGTTAAAAACTAAATAAAAAAGAAATCCTGAAAAAAATCTGATGAAGTGGCTGATCAAAAGAGTCTAAATCGAAGGTCCGATTAGATAGAGAAGAAGATATTTAGACCATTCTAATCTAATAATCGAGATGCCCCCACCTTTCAATATGTATGCTTTTTTATACTTAGCATTAGTCACTTTGATATATACTCTCGCTTGAGAGAAGAACTTCGTAGATCAAAAATCATTTAGCAAAACATTAGCTAATAAAATTAGCGTTTGTATTATATTTAGTATCCAATGAGACAGATTGCTCACATAGATTTAGATGCGTATTTCATCAATTGCACCTTATTGAAGCTTCCCGATCTCAAAGGTAAGCCTTTGATCATTGGTCTCCTAAATAACCGTGGAATAGTTGCTTCTGCTTCTGCTGAGGCTAAAAAATATGATTTACAAAAAGGTATGCCTACCCGTGTAGCGCTGCAAAGATGTCCTGATGCGGTATTATTGAAGGGAGATTTTGACTTATTCACTAAATATTCTGACATCGTGAATTAAATCCTAACAGTCCTACCTGTGAAATAGATTTGTACATGGCAGAAGCTTTTCATTTGGAAAAAATTGATATTCTTTCACAAAGGGGCTTGGGACATATTAAAGAGGCAGTAGAGATTGTAAAGGAAAATAAAGGCATTGATATTGCAGACACTAAAAGCTTTAAAAAAGACGAAAAATGTAATGAATTATTACAGAACAAAGGAAAAATCGTGAAAATGCTGGGCTATTTAATTTCCAATAAAGATGTGCCTATTGTGAATAAAGACGGTAAAACAAAATGAATTTTGGGACTTGGATTGATGTTTATGGGGACTACTTTGATACGGTTCATTTTCCTGCATCACTCAACAAATATCCTTTCACAGGATTAGGTTGCTATTTATTGCTGGGAAAAGTGGTGGTGGATTATGATTTTCCTAGCGTTGAAATTCAGAAAATGGAAAAACTTCCGATGATTCCAGATCCTCGTTTTAGCGATGAAAGCAGACCGGATAATCATATTTGGAATAATATGCGTGTGGCCCATAGCTACACTTCCCGAGCGCCCTATCCTAATCAGGAGGAGTTGGATGAATTGTATGGCAAAAAAGCGGTGTCCGGTAAGTATGATGAGAAAAAGGAAATGAAAAATCAGTTGTCTATTGGGGGAAGAAGATAGGGCCATAGCCCTATAATCAAACCCAATAAATTTCAAATTAATAAACTATCGTTTGCATTGCATGCGCCTGGATAGTTAGCTTGCTTTTTTGCTTTCCAACATATAGCTGATAGTTAATCTCTTCATCAGTGCTATTCATAACGACTGTGGCCATTTGTCCATTTTCATTTTGAAAGGTGGTAGCTTCGAGCATACTCCTACTAGCGGTGGTACTAATTCTTTTCGCACCAGGTTGAATAAATTTTGAGAAATGACCAATATAGTAGTACGAAGGAGTTTTGATCAATTCACCAGTTTGAAGATCAGCATGTATTGGTGCAAAACAGAAATTCCCGACATGATTCGGCCCTCCATTTTCATCAAGCAAAATGTTCCAATCCGTCCACGCGGCAGTACCACTGTTAAAGTCATTGATCATGGAGTTTCCGTAGCGTTCGGCATTAGGCCAAAACTGATACTTTTCAGCGTCAAAGGCTTCGTTGCAACCTTCTGTAAAGATTAATTGCTTATCAGGAAAAGACTCTTTTACACTTTTCAAATTATCGAATAGAGGCTCACTTCCCGTCCAGGTCTCATACCAGTGAAAGCCCATTCCCCAAACATATTTTGCGGCTTCTGGATCTCCTAAAATCGTATTAGACCTGTTGACGATCAGATCCCTATTATGGTCCCAAACAATGATTTTTTTATCTCCTAATCCTTCATTTTCCAATGTCGGTCCCAAGTGATTCTTTAAAAAATCTCGTTCTTCTTCTGCTGTGTAAATGCAAGATTCCCATCTTTGGGTAGCCATCGGTTCATTTTGAATTGTAAGACCCCAGATAGGAATGTCCCTTTTCTCGTATTCTTTAATAAATTTGGCATAATATAAAGCCCATGAATCATAAAATTCCGGCTTCAACTTCCCTCCTTTTAGCATGTTGCCATTTGTTTTCATGAAAGCTGGCGGACTCCAGGGACTAACATAGGTCAGTAACTCTCCTCCTGCTTTAGAAATCGCCCTTTTGATCATGGGAATGCGAAATTCTTCATCAGGTGCTACTGAAAATGTCTTCAAATCTCCATCTCCTTCTTCCACATAAGTGTAGGATTCTTCGCTGAAATCACAGCTATGAATGGTTGTCCTTAACAAAGAGTAATTGATTCCTTCAGTGGAATAATAGGCATCCAATAACTCTTCCTGTTTGTCTTCTGATAATTTAGCAAATACCTCTGCTGAAGCATCTGTGATTGCGCCTCCTATTCCAATAAATGTTTGGAAAGATTTATCAGGATTTACAAAAATGGATAATTCTGTTTCTAAAGGTTGCTCACCCATTGAGAATTCAAGCGTTTGAGTTTCCGTTAGTCGCAAATCTGTATTTTTAGCTGTTGTATAAACTTTCGCCTTAATCTCTTTTGATGAATCTGATAAATGGCGCTGAGTTACATCTTGATTTCCAATCGATAATGCGGAAATCAAAATAAATGAAATTAGTAAATGCATGCTTATGTATTAGTTATTATCAATAATGTAAGTACTTACTGCTCCAGAATCCAATCGGGTGGAAAAGCTTTTTTCTCCATTTTTCACATTAAAGGATTGGGGGCTATCAGTATTGTTAAGTACTAGTAATACCACCTTATTTTCAGGAGTTAAAAATGCGATATTAGGCAGATCATGGTGGTAATTGCTTGCGATTCTGACTGCTCCAGGTCTTACAAATTTAGAAACATGTGCAATGACATAGTAGCCAGCATTTCTAGTTACTTGATCACCATCGATTGTAATTCCACCCAGACATTGCGAGCAGCCTCCATCAGTATGCGGAGTCAAAGATGAATTTGACGATAGATTCCATTCTATAACGTTTTTACTCCAGTTTCTCTGACTTCCTATCACTACTTCACGGATATGCCATTTGAGGTCCTCGCTAAAATTTCCCGGAGCGCCAAACCACTGTTCAGTAAAATATATATTTTTGTCTTGATGAGCATTGCGCACTACTGACAATTGGTCAACATCTCCTCCATACAGATGAAAAGCTGATCCATCAACATACTGCTTAGCATCCGCATCATTTAATACTGTTAGCGGATAGTCAATACGATCCGGATTGTGATCATAAATGATCAGTTTTGTGCTCATATTATTTTCTGCAAACAAAGGACCTAGACTATTTTTCACAAAATCAGTTTGCTGATCTGCTTCCATATACATACTTGGATTATTACCGTCATGCAAAGGCTCGTTTTGAACTGTTAAGTACTCTACCGATATTCCATGCTCTTGCATCTCTTCAATATAGCGTAGCAGATAAGCGGCATAAACATCATGATATTGTGCTGCAAGCGAACCACCTTTCAAAGACTTATTTTCTTTCATCCAGGCTGGTGCAGACCATGGAGAAGCCATGATTTTCATCTCTGGGTTAATCTCCACTATCTCTTTCAAGAGCGGGATAAGTTGTTCCTCATCTTTTTGCAATGAGAATTGCTCAAGATTAAGATCAGTTTGTCCCGTCCCCAAGTCATTATAGGTATACGGAGCTTGATTGAGGTCAGAAGCTCCAAGGCTTATCCTGATGAAACTCATCCCGACTTGGTCTTTACCTAATCCAAATAATTCGTTCAACAGGTCCCTTCGAGCAGCATCGCTCATAATACTAAGGTGCTGAGCACTTCCACCAGTGACAGCAAAACCATAACCGTCAATTGATTGGTATTCAGTTCCAGAATCGACCGTAATCTCAGTAGCAAGATCAGCTTCATAGGCCATTATGGATTCACTTTGCTTGGAAAGCAGATTTGATTGGTTGGCTGTAGTAAGCCATTGTTCTACTTCCGGAATTTCAACTGTTGGTTCATCAACTTTAGGAGGTTCAAATGTTTCATCTGCTTGCTCCTTGCATTGTGTCAATAAAGGAATACTAAATAAAAATAGGAATATTGTTTTAAACTTGAACATAAAGTGATATTTAAGGAATAAAGGGGAGAGAAAACGACTACTCTCTCCCCTATTTATTACACTTTTACTATTATGAAAATTTATAGAACTTCTTTAATTACAACATCATCTAAAATTAGACCATCCCTAAATCCTGCAGTTTCTCCTTCAGGAGCAAAACCAGAACCCGCTTTGAATACTAGGAATAAAGTACCATTGGCAGATAAGTCACCCTCAGAAACTGTGAAATATCCATCCTCATCGATCAATAGTGGAAAATCATTAATTCCAGAGCACTCTGCTGCTATTTCTAATATGCTTCCGCTAAATTCTGTGGCTGTACAGTTTTCGCCTTCTCCAAAGCTTTTGATAGCCAGTTGAGTTGCATCGCCTCCAATATTGTCTTCATTGACTGGTTCTTCTTTAACCAAATATACTTCAAACCATGTCGCCATAGTACCAGAAGTGCTACTCACCTGAGCGTTAAATTGATAGGTGCTTCCAGCTGTTAATTCAACTTCTTGAAAAAAGGCATGGTTTGACCACTGGTAGAATCCACCATCTGGATTTTCAGCATTTTGAAATATAAATGCCCCATCCTCATATCTGTGGTTAGTTGCATTATCTTCAGCTGTCCATAGAGGTCTTGAAGTCCATCCATTTTCAGCCTCCATATCGCCATTAGTTAATAAGTTAGGACCAAAGCCGGAAACCGTAACCTCTTCTGTACTACTGGATGATCCAGCAGAGTTTGTTACAGTTAGTTCAACTGTATAAGTCCCACTAGCTGCGTAAGTATATGAAGGGTTTTCCTCTGTTGAGGTTCCTGAATCATCACCAAAATCCCAACTGTAGCTTTCTCCATCGATGGAAGAATTCGTAAAGTTTACGGTCAAGGTGTTTGCTTCATCTACTTCCAAGGAGAAGTCTGCAAAAGGTTCTTCAACCGTTGGAGTTTCAGGGTCTTCATCACATGAAAGCATTAAAAAGGAAGCGAATAGCATTAAAGCTATCTTGTAAATTGCGTTTTTTGAGTAGTTAATCATTTTCATAGTATTTGAGTTAAAAAATATTCTTCATTTATTTTAATTTTGATCTAAATTCGGATTTCTATCCAGCTCTTCTTGGGGTATAGGTAAAAGTATTTTGTCTTGAGTCATTTGATAATTGGTGGGCTCACCTGTTCTCAAATCAATTTCATCGAGATTATTCATAACATTTACTACCTCGCCAAATCGGACTAAGTCATTCCATCTTTCACTTTCTTGTGCAAGCTCCAGTCTTCGTTCCTTCAAGATTGCGGCTAGCATATTTTCCTGATTTGCTTCTACCGAGGCCGATAAATCTGGCAAGTTGGCTCTATCTCTGATTCTGTTAACTTCTGTGGCAGCCTGACCCAATCTATTGAGCCTGGCTAAGGCTTCTGCTTTTAGAAGAACAATATCTCCAAATCGGAGTAAATAAGGTCGGTTTGAACTAGCCCAGCCATCAGCACTTTTCCATTTATAAGCAAATGGCACTTCACTACCAGGGGAATTACCCCAATATTCATCAACCCAATTCACTGTTTCGAAAAGGATTGTAGCATTTTTTCGAATGGAATCATTTTCACTGTCAAAAGCTTCTACTAAATCATGTGAAGGCGTGATAAATTTTCTCCAAGAATCTCCTGATATAGACGGAGGCAGCACTAATTGCGGGCCAAAATTCCCTTCATTTCCACCTAGATATTGTGCTTCCAAAATGGATTCAGCATTGTTATAGTTATTACCATCAAATAATTGGCTGTATGGGATTAATTGGTATGATGCACTACTATTTTCCACAGCATTGATATAATCAAGTGCTGCCTCTGGATCTGGGTTTGGTCTTTGTAAAGAAGCTTTAGCAGCTAATGCATTTGCGGCTCCGAAACTTGCTCTTGCTTTATTTACTGATGCATCTGAACCATAACTATCAGGTAGACTTTCAATAGAAATAGCTAAATCCTTTAGGATTTGTTCAAAAACCTCTTCCTTAGTTGATCTAGGAAGTTGAGTATCCTCAGGTGCTGCAGAGCTAGTGAAATTTAATACTAATGGTACTCCACCCCATAAATTAACCAGTGTATAGTAATGATAGGCACGTAAGAAATGAGCTTCTCCAATGATCTGAGTTCTTCTTTCCTCACTTAGCTTTGGATCAGTTACTAGAGGCGCCTTTTCTATTACTATATTAGCCTTGGCAATGGCATTATAGATGTTTGACCAGTTGGTAAACAATCTGGAATTGGTAGGACTAACTTCCAGCCAATCAATTTGAAAAATCTCTGGATTGTCACCACCTGCATAATGGTTATCAGCACGAACATCTTGAAATAAGACATTGTCCCAGACATAATATTCTGCCTGAAATGATTCATAAGCTCCTGTTAGGGCTGCTTCTATTTGACTTGCATTTTCATAGGCCACTTCACTTGTTTCTTCAGATATAGGTGAAAGATCTAAATAATCCTCACAAGCAGAAATGCTTACAATCAGACCTGAAAACAAAACGATATTGATTAAATTCTTCATTTTACTTTTTATTAAAAGGTTATATTAATTCCAGTGATGATGCTCCTTGTTTGAGGGTATGTTCCGTAATCAATCCCTTGTACTGTATTGCTAGGACCGAAAGCATTTACCTCCGGATCAAAACCGGAATAAGAAGTGAAAGTCAATAGATTTTCACCTGTTGCATATATTTTGAATTGTTGTAATCCTATTTTAGAGATTAAAGACTTTGGAAGCTCATACCCTATGGTCAGATTTTTCAACCTTAGATATGAAGCATCTTCAATAAATCGAGTAGAAATTCTGGAATTGTCAGTATTTCCCCACGATGCTCTCGGGATATTGGTAATATCTCCTGGCTGCTGCCAACGATCAAGAACTGCTGCTGATTGATTCTTAGGATCAGTCATACCCTCTATGTCAATTCTTGAAGCATTGAGAATATCGCCTCCATAACTTCCTTGAAAGAAAACGGTTAAACTGAAATTCCCGTACTGAAGCGTATTAGTTAATCCATAGATAAAATCAGGATTTGCATCTCCTATAATCACCCTATCCTCTGGAGATGGATCAAAAGTACTTTCTCCATTCTGGTCAATATAAAATGCATCCCCAGTTTCAGGATCAACACCTCCGTACTGATAACCATAAAGTGTCCCTAATGGAAGACCTTCTCTTACCAATCCCGCTTCGCCTCTTCCAGCAATAGCTCCTACAAATAGTTCTTGGCCTACAAGATTTGTTACTTTATTTCGGTTGACTGAAAAGTTGAAATTAGTTGTCCAGTTTAGGTCACCGTCAAGGTTTACAGTATTTGCAGAAAATTCAAAACCTCTATTTTCCAATGAGCCGATGTTTTGAATGGCATTATCGAATCCAGTGGTTCTTGGTAATGGAGCATTTAGCAAAAGATCGTTTGTTTGCTTCAAATAAGCATCCATAGTGAATACTAATCTATTGTTTAAAAATCCAAGATCAACACCGACATTTGACTGGGTACTTTCCTCCCATTTCAATTTATTGTTGCTAATAGAAGCCGGATAAGTTCCTGGCTGCGGTACACCTCCAATGGGATAATTAGCTCCACCTGCCACAAGTCCCAAATACGCATAATTATTGCCAATCTGATCATTTCCAACGATTCCCCATCCTGCTCGCAATTTAAGTTCACTTATTTTGTTGAGTGCACTGAAAAACTCTTCCTCGGAAATTCTCCAGCCAGTTGAGAAAGAAGGAAAATATCCCCATCTATTTTCGGGTCCGAATACACTCGATCCATCTGCTCGGAAATTAACTGTTAGCAAATACAAGCTTTTATATTCATAATTTAGACGACTGATAAAAGATTGATTGGCCTTTTCGGATTTAGATGCTGTTGCGCTTATTATATCAGAACCGGCATTCGGAGTGATAATTCCATTTCCTGCAAAGTTTTGAGTAGTAATACCGCTGTTTTCCCATCTCCATTTTTGTGTTACCGTTCCAATTAATGCTTTGAATTTACTCTCTCGTATTTCGTTTTCGTATCTTAATGTATTATCAAAAATATAATAGCTGCTTTTATCGGTGTTATTGATGGCTCTCCCATTTAACGCACGACCAAAAGTTGTTAAGTAAGGATCTAAAAAGGAGTCAAATACCCCATTGCTATGATCAATTCCTATATTGGACCTAAAGGTGAAGTTGTCTAGAAATGACAGCTCAGCATAAGTATTTCCTATTAATCTCCTGTTATTGTATTCTCTTATGGTTCCATCAGTACTGGCAATAGGATTTTCCCAGTTTTGAAAAGGGTTGCTAGTAAAGGTGCCGTCTGGATTATATATCCCGATATTGGGTGGTGTTGAGAGAGCGCCTAACAATACACCGCCTTGATTAACACTTTGATTATCCGCCACATCTACATCTGAATATATGGTGTAAGCTACTCTACTTCCAACGGTCAACCAATCCGAAGCTTCATGGTCTAAATTCACTTTAAAATTACTTCTGTCCATGCGAGAGGATCTTACTGCACCATTTTGTTCAACCCATCCACCGGAAATATAGTATGATGTTTTGTCATTTTTGCCCGATATGCTTAGCTGGTAATTCTGTGTGGAACCTCGTTCAAATACTTCATCTTGCCAATCAGTATTTTCATCATATAAATTCCAATCAGTATTTTGACCTAATTCAGTCATTAATATTCGATAGTCTCTGGAATCCAGAACAGGCAAGGTTTTCCAAACTTCTGAAAAGCCTAAATAGGAGTCAAAAGAAACTTGTGTGGTCTCAGAGCTTCCTGTCTTGGTCGTAATGAGCACAACACCATTTGCACCTTGAGAACCATAAATTGCAGCAGATGATGCATCTTTTAGAATTGATATGCTTTCTATATCGGCTGGATTTATAGACCTAGTATCAGTTGTAGGTACTCCATCCACCACATATAGTGGCTCACTACCTGCATTAATGGAATTTGTTCCTCTAATTCTCAAATTTATACCTTGTGATGGTTTGCCTGAATTTGAAAGAACTTGAACTCCTGTTGCTTTACCTTGAATTAAACCTCCAAATTGATTATTAGGTCTTAAATCCATTGCTTCCTCATCCACTAATGACACAGCACCAGTCACATCCTTCTTTTCTTGCGTGCCATATCCCACTACTACTACTTCACTTAATGAACCAATATCAGGTGTGAGTTGCACTCTTAAAGTAGTCTGTTGCCCGACAGTTATTTCTTTTGTAAGCATTCCTACATAACTGAATATCAATTTATCTTCAGGTGCAATATTGGAAATTTTAAAATCGCCCTCGACATCTGTCACGGCCCTTCTATTTTCTCCTTTAACTAGGATAGATACTCCTGGCAATCCTTGTGAAGTTTCATCCACTACCTTACCTGCAATGGTACTTTGTCCTAAAACATCTGATAGATTAAAAATGAGGACGATCAAAGTGACGCCCAGAGGCGTCCAAAATTTTCTAAAAATGTTGCGAGTCATAATATTTATTATCGTTTCCAAGATTTGATTTTTGTGATTGAGACATCAATATCTCGCATCCAAAAACCAACAAATTATGTTGGATGCAATAACAATCAATAAGATGAGAATTTTAGGGATGAGTAGTCAAAAAGTGGAAAAACAAGAAAAGAATATATACTTATAATATTGGTAATCAGTATTTTATAATATATAGTCACTATCAAAAAAGTGGACTTAGATTGAGTGGACTAAGGCACTATTTGTTAGCATTTTCGAAGGCGTCAATGTCTTGAATATATTTTTCAAATTCTTCTCTATCTACCTTCGCCTTATTTTTAATTTTTACTCGGTAGTTATAAATAGTATTGACAGAATAGCGCAGCAATCTAGCAATATTGGAGCTGTCTTTGATCCCTAATCGAATCAATGCAAATATCCTTAATTCAGTATTTAGAATTTCATTTTCTTTTAGATCAATTTTTTCTTCATCCAGCAGCAATTCATTAAACTTTGAGATAAAATCAGGATAAATACTTAAAAAAGCTTGATCAAATGTCGCATAAAACTCCTTTACTTCTGCATCAATTACTTCTTGAGACGTCACTCTTTTATATAATTCCTCATATTTTCGTGAAGAAACCAATCTTCGAACTACATTCTGGTATTTATCGATTTTATCAATGTAATCGGAGTGTATGCTAAGGAAACTAGCTATATATTGCTCTTTTACATGATTAGCTTCCGATAAATCTGTATAGAGCTTTTCTAATTTAGATTTTGCTAGCTGTAGATCTTGATTAGCCTCATTTAACTGCTGATTTGAATCTTTTAACCCATTCCTGGTAGCAGATAACTTCTTATTTTGTCTGACTATCAGCGCGACCGTAATAAGAAGCACAAACGAAAGAGAACTGATCCAGATTAAGTATTCCTTAAGGGTACTTTTTTGTGCATCTGAAATTTCTTGATAAGAGGCAGTAATTAAGGAAAGGATCTTTGAAATTTCAAGAAATCTCAGTCTAGAATTGTAAAATATAGCATCATCATAAGCATTTTGGATATATTGATGGGCTTTTTCAATCTTACCTTCATTATAAAGTACTTTAGCTAAAGTAGTGAGTGAGGCATTATCCTTTATTGATGCCTTAATATCAGATACAGCAGAGATCATGAGGTATTCCTTCTCTTTTTCTTTATTTCCCATTAGATCATAAATGAGCGACCGATAGAAGGTCACTACAGAAAACTGTTTTGAATTAGGTTCAATACCTTTCAACATTTGAGAATTGACTTTCAAACTCTCTTCCAAATCTCTATCATCCATTAAATCTTTTTCCAGAATGGATAGGTGGATATAAGAATTTGAATCAACTATGTTTAATAAAGTGTCCTTGTATAAATTATATAGCTCTGAATATTTTCCAGCTCCATCCTGAGTAATGGCATAGAAGCTTAAATCTTCATATAATTTCCTGGCGGTGTTGCAATATTTGATAAATAGCTCTTTGTTTAACTGTTTAGTGTCAATTTGTTTTAATACATCTTCTGCCTCTTTACTTCTTCCAACGTTTGCAAGTGTAGCTGATAGGTGAAGCTTAGATTCGCTTAATAACACATTATTATCTAAAGTATTCGCTATTTTTAAATTCTTATCAATGTAAAATAAGGTTGAGTCAAAACTAAATTTCTCAAATTCTTCTATCAAATTTGAATAATACAAGAAGACTTGTTTTGGATCAGCGGATGATTTCGAGGCTAGCTGTTTGTAAGCTTCAATCCGTTGCATCTTTTCATCATCATAGATTTGCTTTTTTGTCATCTCAGTTTCTAAAATCTGCATTAATGAATCTACTTGACTCAGAGCTAATTGAGAGTAGAAAAACATAAATACAAACGTCAAAACCAATAATTTTAAAGCTTTACTAAACAGTATCATGATTGTAAATATGATAAATTTATAACCTAAAAAAAATTCTATTTTTCTTTAGAAGATCATTTTATTAAAAACTGTTAGATAATCTTAGATGCAAGTTTTAAAGCATTGTTCACATTGTGATAGAATCTCATCTTCAAACTTGAATTAGCCACCAAATAAGATCCTAAAGTAAAACCTCGGCTTCACCAACTCCTTTTTCAAATCCACATTGTCCAACATTGAAGTTAAGAGGGTTCTGACTGAAGAATTATGATTAGCTTTTTTGACCACAAAATTAAACAGCTTGGGATAACGCAATAGCTTTTGGATTTGTCTACTAATGCGGAGTTCATTCCACATTTTAGAATAAATCATTTGATCATACTGCTTGTGAAATGTTGCATTAAAAATCTGATCTTCAAATGCTTTGACAATGTGATCTGCAGCAATTCTTCCACTACGTAGTGCATTGCCGATCCCCTCTCCTGTAAAGGGGTCAATGAGGCTTGCGGCATCACCCAATAATAAAAAACGGTCGCCTGAAATCGGTCGTTTCTTGGAACCTATTGGCAAGCCAAAACCTTGTGTTTTTTCAAGGGCAGTAGCATTGTGAAAACGCTGCTTTAAATCTGGTTTCGATTTAATAAGTTCATCTAGTTCTGTTTTCAAATTGAGTTTCCTTTTACTTACCTCACTGGAAAGCATTCCAAGGCCTACATTTGCCTGTCCATTGGGCAAGGGGAAAATCCAAAAGTAACCGGGTAATAATTCTTTGTAAAAGTGTAATTCAATAGCCTGATCACGATTAAATCCACTAACACCTTCGTAATATTGTCTGATTCCCGCGCAATAATGATCTCTTTCTATCTTGATGTTACCCAATTTCTTATTGACTATAGAATGTGCCCCATCTGCTCCTACAATCATTTGAGCTGAGAAAGCTCTTTTATTCGTCTGCAAATTAACTAGAAGGGACTCTGTTTCAATATGAATTACTTTTTCCTCTAGAAACACTTCAACATTAGCCTGATTCTGTATCTCTTTAAATAAAAAATAGTCGAAATCAATGCGTTTGCTGATATAACCTGCCGCTTTTCCATGATTGGGGTTCTGATAATTAATATCCAAAAAGGAGTGGTTGGGGGCTACAAATCTCACGCCATTTGAATCAATTTTCTTGGCAAAGCCTTCAAACTTTTCTCCTAGTAGTGGGTCCATTCGATATAATTGGTTGACTACATCTGCACTAAGAGCATCACCACAGATTTTATCCCTTGGAAAACTGGCCTGATCGATAATGGCAATCTTTAAATCTTGACTCCGAAGTTGATAGGCGCAAGCAAAACCTGCTGGACCTGCCCCTACTATAATTAGATCGAATTGATTTTTAATAGGCATACTTTTTTATCCAATTCTGCTTTCAGAATACAAATCATAAGCAGCCACTAAAGATTCTCTTCCCGTTGAGCTCTCATAACGTTCATATTTTTTGATACTTTCCCTTTCCTCTACATAAAGCGGTTGGTAATCATCATCATAATTATCCCAGATAATCAGAAGATATTTGTATCCAATTTTACTGGCCCTACCTGCCTCCAACCAAGCTTCAAACAAATCTTCTTCTAGTGATTTCGGGAAATCAGAACCTTCAAACATATTGTTAAAATCATCAATTTAAAAATCTAAATTAGTAGTATATCTTCACTAATCAGATCGAATAATTGAATTTATTAAGAAACACGTATTATTCAGGGTCAGATGTGAACAGCTACTATATCTTAAGTAGTGATAAAAGATCAAAGGTCATTATGCTTTAAGACTACTTAAAAATTCTAAAGTATTGCTTCCTTGCCCGTCAATAGGTAATTCTACTCTAAATATAGTTTTACCAGTTTCTTCTGAGGAAACTGTAATTACACCATTTAATAAGTCAACTGATTTTTGAACTATATAAAGACCCAAGCCATTACCATTTGATAACTCGCTTCCAACGTAGAACATTTCAAAAATTTTATGCTGAATATTCTTTTCTATACCAATTCCATTATCAGTAATACTAATTTCAATTTTGTCATCCTTTTCAACAACGTCCAATTCTACACTTCCTATTTTAATATTATTGATCCAACAGAAGAAGAATGCGTTTTCCAGCAAATGATAAATTATTACCTCTACTAATTTAGAAATAGTAAGCAGCTTGTTTTCTACTTTTATATTTGCTTTAAATTCGATTTTTCTATCTACAATAATGGAATTAAAAGAAGAAATACAATCATCACAGATGGCAGCAACATCAATTTCCTCAAAATCACCAGGCTGATGGATTTCACTAATGGTACTTAATTTCTTTAGCAATTTATCCATACGCTTATTAGTCTTCACCAAAAGTCCTGTCAACTCTTTATTCTTGGTCTCCCTGCTAATCAAGTCACTTATCCCAGCAATTGAACTAAGTGGAGCTCTTAAATCGTGCGAAGCCTTGTACAAGACCGTATCAAGCTCATTGAATGTCTTATTTAATAGATAAGTACGCTCCATCACTATATTCTCTAAATTTTCATTGGTTAGTTTAACCACTTTATTAGCCTCGATCAATTCCTTTTGCTGCTTTTTCAATTTGGAACGAAAGTAGAATAGCAGAATAATTAATAGGGCGAATACTAAGGCAATCGCAATGGTCAAAATCAATCGCTGTTGGTAGATTCTTTTTTCTTTTAACCTTTCTCGTTCACTCTCAGAGAGTTTATTTTCTAATTCCTGAAGGTCGAAAAACCTCCTTTTCAGTTCATTTATAACTGTTAAGTACGAATTCAAGCTTTCATTAAATTCACTTTTGTTGTTTTCCAAAATAACTTCAAGCTCTTCAATTTCGGTTAATAAACTGACTTTCGATTCTTCAGTCATTTGTTCAAAACCCACATTAAGCTTATCTATTACCAGTTGAATCTTTTCTTCCAAAACAAGACGCTTTTTGGACATACTGGCGTTATCCTTTTTAACTTGCTGGAATATTTTATCAATATCTTTTTCCACAACGGTGCTGTCTGAGATTTGTCCCAACAGCTCATCAGAATCCGATAGCTTCTCGCTTTGCAATTTATTCAACAGCTCTTCAAATTTTTGGTCAAATTGAAATTGATCTTCCTCACTTATCTCGTCTTTGTTTACTTTATTTAGGATATCATAAAATGCTCTAAGTGAATTAATTGTATCCAACTTCTGAAGTAATAAACCAGTTTGATCTTTCTTCTCGTTTTGGGTCGATTGTACAGTAATTGTTTGAGAAATGATTTCTTTTTCTTTGGGCTCAATCCTTTCTACTGTAATCAAGGTATTGGCTTGAATTTTCAAGTCTGTAATCTTATATCCTGGTATTTTGAACTGATCGATACCTTGAATACTTTCATTTAAACCTAAGGGGATATTGATTATACCTTCACTGTCTGTCTGCTTGGAAATGTTTTTATTACCGGAAAATTCAACTTGAACATTCGCTATTCCCACCCCATTTTTATTAACTACCGTTATTTTTTTATCAATGTAGCTTTTCTTACGAATTATTACTTCTAATATACCTTTGCTTAAATTCCAAGAAGCGGCTTCTAGACTCTCATCTTTTAATTTTATAGACTGAATTGGAATATCGGAAGCAGCCAAATTAACAAAAACTACCCCCTTATCATTTAATTCAACATAATTACCTTTATTGATTGAAAGGGTTAAATCTGGATAAGGGCTGAGATTTTCAGAAAAGGCTTTTACTTGTACTACTTGATTGGTCTGCGCAGCTGCTCTATGAACGAAAGCATTAAAGCATGTTAATACAAGTAACGTAAGTACAACAAAATAGCGAGTAAAAGTTGACATAATCTCAAACTGCAATCTATTCATTTTCTTCCCTCAAACTGTTTTTAAAGTCATCATTCACTACTACTATTTCGTAACTTAAATCTTGTTTTGCAAATTTCGGCACTTCAAAACTAACAAAACCATCAAGATCATCCCCTTTTATTCGTATTTTATATTTACTGAAATATGGAACCTTTAATTTAAACTTTCCAAATTCATCGGTTTTGGTTATGGATTTTAACACGTTACCTGTTCTATCGATCAATTCCATCTGAACATTAGCCAGTACTTTCAATTCCGAGGAATCCATCCAGTTGTGTTCTATAAATTTCACTACACCTTCCACTTCAAGCGGATAGATTTGTAAGTCCATAGCAAATTCATAAATATCAAAATCAAATCCCTGATTTTTACGATTAGAACTCAAAAACCCTTGTTGGCCAAGACTATCAATATTAAAGGACAATTCATCATAAGTGGAATTTATAGGATAACCTAAGTTCTCTAAGTCCTGAAATCTTCCATCTATCATTTTGGCTTTATACAAATCGAAACCTCCCAGTCCGGGATGTCCATCGGAGGCAAAGTAAAGGTTTGAACGATGTAGAAATGGATACCTTTCATCTGTTTGGGTATTGATTATATTGCCTAAATTCTCGGGTTCGCTCCATCCTTCCTCAGTTCTAACAGATTTATATAGATCTTTTCCCCCTAAGGCATCAGTAAAATTAGCACTAAAAATAAGAGTTGCACCGTCATCACTGATGGCTGGTTCAGTTAAATCAGTATTTGGATTATTATGTTCAAATGCAGCACTTTTGATCCATTTCCCTCTTTTCAATTGGGCGAAATAAAGTTGTAATGGATAATTACCATCTTCATTCTTTTTATTAGCGGAAGCTGCATATACCATGTCCTGACCCCTATTAAAAATACTCATAGCCGAAATGTGAAATGCAGTTCTTAGACTTTGTCCGGCTGGTCTTGGGTTTTCATAGTTTAGTGCCACTATGGAAAAAGGATCTTCATAGATCGACCACTTTCGCAAATTATAAAAGGGTGCATTTTCTTTGGTATCGATTTTTTGAATCAGCTCGACCTCAGGATGATTTGAAATTAAGTATACTTCTTTGTTTCCTGCAGGCAACATTTGTAGTTCACTGTAATTTGTATTCATACTTGCATAATGAGCCATATTTTTTACTGAATCCTCATACAAGTATCGGAGATTATTTATTCGCCAAATCTTTTGGACAAATAGTTCATCATCAGGGTTTTTGTCCATGCAAACATGATAATACTTTAAAGCCTCTACAGTGTCCCCAATAGAAGATAAGGCCTCGGCAAAATAGAAATAGTCTTTTGTAGGGAATTCCAGATTGGTCTTTTCATGATGCCGATAGTATTCCACTGCCCTTTCATATTGATAAGTAAAAAAATAGCTTCTGGCTAATCTCAAAGCTATATTACTCGGAGCCCCTTCCTTTCCTTCTATATGCTCGTAAATACTTAATGCCTGATTATAGTTTTTTGCAATAAAAGCTTTGTCAGCGTCTGCAATGGATTGATTAAAAGCAGAAAAAACTGATTGTCTGGCCACTAAATCGGTTGAGAACATAGCAACTATCAAAAAAGTTAAAATCGATATAAAATGGTGCATCTTACAGCAAAATAGTTGATTAATCAATTTCATTGAGGCGAATTCACATTATCGTAGTTAAATTTGAAAATATATCGCAGCATGATTTCATTAGATGCCTGCGCAAGCCTGCTTACATTGCCTATGGGATAGTCGTAGGCATAAGCGACTTGAAATTGTGATGATAAGTTAAATCTAATCAAAAAATCTAAAGATTCTTCCTTCCTGTACGAAACTCCTGCCGTAAGCACTCCTCTGTATGTTGTCAAAACATTAAGATCATAACTTATTGGTATACCTTGAAAATACTTGAATAGAAAACCCGGACTTAACACAAAATTACTTCCTAGGGCGATATGGTATTGACTAAAGAGTAAATGATTAAGATTAATCGGATCTAGTGTTATGGAGTCGTTTACGTTAATCGTTTTGTTAATAATAGATGGAATCGAATATCCAGCTTCAAATTTTTCACTGCGGTAATAAAAACCAAAACCAGCATTAAAGTCAGTCCCTGAGAAAATCTCATCATTGACGCTTGGGTCAGGATTGCCGTTTTGCAATGATTGATAATCCGAACGAACATTCAACATTCCCGCTTTAATACCAAAGGAGAGTGTTTTTTGATAGCCTACTGGTAAATGATATGCTAAATTGGTGGCAAGCTGTATATTTTGATGCACTCCAATACTTTCACGATGAATAAATAAGCCCGTTCCTAACTGTGGCTTTCTAAATAAAGAATGAGCTGAAAAAGTCTGAGACTGCGGAGCTCCCTCAAGACCACTCCATTGATCACGATGTAATAGTGAGATACTTAATGCTTCATCAGCTCCAGCATAGGCCGGATTAATAAGTGATCCGTCATACATATATTGCGTATATTGTACTCCTTGTTGTGCATGCAGTCCAATACTGATGAATAACAAAACAAATAGAAACTTAATATGGTATTTTAATTTCTTCAATATATATAATTTACTGATTTACATTATGTTATATAAATTTATTTAAACAATAATATAACATCTTTAATCCATTATCTTAGGACTTCCAGATACCCTTTTCTCTGAATGACATCTTGCTCGTTTCTTACCGTAACGAAATAATAATAAGTACCTCTGGGTACCATCTCTCCACTCCTGTTTTCTCCCTTCCAAACTACTTCATTGTTGTTGTATCCACTCGATTTATAAATTTCCGTTCCCCATCTGTCCACCACAATCACCTGATTATTTGGAAATTTTTCTAACCCCTCTATTCTCCAATTATCATTATTTCCATCTCCATTAGGAGTTATTAATCTACTGATTTGGATATCCAATATTAATGGTTCAACTGTCACATCAAACGTGCAATTTTCACTTACTCCATTCTCTTTGGTAAAAGTATAAGTAACTTCTGTAGTGCCCACTTCAAATGCTTCACCTGGATTGTGGCTTGCATCAACAACTAGTTCAGAGCATGCAGCGCTTGCCCTAGGCACTTCCCAATTCACAGTTGCCGACCCATTGCTGTTTTCAGCTGTGACAAAGATGTCTTCTGGACAATTGTTGATGATAATTTCAGATTGGTCTTCTACAGTTACCATAAAACTACATAAACTACGATTACCGTATTCATCGGTAAACTCATATTCAACAGTCGTAATCCCTATAGGAAAAACAGTACCAGGTTCAAAGTTTGAATTTGCACTTACTTCTGTGCAATTATCCAAAGCTGTCGGTATCTCCCAATCCACTATTGCCTCACAATCGTCTGATGCAGATATACTTATATCGTCAGGACAATTGGTTATAATTGGTGGACTTTGGTCAATAACTTCTACTTCAAAGCTACATAGCGTAGTTTTACCATTTATATCTGTTGCTGTGTACTCAATATTAGTAACACCTAGAGGAAGTTCATCTCCTTTCTGATAATTACTGCTGATTGTTAAATTTGAGCAATCATCGAAAACAGGTTCTTCCCAGTTTGCAATACCAATACAGTTTTCATTAGCGCTGATAATTTGCTTATCCGGACAAGAAACTAGAACAGCTGCACTTTTGTCTTCCACAATTACATCAAAACTACAAGTATTTGAGTTTCCTGCATCATCTGTAGCAGTATAAGTGACAGTGGTTATTCCTATTGGGAAACTATCTCCAGATGTAAAGTCACTTTCCAAATTGACATTGTTATCACAATTGTCTGTCACTTCGGGTATTAACCATTCAGCAATAGCTGCACACTGATCATTGGCAGTCAGACTAATATCCGCAATGCAAGTGGTAAAATCTGGAAGTTTATCATCTTCCACAATGACATTAAAGTTACAGCTTTGCTGGTTGCCTGCAGCGTCCGTAGCAGTGTAGGTGACCAATGTAGTCCCCAGCGGAAAGATATCCCTAGGATCATGAGTAGAGCTTACGCTTAAGTCACTATTACAATTATCAGAAAATTCAGGTATTTCCCAGCTGGCAATTGACTCACAATTCCCTTTAGCTGAAATAGTTATGTCCTCTGGACAGAAAATAACTTCAGGAGCAGTGTTATCTTCAACTGTAACTTTAAATGAAGCAGACGTCTCATTACCAGCATTATCCTTTGCGATAACTTCTACAATAGATTCTCCAATTTGGAAAAGATCACCTGAATTAAAACTACTTGTAATCTGCACCTCATTATCACAATTGTCCTCAGCGCTAATGGTATTCCAGCTAACAGTTGTTTGACAAGTTCCTTCATCCGCAGACACCGTTAAGTCATTCAAGTTACTTAAAATAGTGGGTGGAGTGTTGTCATTTACAATTACATCAAAACTACAAGTACTGCTGTTTCCTGCTGCATCAGTAGCAGTATAAGTGACCATTGTAGTTCCTTGCGGAAAAACATCTCCTGAATCAAAATCACTTTCAAGTGTAATTTCACTACTGCAGTTATCCGATACTTCAGGTAGTTGCCAGCTAGCTGTTGCCTGGCATTGGTTATTTGCTGTCAATACAATATCGGAGACGCAGCTGATAAAAATTGGAGATGAGTCATCTACGACAATCACCTTAAAGCTACTGACTGTATCGTTATCTGCATCATCGATTGCAGTGTAGCTAACCAAAGTCTCACCTAATGGAAAGACATCGCCCGAATTATGTGTAGAAGTGATATCTAAATCAGCATCACAATTATCTGTAAATGTTGGAATAACCCAGTTCACAACGGCATTACAAGCAGTTGAAGCTGATACCGTTATATCATTTGGGATACTTAATACTTGAGGTGGGGTGTCATCTACTACTGTTACCAGAAAAGAGGAAGAAGACTCATTTCCTGAATCATCTGTGGCTGTTATTTCAACTGTTGTTTCTCCTAGTGTGAAGACATCTCCTGAGTTAAAGTTAGTGGCAATGTCTACAGCAGCATCACAATTATCTTCTGCAATTATTCCATCCCAGTTTACAGTGGCTTCACAAGCATCAGATTGAGCAGAAACGACTAAATTATCAGGTACAGATGTAAAGGTGGGTGGTGTATTGTCGTCAACAGTTACTATGAATCTGCATAAAGCCTCGTTACCAGCCTCATCAGTTGCAGTATAAGTTACTTCGGTATCACCAATTGGAAACACATCTCCCGGGTTATGAGACGAAGCCACTTGAGGGCTGCTATCACAATTATCGGTAAAATTAGGTACGATCCATGTAGCGGTAGCCTCACAGTTGCTATTGGCAAAAACAATAATATTTGTGGGACAGTTTGAGGTGCTTGGGTCTGTATTATCTTCTACAATTACCGAAAAACTGGAAATCGTTTCATTATCCGCTTCATCGGTAGCAGAATACTCTACAATAGTTTCCCCTAAAGGAAATTCATCACCAGAATTAAAATTGCTATTGATGACGACATTGCTACTACAATTGTCATCAGCTAAAATTTCATCCCAAGTTGCAGTTGCTTCGCAGTTTTCATCAGCGTCAATTCTAAGCTCTGAAGGGATATTAAGGAATTCAGGCCCAGTATTATCGGATACGATTACATCGAATGAACAAGTCGCTGTATTACCTCCCTCATCTGTAGCCGTATAGGTTACGGTAGTAGTACCAATTGGAAAAGTACTTCCATTTGCAAAATTACTTGTTAACGCAGGAGCAAAACCACAATTATCACTGGCCTCAGGAAGAGTCCAAGTACCAACGGCCTCGCAATTTTCATTTGCATCTAAGGTGATATTATTCGGACAAGTGTCGAATACTGGAGGCGTATTATCATTCAAAGTTACAGTAAAACTACATGTTCCATAAATTCGGTTTCCCTCAAATGCCGAATAAGTAACCGTTGTCGTTCCTATAGGAAATTCGTCTCCAGGAGATTTATTACTTGCTAAACTTATACCACATGCAACTTCTGGTTCAAACCACAACACTCTACGGTCACAGCTTGTATTTAAATCAATTACTACATTTGAAGGACAGTTACTAATTGCATAGCTGGGATCAAGAGTTACTTCAACAATGAATGAGCAAATATCAGTTGTATCCCCACTTAGTAAATTTCTTTCAACATAGGTCACTGTAGTTTTTCCAACAGGAAAGATATCGCCTGAATTATGCGTTGATTGAACATATCTCAGTAAAATATTGTCTGTAGTAGGTTCTGGCCATGTAACTGAAACTTCACATCCTGCACTAATTGATTTAGTTAAATTACCCGGACAGTTTGACAATGCTAATGGCTTGGTCAAATTATAGTTTAGTCCATTAACATTGTCTAAATACTTACCCGCCAAAAATTCTTCAGTTTCAACAGCGCTGCCATGAAAAGAACTAAAAGAAATGAAGTAAAATATTAGAATAATTATCTTTCCGTACACCTTGCGACAAATTACAGACTATTAAAATTAAAATTATTATAAATAGTAATTTATGGAAAAGGAAATGAATAAAAAAGCTAATTCTATTTTAATTATAGCTAAATAATAATAAATAAAAACCGTTATTTCATAGTTTTTGCCTAAGGAGTCGGTTTATTAAAGTGATTTGGATCAAAAATCGTAAGTTTTTATGATGATTCATTAATAGAAGCTTTTACAAACTTTAATCTTATCCAAATTATCAGTTTTCGGATCTAGTCATCTTCCTACATCTTAAACCAGGACTCTTGCAACAATCGAAACAAATACCCTATTTCCGCTCTTGCAATTGAATGCTTTTCAGCTAATTTTGCAACACAATTAAATTCATAATGAAAGAAGCATCAGAATCACTCAATTTCTTAGAACATATTATAGAAGAAGACCTAAAATCAGGCTTGCCAAAAAACAGCTTGCGATTCAGGTTTCCACCAGAGCCCAACGGATATTTGCATATTGGCCATGCTGCTTCGATCTGCCTAAACTTTGGATTAGGTGAAGATCATCAATCCCCTGTAAATCTGCGCTTTGATGATACAAACCCAATCAAAGAAGAACAAGAATTTGTGGATTCCATCAAACATAATATTGAGTGGTTAGGCTTTAAATGGGCTCAGGAATGTTATACTTCTGACTATTTCCAACAGCTATTTGATTGGGCAGTGGAGCTCATTAAAAAAGGAAAAGCCTATGTAGATGGGCAGTCCCCTGAATTAATAGCTGAACAAAAAGGAACTCCCACTTCGCCAGGGAAACCAAGTCCTCATAGAGATAGGCCTATTGCAGAGAACCTTGAGCTATTTGAAAAAATGAAGAATGGGGATTATCCTGCTGGGTCTTATGTTTTAAGAGCTAAAATTGATATGGCATCTTCCAATATGTTGATGCGTGATCCGCTGATGTACCGAATTCTAAACAAAGCACACCATAGGACTGGAAATGATTGGTGCATTTACCCCATGTATGATTGGGCACATGGACAATCTGATTATATTGAACAGATCAGTCATTCCTTATGCACCTTAGAATTCAAATCTCATAGGGAATTATATGATTGGTTCCTGGATCAGATTTATGATGAAAATAAAGTAAGACCAAAGCAGCGAGAATTTGCCAGACGGAATTTGAGCTATACCGTTATGAGTAAGCGAAAATTATTGGAATTGGTGCAAAGCAAGACTGTAGCAGGATGGGATGATCCAAGGATGCCAACTATTTCGGGATTGAGGAGAAGAGGTTATACGCCTGAGTCAATCCGGAAATTCAGTGAATTATCGGGTATTTCTAAAAGAGATAGTGTAACAGATGTTTCATTATTGGAATATGCTATTAGGGAAGATTTGAATAAAAGAGCTACTCGAGCGATGGCAGTAATTGATCCCATCAAATTGATCATAACTAATTATCCGGAAGGTAAAACAGAAAGGCTTGAGGCTGAGAATAATCCGGAAATGGAAAATTCCGGTAGTCATCAAGTGCCATTCTCGAGAGGGCTATACATTGAAAAAGAGGATTTTAAAGAAGAGGCAGGAAATAAGTACTTCAGATTGACAATTGGCAAAGAAGTTCGATTGAAAAATGCTTATATCATAAAAGGGGAATCAGTGGTGAAAGATGCCCAAGGCAAAATCACTGAGATTCATTGCACTGCAGATCTAGAGTCCCGTTCTGGAAGTGGAACTGAAGCCAGCAAGCGAAAGGTGAAAGGAACTTTGCACTGGGTATCAATGCAACATGCAATTAAAGCAGAAATACGAGAATATGATCGTTTGTTTTTGGATGAGGCTCCGGATAGCCATGGAGATAAAAGCTTTATGGAATATATCAATCCTGAGTCTTTGAAGATTACCAAGGAGGCTTTCTTAGAACCCTTTTTACAAAATGCCAAATTAGAGGATAAATTTCAATTTCAAAGAGTTGGCTATTTCACATTAGATCAAGATGCCACAGCTCAGCATTTAATTTTCAATAAAACGGTAGGTTTGAAAGATTCCTGGGCAAAAGCACAAACCAAAGAGCAGCCTCAAGCAATTGAACAGAAAGCAGCTCAAGGACAAGGTCGAAGCCCTATCAATGAAATTCAAAAGATTAGTAAGAAATACACAAATCTTTCTGGGACTAAATTAGAAACTGCTAGAGCCAACATCGCTAAATTAGCAAAAGATGTAACTTATGATGAATTGGAACCACTATTTGGTACTGCTAAAAAGAAGGTTGGAACTAGAATTGGAGTTACAATTGCCTTAGGAGTTTTGTTAGAAAATGGCTTAGCAAGAAACGAAGCTATAGAAGCTTTTATTCAAGCAGGATTGGAAGATGACCATGAATTATTGGTAGAAGAGGCTAAGGCAGTTGACGGCCAAAGGCAGTAAGGCCATGAGCCAAACGCTCGCACCCAATGTCGTTAAGTTAGTAATTTCTCTATCCTTTGTCGCCCGCATTTGTGTCTTCACAAATGCTTCGAAATATGCTCATAGATACATAAGTACCTACTACTTTATAGGGTTGTGGAGACACAACCAGAAGCGTTGAATTATATGGTTGTGGAGACACAACGATAAACGTTTATGAATCCAGCAAAGTAAAAGTCATTTTCTTTTGGAATTTTTATGGAATTTGACTTTCTAAAAAAGCTTAACTTACCGGCACTGCGCTCGCACCAGCAAGGGGTTAACTACGAAGATGCACTAGGATTTTACGAAGGACACAATGAAGCAAACCAATCTGACCTAAGGTATGACTTAGGTCAGACTATGGTCATACCAAAGTTTTCTATAAATCAACAGCCTGTAACAGATTTGCTCTATTCCTCAACCCAAGCAATTTTGACTATATCCTCAATATCCACTCTATAATTTCCTTGTCGGATGTGCCCATTGACCAATAAAGCAGGAGGTAATTTTGGTACCGTAATATTTTCGTAATGCTTCTCTGACGTTTCATTTACCTTATTACTAGATAAACGGACGTCCATAATAGTACCGGATTTCTGAATTATTTGAATTTTAGCCCCGATCGGAATGTTTTTAATGATATCTTCAACTTCTTCTAATTTCATAACCTTAAGTTTTCTTTAGTAACACGAAAAAAGATTAGGTTGTTTTCCGGAATAGAATCAAAGAGCAGGTCTGACCACTTAGACTACTACGTATGTCAGACGATAGTCAGACCGGAAAGTCCAAAGAGTGAAAATTCTTCCCTAATTAAATAAGGCCATTCAAATCTTTCACACCCAAATATCTCTCCACGGTAAATGCTTCAGCATAATCAACGCCAATGATTTGCCCGAAATCCATTGCCCTAGCTTCAATCATTTTCAAAAATCTTGGATTAGAAATATAGGTTTCTGGTTCCTGGGAATCTGCTTTGTAAAATTGAGAATCGAATGCTTTGATGGCATTCATTTTTTTCTCCCAATGACTGCTAACATCTACCACAAAATCAGGCGTAATGGGTAGGCTTTGAATATAATGGTAAACTTTACTTGGTCTGTATGCTTTTTGAGGAACTCCATTTTCATCAGAGGTTTCAAATTTTTGCAACCCTGCTAAAAAAACCGATTCAGAAATTAGTTCAGATGCTCTTCCATGATCTGGATGACGATCTGATATAGCATTTGCTAAAACAATATCAGGCTGATATTGCCTTATTTTTTTTACAATTTCAGTCTGATGTTTTAAATCATTTTTGAAGAAAGCATCTTTAAAACCTAAATTTTCACGAAGCTTCAGTCCTAAAATTTCTGCACTTTTCGCAGCCTCTTTCAATCTTTGCTGAGGAGTTCCTCTAGTCCCCATTTCACCTTCTGTGAGGTCAATCACACCAACATTTTCGCCCATGGACGTATGTTTGGCAATCGTTCCCGCACAAGCTAATTCGATATCATCTGGATGAGCTGCAAAAGCTAATATGTTTAATTTGATCATAATTTAGTCGCAATAATAAACTTACAAATACAATTAGTGTACTTACATTTAAAAATTCATATAAAAAGGAGGGCAAACCCTCCTTCAATACTTTAAGCTTTTTCAGCTACTTCTTGCTCTTCTAATTCATCTTCTTTCTCTGCCAAGAACCTTTCGGCATCCAAAGCGGCCATGCAACCAGTTCCTGCAGCTGTTACAGCTTGTCTGTATACAAAATCTTGAGCATCCCCTGAAGCAAAAACTCCTTCTACTTTTGTTTTCGTGCTTCCTGATTTAGTCTCAATATAACCAGCCTCATTCAGATCAAGATACTCTTTAAATATTTCCGTATTGGGTTTATGTCCAATAGCTACGAAGAAGCCTGTTGCTTTAATCTCAGTTTTCTCTCCAGTAATATTATTTACTACTCTCACTCCTTCTACTTCATCCTTTCCTAAAACTTCTTCAGTCTCTGTATTCCAAAGCACTTCAATATTTTTAGCTTTCATTACACGCCTCTGCATGATTTGCGAAGCTCTCATTTCATCCCTTCTAACCAAGATGGTTACTTTATTACAAATATTTGATAAGTACGTAGCTTCTTCAGCGGCTGTATCTCCAGCGCCAACAACAACTACATCTTGTCCTTTGTAAAAGAAACCATCACAAACAGCGCAGGCAGAAACGCCCATCCCATTCAGTCTTTGCTCTGACTCCAAACCTAACCACTTCGCAGAAGCACCGGTAGAGATTATAACCGCATTGGCTGTGATTTCATGTTTATCATCCACAATAGCTTTATGAGGATATCCGCTAAAATCTACTTTTGTTACCATACCAAATCGAACATCCGTTCCGAATCGTTCGGCCTGCTTTTGGAAGTCCACCATCATCTGCGGACCATTAATTCCATCTGGATATCCAGGATAATTTTCCACGTCATTGGTGATAGTTAATTGACCACCAGGTTGCCCACCTTGGTACATCACTGGGTTGAGACCAGCTCTAGCTGCATAAATTGCGGCAGTATATCCAGCAGGTCCTGAACCTATTATTAATACATTTACTTTTTCTTCTGTCATAACGCTCAATAATTTCTTAAATACTGTTACGGTCTTCTGCTAAAACAGATGTGAATTTAATTAATTAAATAAAAAAAGGTCTTATTCAAGACCTTTTTATGTATCATTTGTTACGAAAATCTTATCCTAAGTAAGGCTTCAGAGCTTTACTTCTGGAAGTATGTCTAAGCCTTCTGATGGCTTTCTCTTTGATTTGTCTTACTCTTTCTCTCGTTAAGTTGAATTTCTCCCCTATTTCTTCAAGAGTCATCGAATGCTCACCATTCAATCCAAAGTACAGCGTGATTACATCAGCTTCCCTTTGAGTTAAAGTAGATAAAGCTCTTTGTACCTCTCTTCTTAACGAATCATTCATTAATTCATCATCAGGAGATTCTTCACCATCGTTTTCCAATACGTCTAAAAGGCTATTTTCTTCACCTTGTACGAATGGCGCATCCATTGATACGTGACGGCCAGAAATTTTCATTGTATCAACTACTTCGTTTGAAGTAACCTCTAAAACTTCTGCTAGCTCATCTGGTGATGGCTCTCTTTCAAACTTTTGCTCCAAAGTAGAGAAGGTTTTAGATATCTTATTCAAAGATCCTACTCTGTTCAATGGAAGACGAACAATACGCGATTGCTCCGCCAATGCTTGCAATATGGATTGTCTGATCCACCATACTGCATAAGAAATGAATTTAAAACCACGTGTTTCGTCAAATCTTTGTGCTGCTTTGATCAAACCTAAGTTTCCTTCATTAATCAAGTCTCCTAAGGATAAACCTTGATTCTGATATTGTTTGGCCACAGACACTACGAAACGCAAATTGGCTTTTGTCAATTTTTCAAGTGCAAGTTGATCACCTTGTTTAATCCTAACGGCTAAATCTACTTCCTCGTCAGGAGTCAACAAATCTACTTTCCCTATTTCTTGTAAGTATTTATCGAGGGATTGACTCTCCCGATTGGTGATTTGCTTGCTAATCTTGAGCTGTCTCATTAATTATTTTTAAGTTTAAATTTTAACGAACTCTTAACATAGAGAAGGAACCAAACAGTTCCTTCCTTATATCAAAAATGTAAATATTTCTCTAAAAATGAAATTATTTCTCTTCTTTTTCTGGCTTCGGTAATAAAACCTTTCTTGATAGTCTTAATTTACCAGTCTTTTTATCGATGTCGATCAATTTCACTTTCACTTCCTCTCCGATCTCTAAAATACCGTCCAGGTTTTCAATTTTCTCATGCTTTATTTCAGAAATATGAAGTAAACCATCTTTTCCAGGCATAATTTCAACGAATGCACCATAAGGTTGAATTGCTTTCACAATTCCATCATAGACCTCACCAATTTCCGGTTTAGCTACGATGCCTTTGATCCATTTCACTGCTTGATCCAAAGAATCTTTGTTTACAGCGAAAACATTAATTTTACCACCTTTTTCCGTTTCTTCAATTACTACAGTAGCACCAGTAGTCTTCTGAATTTCTTGAACTACTTTACCGCCAGGGCCAATTACAGCACCAATCATTTCTCTTTCGATTTCGATATTCACGACTCTAGGAGCATTTGGTTTGTAATCTTCTCTTGGAGCAGCAATAGTCTTCAACATCTCATTTCTGATATGGTCACGACCAGCTTTTGCCTGATTCAAGGCTTCCATCATCAATTCTGAAGAAAGACCGTCCACTTTGATATCCATTTGACAAGCAGTAATACCTTTTTCAGTACCAGTTACTTTAAAGTCCATATCTCCGATATGATCTTCATCTCCTAAAATATCAGAAAGAATAGCGTATTTACCTGTCTCTGCATCGGAGATCAATCCCATTGCGATACCTGAAACTGGGGCCTTGATAGGTATTCCAGCATCCATTAATGCTAATGAACCAGCACAAACAGTAGCCATAGAAGATGATCCATTCGATTCCAAAATATCAGAAACAACACGGATTGTGTATGGCAATTCGTCTGGAGTAGGCAATATTTGCTTTAAAGCTCTTAAAGCAAGGTTACCGTGTCCTACTTCTCTTCTACCAGGACCTCTATTAGGTCTAGCTTCACCTGTTGAAAATGCAGGGAAGTTGTAATGTAATATAAATTTATTATAGCCAGAATGAACGGCACCATCCACCATTTGCTCATCAAGTTTGGTACCTAATGTAACTGTGGTTAATGATTGCGTTTCTCCTCTAGTGAATACAGCAGAACCGTGAGCAGATGGAAGGTAATCGATCTCACTCCAGATAGGTCTGATTTCGTCTAGCTTCCTGCCATCAAGTCTATTGCGAGTTTCTAAAGTTGCGTTTCTAACCGCCTTTTTCTGTGTAGCGCTTAAATAACTTTTTGCTAGTGATAAGCTGATTTCGGTATCCTCAGGCAAAGAGTCAATATAACCATCTCTTATTTCTGAAAATAATCGAGCTCTTTCGGCTTTATCAGCAAGTCCTTTTGCTGCAATGTCAAAAAATTGTTGATAATATTTGTCGTAGATTTCTTTTTCTAGTTCAGCATCCGGCTCTTCTTCGTGATTATATTCACGTTTTTCCGTTTTTCCGGCATCTTTTGCCAAGTCTAGTTGAGCTTGACATTGAAGCTTTATTGATTCATGAGCGAAATTGATAGCTTCTACCATCTCTTGCTCTGAAATTTCTTTTAATTCGCCTTCTACCATCATGATATTATCAATGGTGGCGGCCACGATCATATCAATATCAGATTCTTCTAACTGCTTTGAATTTGGGTTGATGATCATTTTACCATCTACTCTACCTACTCGCACTTCTGAAATAGGTCCAGCAAAAGGAATATCGGATGCAGTTAAGGCCGCAGATGCTGCTAAAGCCGCTAATGCATCTGGCAAATCGTTTTCCTCTAATGAAAATAGCTGGATCATCACCTGTGTCTCAGCATGGTAATCAGAAGGAAATAATGGACGTAAAGCTCTATCCACTAAACGCGAAGTCAACACCTCATAATCAGAAAGTTTTCCTTCTCGCTTTAAAAAACCACCAGGTATCTTACCAGATGAAGCAAATTTTTCTTGGTAATCTACTGACATTGGAAGGAAATCAACTCCTTCTCTAGCTTCTTTATTGGAAACAACTGTAGCTAATAAAATGGTATTCCCCATTCTTACTTCTACAGATCCATCAGCTTGCTTAGCTAATTTACCTGTTTCTATGCTTATTTCCCTGCCATCAGGTAGGTTGAATGTTTTTTTAATCGCTTTTGGTATAGCCATAAATAATATTTTTTACTGTTTTCTCGTCTTGTTGTTAAATTTCCGCATTTGCTATACACGTCCTGTATAAGATGTGGTATTCGTAATGAGGTGATTATAATGGAAAAAGGGAACCAATATGATTCCCTTTTTATAAATGAAAAGTGATTTATTTTCTTAAACCAAGTTCAGCAATAATTGCTCTGTATCTCTCAATCTCGTTTTTGTAAAGATAATCCAACAATCTTCTTCTTTTACCTACTAATTTCAAAAGACCTGTTCTTGATGAGTGATCTTTCTTGTTAACTTTAAGGTGCTGGGTCAAATGACCAATTCGGTAAGTAAAAAGCGCGATTTGAGATTCAGCCGAACCCGTATCATTTTCTGCTTTTGACCGACCATGATTTTTGAACAGCTCTTTTTTCTTTTCTGTGTCTAAATACATAGTTAGCGTTTATTAAATTATTTTAAAACAGCCGCAAATATACGTATATTTTTTTATGAACAAAAAACCAATTTATTTTTCCTTTTTAAAAAGTCTGAAAAATTTATTAATCTTTACTGCATAATAGTCTGTCTCAAATAATCTGGAATCATTTCTTGCTTGCCTTAGAAAAAATAGACCAAAGGGAAGCAACATAAAATTAGAGGACCAAACTGCCCAGAAAGTGCTGATATCTCCTGCCCTTCCCAACTTAATTCCTGTAGTATTGATTACATAAGAAATAATAAAAAACACTATGGAAACAATTACGGGAAAGCCAAGCCCTCCCTTCTTAATAATAGCCCCAAGCGGAGCGCCAATTAAAAACATGACTATGCAAGCCACGGCATCAGAAAGTTTCTTGTTGGCCTCAATGTCATAAACATTACTCTCAAATTGCCGATTCTCAATTCTTTTATTTTCGCCTTTCAATCTGTTTTTTGCAAATCTAGGTTTATCTACTATATTATTATTGCCTCGGTTTCTACTTTCAAAAGCACTGTCTGCTCTCGCTATGAGGGTTGAATCATAACTGGTAATTTTTTCAAGTTCAAGAGATTTTTTTTCTTGTTCAAATTTTATGCCACTCTTCAACTTCTTTTCATTTAGCTTCTTACCTGCACCTTTTACAGGAACCACATCTGAACTTGTTAATTGCTCATTTTCCAGAACAGTTGAATCCGAATTACTTGAGACCGTATCCTCTTTCATTTGTTCCCATATAGCAACTGTCTGAGGTTTTATATCATCGACATCTTGCATATGCATATTAAAAAATCTAGGGGTGTATCTGTATATAGTTCTCTTCGATTTGATGATATCAGTATTCATTGAATCCACATCATATCTCAACTCCCTTTCACTCTTCATCAAACGGTTAGATGAAAACAATTCTTTATCGGTTCTTTCCATTTCAAATGAAGCCAAGCTAAAAACCACTTTGTTATGCTGAAAAATATTACGTATATAATTGGAAGGTTCATTTGGTTTATCAGCGTCTTCCTCCGTATAGCTTTTACCATCAAACAACTCCATTACGAGGTATTTATCACCTAAAATGGTATACATTAAAGCAGAATCGGCCAGAATTATTTCCGTATTCCCCTTTTTATCAGAATGATTGTAAATAATAAGATCTCCAAGCGACTTATCATCGTCATACTTTTTATTGGCCTTAATACTGTAGCCTGGGATTCCTCCATAAAATGCTCCCTCCTTAATGTCAATAGATGGTTTCTTTTGTTTGATATCATAAAGTAAACTATAGGCTTCCAAATTAGCTTTGGGCACAATAAAATTATTAGAATAATACACCAAAGCACTCAAACAAACAACAAATACGAAAAGCGGTCTAAGCACGCGGACCAAGGAAATGCCAGCACTTTTAATAGCGGTAAGCTCAAAATGCTCCCCCAGATTACCAAATGTCATCAGGGAAGAAAGTAACACCGCCAATGGAAAAGCAATCGGGGTCATATTAATACTGAAATAGGCAATCAATTCCGCAAAAACAGTAAAGCCTAAATCTTTTCCCACAAAGTCATCAAAGTACTTGAGCATATACTGAGTCAACAGTATGAAAACCACCACAAAAAAGGTGATTAGGAAGGGACCTATAAATGACCTCAGGATTAATTTATCTATTTTTCTCATTCAAAAAACTATGAATTGCAATGTTCAAACAATATCTATTTAAAATCGAATTGCAAAGAAACAAGAATTATGCTAAAGTTTACAAAAATAGAGGTATTGTAAAAATATTATTCTAATACACTCTGCAAAAACACCCAGCTACTGTCTCTGACACCCACCCAGTCATAAGAACGTAGATCAGAAGCGATCACATGATTAGCAGCTTTAGGAAAAGCTAGCGCCTTTTTCTGTTCCGAAGGTAGCTGTTCAAACATTGCCTTCATAGCTGGAACTGAAACCACATCATCTTGATTCTCCTCATCCTTGTAATAGTAAGCCATAAAAACTGGACACTCTACTGCTTGGAAAATTTCAGTGGTCATACTTTCGTGAATCATACTAAAAAGAGAAAAATATGAGTCTAAATGATAGTATTCAGACCAAAAAGCAGCAACGGAATCGGGTCTAATTTCACGGTTCACTTCTCCTCCCATCACCCATTTTGTTAATGTAGTACCCCATGGGCCTAAAACCAATTTTTCATCTGAAGGATTTTTCAAGGAAATATAAGGGGAGTATAACACTAATGCTTCCACGGTTTCTGGAAACTTAGCAGCCAGCCAGATCGCTTGGGCCGCACCTGTAGATGTTCCTATTAATACCACCTTTTCGCCTAGGAGTCGACCAATCGATAAGGCCTCCATAGCTGACATCATATAGGATTCAGGAGTTATCCCTTTAAACGAGTTTTCTGAAGATAAGCCGTGACCGATTTGGCGGGCTAAGAATAAATTGGCTTGTAAACTATCGGCTAAATTTCTATGTACGGGATTTCCTTCTTGATGACTTGCACCAAAACCATGAAGATATACTATAGAATATTCAGTCTGGCTTAATTTTTCGTCAAACCAAACCACCTGAGCTTGATTATCTGATTTTATGTTTTTATTCTTGACTTCCCTATCATTAATCCATCTTTCCAAAGTAATAATATCAGCGGGAATTTCAGGTAGGTCCTGAGCGAACTTTGGTCTCTCAAGTTTGGGACCTGCGAAATAAAGCACAACTACGGCTACAATCAGTAAAATCACTCCAATAATAATCCTTTTGAAAACTTTCATTCCTATGTTCTTACTTGTCTTTAAAATAATTTCCTAAAATAAATGCCCCACCGGCTAGGGCAACATCCTTTAATAAAGAGCTTGCTGCTAACTGATCTCCGTCTATAGCCAACGGTAAGTGCACGAATACTGCAAAAATTAGCAACATAATGGCAAGAAGATTAGACACCAATTGAATTTGTTTTTTGATTAGAATACTAATTCCTGCTGCAATTAAAGCTGCACCAGTTAAATAGACCCAAAATGTCTGTCCAGGAATAAAAGAGGGTACCACATTTTGAAACGACCTTGTGTTTACAAAATGAAATACCCCAAAAATTACCATTGGAATGGCAAAAAGAAATCTTCCAATATTTGCTATCAGGTTCATTTTAATAAAATTTGATTAAAACAACCCAATATATAAAATATTATCCTCTTATTTGATCTAATGCTTTATTAACTGCTGCTGCGTCTGCTTCAGACAAAACCATTTCCTCATTATGAAAACCTGAAAGTTCAGGTTCAATCTCCTGTAACAATTTTTGCCCAGTGGTAGTAATAACAACATCAACCTGTCTCCTGTCATACATGCAGGTAGAACGCTCAGCCCATCCCTTTTCAACTAATTTATCAACTAATCGAGAAGCATTGGACATCTTGTCAAGCATTCTTTCTTGTATAGACGAAACCGTAAGTGGATCCGGGAATTTTCCTCTTAAAATTCTTAAGACATTGTACTGGGGAGAGGTTAGTTTATGCTTTTTGAATATTTTGTGCTGTACCGAACCAATCCAATTGGCTGTATAAATCACATTCAAAATGGCCTTTTGTCTTTCATTTTCAAACTTCGACTGCTTAATTTCTTCTTCTAACTTCATTTCTATTCTTATTTTAATTCAATCTGCATTAACAAAAAATTACTTTACTATGTATTGTCAATACATTAAACACGAATGTATACTTTTTGTTTCCATGTTTGCACATTTAATCGACCAAGTGCACATATTTTTTGATAAACGGATATATAAATTAAGGATTTAGCCTCGGAGCTAATAAGTTAGCTAGTAATCTGTAAGCTCCTGGCACTCCTGCAGGAAGCTCTCTGAAAAAACTTAAGCCTGTGTACACAAATTTTCCTTTTCCATGATCCGCTATTAATAAAGCACCTTTTTTGGGGGTTTCATTTGGATCATTCCCAAGTAAAAGTGGCGTATAAGCTTTATCCCAATCATCTGGAAAATAAAGACCTCTTTCTTGTACCCATCCAGTAAAATCCTGCTCTGTAATTTTATTGGGATAATTTAAAGCAGCATGATCAGGATCAAGGAAACTCATCGGGGACTCTTCAACTGTAATTCTGTCTCTTGAAAGATTCAAGGGATAAGGCCAAAAATCAGTATCTGGTAAACTATAAGTAGTATTGTATTGCACCATATAAACTCCCCCTTCATCCATATATTCATTCATTTTCTTATAATGGATTTGTAGCGCCTCGTTAACATTATAAGCTCTAATTCCTGCTATTACAGCATCATACTGCTTTAATTCATCAATTGAAATATTCTCTATATCAATAATTTCAACTTTGTAGCCCATAGCCTCTAAAGCCTCGTCAACAGCATCTCCTGCTCCTTCTATATAGCCGATTTTTTTTCCTTTGATTTCCACATCGGCTAAAACCAACTGCTGTTGAGCTTTCCTTAAAATTACTTGGTTCGGAATATGGTCGTATTGTATTTCCTGAACTTTGTAGGCTGAGAATAAATCATCACCCATCCTGACAGAAGCATTTAAATCAAACTTCCCGTATTCTTGACTGGATTCTACAGTAAATCTAAATTCCTGTGTACTACTCTTGGGTAGATCTTTAAATTCCAATTTATTTTCAGATTCCAATAATTTCCAGCCCTGAGGTAAATCTAATTCAAGTTTGGCTGAAAGCTTATCTTTTAAAGCCTTCACTTTCACCGTCAATTCCTTTTGTTGGCCATTGGAGGTGAAAATAGAAACCTCTTCACCAAATTCTACTGAGACTGGAGGCACTATATACAATGGCTGTATGATTTCGCCATTAATTCGATCCGAAGTTTTATATTTTAAAGGACTTTTAAAACTAAAATCATTGCCGTTAATTTTGAGCCTTATCTCTACTTCAATGGCCGCAGGATTCTCTGCTTGTCCAATTAACTTTTGATTGTCAACTTCATACAATCCATTTGCAGACGGCTTATCTAGCCAATAGGGGTTTGAATAAGAGAATGTCTCTGGAATATTTATTACAAACTTCTCTAGCATTACTTGGTTATTCTTCAATGCCCCTGAAATAGATAGATTCTCTTCTAAATCTTTAATAGCTGCAGCTACAAGATTAATTTCGGCATCTGACCGATTCACCAACTCTAAATTCACACTAATTTCATCACCTGGTGCTGCATAAGGATTGTCATGATAGAGCAAGTGATATAATCCAGCACAATCAAGAATCAGCTTTTCAATAGCTCTCAATTTGTCATTTCTGACCGCTGATTCCTCTAGTTTTTCAATTAAATCTTTTATTACGAATAGTTGATCTATGGATTTTCCAGGTGCTGTAGGTTGAAAATCGTTAACCAATTCGTCAACAGCTTTTTGAATAGACTTCCCATTTTTAAAGTTAGTCCATGAGTGATCGATGCCAGCAAATAGCGCTTTGTCATTCTCGGGTCCACTCCAATATTCAAAATACTCTATTTCATCTCCCCTATTGCCGGCAGTCCCAAAAGCTTGAGATTTATGCCTGCTTCTGCTCAATGCTGCCATTTCAGTATAAGAAATGCCCAACAATGGAGCATAACCCCCAGCATTATCAGTGACGTATTTTGATTTATCGAAGTCTCCACTTCTACTAAAAAACCATGAAGAAGTATTCCAATAGATTTTCTTGGGTTGCCAGATGTTAGTCAGCTTCAACTGCTCAGGAAAAGCATTTTTATCACCAGCTAATTTGAATGCCTCATGGGCTAAAATTGCTGAGGCAGTATGGTGTCCATGGGTAATTCCAGGGGTCTTATTAAAACGAGTCACTATAACATCCGGCTGAAAATTACGGATTGTCCAAACCACATCAGATAACACTTCTTCTTTCCCCCATTTATTAAAAGTCTCATCCGGATTCTTCGAATACCCAAAATCGTTGGCTCTAGTAAAAAATTGCTCTCCACCATCAATATTTCTAGCTGCCAATAGTTCCTGAGTACGAATTAAACCGAGCCCTTCTCTTAATTCAGGACCTATTACATTTTGTCCTCCGTCCCCTCTAGTGAGAGAAAGATAAGCTGCTTCAAATTTTTTACCATTTTCTACATAGGCAATAAATCGGGTATTCTCATCATCTGGATGAGCCGCCACGTACAAAACTCTTGTGGTATATTGCAACTTTTGCATTTGATGCAATATTTCTGAAGAGGGTGCAGGTTCTTTTAATTGCGCTTTTGAAGTAGCTAAAAAACAAGTAAGAAGGAAAATTGATAAAATAAATTTCATGTGTATATCATTGTTTTTTAACTGTCACATGGAATTCGCGACAAATATTCATCAGGCGGTTAGCATAAATTCACCCTCGATTATTTGTGCTCATTTCATTTAATTAATTTTTAATGCGATTTAAATAAAATACAGTCGAAGACCAAATCATTATAGTTTAACGGCTTTTTTCTGATTTGAATGCCGCCAAAACGATAGCAAGTAAAGGAAACAACCAAACCAAGTCATTCATTAACAAATGAAACATGAATTTCTTGGTAAACGCTGATTCCATGATTAATAGATAGACCGCGATACCTCCCATTAATTTTGCCAGAAAGGAAAGGAATATGAACCATTTGAATTTCAGCGGCTTTAAAAACCCCACAAAAAGCATCACTGCGACTACTAAAATGCCAATTGCCTGATATGAAACCCATTGATTTTCAGTTTGTGCTCCTTCAGTCATCCATTTAATATAACTATTGGGACTCCAGAAAAGAAACACTGACCACGCAACATTATATACCGAGGCTATTAGCAAAACTCCTCGCATCCAGGCTTGTATCATATTCTTATATTGTTAATTTGATTCAAAATTAATATTTCACTTTATCAATCCCTATATTCTTATTTCTTAATGTAAATTTAATCCAACTTAATTCATCTAAAGCAGTAATAAGAAAGAGCTAACCTATCATTGTTAAAATAGTTAAAGTGAAATGCTAAAAATACAAGCTATAAAATTACCTATCATCACATTTTCAAATATTCTCCTGTTTTTACTATTTTTCTCCTTCGGTTGCAAAGTGACCAAATCAAAAGATATCAACTATATGGAGGAAGGTTTAAATCAAAATTTACCTGAAAAGCAATTAAATATCTTCTCTCCCAAGAAGGCAGCAGAAGCAAAAGCTGTTTTCATTTTTGTTCATGGCGGTAGCTGGAATTCTGGTAAAAAGGATTTGTACGATTTTTTTGGGAAGAGATTAGCGCGTAAAGGAATTGTAGCCGTAAACATCGATTATCCATTGAGTCCAGAATATATAATTTCGGATATGACTATTGCAGTTGCAAAATCTGTAAAATGGGTAAAGGAAAATATAGAGGACTACGGTGGAGACCCTAATCAAATCTATATTTCTGGTCATTCTGCAGGTGGACATTTGGCAGCGCTCATCAGCGTGAAAGATGATTATTTTCAAGAATTGGAAATAGAAAACCCTATAAAAGGTGCCATCTTAATTGATGCAGCAGGCTTAGATATGTACGGCTTCTTAAAAAAGAAGAATTATCCCGCAGGCACCTCATATTTAAAAACTTTCACCAACGATTCTGAAATCTGGAAGGAATACTCTCCTATTTACTATGTAGATGAAAATGACCCGCGTCTGCTGATTATGATGGGAGAAAACACGTTACCGGGTATCATCTCCAGTACTGATCGATTCTTGACTGAGTATAGAAAGATAGAACCGAATCCTAATTATCACTTACAATCAGGGAAAAAGCATGTACCCATGATATTGCAATTTTTCAATAGAAATAATGAAGCCTATGATTGGATTGATTCTTTTATCTCAGAAAACCAAAAATAAAGGTGAAATCCAATATTTGACAAACCCAAAAGTCTTTCATTAGTTAAAACTTATATAGTTTTGTGATCATTCTATTTCACTAAAATAATTTTTATGGAAGATATTAACATACTCTTAGAAACTGCCTCATCCTATTGCCAGAAAGGTGATTTTAAACAGGGGATTCATTTGTATTCTCAATACATTACCCAAAACAATCAAAACCCTATGGCTTATTATCAAAGAGGGAAAGCTTATTTTAAAATAAAGGATTATCAGGCTGCCCAATCAGATATGAGCAAAGCCATAAAACTGAAACCAGACAGTGCTGAGCTTTATGCCGAGAGAGGTCTGATTTATTATATGGCTAAGCAGCAGGAAACTGCCATGAAAGATTTTAATACTGCTGTGGAAATGGAACCAGAAAACCCTTTCAGATATGCTAGTAGAGCTTTCATAAAAGATCATTTGAATGACTTAGAAGGTGCCAAAAAAGACTATCAAAAAGCATTGGAGTTAGATCCCGAAGATGCTATTTCCCATAATAATTTAGGGCTGGTTTTGGGTAAAATGGGCAATCACAAAAAAGCGGAAAAGCATTACGAAGATGCTGAAAAACTGGATCCTAAAAATTTTGGAATGAAAAAATCGAGCAATGAAAAAGCCGATGTCACTCCTCAACCTAAACCCGAACCTGCACCATTGCCTAGCATTAAGTCAGATCAAAAAGAAAAAACAAAACCTAATTTTGGAAATACAGTGAAGGCCCTATTAACTTCTTCCGATGAAAGAAAAGAGTTTTGGGATTTTGTGAAAGGGAAAGTGTTTGGTGGTTAGAAGTTGGAAAGCAAAAGGTGGATGATGGATGTTGGATATGGGGTGAGATCTTGAAATTTCAGGTTCTAGGATCTATACTCTAGATTCTAGCTAGTCAATCGTTAACACTACCTTACCCATGGTTTTTCCTGACTGAAATAGTTTTAAAGCTTCATGCATTTGCTCAAACTTGAATCGATGGCCGATAAAGGGTGCTTCCATATCGAGTGCTTCCAGTTCTTTCAGAATCTGTTGCATTAACTCCTTCTTCTCATACAACCAGATCAAATTGAAACCTAGAATCCCCTTATTAGTCTCAATCATTTTCTGCGGATCTATTTTGGGCCTTGTAAGATATAACCAAGCCAATCGTGGCCAATTGGGTGAGTTACTAGTACCTTCGTAGCGTGCTGAACCATAATTCACTACTCTACCTTGAGGAGCTAACATATCATATCCAGTCTTAAATATCTTCCCTCCTATGCATTCCATAATTAAATCTAGTTCTCTGCCGCGTAAGGCTTCCTCCAAATCCTTTTTAAAGTGTTTCGAACGGACTATATATTTTTGATAGCCCTCCTTTTTCAAAAGATCAATTTTTGATGCAGAACCAATACTACCAATAGTAAAAGCACCTATTTTTTGTGCCATCCTATTTGCTAGTAAACCAACTCCGCCAGCTGCAGAATGAATTAACACTGTACTTCCCTTTTGCAAATTTCCCAAATAAAACAATCCGTAGTAAGCGGTTAGTGCCTGGACCAAAAAAGAAGCACCTTCCTCGTAAGACCAACTTGCCGGTATTTTATTGACGTAAGCACTGTCAATATTAATATGAGAAGTATAAGCACCGAAACGCGTAACGCCCATTACACGATCTCCAACTTCAAAGTCTTTTACTTCTGAACCTTTGGCAATAATCTCGCCTGCATATTCTAAGCCTGGAATAAAAGATCCTTCCGGAGTCGCACTGTATAAGCCTAGAATGGCAAAAACATCAGCAAAATTCAGTCCCACAGCCTTTACCTTGACCTGTACTTCATCTGCTTCTGGACTAGCCAATTCTTCTTCAACTAGTTTTAGTCTATTAAAAGACCCTGCTTTATGTGTTCTGTAGGATATTCTCTGGGGCATTGGAGACTAATTTTAACCAAAAATACGGAATGAAGATGATTATTGAATGATGAAATCAGGGAATTTTGCGCTAAAAAAAGAGAAATCATTATAATTGGTCAGACCTTAAAATAGGGGAATACAACAGAGATAAATTAACTTAGATCCGAATTAAAAATCCAGAATTACTATATATTACTTAACGGGCCAACGACCAAACTTCTTTCTTACCACAATAGAGTCAAAAGAAAACAATAGAGTTTTAGCTAAAGCTAAAAACAAAAAGGTGTTATGCTCAAAGCTAATTTTTCAATTCTAAAATTCGTGATCCGTAATTAATCAAATATTGCTATTAATTCCTTGCTAAGCCTTTTATATTTGCAGGCATTATACAATCATCAGACTTTCAATATTCAATAATATGCAAAAGAATTTTATAGAAGAGCTTCAATGGAGAGGAATGATTTATGACATGATGCCAGGGGTTGAAAAACAACTGGCTGAAGAAATGAGCAGTGCTTATGTGGGAATTGACCCGACTGCTGACTCCCTTCATATTGGACATTTAGTTGGGGTAATGATGTTAAAGCATTTTCAAGATGCAGGACATAGACCTATTGTTTTGCTAGGTGGAGCAACGGGTATGATTGGTGACCCTTCCGGAAAATCAAAAGAACGCAACCTCTTAGATGAGCCTACTTTACGCCATAACGAAGCTTCTATAAAAGCCCAAATTCAAAACTTCTTGGATTTTGATGCCAAGGGAGAAAATAGTGCGCAATTAGTGAATAACTACGACTGGATGAAGGATTTTAGCTTCCTGGGCTTTATCCGAGATGTTGGAAAGCATATTACGGTCAATTATATGATGGCTAAAGATTCTGTCAAAACAAGATTGTCGGCAGAATCAAGCGAAGGCATGAGTTTTACAGAATTCACTTATCAATTAGTGCAAGGATATGATTTCTTGCATTTATTTCGAGAGAAAAACTGTAAGCTACAGATGGGTGGTTCAGATCAGTGGGGAAATATAACCACAGGAACTGAAATGATCAGAAAAATAGATCAGGGAGAAGCCTTTGCGGTGACTTGTCCTTTGATAAAGAAAGCTGATGGTACCAAATTTGGAAAAACGGAAAGCGGAAACATCTGGCTCGACCCGAAGAAAACATCCCCTTACAAATTCTATCAATTTTGGTTGAATGCTTCTGATGAAGACATGAGTAATTTCATCAGGATTTTTAGCACTAAAGGAAAAGAAGAAATTGAAGCCTTGGAAAAAGAACATAATGAAGCGCCTCATCTTAGAGTGCTGCAAAAGGCTTTAGCAGAAGAATTAACCGTTAGAGTTCATTCACAAGAAGCTTTGGATATGGCCTTAAAAGCTTCCTCTATCCTATTTGGTAAATCAACTACTGAAGAATTGCAAAGCATAGATGAAGACACCTTATTGAGTGTGTTTGAAGGAGTGCCACAAGTAACTGTTAATAAATCAGACTTAGACAATACCGAAAACATCACGGATTTCCTTTCAGAATTGACTCAGGAGGTCATTTTCCCATCAAAAGGAGAAGCCAGAAAAATGATTAAAGGAGGTGGCGTAAGCATCAATAAAGAAAAGGTGATGGATGCTAATGCCGCTGTTGAACTCAGCTTGCTACAAGGGAAGTATATATTAGTGCAAAGAGGTAAGAAAAATTATTATTTGGTGACAGTGGCCTCTTAAATCCCAGCCCCCTAAATCCCCCAAAGGGGGACTTTGGTGTAGTGTCTCTATCTGAAATTTAAAACGGGCCGGTCTGACTGTCATCTGAACTAAGTGGTACTTTGGTCCGAGGAACTCCATTTGGTCAGTACAGAAGGTGAGACCGGATTTAATGAAATACTTACTTGTAACTAGTTTTTTTTCCAAAGTTGTCTAAAGGCTCATAAACTCAAACAAATGCTGATTTACTTTATCAACATCATATTTCTCCACAGCTAATCGGTAGCTCTCCTCGCCTTTTTGTTCAATCAAGGAAGGATTATCAATGAAGGATTGCATGGCTTGTACCAATACATGTGTATCTTTTATAGGAATTAAAAAGCCATTTTTATCTCCATCAATCGTTTCCCTGCATCCTGGATTATCAGTGGTGATAATGGGTTTCCCCATGGCCAAAGATTCTAATATAGTGCGCGGAGTACCTTCTCTGTAATAAGACGGTAGGACAAACACTGAGCATTGGGACAAATACTTACGGACATCAGACTGAAAGCCTAAATATTCTATAGTGCTCCTTTCATGCAACTCATTTAATTCATTTTCTTCTAAGGAATCAGGATTGCCTTCATCTGTCATGCCGATGAGTTGAAAAATAACTTCAGGATAATCTTTCTTGATAATTTTTGCTGCGGCTAAGTATTCATTTACTCCCTTAGCCCCTATCAAGCGGGCTATTAATAGAAATTTAATAGGACTAACTTGTGGAGCAGCTTTGGGGTAATGTTTTAAATCTACTCCCGAACCCGCAGTGATAGTTTGAGCAGTATGTGACCTAAGTAAATTATGCTGTTTAAAAAACTGCTGATCGTCAGGATTTTGAAAAGCGATAAAAGGCAGCTTGGAAAAGGCTTTTTTATAAAGCCTGAAAATAACCGAGCGGACTAACTTTCTTTTCAAAGTATCGGCTTCCATGCCTACATAACCCAGACCGGTAATCCAGGCCAATACTTTGGCATTTTTAAGGTTTTTGGCAGCCCAACTACCGTATATATTGGGTTTTATAGTGTAAGTAATCACCACCTCCGGCTCCAGCTCTTGAAAAAGTCTTTGAAGAAATTGAAGGGTTTTGTAATCTTGGAGGGGATTAAAGCCAGTTCGGCCTAATGGGACTTGAATAAATTCAACTCCTAAATCACCTAGGTTTTGTTCGGTGACTTCATCCCTACCGGGGGCTAAAGCGATTACATGATAGCCTTTTGCTTGAAGGGCGGTGAGTAAGGGTTTACGGAAGTTAATGACTGATGGCAGGTAGCTGCCGAAGACAATAGCTGTGGGTTTTTGCATGTTGTAAAATTAACCGCAAAGACGGAAAGACGCAAAGAAAATTAACCACAACTTGTCCCGACATAAGTGGGTACGATTCACAAGGAATAGATCAGCTAAAGCTGACTATTTATGTGAACCACAAAAGGGATAAAAGAAAAGAAAAGTGTGGTAGCTAAAGCTGAACTGGGTTAACCACAGAGTTGCACTGACATTTACAAGGAGATCACGAATCTAAGCCAACTTGTCCCAAATTCATCGGGAAGGCTTTTAAATTTTCTCGCTAAGACGCTAAGTTTACGCAAAGAAATTTATCAGCTAAAGCTGATTATCTAACTACAACATTTAACCCTTATAAGGGTACGAGAGGTAATGGAAGAAAACAAAAGGATTTCATCTAAAACTTAAGGGAAATATTCATTACTAACTGCATTCGATATTTCTATTCATTTGTTCCTAATTATTTTTGCCGAGTTTTGTCTAGTGTCAAAAACATCAACTACCTCAATTCTTTTTTGATTGACATTTAACCAATATATGATTTTGTGATGTTTGCATAAGATATATCTGAATTCTTGATCACGATCTATCAGTAGCTCTTCAATTTGTCCAAGTTGAGGTAAATCCTTTAGAACAGTAGGTGCTTTATAAATATCATTGACAACCCTTTTTTTTCAACTGCTTTACCAGCAATTTTATTATAGTAATCATAAACACTTTCTAATTGATTAATTGCAAAACCAGTCCAAATTAACTTTAATCCCATTTATCAATGATAGATTCTAATTCTTTATCTTCAACAAAATCTCCATTTTTAGAATCTTCCATTGATTTGTCAATTCTTTCATTAAAGGATTTTAAACTCATCGGTTTTAAATCTTCCTCAACTGATTCTGCTTTTCGTTTCTTCAAAAGTTGCTCTAAACTATTAATGATATCTTCATTTTGCAACTTCAAAAATTCTTGGACAAATGTGATTTTTCGAGCTTCTAAGTTCATAATATTCAGGTTTACCAACTATATTTAAACAAATCTACAAAATTTTAAATTCATGCAAAGCTGAAGTTCTTTTAAACCTATACTTATTCAGAGCAATGACAGAAAAGAGAGAGGAAAGGAAGTGGTTTCAGCTAAAGCTAAAAGAACTTTAACCGCAAAGGAGCCTACCTGTCCGGCACCATAAGTCGGGAGCAGTTGAGATGCAAACTTTACGCAAAGAAAATTAACCACAACTTGTCCCGACATAAGTGGGTACGATTCATAGGGAATAGATCAGCTAAAGCTGACTATTTATGTGAACCACAAAAGGGATAAAAGAAAAGAAAAGTGTTGAAGCTAAAGCTTAAAGAAAATCCACGCTAAGTTACGAATCTTCCTGGCGGCAGACAGGGACACTAAGTTTTACGCCAAGAACATTTCAAAGAATTACCAACCCAAATTAATAATTATCCAATTATTAATTATTAACTTGGGTCTCTTTGCGCATTAGCTTCTCAGCGGTTAGTTTTTCAGCAGCTTGCTTTCTTTTTCTCCACATAAACTGCTGATAGGCTCTTTTGACTTTATCATCATAAGCAAAAGCCATAAGGAACAGGAAAGGAAAAATAATGGAGCGATGTCGGGCGATAAGGCCAATATTATTTTCAAAAAGGCCTACAGTAACCACATAAATAAACACAAAAGCTAGCACAAAGGTCGATAACCTATGACTTAAACTATCTTTTATAAAACGCATAAACGATTTCCTCTTTATAATTAACAACAATAAAACCGCATTGATTTCTATTGCAGCTGCGGCCGTCAGTACATTTCGTATCTCCCACAAGAACGGACGTGCCAGCACATCTATGATCCCTTGAGGAATAGACCCAATACCACCAGCTTTTTCATCTAATACTCCTGTACCGTACTCATTATTTCTTAAAGTTCCACTTTGCAGTTCTGTTAATTCTTGATTTGAAAACTCTTCTACTCCCCATTGATCGGATAAATAATTGGCTAATAAAATAATGACTACGATACCGGCTGTAATTTTAAAAATACGAATCAACCAATTATCTTTTATATTGAGAATAAAAAATGAACCTAAGGCTAAAACCGCTACATAAGCAGTGGGTGGCCTAAAGGCATATAAAATAGCCAGACCAATAAGTATATAAGTATAGTTTAAGCGTCTATTATGAATCCCCATACAGACCACACCCATTCCCAAAAACATAAAGGCATCTTTACCGATGGTAGATGTCCAAAACCAGAGTGCAGGGAATAGCAAAACCCAAAATAGTAGATTAGGTTGATCTAAGAAGAAATAATTTTTACGAAAAGCTTTAAATAATAAGATCAGACCTGCAAAACACACAGCGCTAAAGAGCAAATAAACACCAAACTCATTATCAAAAGTAAATATCATAAAGAAGGCTGCCGGGTAGGCTACAAAGTTGGTATAGAATAATTGACTATTTCGCCATAAGGTTTCATCATAGAATGGAGAAAAATCAAAAGCTCTAAAGTATTCCGCAAAATTGGATGCCCAGTTATCATAAACCCATGCATCTACACCACCCCCACTGAAAAATCGAGCGTAGACTATATAGCCTACAGTTCCCAGAATTCGAAAAAAGACACCCCAGTTGTACCGCTTACTTAACTGGGGTTGATTTTTTATATAAGAGGATTTTAGCCATTGGGCCAAACCGATTAATAGCAATATGGCTATAATAGCGCCCACTATTTCAATGCTGAATGGTAAAAGTCAATGGTTTCTTTGGTCATACGCTCCAAGTTATAATAATTCTTAAGCTCTTGAAGTGCATTTAAACCCACTTCTTTAGCTTCTGAAGGATGATTTAAAATGTAGGACATCTTTTCAGCTAATGCTTGTGTATCATAAGGTGGAACCAAATAACCAGTCTCACCATCTTTCATTAATTCATTTCCGGCTGGAACATCCCAGGAAACTACTGGCTTTTTACAGTTGAATGCCTCCAAAAACACCACTCCAAAACCTTCTGAAATGGAAGGCACCGCTACTAAATCAGAATTATACATCCACTTGATCACTTCTTTACTATAGCCTGCAAAATGAATATGATTTTCCAATTTCAGGTCATTTGCTTTTTGTTTTAAATCTTCCTCTAATTCTCCACTTCCTACTATAATTAAACCAGTTTCTGTATCCTGAGCACAGAGCTTTTGCATGGCCTCTATAAGATAGTGATGCCCCTTAAAACCTACTAACCTACCTGCTATAATAACTTGTTTTTTAAACAACTTAAAATCAGCATCCAGCAATTCATCAGAGGTTTCGGGAAAGTCAAAACCATAATGAATCAATTTCATTTTTTCCTCTTTTGCAAGTCCGGTTTTAATAAAGAAGTTTCTTAAGCCATGGGAGATGGTAAAAGATTGATGACAAAGTCTTTCTGATAATTGAGCTAAAAGAAAATAAGGGGTTTTCTTTTGCTTACTAGCATCAAAGCCAAATTGAGCCGTAAAGTTATTATCATAGCCATGCTTGGTACTGACCCAAGGGCATTTGATACCTCCTAAAAACAATTTACTCAAGCTTAAATGTAAGTCAGCATGAATTAAATGGGTGTGCACTATATCAAAATTGTTTTGGCTAATTAGTTTTTTAATCTTTTTTAAGGAAGATAATTTAGGGATTCGACCAATATTAAGTTCATGCGTTTTGACACCCATAGCATTTAATCGGTCTATGAAATCACCACCTATTCCTCCCTGATAATTAGTATAAAGCCTTAAAAATTCAATATTAAATCCTTTGTCCAGTAGAGCCGGAACAATTTTTAATTGATAGTTTTCCGCTCCAAAAATGCCCCCTTCTTTTTGTATAAAAAGTATTTTCATTGATTCAATAATTCCTTAAAAGATGAACTAAACCTTTCAAAATTAAAGGATTTAGCTCTTTGACGATTTAGCTCTTTATCTTGCTGAATATTAGCATCTAAATATTCTTTGATGATTTGATGTGTTCTTTCGATACTATTTAGATCAATATATTGTATATGCTGTTCTCCTATTTCAGGAATACTTGCTTTGTTAGAAGCAAGTATGGGGCAACTTGATGCCATGGCTTCTAAAACTGGCCATCCAAAGCCTTCATGTATAGAAGGAAAAAATAGAAAAGAAGCATTTGAATATAGATACTTTAATTGTACCTCTTTCACATTTTGATAATGAGTGTAAGAGATTTTATTGGTATTTAAAAAATTAATCTGCTGCTCAGATAAGACACCTACCTTTACTAAACTGATATTTAGTTCATTAATTATTCTTAGTCCCCAATCTATATTTTTATACCACGCATTAGTCCCAACCATTAACACATAGGAATCAGGTAAACTCTTAGTAAAATCACTATTGAAATCTGACTTACTTCCAGAAGTGAACCAATGATCTTCAATAGCATTGTGAATAACCGCCATTTTATTTCTGTCAAGCGTAGGCTTGTACTTTAGTAAATCAACTTGAGTATGTTCAGAAACAGTTACTATTTTAGTTGCTTTAGTTAAGCCCGATAGATTTAATCGAATGAAACATTTTAGGTAAAAAGGGACATCATAATTCATTAAATCATGCAAATCGTGACAAACCACTACGGATTTTTCGCCCCTCCAGAACCATAATAAATAGGCATACCTTTCGGTAGGGATTATAATAGAGGACTCTTTAGCAAAAAAAACCTTGAAAGGGAGAATCAAGTATTTAAAAATAGGTACATATATAGTTGAAAAATAATCATGGACAGTAAATACAGAAAAATCAAATGCGTCAATTTTCTTTAAATGCGCTACGTATCTTTTCATACTATAGCCACTTCTTTCGTCTTCTATAAGTAGTATTTTCTTTTGCAAAATTTAAGAAAGAGTTGGGCTTTTCCCCAGTCAATTAGAAGTTTACAATATAATTTAAGTTTTTCTTTTGAAGTGCAGCATTATTGAATCCATAAAATTTTATACCATTATGAATTGCAGCCTCATAGTCATTAAGCGAATCACCTATCAAAACTGCTGAATTAGCATCTATATTTTCTTCTTCCAATATTTGCGTCACCCATTCCTTTTTTGGTTTAGGTGAACCGTGGATTCTTTCAAAATACTGAGCAATGTCGACAGCTTTACAAATTTTTCTCAACTCAGCTTGATCCGAACCTGAAACAATAATCATTTTATAGTTTTTGTAATTTTCCTCTACAAATTGTACAGTTTCTTCAATCAATATGCTTTTATCCTGGAGACGCTCTAACATAATTTTTGAAAATCTTTCAGCCCATACATGTACTTGCTCATCCGTAATTGATTGACCAAGTATTTCTTCAAAGAAATAACGGAATTTCACATAACGTGATAAACCTCCATTTTTTTGATGAAATTCCAACAATTGGTTAACCTGTTCATTAGGAAAGTCTTGTAATACCATTTCAAAACCAGAATCTCTAACAGCATTACTATTCATTATTACCCCATCGAAATCCCAAAAAATAGTATTTATGTTTTCAAATTTATTATCCTTCATCATTAATCTTTAAAATTTCTCTCACAATTTCTGCATCCTCAGGTGTATCCACTGCAACCGAATCATTAGATAAAGGAATCATACGTACCTCAAATCCCAGCTCCAAAAAACGTAAAATTTCTATGTCCTCTTCTGCTTCTAAAGGCGTTTTTTCTTTGCACTTCGCAAAGCTAATTAGCGCTTTTTTAGGGAATACATATATACATATCTGCCTCCAGGATTTCCTTAAACTACCTGATTTACTCCCAGGTATAGGACTTCTACTCATATATAATAACCTTCCATCAGGGCGAAACACTAATTTAGGTATGGTTACACTTTTGTATTGTGCTTCCTTTTCTAGTATAGCATATCCGTTAATAATATCTGCTGGATATTTTTTTAATGCTTTAATTGTTTCCTTTAAATCAGCTGGATTGAAAATAGGCTCATCCCCTTGCACATTGATATAATGTTTTGCTTCAATTTTTTCAGCTACTTCTGCTACCCTATCTGTACCCGTCAAATGTTCTTCAGAAGTCATTAACACCTGCATATCATTTTGCATGCAATGAGAATATATTTCCTCACTATCAGTGGCTACATAGATAAGATTTTTATCAACAGCTTTAGTACATTGCGCAAAAGTTCGTTGGATCATACTTTTACCTTGCAACTCAATCAAAGGCTTACCCGGTAAACGAGAAGACTGCATGCGTGCTGGTATAACAACTATATAATCTTTCATCTAAAAAAGTTTAAATTAGCTTAGTAGAAAATCTTGCCTAAAAACTATTTACAGATTTTATTCAACTAATAGACTATAAACAGAATGAACATCCAGGTTCTTATATTTGGTTGGGGTTAAGCTCTCAAGCTTATCAAAATCAGAAATGTAATTGTCAAAAACCTCATCATTTTCTGCAAAAAGTGCCTTCTCTTTTTCTCCCATCAATTCATCTGAATATCCATCATAGCCTACAATATAGACATTTTGCACATGCATTTTTTTAGCCAATTCAAAAGCTAAAATAGTAGGAGAATCTTCAGCTATTACCTCTTTACTAAATGAAACCAGTTCATGGGTTTTACCTTCCAGTTGTTGAGGAATGTACGTTCCCATTTTTCTTGGAAAGGGTGGCAAAATGCAATCAGCAGTAAAGCCAGTTAACTCAGACAATACACTTTCCAATCTCTGACCCTCACTCCCAATTAAACAAAAATACTGCGTATTTTTTAGGTTTTGAAAATATTTTGCATTCCTTGAGCTTGCATAAATAATAGCTGTATCAGGATTTTTATTTAAGAATTCCTTAATGGCACTGGAATGACTATTTGCACTTGGCCCACCCCCTACTATCAAAGCATTTTTAAATTTTTGAGAAGACTCAAATTCCGGTAATTTTTGATTATCTTTTTTAGCCTCCTTTTGATTCTGTAAAGCGCGGATAATACTATTAAAAGAATAAAAACGCTTTGTCACCCACTCCATTACATCTTTTTGAGGCAAGGAATTAGCTCCAGAAACCATATAGGGCAAATTGGTACCCCATTCATACCTTTGCTGCAGCGAAACAAAGGCATCAGTTACAAGTCCTAATGCATTAAAATTAACGTCTAAACCACTCCTGGAGTTAAGAGCTGTTAATAATAGCTCTGTTTTTAGGTTCCCAGCTCCTCTGCCCATACCTGTGACAGTGGCATCCACCATATCAGCACCGCAATCTAAAGCTGTTAGAGTATTTATAAGCCCAAGTTCTAAGTTATTATGACCATGAAAACCAATTTTTACATCCGTTTTACTTTTTACCAATTCGTATGTATTCTTAACATCTTCCGGATATACCCCACCGAAAGAATCAACCATATAGAAATAGTTGGCTATTCCACCTACTTCTGGGATCAAATCCAGGAAATCAGCATACTGTTTCCAATTAGACATGTACATCACGTTGAACCCGACCTCAAAACCCAGCTTTTTAACTTCCTCCGCCAATACTAATGCTCTTTTAAAATTAGCAGGGTCTATAGCTAGCCTTACCATAGTAATGTATCCAATGCAAGGACTTAACAACTCTTTAGCATCACCAGCTTTTACATCTTTTTCATTTAAAATGATGACTAGTTTTTTAGCAGAATTTTCTTTTGCAGCATGTAAAACATATTCCGGACAATAAAAATATTCTCCCAAATAGCCCCCCATGGGTTTGGAGCGATAACCGATTTCCAGATATTCTACAGGTAATTCATCAAAGGATTTAAAATAGACATTAACCAATTCTTTGTCAAAATCCCATTGCGTATAATATCCTCCATCCCGGAGTGTGCAGTCTAATATTTTTGAAAGCATAATTAAATAATAAAATTTTAAGAGGACTTAATCTACAATTTCTAAATGATCAATTCCTATATCATTCCAGTCCATAAAATTACCAATTCTATTTTCTTTAAAGTAGGAAACAATCAGATTATTGAAACCCAATTTTAATAAAGGAGGTAAGATAAAGAGATCTGACTTCCCTTTATAAAATTGATCAAGCACAATCATTGCAGAACTGGAAAACGAATAAATTTTTGAAGGTATAAAATCTGCTTCGTTAATCAAATACCATTCTATCCCTAGACTGTTTTTTTTTGTTTTAAATCCCCATGCATTAAAACTTTCTTCTAATAAGTTTAAGTTTTCGGCAGGGTGCGGACAATATATAATATCTTTTCTCTGATTCATTTTCCAAATCTTTTTAAGAATTTCTATGTATTGTTTGGAGGAAATGTAACTGGCCCAATTAGCGCCAATCAAAACTACTTTGTTATCATCTTTATTATGTTTCTTATCTTTAAATAAGTTTTGATAAGTATTCTTTCTCAACAATTCTGCAGGATAGTCTAATTTGTAAATTGAAAAAAGCTCGGGTCTATTAACATCTTTCCCCTTATACCGATAAAGAATAAGGTTTTTATAATATTGCAAATTTTTCTGACCCTTGATAAAATAACCGTTCTTAATGCGATCTGGAAAATTCAAATTCAAGGTACCATCATCGACTAAAACAATTCTTTCCTTACCGGATAAATGCTGAAAGAAATAATTTTGTTGCATTTCATAGATATTACCAAAATAGACGGTTTTAAGATTTTCTGTTTGTGCTATTTCCTTGACAGACCCCATCATCCTTCTAAGGCTTAAAAATCTCTTAAAAGGGTCAAACATGCTATAATCGAACAAGTACTTAGTACCAAAATCTTTTACTTCCTCAATTAATTTCAAATCAAGATTTGGGTGCTTTTTACCAAAAATTAAAATGTTTTCTGAGGCTGAATAATTTTTAGCCTCATCTATGCAATTGAGCAATTGAAGTGTTGTAGTAGCAAAAAAAATATTAACCATAAAATATTTCTTGTATTTCTGAACCTATTTTTCCTCAAAAAATACAGTTGAGTCTTGCAATTTTTTTAAAACTCTATCCTCAAAACTGTCATCTTCAAAATAGCCCTGTACAGCTAAAAACTTATCTGAATCATCTGAGTTGGCCTCTTGAGGTATATTTTCTATTTCCAAAATATCATTTGTTACAAAAACGTTTGGGTATTTACTCATACTTGTATACCACGACAAATCGATGATTTTAATTAGGATAGTAGGCTTGAATGCAATGCAAGGTAGAAGTAAACTAGAGTAAAATCCTGTGCAAACGCGGGCATTTTTTATAAGAAATGCTAAACTCTCTACCTCTCTTAAATAAACAATATTTTCATCTTGGGGTAAATTTTCTTTCAAAAAGCTCCCTGGATGCAATTTAACGTAAAGCATACTCTGATTCTCAGCTGCTTTCTGGGATAAACTTAAATATATTTGGTGATGTTTTTCTTCAGAAATAAATTGTTCTCCCAAATCTCCGCCAGATAAAGGTTGATCAATATGAAGCCAATAATTATTAGAATTCTCCGATGTTACTTTTTCGTACTCCCTCACAATTTTCTCTAGCTCTGGAAAACCGACAACATTTATTCTCTTTTCTATATTTCCATCTAGTTCAAAATGAAGCTTTGCATTTTCCACACTAAAGCAAAGATATTTATCTGGTATTCTTATTTCATCTTTAATTAAATATGCTGCTGTCCGCTCTCCATATTTTTTAGCTATTAATAAATAAAGAATGGTTTTTGGATGAAAAAATCTAAGCCCTAGAGAATTCTTGAAATAAGAAAAGGTGCTGAAACCAGCTTTTGCTTTAAGTTCACTTAACTTCTCAATTCTATTATTATCAGTACTTATGAGATTAGCCTCAAGAATTTTATAATCTTTATAACTAGCCAAAACTCCATGTTGTAAATAATAAACAGGAATTTTAGCGTTTTTCGCAGAATAAATTAAAGCAATTGATAATGGAGATTTATTATCCATTATTATAATAACATCAGGATTAATAACTATAAGAGTTTCTTGAGCCGAGGCATAATCAGACCAATAATGATATTGATGAGATTCCAAATGCTTATTTTGATCCTCAGTTTTAGAAATATAACGAAGCCAATGAATTTCATTTGATGGAAAAAGTGGTTTTAATAATTCCAGCCATTGATTTCTATCGTAATTAAAATTAAGTAAAATCCTCATCCAATAATTTTTCTGCAATTAACCAATCTATCAGATCATCTATATCATGAGAAGATTTTTGGCTCATTTCAAATTTTAAAATTCTATTGAACTGATTCATTCGGCTCTTCTCTAAGGAATTAATATTTATAACATAAACAGCTCCATTATACTCCCATACTTTTGGAACATCTTGTCTTCTGGTAAAATTACCTTCTTTAGATTTTTCTAAATATCCTTCTTCATTTTCTTCAAATAACAAATAGTACGGATTTGATTTCGTTTCTTTTACGGAAACTACCATGTCTATATTATCATGATATAAGTCTATTGCTTTCTTTAAATGCTCCCCTGTTCTAAAAGGTGAAGTAGGCTGTAATAGAACTAGGGTATCAGGGAAATAGCCATTGTCCTCAGAAAACTTAATGGCGTGTTTTAAAACCTCCTGTGTTCCGGCTGTATCTGTTGCTAATTCCTTTGGCCTTATAAAAGGTACTTTAAGACCTGTTTTTTCGACAACTTCTTTAATTTCTTCATCATCAGTACTAACGAGAATGTGTTTATCTTCAAAAACTTCTCTGGCAGCCTCAATAGTATAATAAATCAGAGGTTTACCCCCTAAATCTTTTATGTTTTTACGGGGAACTCCTTTTGAACCACCTCTTGCTGGTATTACTACTAAAGGCTTCATCAAAATTTTATATGTTTAAAATCCTCTTGGGCTTTTTGGAAATCTTCATGCTTCCCTATATCCAACCAATAGCCTCTTAAAGGATAAGAATTAACTTTTTTCCCTTGCTTGATTAATTGTTCCATCAAATCAGTTGCATTGTAAAACTCATTCTTTGGAATCAATTCCAATAATTCTCTTTTAATCAAATATATCCCGCCATTTGAATAATACGTATAGGTAGGCTTTTCCTTAAATGATTTTACAATTCCCTTATCCATTTCCAATACGGCATAAGGAATTAAGACTTCATAAGGAATAGTCACTACCGATAAATCTGCATCAGATTGAATGAAATCTTTATAAAAATCCTCATAATCAAGATTTGTTAAAATATCTGAATTGGTAACCAAAACTGTTTCGTGTTGAAAGTTATTTATAGCTCTTGCTGCTCCTATGGTACCTAATGGTTTATCTTCAGTAACATAATTAATTCGCACACCTTTGCTTTCCCCTGTTGCAAAATAATCTTCTAATTGTTTGCCTAGATAATTTATAGATAGCCAAAAATCATCTATACCATAGCTTATCAACCGATCAATATTATGTTCAATTATAGGTCTATCAGCTACTTTCAATAAGGGCTTAGGCGTATTATCCGTTAAAGGTTTCAGTCTTGTCCCTTTGCCTCCTGCCATAATAATGGCGTCTATTGGCAAGTATGATTTTAAAAATCTAAAATTGATGACATTTACAACTTGATGTGTATCATTCAGAACTGGTATTACTTTTAAATTGGCATTTCTAAACTTTTCTAAATCCTCTACATTATAGTTTGATTTAATAATGTACTTAGGATTGGGTTGAATAAAATCAACTACCTTCTGACTTATAGATAAATCTTTTAATAAACCCCTTCTTACATCTCCATCAGTCAATGAGCCAATTAGTTTCTGGCTCTCATCAACCACAAATAAAATGGCATCTGCAGCCAATTGATCTAATTTGGCTAGTGCTTCTTTAACAGTACTATTGTGATTTATTAAATGCTTTTTAAAGGTCATAGTTTTTCAATTACTTGAATGATTTGATCCGCTGCATCTCCCTTATGATATATATTTTCACCTTGATAGGTTTTATTTTCAATATCCTTAACGGCCTGAATTATAGCTTCAGAATTAAAAATAACATGATAAACATTATCTCCTGCTTTTCTACCTTTTTGTCTATCACCTATATTAATTACAAATTTTTGAAAACTTGCCGCTTCTATAATGCCACTAGAAGTATTCCCAAGCATTAGAGAGGCATACTTCATGGCAGTCAAATAAGAGCTCGTACCAAAGTTTTCAATCAGAAATACTCTTGAAGTAAAATCTTTTTTTAATTTATCATACTGTGCTCTATATAAACTTCCTAAGGTATCTGCATTGGGCATTGTAATTACCAATTGATAATCATTGGCTAAAACACTCAAACTCTTATACAATTCTTCTGCATAAAATTTATTGATTGCAGAAGCTACTGTTTCCGGATGGACTGTGATTAAAATTGTAGGTTTAGCTAAATTTATTTGCCATTTAGTATGAAATTCATCAAGACCTAGTAACGGAATCTCTTTGATATTGTCTAAGCTTAATGCCCCGACAGTATAAATGTTATCTTTATTGTCTAAAATAGATTCAAGTCGGCTATTGAAATCTGTCAAGGAAACAAAATGCCATTTTGAAGCCAGAGAAATACTATGGCGATAAATATTATCAATTGCTCCTAATGTAGTTTCTCCACCATGAATATGCGCAAAATTAATATTAAATGGAATACCAGCAGAAACAGCTGCTGCCATTTCAAATCTATCTCCTAATACGAAAACCAGATCAAAATCATTTGAATGAAGTGACCAAAAATCAGCGAATTTTTGAGCAGTCAATGCATAAGAATTTGCTATATCTCCTGCTGTATCCCCTAAAACTAAACTACTGATCGTATAGTCAACTTCTAAGCCTGATTCTCTGATTTGATCAAGCGTATATCCATGAAATTTAGACAAATGTGTTCCAAAAGCCAAGATGGAAAGATCGATTTTTTTTGAAGCTTTCATTTTTGTCAATAATGGAAAGTAAATTCCAAAATCAGCTCTTGAACTTGTTAAGACCAGTACCTTTTTCATGCTAAATGCTCTAGTGAAAGTTTAACATCAGCAGCTAAATCCGATTTCAATTTTCTTCCAACAATCTGGTCAATATCCATTGGACTAATACCATCTCCTGGTCTTCGCATAATTAAATCTGATTCTTGCAGTGTATGTCCTTTTCCTAATACGTTTAAAGTGTGGATAGATTTTCTTGCAACTACTTTATTAGGTATTTCACTTTTACTCGGAGCTTTAATTCCATTACCACTTATTGCCATTTCAATATTTCTAATTGCTTTCACCATTGCTACCAATTCATCAGGTTCTAATGAAGCTTTATGATCTGGTCCCGGTAAATTTCTATCTAAAGTAAAATGTTTTTCTATTACTTTGGCTCCTAGTGCGACTGCTGCAATAGGGACTTCTATTCCTAAAGTATGATCTGAATAACCAACTTCAACTCCTATTTCATTTTGAATATGCAACATGGCTTTGAGGTTGACATCCTCCATGGGAGTTGGATATTCCGTATTGCAATGAAGAACTGCTAAATTTGATTTGTCTAAACCAGCATCAATTAAAACCTCTACCGCATCATTAATTTCTCTTATATCCGCCATACCAGTTGATAAAACTACTGGTTTTTTCTTTTTGGCAATATGCTGTAAATAAGACTTATTCGTCAATTCTCCTGAAGGAATTTTAAACAATTCAATAGGCAGATCATTTAAAAAATCAATGCTTTCATTATCGAATCCAGTAGAAAGAAATTCAATGTTTTCTTTTTTGCATAAAACTAATAATTCAGGATACCATGCGTCAGGGATTTCCAGTTTTTTAAGCATATTATACTGAGAATTATCCCCATCATTTATGTTTTTACTTTGATAGGATGCCTTTTTAGCTACTTTACTTACAATTTTGTCAGCTTTAAAAGTTTGAAACTTAACAAAATCAGCTCCCGCATTTGCAGCAACCTTAATCAGCTCCTTTGCCCGCTCCAAATCTCCATTATGATTCACTCCTGCTTCCGCTATTATGATCACTTTACGCATATTACTTTATTTTTTTTGCAGGATTACCTACCCATGTTTCGTTGTTTGGCACATCATGAAGTACCACGCTGCCCGCACCAATGACTACATTATTGCCTATCGAAATTCCATTTTTCACCACCGATCCAGCGCCAATAAAAGACATTTCTCCAACTCTAACACCCCCAGTTAAAATTGCACCTGGAGCTATATGAGAAAAATCACCAATTACACATTCATGCTCTACTATTGAACCAGTATTAATTATAACGCCTTTTCCTACTTTTGCAAGGCTATTAACCACAGCTTTAACTCCTATTAATGACGACAGGTCGACATTTGCTTTTGATGATATTATAGAAGATTTATCCGCAAGAACTGTTTGATTCCAATTTTCATTTTCAATTTCACTAATAAGTTTTCTTCTTATATGGTTATTTCCGACAGCTGGAAATATGATTTTATCATTTAGAAATTCTTGGTCTGCAAAATCTTGTTCTCTGCCCAAAAATTCAAGATTAAAGGGATTTAATGATGCCTTTTCGAATTCAAAATAAGCAATAGTATTTAAGCCTATTGATATCGCTACATCAATTACCATATAGGCATGGCCCGAATAACCCATTAAGATTATATTTTTAAATTCTGCCAATTCTTATAGAAATACATTAGTTAAAATTAATTTAAATAAAATCATATATTATAAATATCTGCTTTATAATTCTTAAGATTCTCAACTTTTGAAAACCATTCAACTGTTTTATTTAATCCAGAAGTTAAATTATACTGAGGTTTCCAGTTTGTTAGTTCTTTGATTTTTTGGGCTGAACCAAATAATCGAAAAACCTCGCTCTTCTCTGGTCTTAATCTTTCTTCATCCGTTATGATTTTCGCTTTAGGATTAATAATATCAATTAAACCTTGCGCTAATTCTTGCATAGAAATTTCAGATTCAGTAGCAATATTGATATGCTCCCCTATTGCACTATCCGATTTGGCTATTTCAATAAACCCATTAACTGTATCTTCTACAAAGAGCAAATCACGAGTTGGTCTTAAATCACCTAATTTAATTTCAGTTTCACCTTTTAACAATTGAGAAATTATGGTTGGAATAATAGCCCTAGCAGATTGCCTTGGACCGTAAGTATTAAAAGGTCTAACGATGGTAATTGGTAAATCAAAACTACGATAAAAAGATTCGGCTATGCAATCAGCACCTATTTTACTTGCTGAATACGGTGACTGAGGTTGTTTTGGATGTTCTTCAGTAATGGGAACAAATTGAGCAGTACCATAAACTTCAGAGGTAGAGGTAACCAATACCCTTTCCGTACCTAAATCTTTGGCTGCCTGAATGATATTAAGTGTTCCCTTAATGTTAGTATCAATATAAGAATCCGGAGAATGATAGCTAAAAGGAATAGCAATTAAAGCCGCTAAATGAAATACAATATCCACATTTTTCATAGCAGTTCTTACGCCATTTGGATCACGGATATCTCCTGAAAATATTTCAATTTTAGCTAATTTCTCTTTAGGTATAGTATCCAGCCAGCCCCATGAATTAAAAGAATTATAATAAACAAAGGCCTTAACTTTAAACCCTTCATCTACCAATTTTTCTGTCAAATGACTACCGATAAATCCATCGGCTCCTGTAATTAATACTTTCTTACTACTTAAATTTATCATCTTATAAAATTGACATTAGTTCCTGAACTTAAAAAGGACAACTTTTTTTCATGTTATGATGAAATGCGGTTACTTCTTGCCAAGGTTAGCGTACCAAATATACCAGATCACTTGAGTCAAGGATTCAATTGGATAAAAGAAGCCTTCTCTTTTTCTATTTGTAAATGGAATTAATAAGAATTTTATAAATCTCCCTTTAAAATGTTTTCTTTGCGATTTACTGAAGTTCTTTTTACCCCATTTCCAGATTTCCAACCACATAAGCATTCTATTTTTAAAACCAATTGAAGGGTAAGAGTTAAAAAAAGGCTTCTTTTCTACATTTTTAAAAGAATTAATTCTGTTATCGCTATGAACTCTTCTCATAGCAATGGGTTTCTCTATAGATCCAGGAAGTAATTTATACTTGGCAACCAGCTTGGATATTAATACTGTATCCTGAAACATTCTTAAATTGGGAAAACAGCCCACACTTAATAAAGCAGATTTTTTGATCAGTAATCCATTTAAACTAAAATAGCCTGCAGACCCAAATGGCATTATCTTATAAAATAAATCATTGGGAGAGACAAGTTCCGTAACAGTTGTTAAAGTATTTAAATTACCACTTACTTTGAATTTTATGCTTTCCCAATGATTTCTTGCTTCTTCATTGACAAACGAAGTACCAGCAGCCTCATAAACTCCATCAACATCACCGCCTCTTCTCAGGATATTCTTAGCGTGAATAAAACGATCTGGCAAATAAAAATCGTCAGCATCTAAAAAAGCAACCCAATCGCATTTGGCCTTTTCTATTCCCAAATTTCTACTGATACCAGCACCTCTGTTTTCTCCGTTTGGATGTTGAAAGAGTTTTACCTTATTATACTTTTCTGTTAAATCTAAACATACATCTAAGGCCTTATCGGGAGAACCGTCTTCAATCAACAAAATTTCAGTCACTTCTGAAAGGGAAACTGCTGATTCCACGGCTTCAATTACAAATTTTTCAGCATTAAATACAGGTATAATCACCGAAATATTTAATTCTTTCATTAAGTCTAAATTATATAATATTAAACATTGCTAAAATAAAATTATTTAATGTTAATAGTTTGAACAAACTACTCCGCTTTTCTATTAAAACCCCTATTTGATAAAAGTGTCAAGTAATTTTCTTCTTAAGAAAAGAAATGGTTCTAATTGAAAGAGTACACTACCAACTATATAAAAAATCACAAACATAATTGAGATTATCAAGATTTCAAGTAAATCTGAAAAATCAATTGCAAGTTTCAAAAAATAACTCAAAAGTAAACTAGAAATAAAAACATAAAATATTCTTATCAAGTTATTAAACAAAATCCTAACCTTCATTTCAATTAACTTTAATGCTGTATATAGAATTGGGTAAGTAACTATAAATTGTGTAATCAATAAACCGTAGGCTACACCTATTGCCCCATTCAGTAGAAATCCAATTATAATGCTTAGAGCTAATACAATCGAAGTAAATACTGTAATCATAAATGCTATATTCGCTTTTCCTTGCGATAAATAAATAGTACCATTAATAGTTATTATAGCTTGAACAGCTCCTAGCCAGGCAAAAATTTCTAAAAAAGGAATCATCTTCACCCATTTTACGCCATACAATATAAGAACAATTTCCTCTGCTAGCAATGCCACTAAACCCATTAGTGGAAAAACAATGTATGCAATAAAACTGGTAACTTTTAAGTAATAATTTTTAATCTCTTTTATATTTGATTGCATTAAAGAAAAAGAGGGAAATAAAACATTTTTTACAACATTGCTTAAATTTTTAATAGGAAAAAGAACTAAACCATATGCTTTGCTATAGGCACCCAATACATCCTCACCAGCAAATTTTGCAATTAAAAAATTATCGAAATTTCTCGAGAAGTAATTTAGAAAAGACTCACCCGTAATTGCTGAGCCAAATAATAGCATTTCTTTAAAGCTTACAAGACTGAATTTGAAAAGTGGTGTAAAGGAGACTTCTATATACAATAATATTATTATAATTATCCTTGTGAGAATTATCTGACAAATCAAAGCCCATACTCCAAAGCCGTTATAGGCTAAAAAAATCGCAACAATGTAAGATAATAAACTACTTAATACATTATTAAAGGCTTTTGTCTTAAAATCAACTCTTTTAGTAAGTTGCACATCCTGAGTAATAGCAAAAACTGAAAGCAAAAATTGAATAGCTATTACCTTAGTGTATAACTCAAGTTCAGGAAGATCATAAAAGACAGCAATGTATCCACTAGCGAAATAAAAAAGTAGATAAATCAATAATGAGATAAACAAATTGAACCAGAAAACTGTGGAATAGTCAATATTGCTTACATTCTTTTTTTGAATTAGCGCAGCAGAGAATCCAAAGTTTAATAACATTTGAGCTAGTCCACTGAAAATTGTTATCATAGCTACGGTTCCGTATACCTCTGGACCTAACAGTCTTGCCAACCATATGCCAAATGTAAACTGAGACAGTACTGAATAGGCTTGTGCTAAAAAACTCCAGTTTAAGCCATTTACAATTTTCTTATGAGTACTCATTTATAATGATAAGAGAAGAGAAAATTTATTTAAGTAGAATTACAAATTTATGCGCTCAATTTTTTCTTCTAGAAATTATAAACACTACACCAATCTTCTTCTATGTTCTGATTTAAAAATTCTTCAATAACTTTTTGTCTATTTCCAACTAATTTTCGCTTTTTTAAATCCCAATCACAAACAGCTGATCCTACCTTTTCAGCCAACTGATTAAAATCACCTATTTCACTAAAAAAAATCCCCTTTCTTCTAAATGGACCGTAAGGTAACCAGGCTCCAGTTATAACTAAATTCTCAGCGTACATTGTTTCAGTAATCGCTGCACTTAGAGCGTCAGACACAGGTAGATGAATATTAATATTAGCGAATTTTCTAAGTTTTGCTATTTCCTTTTGACTCAAAAATGAATCTATAAAAACATATTGAAACTTATATTCACATAACTTCTCAATTAATAGTCCCTTATAATATTTCAAAAAGTCTGCATTTTCTATTCCATAGCTAAAAACAAAAATTAAATTTATTTTTGCTTTTGTTTCTGCACTAAGATCCTTTAATGCTTCGATAATTTCCTTATGCCTATTCGCTGTATTAGCATTATGCCCCACTAAAATATTCACCTTATGATCGTCAATAAAATTAGACTTATCATTTTCATTATTTATTGAATCAATATTCTCAAAAATTGATTGGTCTAGTTTAAATTTAATTACCTTGATTTTTTCGTAAAGGTCTCTGCCATATTTTGTAACGAGAAATTCTTTAAGATCTAGCGATTGTATTGTAATTACGTCTGCTTTTAGGAGTGCATATCTCACAAAGAAATGATTAATCATATCATAATTCCTTAGTAAATCAGATCCCCAAAATGATACTATAATTCGTCTATTCTTTTTTAACAAAGGAATAGATATTAAATTTTTAAAGTTAACAAAGTGATAGTGGTAAATATCATATTTATCCTTTCGATCAAACAGGTAAATTGATTCAATAATAAAATATGCATTTATTAAAAACTTTTTGAACCCTTCCTCGATCAGTGTTAAAAAAATAACTTTCAAATAAATAGTTTTGAACAAACTAAAAAAAGAAAACACTGAAAATCTGTTTTCATTCTGTTTATTGAATAAATCATTATCATCAGTTATATCATCAGACAAAACTTTTTTCCTGTTTAGAAAAAACTTAAGATGAGGATTACTTCTTTTTATAATTTTATATAATGGTCCTAAAAAATTGGTCTGTCCAATACCTAATATTAGTACTTTTTTAACATTATCCATTGTTTCTATGTTCATTCATCTAATTTTCAATTAGATGAATTTTTATTTTATGATATTTTATTCATGTAATCACTAAATAAGCCAAAAATCAGAAATTCCTCAAACAATATTTTCTATATTGAATTTTTGGAGATTAATCGCTATCAAGGTTCACCCCTATGAATTTTTATAAGCAATAAACCACTCCACAAACTCCCCTATTCCTCTTTCCAATGACGTATCCGGTTGATAATTAAAATCATTAATAAGATCCTGCACATCTGCATAGGTTTTTTTTACATCCCCAGCTTGCATGGGCAGAAATTCTTTTTCCGCTGTTTTACCCATGGCTTTCTCTAATGCTTCTATATAGTCTAAAAGTTTAACCGGTTGGTTGTTGCCAATATTGTAGAGACGATAAGGTGCATTAGAACTACCAGCATCGGGTATATTAGTATCAAATGCTGCATTGCCAGTTGCGGGTTGATCTAAAGCTGCCATTACACCATTTACAATATCCCCTACATAAGTAAAATCCCTTTCCATTTCCCCATGATTAAACACCTTGATTTTTTCTCCGTTTCTGATAGCTTCAGCAAAAAGGAAAAGTGCCATATCGGGTCTGCCCCAACTGCCGTAAACCGTGAAAAAGCGTATGCCTGTAGTGGCAATATTAAACAAATGGCTGTAAGTATGGGCCATCATCTCATTGCTCTTTTTGGTGGCGGCATATAGTGATAAGGGGTGGTCAGTATGGTGGTGCACTGAAAAGGGCATTTGTGTATTACTGCCGTAAACTGAGCTGGAAGAGGCGTAAACTAAATGTTTTACAGGATAATGTCTGCAAGCTTCTAATATATTTAAAAAGCCTTGAATATTGGCGTCTATATAAGCTTGCGGATTTTGTACCGAATAGCGTACGCCTGCTTGTGCTGCCAGGTTAATGACATGGTCAAATTGTTCTTCTTCAAATAATTGGTAAAGGTAATCTCTGTCGCATAGATCGGCTTTTACAAATCGGAAATTCGGGTACTGCTGGCTAAGGACTAATTGATGGTCTTTGACCAGTTCTCTTTTGATCCCGAGTTCGTTGAGGCGGCCGTATTTGAGGTTTACATCATAGTAATCGTTGATGTTGTCGTAGCCGATAACGGTATCGCCACGCTCAAGGAGGGCTTTGGTTAAATGGAAGCCAATGAACCCCGCTGAACCTGTTACTAATATTTTTTTCAAATTTCTAAGATTATATTTTTACAGTCTAAAACTGAGATTAAATCAGCTAAAGCTGATTAATTCTATACCACAAAAGTGACAAAAGAAAACAAAAGGACAGCCAAAGGCTGTTAGCAAATCTCACGCAAAGCTGGGGAGGCGCAAAGTTTACGCAGCGAAACACTATCATCATTTTCTGTGTAGCTAGTTAAAAACTCGATAATTTACGAATCCTCGTTACAAACGAGGACTAGCTGAGCTGACAAATTCTTAATTCGATAATTCCCAATTCGTAATTATCTAATTTTCCCAAAGCAATAAACCCGCCTCAGCAGTCGGTACTTGTCCCACAAACTCTTCCGGGTCCATAAACAAAAAGCGAATTTTACGTTCTACTTTTCTTTCAGCAATAGATGTCATATTAGCAATATATTCATGGTTGAACTGCTTTCCAACTAAAAGGAAATCAATAATTCCGCTATCCACTCCTTTGGCGTATTCGCCTATCAAATATACTTTTTGAAGCTGGCCAACTTTGCCTATGATTTGCTCGATGACACGGTCGATGCCAATATATTTTTTGATAATGTTGTGAATATCTTCAAAAAGCGGATGCTTCGTATTGGCTTGGTAAACCTTTTTATTGCCTTTCACATCTGCTTTCAACATTCCCGCTTCCTCAAATTTGTTAAGCTCCAGTCGGATGGCATTAGTGCTTTCTCCAAATTCCCCTTCCAAAGAACGCAAATAGCTCTTGGTCTGCGCATTCAGGAAGAATTTCAGCAGGAGTTTTATTCGGGTTTTTGAGGTGACTAGTGTTTCGAGCATTTATTTTAATAAGGGAAGCTAATTCTTAACGAGCAAATGGAATCGAACTCTTTTGTTGTGATGCTTGAAGTTGGAAGTGGGAAGTCTGCAGTGGTCTATTCGTCATTATTTACATTTACTGAACTGTATTAATCAGTAACGTATTGATTTTCTCAACTTTAATTACATATAGGAACCTGGCTCTAATTCTTAATTATATAATTATTAATTCGTAATTAGTTTCAGCTTCGCCCTTTCAGTCCCAGTTCGGGCTTAACACATTACTATTGCAGTATAAGCATATATTAAACTATCGATCAGACCGACACCCCTATAATCCCCTCAAGGGGATAGTGCTCACAGATTGGGTTTCGTAGAATACGATCGATATTAAACTCAAACTTAACAAAATTGAACTTTTCTTTGATAAGATAAAGTTTAAGTGAACACATAACGAGTAGAATAACTACTCAATTATAAATTTATGAGATTAATTTCTTATTTGCAATAGAGATGGTAAATAGTAGAAGAAAAGAACTAACTCCCTTTTTTTCTAATTATGAAAGCTAATATTAATTTAGAAGCAAGGCGTTTTGAGGTCAACGAAATAAATACAGGTGAAAGGCCGTAAATGATTTGTATCTTTATACACTCCCCCCACAAGCCAAGCAAAAAAATTTAATTCTTAATTCTTATTTAATTAACTTTCATGATAATAACCATGACCATCATTACGCTTGCCGTAGCCATAACCATAACCATAGCCGTAACCATAGCCGTAGCCATAACCATAACCAGGTCCAGCTTTCTTAATATCATTGAAGAGAATGCTAATATTTTTGATTTTTCCCTTACTATACAATTCATTAGCTGCCACCACTGCTTCTTTAGGCGTATAATCTTGCCTTACCATAAAGATGGTATGATCCGCAAATTTAGAAAGTACGAAAGCATCTGTTACTAAGGCTATAGGAGGAGAATCGATAATGATAAAGTCGTAGCTGTGAAAAGCTTTGTCAAGGTTTTCCTTCATCAATGGCTTCATCAATAACTCACTTGGATTCGGTGGAATAGGACCACCACTCAAAAGATCTAGATTTTCAATCTCTGTTTTTTGAACTACCTCCCTCAACTCTGCTTGACCAGATAGCAAATTACTTAAACCAAATTCATTATGAAGATTGAAATCATCATAGATTTTCGGCCTTCTCATATCAGCTCCTATCAGTAGTGTCGGTCGTCCCGAAAGGGCTAAAACGGTAGCAAGATTAATCGTAGTAAACGTTTTACCCTCTCCCGAAATCGAAGAAGTTACCAAGAATATTTTCTTTTCTTTTCCTTCTGTGTAGAAATTCAGATTAGAACGCAACGCTCGAAAAGACTCAGATACTGCCGACCTTGGCTTTCGGTAAACCACTAGATTATCTTCCAGTTTTTTATGGCCAATTCCGCCAATCACTTGAATGCCAGTTGCTCGTTCAATGTCCTCTTTTGACTGAATTTTATTATTGAAGAGTTCCAATACTATGAAGAAACCAATAGGAATGATTAATCCCACTATTAAGAAAATCAGATAATTTTGAGTGGTTTTAGGTGTAATCGGTCCTCCGGCCAATTTTGGTGGATTTACCATTCTAATATCACTGGTAGTAGAAGCTTGAGATATAGCTGCTTCTGCCCTCTTCTGCATTAAAAATGTAAACAAACCCTCTCGAAAGGAATAGTCTCTTTTAATATTTATAAAATCCTGCTGCAAATTGGGCAAAAGCCTTAATTGATCTTCTAAAATCTGTTGTTGCCGCTTTACCGACTTTTGCATAATCGCTCTAGTTTCCTCCAAGGTTTTTATACTGCTCAAGATATTCATCTTTAGGGCTCTAATTTGTTGCTTTTTGTCTTTTAAAACAGGATTCACGGCCTTATCCTTTTGTTGGAAGCGCTTAATTTCAATATCCAATTGCAACAGTTTACCTAGCATTTCTGCAATCACCTGATCTTCAATTCCCACACTTTGTGGCGTGACCACTTGATCCATTTTCTTATCGGCATCCTTTAAAAAGTTTCGGAGATAATTATAATACTGTTCCTGAACGGTGTATTGTACTGCGGCTTGTTCTATCTCTCTTAAATTCTCATAAATCCGTACTGCTTCACCATCCATATTGGTCACCACATTCTGCTTTTTAAATTCCATCAGCTTTTGCTCATAGAATTGCAATGTATCAGAAATCTCATTTAACTGCTCATCGATAAACTGTATCGTCTGGTTGGCTGTTTGATTTTTTCGATCAATGTCCAGCTTCTGATATTTTTTGATAAAAGTACTGAGAAAATCAATTTCCTTTCGCGGTTCGGCACCATTTAAACTCAAGTTCAAAACCGAAGAACCCTGTTCCGCCCACTTTGCACTTAGTTTAGACTGGTATTGCCCAGTAATACTTTCAGGATCATTGAATCTTAGTACATAGTATTTATTTAGATCACTTTCAGCAATTACTCCTTCATTTCGCAAGATCACTTTATGGCCATTAATGGGCACTAGATCACCAAATTGAAAAATATTTTCACCTTTTTGAGTCTCCCCTTCCTCTGTAAGGGTTAAATTAGAAAGCTTAAATTGCTTTTGGTTTATGAAAGTAAGACCCGCTGATTTTCCATATGGTAATTCGCTTCCTGTTTCAGCTTCAATTTGAATAGGAAAATTTGGGTTATAGTACTCTGAGCTTTTAATTTCTCCCTCTCTGTAAAAGGCCACTTGAAAATTTAATTCTTCCACAGCAGAGCGAATAAGTGGAAAAGATTTAATCACATACATTTCGTTATAGAAGTTTCTATAAGGATCTGAAATGGCATTATTATACAAAAATTTTGCCCCTACCTCTTCTTGATTTTCCTTAATCATGATAGAAGCATTAACGGGATAGATTCTAGTAGTATAACGATTGATAATATAAGCTGCAGCTAGGGATATGAGCGAGGTAATTACTATTACATACCAAAATTTAATGACCTTATATAATACGCGCTTAAAATCAATTAATTGATTACCATTAGTGGATGAGGTGCCCATGCTTGGGTCGGCAAAATCAGAACTATATGGGTTAAATTGATTATCCAATATCTTTTATCTTGTAGGGTTTAAACCAAAAAAACTTCCGATAAATAATATGGCTGAAACTGACGACAGCAAAAGACCCAAATTCTGACCATAGTAGCGCCTTATCGGTCTTTGTTTTAACGGTGGCACGATGATAATATCATTTTGGTAGACATAAAAGTCTTCAGATTCAATAAACTCTTCCTGGAGCAAATCAATGTAAAAAATCTCGGCTTGATCTCCCTTTTGTCGCACTACTTTGACTGTTCCTCTGTCGGCCAGCTCAGTCAGTCCACCTGCCATTCCGATGGCTTCCATAAATGTCACTCTGGTATTTTGCGTAGTTACAACACCCTCTCCATTTACTTCTCCCAAAATCGTGAATCTATAATTTAAAAGTCGAACTTTTACAACCGGATCTTCAACATATTGCGTTGCAATAGATTGCAAAGTATCTTGAACCTCAAAAATGGTCATTCCCTGCACCTTGATTTTTCCAACAACTGGAAAACCTATCTGCCCATGCGGATCTACCAATTCACCTCTCAGGCCAATCATGCCACCTCCTCCACCACCCATATTTCCACCACCCATTCCAAAGTCGCTGAAGATATCAAAGTCTTCTTCTGTGATGCTGTTGAACTGAACTGAAAGAATATCTTGTGGTTGGATTTTATAATCGTGATAGGTCAGTTCATATTCCCTTAAAACGGTATCTTTTGGTTGATTCTCGTGTAAATCATCTTTTTGTAGATATACTAATCGTTTATTTCCTACACAAGAGACAAAAAATATGGCAACTGTAACAAATAATATTAAATTTCTAATCAACATTTTTCTTTTTCAAATGACAAAACTAAGGAATTTTAATTAAGAAATAATAATTCAGGAATTAATAATGTCACTGCATTTCTTTTGATTTTAATGAAGCTCTAATATTTTAATCTTCTCATAAACGTTGTTTTATAGAGTTCTGGATGTGCTCAAAAAGCTTATCTAGTTGAGGACAAGACATTTCAATGACTCAAAATTTGCCTTTACAAGATATAAACTTCAAAAGTCTTGGCATATTCAAACTTCTTGTGGTTATTTTTGTGGTCTAAAGTTGAAAAGAGAAAGCGTACATATTGGAAACTCCACTAAAACGAATCAATAAATACTTAAGCGAAGCGGGATATTGCTCTAGACGTGAAGCAGACCGACTCATTGAAGAAGGCGCAGTAACCATCAATGGAAAAATACCTGAAATGGGGACTAAAGTGGCTCCAAGTGATGAGGTAAGGGTGAAAGGCAAATTGGTAACAGAACCAAAATCAGACTTCGTATACTTGGCATTCCACAAACCCAGGGGAATAGTTTGCACTACTGATACGCGAAGAGAGAAAGATAATATTATTAATTACATCAATTATCCGGAAAGAATATTTCCAATTGGGAGATTAGATAAGTATAGTGAAGGCCTTATTTTCTTGACCAATGATGGGGATATAGTCAATAAGATATTAAGAGCTAGAAATAATCACGAGAAAGAATATATCGTTCGACTCAACAAACCTATTAAAGGAGACTTTATTCAAAAAATGGCCAAGGGAGTTCCTATTTTGGATACTGTAACCAAAAAATGCCATGTTGAACAATTGGGCAAAGAGACGTTTAAAATAATTTTGACTCAGGGGCTAAACCGGCAAATTAGGCGGATGTGTGAATATTTTGACTATAAAGTAGCCAGTTTAAAGCGCATCAGAATAATGAACGTTACATTAGATATCGAAAAAGGAAAATGGCGATACCTCAGTGAGTCGGAACTAAAAGAAATTAATCAATTGGTGAGCAACTCTTCTAAAACCTATGATAATTAGACTGTTCATATTAGTCCTACTAATCAGCCTGAATTCACCAAGTCCTATTTTTTCGCAACAGAAAACCACTATTTATCTTTTTCCTGGTCAAGGTTCTGACGAGCGAATATTCGATAGTCTAAAATTTGCTGAGAAATTCGAAATTGTTCACATCGAATACCCTATTCCCATGAAGGGCTGTTCCATGAGGGAATTTGCCAGAGTAGTTTCCCATCAAATAGATACTACTCAAAAATATATTTTGATTGGAGTTTCATTGGGCGGTATGATTATCTCAGAAATGAATGAAAACTTAAATCCCGAACAATCGATTATTATTTCCTCAGCAAAATCCCGAAAAGAACTTCCCTTAAGATATCGCTTCCAACGGCTGATTCCCATTTATAAATTAGTACCACCAAAATTAATGTTGGGAGGTGCCAAATTTTTACAGCCCATTATAGAACCAGACAGAAACACTAACAAAGTTACCTTCAAAAATATGCTGTCTGCCAAAGATCCGGTTTATATGAAACGTACCGTCTCTATGATTATCAATTGGGACAGGGAGAAAGTACAGGAGGCATTAATTCACATCCACGGGACTAAAGACCATACAATACCTATCCGAAATGTAAAAGCAGATCATATTATTGAGAATGGTTCACATATGATGACTTTAACGCAGCACGCATCTATCCAAAAGATTTTATCTAGTTATTTGGGGCAGTAAATACTCGGAAAGTCCTACATTATGCCGCCCCTTCAGGGCTTTGGGAAAGGCTACTACCTTTCACACAGGGCTTCACCCCGTGTTAGAGAAATACGTCCTTTCAGGACTAAATATCCCTAGTGGCCCGATTATCATCTTGATCAACCCTAGAGTCCCGAAGGGACGAAATATCTTAATGTGGGGTGAAGCCCCATGGTAGAATAATAGCTCAACTTAGCCCCGAAGGGGTGAAATATGATGGGAAAGGATACTTAGAATCTTTCAAGGGACGGATTATGCCGCCTTTCAGGGCTTTGGGAACAGCTACTACCTTTCATACAGGGCTTCACCCCATCTTAGAGAAATACGTCCTTTCAGGACTAAAAGTCCCGAAGGGACGACATATCTGAATATGGGGTGAAGCCCCATTCTAAAAGACCAAAACTAAACCTAGCCCTGAAGGGGCGAAATATACGGAGAAATGATAATTCTTCTGGCTTCTGTTAATGCCGCCCTTTCAGGGCTTTGGGAACAGCTACTACCTTTCACACAGGGCTGCACCCCGTGTTAGTGAAATTCGTCCTTTCAGGACTGAATATCCCTAATGACCCTATTTTCATCTTGATCAACCCTAGAGTCCCGAAGGGACGAAATATCTGAATATGGGGTGAAGCCCCATTCTAAAAGACCACAACTAAACCTAGCCCTGAAGGGGCGAAATATATGGAGAAATGATAACTCTTCTGGGATCTGTTAATGATACCGTTTCAGGGCTTCACATCTTCTTCATCAAGCTTCAAGGACAAATAAAAATAATGCTCAGGGGACAACCTATTATCAAGGTGGGTAAAGTCCTTGGCCTCAAAATCCAATATTCCATACAGGGTAATGGGACAAAATCAAAAAGATTCAAAAAATAATAATACTCAATCGCCATCATTTGCTAAATAAATATCAAATCAATTACTTTGGGTTTGAAAATGATTTGATATTGTAATCGGACAAAGAAAAGTCCCGAAGGGACTATATATCTTAATATGGGGTGTAACCCCATGCTAAAAAAAGCCAAAACTCAACCCAGCCCTGAAGGGGCGAAATATATGAACCATGGGACAAGCACTTGTACAAAATTATCTTCACATAATATTCAGTACCAAAAATAGACAACCACTTATTACTAAAAGTATAGAGCCAGAATTATATGGCTATTTAGGAGAGATTTGCAATAGATTAGGATGTCAAGTCATTAAAGTAGGCGGATATACAGACCACATTCACCTACTTTGCAGACTATCTAAAAATATCACTTTGACTAAACTCATGCAGGAAATAAAGTCTCACTCTTCTAAATGGATCAAAACTAAAGGAGAAGAATTTGAAGATTTCTATTGGCAAAATGGATATGGCGCCTTTTCTGTAAATTGTTCTCAACTGAATCCAGTGATTGAATATATTGCTGGACAACACAAACATCATCGGAAGAAAACATTTCAAGAAGAATACATAGCGTTTTTAAAGAAGTATGATGTTGATTATGATGAACGCTACGTCTGGGACTGATCATGCCGCCCTTTCAGGGCTTTGGGAAAGGCTACTACTGATCACACAGGGCTTCACCCCGTCTTAGAGAAATACGTCCTTTCAGGACTAAAAGTCCCGAAAGGACGAAATATCTGAATATGGGGTGAAGCCCCACCCTTAAAAATCAAAACTCAACTTAGCCCTGAAGGGGTGAAATATGCCAAATACTGTTAGTTGAAACCGAAACAGAGGATCTACCTAGAAATGCTTTAATCTAGCTTGCTCCTATTACAAATTATATTCATCTAATTTGAATCGATAATTGCTCGGCACTCCGATAAAAATGACCTATTTTTGGATTCAAACAAAAATGTACTTCATCCATGAAATACCTAATAGCAGGTTTGGGCAATATTGGCCCTGAATATGAAATCACTCGTCATAACATCGGTTTTTTAACTTTAGACAGATTGGCCGACCAGCAAAAAGTGGAGTTTGAAACCCTGAAATTGGCTATGAAAAGTGAATTTAAATATAAAGGAAGGCAAATCCACCTCATTAAGCCGACAACTTATATGAATCTCTCAGGCAAAGCCATCAACTATTGGATGCAGGAACTAAAAATCCCTAAAGAAAACTTATTAGTCATAACAGATGATATCGCCCTGCCTTTTGGAAAGTTGAGATTGAGAGCAAAAGGCTCAGCAGCTGGTCATAATGGTCTGAAAAATATTGAGGATTTAACAGGCGGACAGAATTATGCTCGATTAAAGTTCGGCATTGGAGACAACTTTCACAAAGGCCAGCAAGTGGATTATGTTTTAAGTCCTTTCAGTCAGCAGGAGTTTGATGAATTACCCTTCATGATGGACAAGGTCTGTGATATGGTTTTAGGCTTTTCTACCATTGGAGTCAATAGAACCATGAGCGAGTTTAATGATTGATTCTTTCTATAAAATAAAGCGCTTATATTTTCCAAAAACAAGTGCCTTTATGTCTGTGGCAATAATAAAGTTCTAATTTAGAAAACGTCCATACAAAGGAGGACGAATAGTGGTACTTTTTAGACAATACTTTCCCTAAAATTCATATGTAAAAAGCTAGTATTTAGCATAAGAATACATGTAAAATAATGTAGATTAGCCGATCAAAAACCAAAACTCATACATATGAACTATTACAGTAAGCGAATATTAGCTTTAGCAACTCACTTGGTACTGGCCAACGCAGCACTATCACAAGTATTCGATAAGACCTTCAAGCCAGAAATTCTTGGGAATTCTTTAGTCAAAGAAATCTTGCCAATAACTGAAGAAAGAAATATCATCATTGGTGACTTTTTTTATTTAAATGGAGAGAAAACAGCCAATCTTGCCGTAATAAACCCCGATGGAAGCACAGATCTTAATTTTAATATAAATGAAGCGGAGTTACCATACGGACAGTTTTTAACTGCGCTTTATGATGCTGAAATAAATAAAATATACGGAGGTGGTTATTTTGAGAATGGAATAGGGCTTTTTCGATTCAATATGGATGGCAGCATTGATGATACTTTCAAGGCACCAAATAATTGTAATAATGTACATCACATAAGAAAGCAGTCTGATGGACAGCTAATAGTATTTGCTGCAGACTTTCCAAAAGCAATTCAACGATTAACTTCGACAGGAGAAGTTGATAATAGTTTTCAGTTTTCTAGCGGTCCTATTAGTTACTCCACAGAATCAATAACTTTTGAAATATTGGAAAATGACAAAATATTTTTGGGAGGAGAATTCGAAGATGTCAATGGCGAATCAAACAATACCCTCGTACTATTAAAAGAGGACGGTACAATTGATGACAGTTTTGACATTGGCGACATTATTCAATCACAGGGAGGACCTACTATGGTTACAAACATTACTCCTTTGACAGATGGTCGTTTCTTTATTTCCGGAAGTTTTTCTAGCATTCAAGGAAATGATGCCAATAATTATGCAATAATTGACCAAGTTGGCAAATTAGACCCTTCTTTCACACTTTTGGGACAAGCAGGAGGGACTTTTACTGGAAACGTATCTTCTACACAGACAAATGACAATCATTTTATTTTGCATGGCCGAACAAGTTTTTCCAATTCGCTGATAACTAAAATAGATATTGATGGGAATTTTGTCTCAGATTTCAATAAAATCAATCTATCGATTTCGACTCCCGAGGGATACTTTTTTGATTATAATTCGATACTAACAAATGAGAAGCACTTCTACACCTCTGGTCAGTTTAGCGCCTCAGGCAACTTGAATCTTGAAAGGATACTGAAAGCAGACTTTAATGGCAATATAATAGAAGATTACACCCCTCAATCTGGTTATACGGCAAGCATTAATGACGCCCTAGTATTGGAAAATGGAAAAGCTTTAATCATAGGAGAATTTACAAAAATTGGCAACGCAGAAACATCTAATATTGCATTATTAAACCTTGATGGAAGTGCTGATACAGAATTTCTTAATGCTGTTGGAAATGGTATTAATGGCACCCCTAGAAGTTTGACAAAATTAAGTGATGGTAGTATAATAATTACCGGTTTAATGGATTCCTATAACAGCAAGCCAGTAAATAATATCATGAAAATTAGCACATCAGGAGTATTAGATGAATCCTTTACAGCAAGTATACAAGCAATTTCACAAGGTATTGTGGGTAAGGACGTTCTAGAACTTGCAGATGGCAAAATATTGGTCACGGGGCACTTCAATTCTGTAAATGGAGAAGAAAGACATTCTATTGCTGTACTTAATCAAGATGGTAGTCTTGATTTAAGTTTTGATGCCAACAACTTATTGGAAACTAACTCAACTATCAATGCAATAGCAATAAAGGATAACCAAACAATAGTAATTGCAGGAGAAAAAGAACTTAATAGTGAATCCTTTATGATGGAAATAGATAATAACGGAGATTTGATCTTTGATTATAATTCCACTAATGACTTATCGAAATATAAAGTGAATTCAATAGTTGTTCTATCAAACAATACTATTATTGCTTCTGCTGATGATAAAGAAACATTTAATGATTGGCCTCTATTACAGTTTAACACAGATGGAATACTTGTGGATCATAGCAGCATCAACGCTTCTTCCAATTCCTTCAATACTATGGTGGCGCTAAATGACTCAACCCTGTACGTGGGCGGCCAGTTTTCGTCAATTAATGGATTTCCTGTAGATGGATTTGCTAAAATAGGATTAGATGGACAGGTTTATACTGATTTTGATTATGATTTGATTACGCAAGGGAATTATGCTGGTTCAGCTATAAACAAAATATTATACTACAACGAAAACCAATTCTTGATTGGTGGTGCGTTTTTAGGAAATGATGATTATCCTCTATTTAATATAGGATTATTAAATGTTGCAGCCCCACTTGCTCCAACTAACATCAATGTCAGTTTTGATTTTAACAACGGAAACAACATCACTTGGAACAGTAATGATAGCAGACATCCTCAATTTGAAGTTTATAGAAAATCAGCAGCCAATAGTTTTGTTGTGATTGACACTTTAGAAACTGAAACATTTAGTTTTATTGATAGTAGTATAGACCTAAAAACTGACTATGCCTATAAAATAAGAGCAATAAATTCAGGATTCTATTCTCCATTTACTGATGAAGTTTCAATTATTACGGACAGTATCCTGCCGATCAATTCCGCTGGTTTCAATTTCAATTTTCTAGCTGGAACGGAACTAAGTATGGCTGTTCCTGAAAAGGATTATAGAACAGATCATTATATCACCTTATATAAATCAGGCGATAACGATGATTTTTCAGAAATTCTTAGCTCCATTAATGTTGATTCAGTAAAATACACCGATCTTGAAGTAGAATTAGACAACCAATACCATTACAAGACTAAATCTACTGTTGGCATCTTCAGTTCAGAATCTCCTAACATTTTTGACTATAGGACGCCAGAATCCGCATTTCTTGAAATACCGAATGAGTTGGTTACTAATATTCAAAACGATCAAATAACGATCTCGTGGTCATACGAGCAAGCAGTACTCGGTTTTGAAATTTTGAAATTGACAGGAGCAGAAGGTGAATTTACCGTTGCCGACACAGTGGAAACCAGCACTTTTATTGATCAAGACATTGAACTTTTTCAATCCTATAATTACAAAGTAAAGGCTTTCAATAGATTTGAGTCTTCTGAATATGCTGAGTTAGAATCTGCTCTTATTACTGCCCAGAGCGAACAATTAAGTTCCAGGCTAAAAGCTTTCCCAGTTCCTGCAACAGATAAAATATCGATCATAATGGACGGCACTATAATTCAAAATATTCATTTAATTAATACTCAAGGAAAAATCGTGCTTAAACAAACAGCGGAAAAAGACAATATCAATTTGGATATCGAATCTCTAGAAAGGGGTATTTACTTCCTTAAAGTTATTTCCAATGGTGAATATGCCTTAAAGAGAATTGTAATTGAATAAAGTTAAAGTACAAGTCAAGGGTCATTTTTGAAGAATGACCATTGATTTTTACAATTGTAAATACGCTAGAATGATTTACATGAACTGAAAGTAGGATGCCACCAAAACCAATCAAATTTAGTAAAGTGTATCATCTAATTTCTCCATGTTGAAAAAACTGATAGTGGGTATAACTGATTCCAGTCTGACCTAAGGTACTCCTTAAGTATTCCATAGGGTCAACTGAATATAGACTCTTGGATTAAATTACCCCTGCCTCAACTCTAAAATTGTAATTTCAGGTGGTATCCCAATCCTTCCGGGATAACCAAGATAGCCATATCCCCTATTTACATATAAATTTTGATTGCCTTCTTGGTAAAGTCCTGCCCATTGTTTGTACACATATTGAGACGGACTCCACTTAAAGCCAGGGATTTCTATCCCAAATTGAAATCCATGGGTATGTCCGGCCAGCATTAAATCAATATCAGGATAGTCTTTTCTAATTTGTGCATCCCAATGACTTGGGTCATGGGAAAGCAATATTTTCGTGGGTATATCTTCAGTGCCCGCATAAGCTTTGCTGATATCACCATATTTAGCAAATCTTCCTGCTCCCCAGTTTTCCACTCCAAGTACTGACAAGGGCTCATTATCTACTTTCAAAATCCTGTTTTCATTGGTTAGTAAATCCCAACCCATAATACCATGAGCTTCTTTTAAGTCTGCAAGGTTTTTTGCTTTTGCTTTTTCGCTACTCCAGTTCTTATAGTCTCCATAATCATGATTCCCTAAAGTAGAATACACTCCTAGATCAGCTTTCAATTTCGAAAAAATTGGAATATATTTCTCGACTTCTTTAGCTTCATTATTGACCAGATCACCAGTAAAGAAGATAAGATCTGGCTTTTCCGCCAAAAGCATATCTACTCCTCCCTCTACAGCTATTCTATTCCAAAAACTACCACTGTGGATATCGGAAAGCTGTGCCACTTTAACTCCATGCCAAGCCTTAGGTAAATTGGGTATCACAATGGATTTTCTCCGAATTCGATAATCATGTGCTCCTGAAATAATACCGAAACTCATGGCCGCTAAGGGTAAGCTTCCAGCGACCAAGGCTGACTTCGCAAAAAATTCTGATCTACTGATTTTTTCACCTCCATCAAGACTGCTAGAATTATTTATTAGATCTGAAATCTTATAAAAACTCCATTGTCCGAATCTGATAATATCGCCAATGAACAAGACCAGTAACGCAATCGTTTTGGAAATGTAATTCATGAATACAATCACCAACATAAACTGTCTAGCAACTCTTGAAAACAAGTCAGGGTTGGTGAAGTGATACAGAAAAAAGCCCACCAAAGTAATAGCCGTAAATCCCCAATAGATCCCAAAAGCAATGTTCTTTCCAAGTGGGGCAAAATTTTGAACAGCAATCTTAACCGCCTGAAAGACATATAGGTCAATCAAAATGAAAACTACTGCTACCAGCGGTATGAGTATGATTTTGGACATGAGTTAAGTTGGATGAATGAGATTGGATGTAGGCTGGAAGGGTAAAAGATAATGGAGTGTTAACATCCATCATCCTTCACCCTGCATCCATCATCTACCTATCCCAAATTTAGCATTTAATTGATTTGCAATAAGATACATTACTGGTACAATAACTAACGTTAAGAAAGTTGCAAATGACAATCCAAATATAATTGTCCAACAAATCGGCTCCCAGAACATAACAGAATCTCCACCAAGGTAAAAGTCTGGATCGTAGCTTGTAAATAATTGAATGAAATCGAAATTGAAACCTATAGCCAAAGGAATTAAACCTATAATGGTCGTTATAGCAGTTAGCAATACGGGTCTCAAACGTGTTTTCCCTGCCAGCATTACTGCCTCTTTTACCATCTCATAAGTTAAACTTTCGCCTTCTTCAAGGTTTAATTTCTTATTGGATTTACTAATTTCAATGAAATCTATCAGTACTATGGCATTATTTACCACAATACCCGCCAGTGATATAATTCCAATCATGGTCATTACAATCACGAAATCCATTTGAAAAACTACAAGCCCCAAGAAAACCCCAATGGTACTGAAAACCACAGAACTCATGATGATAAATGGTGCTGTTAATCTATTAAATTGAGCAACAATGATCAAAAAGATTAAAAATACTGCCAATAATAATGCAATACTTAAAAATTCCAATTCCTCTGCTTGTTCCTCTTGCTCACCTGTGAATTTCACCTCATAACCAGCCGGAACCTCAAATTCTTTCATAGCGGCTTTTAATTGGTTATTTACATTTGTGGCATTATAACCATCCAATATATTGGAATAAACGGTTACTACCCTATCCAATTCTTTTCGATTGATTGAACCATAAGTACTGGTATAACTAACATCCGCCACAGCGCTGATTGGCACTTGATTCACTTTTCCGGAGGATTGATCTCTGTAAGTGATCTTTTTATTAATTAAGGCGTCAACATCATAACGATATTCATCTGTATAGCGCAATTGAATCTCGTAATCATCTTCACCTTCCTTGTATTTAGAAATCTCCTTTCCAAAAAGTCCAGTCCTGATTTCAGTGGCAATGGTGGCGGTACTCAAGCCAAATCTCCTTGCACTTTCCCGATCAATATTTACTGTCAATTCAGGCTTACCAACTTCCAAGTCATTCTTCAAGTCTTCAATTCCGCCAATACTTTGTTTATTGATAAATACAGTCAGATCTTCGGTAATTTGAATCAATTTATCATAATCCTCACCACTAATTTCAATATTTAATGGTTTACCCGTAGGTGGTCCTGCTTGATCTTTATCTACCGTGATGGAAACTCCCGCATACTTATCAGAAACCGCCTCTCGAATCTCATTCATAACTTTTGTAGTGGAAACTCCTTCTCTATATTTGAATTCCACAAAATTGACGGTTATCCTTCCCTTGTTGGGCGTATCGGATTGGCCCATAGCAGTCGGATCACTAGGATCACTAGCTCCTCTCCCCACATTAGCTACAACCGACTCTACTATATCAGAGTATGGAGTAATAACGTCTTTAACTTCATTCTCTATTTTCTTGGAAAACTCATTGGTATATTCAACATCTGTTCCTACCGGGAATTCTACAAAAACATTTACATACTTGGGCTCATTTTCCGGAAAAAACAAGACATTCGGAGTAAATGCACCTAGCAACATCACTGAGCCCACTAAAGCTACAACAGTCCCACCTAGAAAGAAGTAAGGATTCCATCCTTGCACTGCAAAGCCTAAAGTCCGAGAATACAACCTTTCTACAGCTGGCAACAATCCTCTTTGGAATTTTCGCGAAAGTGGGGTTAGAATGTATGTGTTTAAAAGGCCAAGTGCTCCAAATAAAATAGCTAGATTACCTATGGCATAAACTTTCAATAGGATAAATATTGCGCCTATGGCAAATGAAATACCAGCTATTCTCCAAATTCTTTTATAGTTGAGTTTTCCTCCTTCGTCCAATCGCATAAATGAGGCGATGAAGACCGGATTGATTACCAAAGCCACAAATAAAGAAGACCCTAAAGTGATTATTAACGTAATAGGTAAATATTTCATGAATTCACCGATTAGCCCCGGCCAAAATGCCAAGGGTAAAAAGGCAGCTAGCGTGGTAGCAGTGGATGAAATAATTGGCATAGCTACTTCCCCTACTCCTATTTTGGTGGCTTTGATCGGGGAATAGCCTTCCTCCATTAATCGATACACATTTTCCACGACCACAATACCATTGTCCACCAGCATTCCTAATGCCATAATCAGTGAAAAAAGTACAATCATGTTAATGGTAATACCCAGAGCTCCCAATATCATGAACGCCATAAACATCGACATTGGAATGGCGATACCAACAAAAAGCGCATTTCTAGTTCCTAAAAAGAATAAAAGCACTAAGACCACCAAGATAACACCAGAGATAATATTGTTTTCCAAACTACTAACCTGGTCTCTAGTTTGCTGTGATTGATCATTTGTTATCGTAACCACTAAGTCTTCAGGAAAAACCTCTGCTTTAGCGTTCTCCACCACTTCATAGATTTTATCTGTCAAAATCAAGAGGTTTTCACCACTTCTTTTTACAGCATCAACCATCACTACTGCTTCATTATTCAAGCGAGCATAACTCTGTTTCTCCTTGTAATCAAATTCAATAGTGGCTATATCTTTAAGGTAAACGATATTGGCATTTTCATTTTTAATAATCAAATTTTCCAAATCCTTGGGATCATTATATTCACCGGATATTGATACAGTTCTTCTAATCTTCCCTAATTTGATATTACCCCCAGACATGGTCATATTTTCCTGCTGCACTGCTGTTTCAATATCATTAAAACTGATTTTTCGTGCTTCCATTTCTAAAGGATCCACCATGATGCGAACTTCCTTGTCATCAACACCTCTAATTTCTGCTTTAGACATTTCAGGGAATTTCTCCATTTCTTCCTCTAAGTATTCAGCGTACGAATTCAAAGTTTCGACACTGTAATTACCAGAAAGATTTATATTCATAATAGGGAATTCCGCTACATTAAGCTCAAATACATTGGGGTCATCCTGCAAATCGGATGGAAGTTCAGACTTGGCTTGGTCTACTGCATCCTTTACCTCTTGAAGCGCTTCGTCCACATCGGTTTCGGTTGTAAATTCAATGATGATGGTAGAAAAATCCTGAACAGAAGTGGATTTTATATTGTCCACAGAGGAAATCGTATTGATTTCCTTTTCCAAAGGACGGGTAATCAATTTTTCCATATCCGCTGGAGAATTTCCAGGATGAGGTGTTCCAACGTAAATCGTAGGCTGCGAGATTTCCGGGAAGTTTTCTTTTGGTAAGTTGATATAAGAAAACACACCTAAAACCACTATCAATAAAGCCAATACATAAACTGTTGTTCTGTTATTGACCGATAAAGTCGTCAGCCCAAACTCCTTTTCTACTTTCTTTTTATTTTGATCACTCATAAATATCCTATTTCGAAATTATTGTGCTAAACGAACCGCTATTCCATTCACTGCCTCACGATATCCTTCAGAGATAATAACATCTCCAGATTTAATTCCTTTCAGGATTTCAGTATTGCCATTATAGGTTTTTCCTCTTTCGACCCTGACTTTTTCAGCTTTCTTCTGATTCTTTTCTGATTTCACCACATAAACGAAATTCCCAATATTGTCTTGTTGCACAACATCAGAAGGAACTACGATTGCACTCTCATTTTCGTAATCTACTAGGGTCAGACGAGCAAACTGATTAGGTTTCAGCTTGTCCACGAATTCATTAACTTTTACTTCCAACTGAAAAGTACGGTTATTGGGATTGATGACGTAACTTACTGCGCTTACAATTGTGGAAAATGACTTTTTAATGGAGGGCAAATAAACTTCTACAGAATCACCTTGATCAAAATCATTAATATAATCCTCTGAAACGGCTGCTTGCAAATACATTTCCTCTTGACTTACCATATTTAAAATAGGCATTCCTGGCTGCACCAATTCTCCAGTATTGACGCTAACATCATTAATTCTTCCATTGAATGGAGCTCTTATGAAGGCCATGTCTAATTGCGATTGAGCTGTGGCCAATTGCCGCTCCAATGTTTCCTTTCTATTTTTTGCTTCTAGATACTGAACTTCAGTTCCAATCTTTTCCTCCCACAGGTTCTTTTGTTTTTCAAAAATAGTGCCCGCTAAATCTAGAGCTGTTTTCAATTCCTTAATACTATTCTCTGTAGTAGGCGCATCCAATTTCACCAAAAGTTGGTTGCGTTTCACCATATCTCCAGGCGATACATTTACTTGGGTAACTCTTCCCATTGTTTCAGCTCCCATAGTAATATTTTTACGCGAGGCAACCTCTCCCTGAACCTGAATTTTATGTTTAAAATCCAGTGGTTTTACTGTTTCAGATTTAATTAAGACAGATTGATCAGTAACTTTAGCAAACTCAGGATCCAGTTCAGCAATTTGCTCTTTCAATTCAGCTGCTTCAATAGTTTGGGACTGAATGTCCTTTTCTATTTTCTCCAGTTTTGCTTTCAGCTTCTCTGATTCAGAACCCTCGTTGCAGGCTCCCATTAAAACAGCAAGTGCAAGTATTAAAATTGAATTTTTCATTATTATAGTTGGTCTCATTTTTTTCAAATCAATAAAGTATTCCTAATGCTTTTTCTAATTCTATTTTGGCAATTACAGCATCATATAAAGAGCCATAATAATTGGTTTCTGCCTCTTTTTTAGCAGTTTCAGCATCCAATAACTCTCGGCTGCTAGCCATTCCATTTTTGTATTTGGTTTCTACCTGTTTGTAAACCGAAAGTGCTAATTCCATATTTTGCTTTTGAACGTCCAGGCTTTCCTTAGCAGATTTTAGATCATTTTCAGCTTGTGTAATTTCCATATTAATAGAGCTTTGTAATTGCTCCTTTTGGATTTCAATTTGCTCTATTTGGATTCGGTTTTTCTCCATTTTGCTCGAGCGATTTAAGCCAGTAAACAAATCCCACTGAAAACTTAAACCAATAGCACCGAAACTTAACCATCTGTCGTTAAATTGAAATAGCTCTGAAGTCCGGTTTGTACCCGTGTTCCAGCCATAATTAGCATTTGCATATAATTTAGGCAATAAAGTGGCCTTATTGTTTCTAAGATCTAAATTGGCCAAATCCTGGTTAGTTTGTAAAACGGAATATTCAACTCTTTCCCTGTAGTCAAAATTTTCTGACTTGTTTAAGTATTCACCAACTTCCAAATTCAAAGTTGAAATATTCCCTGAGAGTTCAAGTGGTGAATTCAAAGCCATTCCCATTTGGAACTTAAGCATGTTCATGGAAACATTAAAATTTCTTTTTGCTTTGCTGTTTTCAGTCTGAATGTTATTGTAATTTACTGTAATCCTATCAACATCTATTTTTTCAGCAAAACCGTTTTCATATAAAGCTCTTGTTTCATTCAAAACCCTTTGCAGTTGCTCTTGGTTTGCATCTAACAATTCAAGACGCTCCTGAGAAATTAAAACCAAATAATAGGCTTTGGTAATAGCTTCCACGGTTTCCACTTCCGATTGATTAGATTCTTTTTGCCTTAATTCTCTTAAGGTTTTGGCGGCTTGTAATCCAACAAAATACGATCCGTCAAAAAGAAGTTGCGAAACTGAAAAATTGGCATTTCCATCGTAATCTACTCCAAAAGGTGCTGCCACTGAATTTTCAGGATCGCCTTGCGGATTCACAAAAGTTTCCGGAAGGAAAGCCTTTTGAACTTCATAATTATAATTCACCCCAGTCTGAAACTTGACTTGTGGCAATCCCATTGATCTGGTTTCCCCAACTTGAGTTTCTGCTATCGCCTCTTCCAATCTGGTGGTTTTTAGATTACGATTATTTTCTAATGCGTAATTCACACATTCCTCCAAACTCATTGGGTTGGCACTCTCCTCTTGGCCCAATAAACTCAATGGCATTAATAAAGCCATGGCACAAAAAAATCTGATTTTGTTAAGCATGCTGCTCTTCATTTAAATATTGATTATATTTCTCTTTTCCTTTTTCTGTTAAAATACCATGTAAAAAATGGTCAAATAGCTGTTCATGTATTTCCTTAAAATCAAATTTATCTCTTGGATAAATGTCATTATTAAAGGCCAATTGAACTTGCTCAATTCTTTGAATAATAAGGATTTCAGGGTTGATTTCCTGTCTAAAATATCCCGACTTGACGCCATCTTCTAGAATACCCATCATACGTTCTTTAATAAATGTATTTTTAAATTCCAAAAACCTTTTGTGAGCTTTCGGAAAATAACGTTGTAAATCATAAAGTACGGTAGGATTAATGGCCTCTACTTGTCCTTTCATACATTTTGAAATACGATACATCGCTTCAATGGAATTCTTGCTATTGTCCAAAACATTTTCAATTTCCTGACGGTGATCAGAAAAATGCTCATGAACCGACTTAAATACAATGCTGTTCTTATCACTAAAGAATTGATAGATTGTTTTTTTGCTTACACCAACCTTTCTGGCAATGTCGTCCATGGTGATGGATTTCAAGCCGAATTGCATAAATAAGCTTTTTGCGCCCTCTAATATGTTTTTCTCTGTACTCAAATGATTATATTGCGATTTAAACTTGAGAAACTATAATTGGTTTAAAAGTTTCCTGCGTTTCCAACGGGCATATGTAGCATTTGTTTACATAATTTTATAATTATTGAAAAATATATATAAATTATTGAATAATAGATACTTATAAAAGTAATGGATTTCACGCCATACTAAATTTTAATACTGTTTAATAATTTGAATTATTACAATTATTTTTTATAAATGAAGAATAGCCATATAAAATTTGGTAAAAATACTTTATATTATTCTGTAGCTGGAAATGGCAAAACTCCACTCTTAGCCTTTCATGGCTTTGGACAGTCTAAGGAGATTTACTTACCCTTTTCTGATTTCTTGGGAGAAAAATATACTGTATATGCTTTTGATATATTCTATCATGGTAATAGTGAGTGGAAAGACCGAAATCAAGCTTTAGAAAAGCAGGATTGGGAATCAATTTTAAAATCTTTTTTGGAAAAGCATCAGATCGAGAATTTTGCAGTTGTGGGCTACAGCATGGGCGGGAAATTTGCATTGGCGAGCTTGGAGCTATTTCCCAGAAAAATTAAAGAGTTTATTTTAATAGCACCTGATGGTATTAAAACTTCATTTTGGTACAGTCTGGCTACTTACCCTAATTCTTTTAGAAGATTCTTCCGGGCAATGATTGTGAAGCCTAAATACTTTTATCAAATATTAACTTTCACCAAAAGCTTAGGTATAGTGGATAAAAGCCTATTGAAATTCGCCAATACTCAAATGAACACTAGAGAGAAACGTAGAAGAGTTTATTTGACTTGGGTTGTGTTCAGACATCTTAAATTTGACTTAAAATTAATTGCCTTCCTCATCAATCAGAATAAAATTCCTATGATGATGTTCACGGGAAAATACGATAAAATCATTAAAGCAGACAATATGATGGATTTATTAAAGCATGTTAAAGAATACGAGCATGTTATTTTGGAGGCGGGACATAATACCTTGATAGCTGATACAGCAAAGCATTTGGCCCAGCCCCTTAATCCCCAAAGAGGAAATTTGAGGAACTTTATTCTGTGGCGAGAAAGTATGTATCAAATTAGTAATATTAATTTTCATCAAAGCATTAACAAACTTGCCAACTTGAAAACATGTCAACTTATTTAAGCATTCTCTATTCAAAATAATGGATAATTTCTAACTTTGCGACTTTAATAATTCCACCTACATAAAATTCATTATGCTTAGCTTTTTTCAGGGTAAAAATCACCAAATCTACGCTTTAGGACATCACAATCCATTTTCAGAAACTGACTCAGAAAAACTTTTATGGTTACTGGATGCAGAAAAAGTAATTCCTCCTTCTGCATTAAATGGCATTTATGTGGGGCCTAGAAAAGAAATGGTAAGCCCATGGAGTACAAATGCGGTGGAAATAACTCAAACCATGGGACTAACAGGCATCTTCAGAATTGAAGTGTTTGAAAGCATTGATAAGCTAAGTGACATAATTGACCCGATGCTTCAGGCGAAGTATCAAGGCTTGAATGAAAATATTTTCACTATCGATAAACAGCCTGATGCTGTTGAATTAATTGAGGATATTGCAAGCTATAATGAAAAAGAAGGCTTAGCGCTTAGTATAGAGGAAATTGAATACCTTGAACAGGTTAGCAAAGATTTAGCACGTCCTTTGACCGATAGTGAAGTCTTCGGCTTTTCACAGGTCAATTCTGAGCATTGTAGACATAAAATATTCAATGGAACTTTTGTGATCGATGGAAAAGAAATGCCTCACACACTTTTTCAAATGATTAAAAGGACTTCCAAAGAAAACCCGAACAGAATTGTTTCGGCTTATAAAGATAATGTGGCTTATGTTGAAGGACCTGAAGTAGAACAATTTTCCTCTCCTAATCCTGAAAAAGCAGATTATTTTCAAAAAAAGAAGTTTAAATCTGTTATTTCACTGAAAGCTGAAACCCATAACTTCCCAACTACTGTAGAACCATTCTATGGTGCGGCTACAGGTTCTGGTGGCGAAATCAGAGATAGAATGGCAGGCGGAAAAGCGGGAATCCCATTAGCAGGTACTGCCGTCTATATGACTTCATATTCGCGATTAAAAGATAACAGACCATGGGAAAACCAAATGGAAGAGCGACCTTGGTTGTATCAAAGTCCTGTAGATATTTTGATCAAAGCTTCTAATGGTGCTTCAGATTTTGGAAATAAATTTGGACAACCTCTTATTTCAGGTTCTGTATTAACATTTGAACATGAACATGCCGGGAAAAAGTATGGCTATGATAAAGTAATCATGCAAGCTGGTGGAATTGGTTATGGAGTAGCAGAGCAAAGTAAAAAAGATGTTCCACAAAAAGGCGATAAAATTGTCGTAATGGGTGGTGATAACTATAGAATTGGAATGGGCGGAAGCGCGGTTTCTTCTGTTGATACAGGCTCATTTGCCAATCAAATAGAATTAAATGCCGTTCAGCGTGCAAATCCAGAGATGCAAAAAAGAGTGGCTAATGCGATCCGTGCTATGGCTGAATCTTCAGAAAACCCAATTGTTTCTATACACGACCATGGTGCTGGTGGACATTTAAATTGCCTTTCAGAATTGGTAGAAGACACCGGTGGAAAAATTGATTTAAGGAAACTTCCGGTTGGTGACACTACTTTATCAGCAAAAGAGATAGTTGGAAACGAATCCCAGGAACGAATGGGGCTGGTTATAAAAGCAAAAGATATTGCCAAACTAGAAAAAGTATCCCAACGTGAAAGAGCTCCTTTTTATGTAGTTGGTGAAATTACCGGAGACCACCATTTTAGTTTCGAAGATAAAGAAACTGGAAAAAACCCAGTGGATTGGCCTTTGGCTTCCATGTTCGGGAGTGCTCCAAAGACCATTTTAGCAGATCAAAAACAAACTACTCATTTCACTTCCTTGCAATATGACCCTAAAGAAATTGAAGGTTACATTAAGAATGTTTTGAAATTGGAATCCGTAGCTTGTAAAGACTGGCTGACCAATAAAGTGGATAGATGTGTAACAGGAAAAGTAGCTAAACAACAAACTTCAGGACCAATTCAATTGCCTTTAAATAATGTTGCCGTAATGGCATTGGACTTCAAGGGAGAAAAGGGAATTGCCACTTCTATAGGACATGCGCCAGTCAGCGCCTTGATTGATCCAAAAGCGGGTTCTGAACTTTCGATTGCAGAAGCTTTGACTAATATCGTTTTCGCCCCAATTCAAGATGGCTTAAAAGGGATTTCCTTAAGTGCCAACTGGATGTGGCCAGCAAAAAATGAAGGTGAGAATGCCAGGTTATATGAAGCGGTGGAAGCCATTAGTGATTTTGCAATAGATCTAGGCATTAACATCCCAACAGGTAAGGATTCTCTTTCCATGGTTCAGAAATATCCTTCAGGGGATAAAGTTTATGCCCCAGGAACTGTAATTATTTCAGCAGCAGGTGAAGTTTCTGATATACGGAAAACATTGGAAACTGCTTTGATCCCAAATGAGGACAGCCACTTGATCTATATCAATATGGGAAAAGGGAGTTTTGAATTGGGCGGTTCAGCATTCGCGCAAACTAGAGCTTCTTTAGGAGAAAAAACTGTTGAAATAAATTCAGCTTCACATTTCAAGGAAGCTTTTGAAGCTGTTCAGAAATTAATTCATGATAAAAAGATTTTATCTGGGCATGACGTTGGCTCTGGGGGTTTGATTACAAGCATTCTCGAAACAGTATTCCCTCATCAAACCCTCGGACTGGATCTGAATTTTAATGATTTTTCTGAGAAAGATTTAGCAAAATTACTATTTAGCGAACAGGCTGGGCTATTACTACAAATTGATGACAAAACTATTTTTGAGGAGCTAAAAAATAATGGAATTGATGTAGTTTCATTGGGCACAGTAAACCATTCAGCCAAAGTAAATATCATCAAAGACACTCAAAAATTAATTTTTGACGTAAAAGCACTAAGAGACGAATGGTATGAAACTTCTTATTTGCTAGATGAAAAACAAAGCGGAAAGGACTTAGCTAAAGCTCGCTTTGACAATTATAAGAACCAAAGCTTATCGTTTAACTTCCCTGAGCATTTCAAAGGAACTTTCGAGTCTTTAGGATTAGATTCAAACAGAACTACAGAAAGTGGAATAAAAGCAGCCATTATTAGAGAAAAAGGCGTGAATAGTGAAAGAGAAATGGCTTATATGATGTACATGGCCGGCTTTGATGTGAAAGATATTCACATGACCGATTTAATGAGCGGGGCCGAGGATTTATCAGATGTCAATTTCATTGTTTTTACAGGTGGTTTCTCCAATTCAGATGTATTAGGGTCAGCAAAGGGTTGGGCTGGTGCATTTAAATATAATGATCATGCCAAAACTGCCTTAGAGAAATTCTATGCTAGGAAAGATACGATAAGTATGGGCGTTTGCAACGGCTGCCAATTAATGGTAGCATTAGACTTAATTTACCCAGAGCAGAAAGAGAAAATCACTATGGCCCATAATGATTCTAATAAATTTGAATGTTCATTCGTCAATGTGGAAGTACAAGATAATAATTCGGTGATGCTGAGGAGCTTGAAAAACACCAAGTTAGGAATTTGGGTAGCGCACGGAGAGGGTAAATTTGAAATGCCTTTAAACGAATCTGAGTATAATATACCAGTAAAATACAGCTACGAGCAATACCCTGGCAATCCTAATGGGTCAGATTTCAATTCAGCAGCCATCTGCTCCAAGGACGGCAGACATTTGGCCATTATGCCACATTTAGAACGAAGCATCTTTCCGTGGAACTGGGCTCATTACCCTAATGAAAGAAAATCGGATGATATTTCTCCCTGGGTAGAAGCTTTGGTAAATGCCAGGAAATGGGTTGAGAAAGTGTCGTGAAAATGATAAATTTCAAAATCTTCTGTAAATTCAAAACAGAATAGGAATATTATTGTTAAATTGAGACTATGAAAAAATTTTACATACCTCTGCTATTATTATTTTTGATTATAAATGGTTGCTTTGTTTCTAAAGAATATCCAGTAGAATATGATTACAATTTTCTAGGTGATTTTGATAGCTATAAGTCCTTTGACTTCTTCATGACTGAAACTTATATGCCTGAAGCACCACAAAAATTAGTGAAATCAACGATAAAGAGCCATTTAGAACTTTTAGGATATGAATACAATCCAGATAACCCAAGTTTCTATGTTAGCTATTTTTTCATTGAAGATTCCTTGAAATATAAAGGTTATGAACAGCCAAAGATGGAAAGTTTTATCAGGTACCGCAGCGACACTGAAAAAGAGAAAGAAAAGTATCAGAAGAAGAAGTTTCAAATAGATCAAGGAACGCTAGTCATTAATTTCACTGAAAGCAATGATTATTCAATGATTTGGCAAGGATATACCACCGATTTGTATTCAGAGAACATTTTTGATGATCCTAGAAAGATAAGAGTAGCGGTATTAAGCATATTGAATAATTACTCGCACGTGCCAAACAGAAAAAATAATTAATTTTTTTCAACACTTTATTTGCAAATAAAAAATCCATTTCTACCTTTGTATTCCCTTTGCAAGAGGGGCACAGAAAATGCCCGATGGTGTAACTGGCAACACGTCTGTTTTTGGTACAGAAGAGTCTAGGTTCGAGCCCTAGTCGGGCAACAAAATCCCGTCCTTATTAATATAGGATGGGATATTTTATTTTAAGCGCAAAAAAATAAAACCATGTCCTCTGTCAAAATTTTTTCCGGTTCAACGTCAAAATATCTTTCTGAAAGAATAGCAATGAGCTATGGAAAACCACTTGGGGATGTGGAGTTACAAAAATTCAGTGATGGTGAGCTTTCACCTTACTTTACGGAGTCAATTAGAGGTCATCACGTTTTCCTAATTCAATCAACCTTCCCTCCTGCTGACAATATCATGGAATTGCTTTTGATGATAGATGCAGCTAGAAGAGCAAGTGCATATAAAGTAACATTGGTAGTTCCTTATTTTGGCTATGCACGACAAGACCGGAAGGACAAACCTAGAGTGGCAATTGGGGCTAAAATGTTAGCAAATATTTTTGAAGCAGCAGGTGCAGACAGAATTGTAACGTGCGATTTGCATGCAGGTCAAATCCAAGGCTTCTTTAATATTCCGGTAGATCATATGGATGCTTCTGCTATCTTTGTTCCTTACTTACAGGAAAGCATTACTCCCGACACCATTTTTGCATCACCTGATGTAGGAGGTACAGCGAGAGCACGAAAGTATGCTAAGCACTTCCAACTAGATATGGTAGTTTGTGATAAGCAAAGAAAGAAAGCCAATGAAGTGGCCTCGATGCAGGTAATCGGAGATGTTCAAGATAAAGATGTAATCATTTTTGATGACTTAGTCGATACAGCCGGCACATTATGCAAGGCGGCAGATATGTTGAAGGAGAAAGGCGCAAAATCTGTTAGAGCAATTATTACTCACCCAGTCCTATCTGGAAATGCATATGAAAATATTGCTAATTCGCAGTTGGACGAGTTAATCACGACTGATACTTTACCATTAAAGCAAAAGTCTGACAAAATAAAAGTGCTTTCGGTAGCCGATATGTTTGCCAAAGCCATAAGAAAGATTCATGACAATGAATCTATTAGTTCATTGTTTATTTAAGATTTTAGAAATAGTAATTATTCACTTTTAACAAAAATATATTATGAAAACTGTTGAGATTATAGGGTATAAAAGAGCAAATCTTGGCAAAAAAGAGGCGAAAAGATTAAGAGCGGAAGCAATGGTTCCTTCCGTACTATACGGTGGTGACGAACAAATCCACTTTTATGCGCCAATGATTCTTTTTCGCCCGATAGTATTTACTGCAGATGCTCACTTCATTAACATTAACATTGAAGGCGATGAGTACCAAGCAATACTACAAGATGTATCTTTCCACCCAGTAAGCGAAATCATTTTACATGCTGATTTCTTACAATTACATAAAGGAAAGAAAATCAAAATGAACATTCCTGTTCATTTGGAAGGAACTGCACCTGGTGTAACTAAGGGGGGAACTTTGATTCACAAAAGAAGAAATCTTTTGGTAAAAGCTTTACCGAAAGATATGCCTGAGCATATTACTTTAAATATTAGTGCACTTGACTTTGGTAAGTCAATCAAAGTTGAAACAGTATCTGTTGAAAACTGTGAGATTTTAGATACTCCACAGGCATCGATTGCAGTTGTTGAAATTCCAAGAGCACTAAGAGGAAAATCTACGGATGATGAAGAAGATGTTGAAGAGTTAGAAGAAGGAGCTGAAGCACCAGCTGAGGGTGGTGATGCACCGGCAGAAGGAGCTGAAAGCTAATTCACTTTTATACAATTCATCATATTACAAAAAAATCCTGTCTATTTTTTTTTAGACAGGATTTTTTTTGTTCATATGCAGAGTAAAATTTCTAAATTTTGTTTTATCACACCTGCTACTCTTTTGCCCTCCCAGGTTCTGAGCGAATAAATTGAAATTCATCTTTAAAATTAAGATAAACTACATTTAGTAACAGATTCTGGAAAGAACACTATTGGCAGTTAATACAAATTTTACCTGAATTAATTACTTGGATGTTCACCTCCTCCTGAAGGATGCTCCTCTTTGGTAGAATCCGACTCCTCATCACTGCTTGGATGTTCTGAACCACTAACATCTGTAGGATGCTCATTTTTTTCTACTTCCTCCATAACTTCTTCCGTTGATCCTTCTTCAGAAGAGGCCTCTTTCTTTCCATCTCCACAAGATGATAACGCAACTGACAAGAAGAATATAGCTGCTAAAGCCACTATGCCTTTCGATTTGATTTTCTCTAAAATTTCCATAATTCCTAAATTTATTGTGATTAGTTGAATTGAAAGTTATGAAAATATGTACTCAATTCAATTTTAATGCCTAATAAAAACTCTAATCAATTGAATCGTCTCTAATTATTGTATACAAATTCGTTAATTGATTGTACTGCTGCTGATTCCAGTATTTAATGTTCATTAAGCTATGGTTTTGCTCCTGTAATGATTCCTTAATCACTTTGAAGTTATTCTGAACAGCTTTTTGAACCTCCTTTTGATACTGTTCATGACTTTCAAATCGCTCAGAAAGTAAACCTATTTTTAGTTTTTGCTCCTTTAAATCTGCTCGTATAGCTTCTTGTTTCAATCTCATACTGTTATTATCAAGATAAGACTGATACCCAATTGCTCCTATAAATAAGAATAAAAGAAGTAGTATAATACTTGGGATAATAAGGTTTATATTTGACTGCTTTGCTTTTTGGTAAAATTGGTCGGAGGCATTAGGAGCAATGACATACTTTTTAGCTGAATATGAAAATAATTGAATTAATAAGTCCCCATCCGCAATGGTATGTTGTTGATATTCCTCAAAATCATTATTTCCAATTTGCACCGAATTGTCTTCCAGAGGTGTATATGGGATTGAATAACAAAAACCTTCTTCCAACTTTTTTATAAATACAATCAATTGAAAGTACTCCGATAATGCGGCTTGCATATTATCTCCCACTTGAATAAATGCAGTTTGGGTATAAGTAGAAATCTGCAAACAGCTTTTAAAAATAAAAAACGGAGCTATATCTTTCAAATACAAAACATCACCTGCTCTTTTTTCAAGCTCTTTAATTACAGTATGTTCGTAATTTGTAAAGTTCATATTCTCAAAATTAACGTACGATCGTTCTTGGTATAGCTGAAGGCAATCTACTGAGCATTTCGTTGTTCAATAATTGGGTGCTATTGGTAAAGCTACTTACATTAATAACATTATTCTTCTGTCTTCCAATTAATACCACTTCATCTCCTACTTTTGCTTGAGGAATATGGGTAATATCGACCATAAACAAGTTCATATTGATTAAGCCAACAATTGGGGCTTTCTTTCCTCCGATTAAAACATATCCTCTATTAGACAATGCACGCGGATATCCATTAGAATAACCCAAGGGCATTACTGCTATTTTCATTTTATGGCTTGCTTGAAAAGCGGTACCATATCCAATAAAATCTCCTTCTGGTACTTCCCGAATATCCATTATATCCGTCTTCCAACTAAATATTCTTTTCAAGGCACCATCTGACTTCTTATCAGTTTCCTGTAAATGATGATAATATATATCGGGACTAGGCCAAAATCCATATTGTGCAACTCCCACTCTTACCAAATCATAAACGGTATCGGGCATAGCTAATGCGGCCGCTGAGCATGCGATATGTCTAATATTGGGCTCATATTTTTTATCCTTACACTGTTTTAAAAATTCTTTATATTTAGATTTTTGTCTATCAATTTTGAACTGATTACTAAGACTTTCTGCTCCTCCAAAGTGCGTACAAAGACCCTGAAATACAATATGCTCCTTATTCTTTTTCAGAAAATTTATAGCTTTGGGAAATTCATCTGCAGGCATGCCCGTTCTGTTAGCTCCAGTCTCTACCTCAATGTGAACCTTCGCAGCCTTTCCTATTTTTTTCGCAGCTGCCAGTGCTATAGGGAGTCTGTCATAATTGTAAACAAAGAATTCAATATTGTTTTCAATAGCCCACGGAATATCCTCTTCGTAGATAATACCCATAATCATAATAGTACTTTTCTCATGGCAAGCATTTAACACCTCTTCTGCTTCAAATGAAGAAGCCACTGAAAAATGATGAACTCCAGCTTTCTCTGCCATTGGAACAAAAGATTCTATACCATGACCATAGGCATTGGCCTTTACAACAGAGGACAGAATTGCTTTCTTCCCTATCTTCTTTTTTATAAAATTAACATTTGCTTTTAAGGCTGATTGCTTCAGCTCTATCCGTGAAGAGTGTTTTACCATTTTTTCTTTGTTTCCAACCAAGTATAAGATTTACCCCAGCTCTCTTTTGCCAAGGATTTTACTTTTTCTATTTCGGCATTTGGGACATTTTCCATTTTATCTGATGCCTCTAAATCATTAAAATGAAATGCATAAGTCCTTGCAGCAAACTCATGCAAAGGCAGTGATGATTCTCCATGATTTTCACCATTGCCGTACACAGATGGCTTCACATTTTGTCCCCAATCTTGTCTCCCTTCATTATTTGGATTTAAAAAGTAAGCGCGCATAGCTCCAGAGGGATCTTTATCAACCCGAAGCAATGAAACAGCATGAAAACCTAACATTTCACCTTTAGAGCTGGTAATAAAAATACCTACAGGATTCGGGTAAATCAATTTATGGTTTCCATTATAATCAGGATGACACATTGCATAAAATACCTGCACGAAGCCATTAAAATCTACAATAGCATTAGAGAGGTAGTCGTAAGCAGATGCAAAACCAATTTGAATCCATTGTCCGTAAAGGGCGGGATTTACCCATTTATGCGGATCTTCTCCTCGGCCTGAAGCTCTCAACATCATTTCATTATAGACTCTATCCAGCATCGGAACCAAGGTCACTGAAACTGCATCTAAATTGTAATCTAAATTCTGTACCAGACCTTTTCCAGTCACGGAGGCTTTTATTTCCTGACCTTCAAAACGGAATGTGATATCATCTGTTACTGCAGCAGTTTGCACCATATTTATCAATTTTGCTGGCGCATGTTGGCTCCACATACTTATTCCTCTAGCGCTTTGACAGGTTGGATTATTCCCCTGACCAACACCCAATGGCTGACCTAAAATCCTAAACAAGGCGCCAATTAAATATTGCCTAGCGCTAACGGCTTGATGAGGATTTCTGGTAGATTTCAGGATCCTTTCTTCCACTTTTGGGTGAATCTGAATCTCTCCTAAATTTGATAATCCTGATCGTACAGATTCCCTAGCAATCATTCCATTTTCCAACATCTTGGCCAAGCCATAAATGCATTGAGCATTATAGATATGTACTGTTTTTAAAATCAGTTTGGATAAATAGTCAGTAAACTCAAACCATCTACTCTCTCCAGCAGGCGATAATCCTAAACAAACTGGAATGGTTTGTTTGAATTCCTTATGAATCAAAAACTTCAACAAGATCGCCTGATATTGACTTACCAATCCATATCGCAACATAGATGCTCCCATCTCTTGCGCTTCAACATAAATTTCAGAATTGTTTAAACCCTCTAGAACAGATTGGTAATCATCAGTACTCACGTTTTCAGTTCGCTGCGTAGGTCTGTAGATGCTTCTCTGAAAACTTAATAATTTTTGGTCGCCTTCCTTATTTGGGTCTAACTCTATCTTCTCCTTAACTAATGCAATTATTTTTCTTTGCTTTTCAGTTACGACAGGCCTTTGTTCACATATAAGTGTTAATTCTTCGGCTAATGTCTCTTTTACATCATCTAAATGAACGTGCTCTGAAAGAAACTTGAATAAATTATGAACTTTATTCAATTCATGCTCGCTCATAATTAATCGCGTTTCCTCAACCGGTTCGTTGAAGACAAACTCTAAATTCGAAACAATTACCTCTTGAATATAGGCTTCAGCATCTTCCTTTTGGACAATATTTGATTTATAATCACTTTTAGCTATTGCTAATAATCTCAATTCACTTAAAAGCTCTATGGTAGAATTAGGGTGACCACTTTTTAGAGTTCCATTTACTAATCCTGAGACTAATTTGGATGGGTCTGCCCAAGGAGATTCATTAAAGATTCCTCCTTCTGAAATTTCCCCTATAGCACTATAGACTAACGATAGACCTTCTACAGAATCACTCAAGATGTCTATCTGCCCCATCAATCGGTTGGCTTTTTCAGACCTAGTTAGGGATGTTGCGGAAGTGAATTCCTCTAATAGTTCTCTAAGTTTTTGATTGCTATTATCAATAATTGTTTGATTCCCCATGGAATACTAAAAATTTTAAAGATTCATTGTCAAAAGTAAAATATGACAAGCATTAATGGTATTGATCAAGATTCAATATAATATATATGAAATAATTTAAAGCATGAAAGGCGCAAGATCAAACTTGCGCCAGTTAAACTTCTCTCTTGGTTTATATTTAATGATAGAAATCTACATTTTCATAATGCAATAGTAATTCCGTCATTCGATCAGGATCTTCCCCCTTAAAGTTTACGGTACCAAAATGATTCCCGAATCCATCTCTGTCACTTATTTTTTGAGTGCTCAAAGGGGGTACCAAATTATGATCTAAGAAATACGGTTCCTCTTTCAATTCCTCCGGTATTTCTAATTTAGAAATTTGATTTTTATGAGGATATATCATAACATTTCCGTAGAAATTTTTTGGCCGTGCGTCAGGAGCAGGTAATATCTTATTTAACTCCTCTTCTGACAGATTAGGATCATGACATAATACAAAAGCACCTAAGGCATCAAAGTCGTAAGCCTTGCCTGCCAACTCTAGGATATGTCCCCCTGGAATTCTACAAGCGACCTCACCGAAACTGAGTGTGTCATCTTCAGTCAAGAACCATTCTGGATGAATCATGCCATACTCTATCCCGAACAAGTCAACCAGCTTTTGCATTTCCTTCATTATTTTATCACGCTTAGTATGCAAGTGGTTTCCTTCGGGAATGAAATTCGAATAGCCTAACTTTACATATTCCGTGATATTTAGAAACCTAATTTTTCCTTTGTGTACAAAGGCCTCGCAAGAGAATTCAGTTCCTGGTAAATGACTTTCAGCTAGACAAGGGAAGTCATCTTCTTCACATTTTTCCTCGATATCAGACATTGAACGCAATAACCTATGTCCAACAGTCCCGGCAGAGGCAAAAGGTTTAATATGTACCCAGCTATCTTCTTCTCCATCCACTTGCAGATTAGCTTGATTTAATCTTTTCATGAATGCCTTTACTCCTTCTTTATTATAAACCTCTTCAAATAAACCTACACGTAACCCCCCAATCAAAGCTTTTCGTTTCATCATGGCTTTATTTCTAAATAAAAAAGCGCGATTCAAAACTCTTGGATCATCTCTGTAAATTGAGTTTAGTGCCCCAGCCCACTCCACTGTTTCTTCAAACAAGGGAACTGCAACATCAACATTAAAGGGTTTTAATTTCTCATGTAAATCTAAGGAGTTTGAGGTATCACTCCATTCATCAAATTGATAAGAAACAAATGGGATATCATGCTCTTTAGCATATTCCTCAAAATCGGGAAACGATACCACCACATAAGGTTTATTGAGTTTTTGCATACTCTCGATTACGGGTAAACTCCAACCCATTAGTGCAAAGCAATTCGCCATAGTTCTTATAGTTTAGTTTAAATTTTAGTAATTCACTAATATAAACTATAAAATTACCAAGTCCGATATATTACTATGATATCTGTAAATATGAACAAGTGGGAAGTCAATGATCGATTGGCTCTTTAAATTTTAAGATTGCCAGAAAATGTTAGGATAAAAAATGATTGGAGACTAAATCAATTATTGTAATTTTGATGACTAATTTATTAGCGGCAAACAAATCTCTCAGACAAGTAATTTTACTTTTCAATTACAATCAAATGCAGGATATCATCATAATTGGCGGTGGAATAGTAGGATTAGCTACAGCACTTAAAATAAAGCAGAAAAATAGGAAACGCTCCGTTTTATTATTAGAGAAAGAAGAGAAATTGGCTCTTCATCAAACAGGTAATAATAGTGGTGTTATTCATTCTGGTGTTTATTACAAGCCGGGAAGTTTGAAAGCAAAAAACTGCATTGATGGCTACGACCAATTGATCAAATTCTGTGATCAGGAAGGTGTTCCTTATGAATTATGTGGTAAAGTAATTGTTGCCACTGACAAAAGTGAGCTTCCTACTCTATCGATGATTGAAGAAAGAGGCGCACAAAACGGTCTGAAAAATCTCAAAAGACTTACGAAAGAAGAAGTTAAGGAGCATGAACCCTATGTCAATGGAATCGCTGGAATCCATGTACCGCAAACGGGGATCATTGATTACACTGCCGTTTCCTTGAAATATGCTGAAAAATTTAAAGAATTGGGGGGTGAAATCGCTCTAGGCCAAAAAGTAATTGATATTCAAGAAAAGAATGGAAATACGATCATAATTACAAATAAAGATAGTTTTGATACAAAATTAGTGGTGAATTGTGCTGGATTGTACTCTGATAAAATTGCCAAGCTTACATCGGAAAAACTTGATTTAAAAATCATTCCTTTCCGTGGCGAATATTTCATGATAAAACCAGAAAAGCAATATTTAATCAAGAACCTGGTGTACCCTGTTCCTGATCCAAATTTCCCATTTTTAGGGGTTCATTTTACACGAATGATCAATGGTGGAATTGAAGCAGGTCCTAATGCCGTATTGGCTTTCAAACGAGAAGGCTATCGAAAATCATTATTTAATTTAGTGGAATTGGGAGAATCATTGGCATGGCCCGGCTTTCAAAAAGTTGCGGCTAAATATTGGAAAACCGGCTTCGGAGAAATGTACCGTTCTTTTTCAAAATCAGCTTTTACCACAGCTCTTCAAAAACTATTACCTGATATTACTGAAAGCGATTTGACTCCAGGTGGCGCTGGAGTGAGAGCTCAAGCCTGTGATAGAAATGGAGGATTAATAGATGACTTTTTGATAATTGAGGAGCAGAACGCTATTAATGTTTGTAATGCGCCCTCTCCTGCTGCTACATCTTCTTTATCCATTGGAGATCATGTAAGTGATTTGGCATTGAAAAGGTTTTAAGTTCATTGTACTGTAATTGCAGGGAATTACTGAACTTATTATTAATAGCAAAAAAATCTTATAGAAAAGTTCAACTTACAGTATATTAAGTACTTATAGTTCAAATTCTCAGACTTCAAATGAAAAAGTCAGTATTACCTTTTTAATTCTAAGTTTATCCCTAAACTAATTTTAGAATTCTTCCATTTTCCCCAATTACCGTTAACGTAGGAGTATATTATGTTTGAGTCCTTACTTTCATACAAATTAAATATTGGGTAGTACTCACTAATAATTACTTCTTGATTGGTATTATAATCAGTCTCATTTAACATTATTTTATTTTGATCAATAATCAATTTTTCATACCCAATAAAAATACCGTTTTCAGGAATTCTAATACCTAAATCCTTTAAACTAATTCTGTAAACCTCTTTCCCAGCACTTATTTTCTTGATAAGGTCTTCTAAATATAGAAGATCACCTGGTATTTTGTGTTCAGTCGCCTCATATATTCTAATATTTATCAAACTTCTAACTCTATTTTTTAAGCCTAGATTTATTCTCACTAATTTATACAAAAGAAAATTGTCAGCAGGAAAATATTGCACATGAATGCTAGGTTTAGATTCAGTGGTACTTAGTGAACCCATTGAAGTCAAATTTTCAAAATCAATGCCTTTTTTTACTCTTCTTGGTCCTTCAACTTCTTCAGACAAATTCAATCTTGTCTTCTTAATTGGGGTTAAGAAAACATCATATTTACTAGAATCTGGTTTTACTTTAAGTACTTCATAACCAACCTTATTAAAATTTAAAAACCGACTAGTATCCAGTTCATCAAATTTGAAGCTGCCTGACTCATTTGCGGTGGTTCCTACACTTATTTCATCATTAAAGTACCAGATATTTACATATGACAAGCTTTCACCAGTAGCTTTGTCATACACAGAACCAGATAATTGTCCTTTTAAATTATTGGAGAAGATCAGAAAAATCAAAATTGCAATTACTCGCATATTTAGTTAAGAATTATTTAAATTGAATTTTAAAACTTAAACATAGTTACTAAATAATGGCCAAAGAAATAATATCATATTTTCAAGAAAACTGGCAATTGCCTCCGGAGCTCCAATACAAAATCTTTTACACAGTTGTTGCTGTTCTCATTTTAGTTTTGCTGAAAGTAGTGGCCTTAAAAATTGTTTTCAATAGATCTCAAGAGGTTAAAGAGCGTTACTTTTGGAAAAATAGTGTAAATAATACCTATTATTTTCTGCTACTTGTTTTTCTATTCAATATCTGGGTCGAACAGGTTGAATCACTTGCCACTCTAGTAGGTTTAGTGGGTGCTGGTTTGGTGATAGCCCTTCAAGCTCCTGTGATGAATATAGCTGGCTGGATTTTCATCGTTATCCGAAAACCATTTGATGTAGGCGATAGAATTGAGATTAATGGAGTAGCTGGTGACGTGATCGATATACGGTTTTTCCAATTTACGATCAATGAAATCGGTAATTGGGTAGCAGCTGATCAAAGTACGGGAAGAATCATCCATATACCCAATGGAGAAATTTTCAAATCAACTCAGGCCAATTACGACCAAGGTTTTAGCCATGTGTGGGATGAGCTCAGCCTCCGGGTCACCTTTGATAGTGATTGGAAAAAAGCAAAACAACTTTGCGAGAAAATAGTGAATGAGCATGCTGAGGAATTATCTTTCTCTGCCAAAAGAAAATTATTGGAAGCCTCTAAAAAGTTTATGATCTTTTACAGTAACCTTACTCCTTATGTGTACACATCTGTGGAAGATTATGGTATTAAACTTACGATGCGTTATTTAACTTTACCTAAAAAAAGAAGAGTAGCACAGCACGAAATTTGGGAGGACATTTTAGAAACTTTTCAAAAATATGATAATATCCATTATGCATATCCTTCACAAAGAATCTATTTTGATTCTCAAACCGAATTAGGAAAGCATGATGGTAATAAGAAAAACTAATCTGAATTAAGACGCTAAATGATGATTGCATCGGTATTTTCAGATTAATCCTTCGTTAGTGGAGATAAATTTATATTTTTGCCTAAACACAATTCAGAAAACTATGTCGAATAACTTATTAGCAGGAAAAAAAGGAATTATTACCGGTGCTTTAGATGAGAACTCTATTGCTTGGAAAGCGGCACTAAAAGCAAAGGAACAAGGTGCTCAATTTGTGTTAACCAATGCACCTGTTGCCATGAGAATGGGTGGAATACAAGAATTGGCTAAAGAATGTAATACCGAAGTTATCCCAGCTGATGCTACCTCAATTGAAGATATCACTAAATTATATACTGAATCGAAAGAAATATTAGGTGGAAACTTTGATTTCATTTTGCACTCAATTGGTATGAGCCCGAATGTGAGAAAAGGAAAACAATACCATGACCTTAATTATGATTGGTTGCAAAAAACCTACGATATCTCTGCCGTCTCATTTCACAAAATGATGCAAACAGCTGATAAAATGGATATAATGAATGAGTGGGGCTCCATTTTAGGTCTGTCTTATATTGCAGCTCAACGAACTTATCCATTCTACAACGATATGGCCGATGCAAAAGCGCTTTTAGAGTCAATTGCTAGAAGTTACGGCTACAGATTTGGGAAAACTAAAAAAGTGAGGGTAAATACCATTTCACAATCTCCAACTCCTACTACAGCTGGTTCAGGTATAAGTGGATTTAGCTCATTCTACAACTTTGCAGAGAAAATGTCTCCATTAGGAAACGCTACTGCAGAAGAATGTGCTGACTATATTATCATGATGTTCTCAGACTTCACGAAAAAAGTAACGATGCAGAATCTTTTCCATGATGGTGGTTATTCATTTACTGGTATTTCAGAAGAGTTGATTGAGGAAATGAAGTAAAAACTTTAAATCACCAAACCTGTCAGGTTGACCTTAAGAGATTGTTGCTGTGAATAATAAACTACTGCGCTATTTTCTAAAAAAACCTGACGGGTTTTTAAAATCTATTGATGCTCACATTTCCCAATGCCAAAATTAATTTAGGACTTAATATCAATTCGAAAAGAGCGGATGGTTATCATAATATTGAATCCTGTTTCTACCCTATTCCTTTAAAGGATTCATTGGAGATTATTCCTTCTAAAGCATTAAAATTCAGTTCAACGGGTCTTCCAATCCCCGGTAATTCAAATGATAATTTAGTACTAAAAGCTTATCATTTAATTCAATCTGATCACGATATTCCACCTGTAGAAATTATTCTACATAAAAATATTCCTATGGGAGCTGGAATGGGTGGTGGCTCAGCAGATGGGGCGTTTATGTTGACATTGCTTAATAAGTATTTCAATCTCAGTATTTCAAATGAAAAGCTAGAAGATTATGCTTTGAAATTAGGGAGTGACTGTCCCTTTTTTATTGCAAACAAACCCAAATTTGTAAGTGGAAGAGGTGAGGTTTTTGAAAGCACTAAAATCGATCTATCTGGATACTATTTAGGCATGATGTTTCCAAGTATTCATATTGGAACTGCAGAAGCCTACAGTGGTGTGAAACCACAGCAATTAGCAATTTCTGTAAAAGATATTATAGAAAAATATCCAATTGAAGAATGGAACGAAATATTGAAAAATGATTTTGAAGATGGCATATTCTTAAAACACCCATCTCTACTGGATCTAAAAAATAGATGCTACCATAACGGGGCGATTTATGCAAGTATGACGGGGAGTGGTTCTACAATCTTTGGGATATACAGCAAAGATACTGATCCAAGCTCTATAATAGCAGACAAAATAATTCTATTGTAGAATGAAAATAAAAAACCTCGATAGAAATATTCGAGGTTTTCAGTTCGTAGACATAAAGTCTTATTTCATTGATGGTGGTAAAATTACTTTATCAATTACATGAACAACGCCATTTGATGCTTCAACATCAGCCATTGCTACTTTAGCCCCATTCACAGAAGCTCCGCCTTTAAGACTAATATTTACTTCTTCTCCCTGAACTGTTTTGGCTTTTTGTCCCTCCTTTAGGCTTGAAGACATCACTTTTGCTCCCACCACATGATAAGTCAAAACAGCAATTAACTGATCCTTATTTTCTGGTTTTAGCAAAGATTCTAATGTTCCAGAGGGCAAAGCTTCAAATGCTTTATTGGTCGGTGCAAAAACCGTAAAAGGACCTTTCCCACTGAGGGTTTCTACAAGGCCTGCAGCCTTTACTGCTGTTACTAAAGTAGAAAGTGATTCAGTACCTACTGCTAATTCAACAATGTTTTTGTCTTGAGCTTTTACTGAAAAGGACAGACCCAAAACTACAACGCTTAATACAATTGATTTTAATAACTTTTTCATACTGGTGTTTTTTTTAGTGAAGTATGGAAACAGTATGTTACTGATAATGTTTAAGTTATATCTATAATAATAGTTTAATTAGAATGTGTTGCAAGTATACAGCTTGAGCAATTGTATTATTTTCTTTTCTTATAAACTAGTTGATGTCCATTTAGATCTTATCGATAAAGTTCCACCTAATTTTATCAGAATTCCCTTTTCTATTAAATCTTCTAACTTTTCGCTGCACGTAATTCAATTCCCTGTACTGGTCTTCTAATCTCCTTAATTCAATTCTTTGCTCAATAAGAGCTTGGCGGTAAGACTGTACTCGATTGACTAATTCATTATTTCTTAGCTCATCATCTGTTTCATCTTCAATGGAATAAGTAGCAAGATAGCTCTTATTTCGAACTATGGATTTCTCGACATCTTCTAGCCGTCCTTTCAAATTAATTACTTTATTTTCCTGATTAAAAGCTAATGCATTAACACTACTAGTGATAGCCAAAAGTGCCCCAGCATAGGGTATTGCCTCATTAGCAATGGTATGATCTTCAAAGAAAGCTCCTGTCGCACTAAAACTATCCAAGAAAAATGTTGTGAAAAGCAAACCTTTTTTTAGCCGTTGGTTTCTTTGTATTCTATGATCTAATTCTCTGATTTGCTTTCTTAAGCCTACCAGCAAAGCATCTGTGGACTTCTGATAATCTGTCAATTGATTATACAATCTATCGGTATTTACACCCTCATTTACAGTTACATTAAAGAACTTACTATCTGTTGCCCCTTCTGGATCAGTCACAGTAAACAATACATCGTACTGCACAGAAATTCCATCAGCTTTTACAATATCAAACCCTAAGGTATCACTCATTAAAAATAACCTATCCCCTTCTTGCTGAACATAAAGCCAATCCGGTTCATTTTCTAGTGAATATTTTAGTTCTGCAATAGGATGATTGTTATCACGAACAAACACTCTTCTCTTAATATCATAACCTTCTCGAATGCTTAAATTGCTTAATTTGGTTATTAATGGCGGGTCATTTTTTTCACTTTTCAAAATTGTGATTTCCTTTTCCACAAAATGTTTAGAATCTTCGGCTTCTTCGGCCTTTAATTTAATCTTTAAGGGAAAAATAGAACTGATATTGCTCATTTCCATTGCACTTAAACTCCATGTGAAAATGCCTCTCTCATCAATTGTTGGTGCACCAACGGTTACTGGAATATCTACTGAATAAACAATAGGATCATTATTTGGATCATTTACTGAGAAATCTATATCCAATTCCTGATCAGCAGTAATAATATAGGTATCGTTTACATTGTTTCTCAATTCTGGAGGCAATTCCTGGCCTATCACCTGAAATCTAAATTTTCTTCTATTCACAGCATTTGTATTGTCAATGGCTATTAAATCCAAATCGAAATATTTTTTTGCTGCTTGGCTTTGGCTTGGTTTCCAATCTAAAAGCAGCCGATTTCCTACTACATGTGTTTCTGCTTGCTCAATAGTGCTCAGATCAGTATCGTTGTTCCAAATGTAGGTTAAAACCACATCGTCAGCATTTCTACTGTTTCTAGTTGACGCAATAAATTCTAGATTATAATCCTCCCCTTGCAATAGTTTAATAAATGCCCTACTGTCCAGAGAATCAGGTTCCATTTTTATTGAAGGCACCGATGTTATGGAATTTACTTTTATTAATGTTTTTGAAGTGGAAACAATTTGATCAAGGGAATCCTTTAAATAAAAATATACGGAATGAAGTCCAATATCATCGTTTGATGTTTCCCAGAAGAACTCCCCTTCTTGATCATCAAAATTGGCATCCAAAATATCACTTTTCCATGTAAGTTTATAGTTTAGATTCTCTTCTTTATTGTACTTCACTAAGAAAACAACCCCGTCCCCGACCATTGTTTCCACTAATTCAGGGGATTCAAGAGCATCGTTTTCCTGAGCGAAACCGCCAAAAGAAATAAAAAATATAAAGAAGGTCAGTACTGGAAATTTCAACATTATTAATTGAATTATCTTAATATATCACTTTGCAATGCTCTCCTTTTCATTACTCTATTCACAATAGGATAGCAAAGCACAGAAAGCAAAATAATGGATGTTCCTACATAAAATCCGAAACTCATTTTCTCTTCCTCACCAAAAATAAGAAAAGCTAAGATAATTCCATAGATTGGTTCTAAGTTTACTGTAAGATTTACTACAAAAGCACTTAATACTTTTTGCACCTTAACAGACATTGAAAATGCCAATACTGTACAAATTACTGCTAAAATTATAAGGTAAAACCAATCCCATTGATTAGGAATAAAATCTACAATTTCTGAATTGAAATAACTTAAATAAAGGGGTATTAGAATAATAGAACCTATTAAGGCGCCCATCATTTCATAAAAAGTAATAACATAATGATTATGGTGATGTGTAAGCTTACCATTCAAGACCGTAAATACACTCGCTAAAATAGCAGAGATTATGGCCATTATAAGCCCTTCCAAATATTGAAATTCTACACTAAAGATAATGTATAGACCCATTACGACTAGAATACCCAAGGCTAATTCATAAATTTTAATTTTTCGACTACTCATTAATGGTTCTATTAAGCTAGTCCAAAAAGAACAAGTAGCAATCCCTACGAGACAAACTGAAGCAGAAGATACTCGAGCAGCAGCAAAAAACAAAATCCAATGAAGTCCTATAATCAGTCCCACCCCAAGTATTTTCAAAAACTCTTTGAATCCCACCTTAAAACTTAGCTTCCAGAAATACAGGATAAATAGAAGTGTGACCGTGGCAAATAAAGTCCGGTAAAAAACAACAGCAACTGCAGATATATTAATAAGAAGACCCAAAATTGCTGTCAGTCCCCAAATCAAAACTATAAAATGCAATTGCAGATAGTTTTTAGCCTCTATTGTCATCGTGGTACAAATTTGTATAGAATTAAGCCCACTAAACTAAAAGTAATATTAGGTAACCAAACTGCTAAAATAGGATTCATCGTAGAGTTTTCAGCTATAGCTTTACTTAAAATAAAGAAAATAATGAATACAAATGCTATTACAAAGCCCAAAGCAATTTGAAATCCTGTACCGCCTCTTTTCTTTTTTGACGAGACCACCACTCCTATAAAGGTCAAGATTATAGCTGCAAAAGGTGCCATAAAACGAATATAACGTTCAATTAGATATACTTTCACATTATCTGCACCTCTTTCTTTAAGTAAATCGATATAATTATTTAGCTCGGTTAAAGTAAGGGTTTCTTGCAATCCATAAGTATTTCCAAAATCTTTGGGAGTGATATTTAAAACTGTATCCAATTCCTTTCCTTCCTCAAAGGTTTCTTCCAAACCATTAAATTTCCTCAAGGTCCAATCTTTAACTTTCCAATTGCTTTGAGCCGAGTCCCATTCAATTCTTCTAGCACTCAACTTTTCCTTCAAGTTTTTATCTTCAATCAGTTCTAAGGTAAACCGATACCCAACATCCCTTTGATTATTGTAACTTTCCATATAAACATATGTCTCTGGAGCAATTTTCAAATGGATATCTCTATCGGTAAAATAAAATGGCTTTTTAATATAGGTGGTTTCAAAGGCAATTCTGGTTTTATTGGCATCAGGAATTACATATGCATTTAGATAGAAGCTTAATATGGCTACCAATCCTGCACCCATCATATAAGGAACCAATAGTCTTCTAAAACTCATACCACTTGACAGCATAGCAACAATTTCTGTGTGCCCTGCCATTTTACTAGTCACAAAAACAGCGGCTATAAAAATGGTAATTGGTGTAATTAAATTGCCAATCCAAGGAATAAAAGCTCCGTAATAAGGTAAAATCTCCAAGAAACTCAAATTATGTTCCATGAAGTCATCATTTTTCTCAGTATAGTCAATAACCGTTACTATTGCCAGAATAATGAGGACCACGAAAATAAAAGTGGATAAGAACTTCTTGAGAATATATTTGTCGAGTAGCTTCATATTAAATTATAAACGGGTCATTAATTTTTTGACCATTTTTTCTTTCCATTCATAAAATGTGCCAGATATTATTTGTTCCCTTGCCTTTTCCACTAACCAAAGGTAAAAAGTTAAATTATGAATACTTGCAATTTGTGCTCCAAGAATTTCTTTCGAATGAACCAAATGTCTTAAATAGGCTTTTGTATAAAATGTATCAACATAGCTCCCTAAGGCTGGGTCGATTGCAGAAAAATCATCTTCCCACTTTTTGTTTCTTATATTAATTATTCCTTCGGTCGTGAATAACATGCCATTCCTCGCATTACGTGTTGGCATTACACAATCAAACATATCGACTCCCAAAGCAATACATTCCAAAATATTTGCTGGCGTCCCTACGCCCATCAAGTATCGTGGCTTGTCCTGAGGTAGAATATCACAAACAAGTTCGGTCATTTCATACATCTCCTCTGCTGGCTCGCCTACTGACAAACCTCCGATCGCATTACCTGCTCTATCCTTTGAAGCTATTTCTTCTGCAGAGCGTTTTCTTAAGTCTTTATAGGTGCTACCTTGTACAATAGGAAAAAGTGTTTGTTCATAACCATAATGACCTTCCGTATTGTCAAATTGCTGAATGCATCTATCCAACCAACGATGAGTCATGTCCATAGATTTTCTTGCGTACTCGTAATCGCAAGGGTATGGAGTGCATTCATCAAAAGCCATGATTATATCCGCTCCTATTTTACGTTGAATATCCATTACGCCTTCAGGACTAAAAATATGAGAAGACCCGTCAATATGTGACTTGAAAGTAACTCCATGCTCCTTGATTTTTCTAGTACCGGATAAACTGTAGACCTGATAACCTCCGCTATCTGTCAATATCGGTCTCTCCCATCCATTGAATTTATGTAGTCCACCAGCTTTCTGGAGAATCTCTAATCCGGGACGGAGGTACAAATGATAGGTATTGCCTAAAATAATCTGGGCTTGTATATCATCTTTCAACTCTCTTTGATGAACAGCTTTAACTGAACCTGCAGTACCAACAGGCATGAAAATAGGGGTTTTAATATTACCATGGGCTGTGGTCATTTCCCCTGCTCTAGCACTGGAATTTTTATCTTTATTAGAAATCGTAAATTGCATAAGAATGCAAAAATATAGCTTCTATAGAATTTATAGTTTTTATTTTCCAATATCTTTGTCAAAAAGCGGAATCATTTTTCTAGTATGGAGCAAATCCAAGTAATTTTCATAATTTTTATTGTTGTAATACTGATTCAAGCTTATTTCAATATCTATTACTTTTTTACTTTTGTCTATTCAAAAAATGATGAAGAAGAATTCTGTGATGAATTAAAACCCACTTCTGTCATTATCTGTGCACATAATGAACTAAAAAATCTTAAAAATCACCTTCCAAAATTTTTAAATCAAACACATGATAATTATGAAGTCATCTTGGTTAATGACCGTTCGAATGATGGAAGTCAAGAGTGGTTAGAAGACCTGGAAACAAGCCATTCTCATCTAAAGGTTCTCCATATATCCGAAACACCTGTTGAATTCAATGCAAAAAAATACGCACTAACAAAAGGAATTGAACTGGCGAAAAATGAAATAATTCTTTTGAGCGATGCTGATTGTGAGCCAAACTCCCGTCACTGGGTTGACATAATGTCACGTTCTTTCAAAGAATCAACATCAATCGTTTTAGGAGTTTCTCTATACAAGAAAAGATTAGGCATACTTAACCAATTCATAAGATTCGAAACTTTGCAAACTGCACTGCTCTATTTATCATTTGCCCAAAGAGGATCGCCATACATGGGTGTGGGAAGGAATATGGCTTATAGAAAATCATTTTTTGAACAAAAAAATGGATTCCAGAATTTCAAATCAGTAATGGGAGGAGATGACGATCTCTGGGTTAATCAACATTCAACAAAAGAAAATACTAGAATTTGCACTCATTTTACAAGTCTCACGTTGTCAAATCCTAAGGAAAATTGGAGCGCATTTTTTCAACAGAAGAAACGACACCTATCGGTTGGAAAGCATTACAAAACAGACGATAAGCTTAGACTAGGACTTTTTCATTTGACTCAAAGTATTGCATGGATTTTATTTATATTAGGATGTATGCTGGGAAATCCGACTGATTGTTTAATTTTAAGTTTCCTATTCTTAACGCATGTAGCAGGACAATATGTCGTGTTTTATAAGCTTAGCATTAAGTTTGGGATAAAATTTGTGTATTATAATTTACCCATAATGGAATTATTTTTTAATTGTTATTATTGGACATGGGGAATTTATGCATCACTAACAAAGCATCTTAAATGGAAATAAATAAAAATAGAAGTTTTTCAGAAAAGGCACTAAAGGATTTTAGATTGATCGATCAAGCCGTGATTGCCAAAGACCAAATGGCTTATGCTGAGTTGATGAAAAGATATAAAAAGCCTGTTTATCACATGGTTTTAAAGATGGTCCGAAATGTAGATGATGCAGAAGATCTAACTATAGAAGCATTTTCAAAGGCTTTTAAGAGTCTTCACCGATTCAAGAAAGATTATACTTTCAGTACTTGGTTATTCAGGATTGCCACCAATAATGCAATTGATTTTATTCGTAAAAAGAAACTGAGAACGATCAGCATTCATACTTCATACAAAGATGATAATGGTGATGCAGTGGAAATAGATGTAGAGGATAAAGGAAACTTAACACCTCAAGATTTGGCTATAAAAGAACAAAGAATTGAATTAATGCGCATGTTTGTTGATAAACTTCCAGCAAAATATCAGCGCTTGGTCAAACTTCGATATTTTCAAGAATTGTCCTACGAGGAAATTGCAACTGAATTAGAAGCACCATTAGGAACTATTAAAGCTCAATTGCACCGTTCAAGAGAATTAATGCGAGAATTGATTGAAGGTAAAGAAACTCGGTTTTAATGGATAGCAGCTCAATTGTTGAAAAGTACTTCCCTACTCTTACAACTCAGCAAAAGGCCCAATTTCAAGACTTGGGAACGCTATATGCTGAGTGGAATGAGAAAATCAATGTAATTTCTAGAAAAGACATTGATAACATTTACGAAAAGCATATTTTACATGCCTTATCAATCGCCAAATTTCAAGATTTGTCTGGTAAGAAAATCCTAGATGTAGGAACTGGAGGTGGTTTTCCTGGCATTCCATTGGCAATTTTGTTTCCAGATGCCCATTTCACTTTGGTCGATTCCATTGGAAAAAAAATTAAGGTGGTGCAGGCAATTTCTGATGCTCTCGGTTTAGAAAATGTTGAAGCCTATCATCAAAGAGCGGAAAAGACCAAAGGTAAATTTGATTTTGTGGTTAGCAGAGCCGTAACCAGAATGAAATCTTTCGTAAACTGGGTAAATCAAAAAATCCAGTCAGATAATCCCAACGATAATTGTGGAATAATTGCATTAAAAGGTGGAGATCTGGAAGATGAAATGGCGGAAATCAAAAGAATGTATCAAGAAGTTGCAATCTCAGACTACTTCTCTGAGCCTTTTTATACCACTAAAAAAATTGTATTTATACCTTTCTAAAGTTTAAAAGCATGAAAATTTTAAAATGGATATTCATTGTTTTAGTAGCAATTGGGTTATTAGGATTTTTAGGTTATTTAATTGTGGATGAAGATTTACCCCAAGGTCAAAATAGCGAGAAAGCAGAGCAATTAGCTGATAAAATGTTAGAGGCAGTTAATGATTCCGCTTGGCAGGAAATTGCAATCGTGGAGTGGGTTTTTGCTGGCCAACATCATTTGGTTTGGGATAAAGACCGACATTGGGCTAAAGTTAGCTGGGAAAATTATGATGTATTCATTAAGCTAGATTCTAAAAAAGGGATTGCTTTCGCTAAAGGTAAAAAAATTGAAAGAGATGAGCTTTTGAATTCTCTGCTTGAAGAAGCTTATGCAATTTGGGCAAATGATTCCTTTTGGCTAAATCCGATTACAAAAATCAAAGATGACGGGACCGATAGAAGCTATATTCCTCAGGAAAATAATAGTTTGGAGGGCTTGTTAGTCACTTATAAAAGTGGAGGAGTAACTCCGGGAGACTCTTATTTATGGCTAGTTAATGAAGAAACAGGGATACCCGAATATGTAAAAATGTGGGTAGCCGTAATTCCAGTAGGTGGAGTTAAGTTTAGCTGGGAAAACTGGCATACAACCATTGGAGGGGCTAAAATTGCTCAAACCCACGAAAGTATTTTTACAATAGAGATTTCCGAGCTTGCCACTTGGAATACGTTAGAAGCGTATCCCAACATCCAAGAATTTAAGGTACTAGAAAATTAAGAATTCGCAAGTAGATTATCACAATTAAAATTTAATTTATCATTAATTGACTAATAGCGAAAGCATTCAAGATTATGAACAGAAAAATATTGATTTATATTCAAAATAGATAAAGATTTTAAAATGCTTATACTACCTTTGTATCCCATAAGTACAGCAGGCAATTCAAAATAACTTATGGCATCTCGAAAAAATACTAAATTCATCTTTGTTACCGGTGGAGTAACTTCTTCTTTAGGAAAAGGGATTATAGCTGCTTCTCTTGCAAAACTTTTGCAATCAAGGGGTTTCTCAGTTACAATTCAAAAACTTGATCCATACATAAATGTAGATCCCGGAACGCTTAACCCCTATGAGCATGGTGAATGTTTTGTTACTGAAGACGGAGCCGAAACTGATTTGGATCTAGGCCATTATGAAAGATTCCTAAATATAAATACCTCGCAGGAAAATAACGTAACCACGGGAAGAATCTATTATAATGTAATTACTAAAGAAAGAGAGGGTGCTTACTTAGGGAAAACTGTTCAAGTCATACCACATATCACAGATGAAATCAAGCGTAATATCTATGCGGTTGCAGATAAAAATGATTATGATATTGTCATTACCGAGATAGGTGGTTGCGTTGGCGATATTGAATCCTTGCCATTTATAGAGGCCGTAAGACAAGTAAAATGGGATGTTGGTCCCAATAACTTTCTCGTAATCAATCTAACGCTTATCCCTTATCTAAAAGCAGCAGGTGAATTAAAAACAAAGCCGACACAGCATGCAGTAAAACAATTGCTGGAATCTGGTATCCAGCCAGATATTTTGGTATGTCGTACAGAGCATAAATTACCACAGGAGATAAGAAAGAAATTAGCACTTTTCTGTAATGTAAATATCAATTCGGTTATTGAAGCGATGGATGCAGACTCCATTTACGATGTACCGTTGCTAATGCGTAAAGAAAAACTGGACGAAAGAGTATTGGCAAAGCTTAAACTCTCTCATAAAGTGGAACCAGAATTGACACAATGGAAGAACTTTTTGGGGAAACTAAAGAATCCAATTTCTGAAATTAACATTGCTTTAGTAGGGAAATATATCGAATTACCTGACGCCTACAAATCTATAACAGAGTCTTTTATACATGCTGGAGCTGAAAATGAAACCAAGGTAAACGTAAAGTGGATTCATTCTGAAGAAATAAATGCAGAGAATGTAGAAAGCTTGTTAAGTAGTGTACATGGGGTCTTAGTAGCACCGGGATTTGGCGAAAGAGGAATTGAAGGAAAAATTGCTACTATTAAATATTGTCGAGAAGAAAAGCTTCCATTTTTTGGAATTTGTTTAGGGATGCAGTGTTCAGTTGTGGAATTTGCTAGAAACGTACTGGGTTTAAAAGATGCTTCATCAACTGAAATTGATGAAAATACTAAAAATCCGATTATAGATTTAATGCTGGAACAACAAGGGATCACACAAAAAGGAGGAACCATGCGTTTAGGTTCCTACGAGTGTGAGCTAAAAAAGAATACAAAAGCATACCAAGCTTATGGAAAAGCCAAAATTAATGAGCGCCATAGGCATAGATACGAATTTAATAACAGATATTTGCAGGATATTGAAGCTGCGGGTATGAAGGCTACAGGAATCAATCCTAAAACAGGATTAGTTGAAATAGTAGAAATTCCAGATCATCCATGGTTTGTAGGAACTCAATTTCATCCTGAGCTAAAAAGTACCGTTTTGAATCCACATCCATTATTTGTGAGATTTGTTAAAGCTAGTTTAGAACATAAAATATTATCAGAATCGAATTAATTACAATTTAGATGGACAAAAATCAAGCAACAGGACTTATCCTGATTTCTATTTTAATGATTGCATACTTTTGGTTTTTCGCGGATGCACCGCAGCAGCCAGAAAATATTGAAAGCAATCAAGTAGAACAAATTGACCCAAGTCAAGCGGAAACAACAACTAACCAAAAAGAAGAAGTTGTTGAATATGAAAATGATTCTACATTAAACCAAGCACTTGTCAACCAATATGGGGCATTTGCACAAGTTGCGAAAGGTGAATCTAATATTTCAACTTTTAATACAGAAACTATTGCCATTGCATTTGATTCAAAAGGTGGTAGAATTAAAAGTGTTGAATTAAAAGATTTTGAGACTTTCGATGGGCAACCACTTGTCATTACTAATCAGGAAGATGAGGAAAAGGAATTGTTGTTCAATACAGCTTCTGGAGAGGTCAACCTATATGATCTTTACTTTGAACTGGAAGGATCTCCTCAAAGAGAATTAACCAATGGAGATACGGTCAAAATCAAATTTGTAGCGAAAATTGCTCCAAATAAAAGTATTGAGCAAGTTTATTCCTTATCTGGAAACCAATATCAGGTAGGATACACTTTAGCTTTTAATGGTTTTACCAATGAAATATTGGGAGATCAATTGACTCTTAGGTGGAATAAAAAAATGCGCAAGTTCGAAAAAGACCTTCAGCAAAGCAGAACTAAGGTCACTATGAACTACTATTCTGAAGAAGAAGGTATGGATGGTCTAAGCGAACGTTCTGATGATGACAGCGAGGAAGTAGCTGCCCCTGTAAAGTGGTTTTCCTTTAAGCAAAACTTCTTCATGGAAGCCTTCATCACGGATGTACCAATGAAAAGAGCTGAATTCTCTACAGATATTGAAGATTTATCCGCTGAATACGTTAAAAGAGGAAAAGCCAAAGTGGAAATTCCATTAGCAGAAGTAACCAATAAGGCTGGTGAATTCAAATATTACTTTGGACCGAACAACTATAAAACGCTACAAAAAGTAGCTCCTGACTTTGAGGAAAATGTCTATTTAGGCTGGTTTCCAATTAGTTTAGTCAATAAATACATTATTATCAATGTGTTTTATATTTTAGAAAAATACATCAGCAGTTACGGATGGATTATTATCATACTAGTATTATTGATTAAATTAGCACTCTCCCCTCTTTCTTATAAATCTTATGTTTCGATGGCTAAAACGAAAGTTTTAAAGCCACAACTGGATGAAATTAAGGAAAAGCACGGTGGAGATATGCAGAAGGCTCAGGCCGATCAAATGGAGCTATATCGAAAAGTGGGAGTTAACCCTCTATCTGGATGTATTCCCTTATTGCTCCAAATGCCTATACTATTTGCCATGTTCTATTTCTTCCCTAGTTCGATTGAGCTAAGACAGGAATCTTTCTTATGGGCAACCGATTTATCGACTTACGATAGTGTTTTGAGCCTACCATTTGAAATCCCATTTTATGGTGACCACGTTAGTTTGTTCACTATTTTAATGACCTTATCTACCCTTTTAATTACTTGGTCACAAGGACAGGTTAGTTCGGTACAAGGACCGATGAAAAACATACAGTATTTAATGCCTGTAATTTTCATGTTCGTATTGAACAGCTTCCCGGCTGCTCTAAGTTTCTACTATTTAATTGCCAACCTTATCACATTTGGACAGCAAACTTTAATCAGAAGAATGATTGATGAGGATAAAATCCTAAAAATACTAGAAGAGAATAAGAAGAAAAACGTAAATAAAAAGACTTCCAAGTTTCAGCAACGATTACAAGAAGCAATGAAGGCAAGTGAAGAAGCCAAAAAAGAGAAAGAGAAAGGCAAAAAGAAAAAGAAAAAATAAATTATCCTGAACACAAAATATAAAAAGGTGAGTCAAAAACGGCTCACCTTTTTTATTGCTGTCGCTTTCTAATGCAATGCATCTGAAAAATTAAATTAATCCGAAAATATACAGCTTTATAGGTATTGTTTTCTAATTTAAATATTCAAATAATTGTTGTATGAAAAAGTACTTCTGCTTAGGCTTAATTATTCTTCTTTCTTTTCAGATCCTGAATGGACAAAATTTCCCAATTGAATTCAGACATCTTGATAGGAATATGGGCCTGGATCAGCCCTTCCCTTATAGTATCATACAAGATCAAGATGGATTTATTTGGATAGGTGGTGAAAATGGACTTTGGAAATATAGCGGAAGTGAATTCAAACACTATTACCATAATGTCCAAGACTCAAATTCACTTACTTATGATTTTGTTTGGACTCTTTTCGCTGATTCCAAAGGTAATATTTGGGCTGGCACCTATGGCGGTGGACTCTCAAAATTTAACCCGCAACTTGATCAGTTTACAAATTATGTTCATAGTAATGACAATGATAATAGCATAAGTGATAATAAAGTAAGAGGAATAGCCGAAGATAGTCACGGCAACATTTGGATAGGAACTAATAATGGACTTAATAAATTAGATCCTGCCTCAGGACAATTCAAGCATTATGGTATCGATGAAGGACTGGCTGATTTAACGGTAAGGACTATAAAACAATCCTTAGATAAAAAAAAGCTCTTCATAGCCACTGCGCGAGGTGTAAATATTTTTGATATTGAAAATGAAGATTTTTCTTTAATTGGTAAAGAATCAAATACAAAAAAAGGACTCAGGCACCCTTACATTTATGACTTACTTGAAACTGATGATGGAAAGCTATGGGTAGCTACAGGAAATGGTGTGGACGTTGTCAATTTGGAAACCATGAGAATTGACCAGATTCCAAACAATGTAAAAAATCGCAATGGACTAAGTCATGAAGTATGTTTTTCAATTTATGAAAACCCTCAAAAGCCCGGAAAAATTTGGTTCGGCACCATGAATGGAATCAATTTCTATGACCGGGAAAATCAAACATTTCACTGGGTAAATGCTAAGCAGAAGAATGAGGGTAATATCGGAGGAAATAACATTTATAATATTTTTGAAGATAATATGGGGGGACTATGGAGCGCTGTTAATAATGGTGGTGTTTACTATTCACATCCATTATTCAATAAATTTCAGCTCATTTCCTTTTTACCAAAAGTCACTGATAAATTTTTAAATCGCTACACTAGTTTTATAAGGCATGATGAAAACGAACTACTGATTACAACTTATTCCGGTTTAATAGTGAAAAATGAAAAAACAAAAGATTATAATATATATAAATTAAAAAATGGAGATCCATCAACCGACAATAGATTAACCCAAATAACGAGATGGAAGGAAAACGAATACCTTATTTCTGTTTGGGGCAATTCTGTTTACCATTGGGATCACAAAAACAAAAAGTTAAGCCGATTTAAAAAATACAGTCAAGATTCAAACTTAAATTTTAATCTTAGAATTTTTGTCGACCATAAAAAGAGAATTTGGTTAGGCAATAGTTTAAAAGGGCTTTTTAGATACAATTTACAAAAGGAGGAATTAAAGCCATTTCCTGTAAGTGATTTAAGCCTAGTTGAAAATAGCGGAGATGAGTATGTAAAATTCATTTTTGAGGATCAAAATAACAGACTATGGGTAGGGACTGCAGGGGGATTGCATCTATATGATGAGAAAACTAGTACTTTTATCAAATTTGAATCTTCACCCAGGGAAGGTTTTTTAAGTAATGGAAACATTAATCATATCTCACAGAGCAATAAAAATGGACTTTGGATCAGTACAGAACTTGGCCTAAATTTTTTCAATTTTACCGACAGCAGCTTTACTCGCTACTTTAAAAATGACGGCCTACCATCTAATGTAATTAGTAGCACATTGGAAGATGAGAACGGTGATGTATGGATTGCAACTGCCTCTGGTCTGTCAAAAATGAGTTCCGATGGAAAGTTTTCCAATTACAACCAAAATGATGGTTTAAAGGAAGAATACTTCATATTCGGGTCAGCTTTTAAAGATCCTGATGGTACACTAAAGTTTGGATCTTCAAGAGAAATGGTCCAGTTCAATCCTAGTCAAATTCAATACAATAAAGTCCCACCAAAAGTATATTTCAGCCAACTAAAAATCAATAATAAGTTGATAAATTCAAAAGTCAGACCCGATATATTAACTAAATCAATATCGCATACTAAATCAATTATTCTCAAGCCAGAGGATATTCTCATCAACATCAATTTCGATGCATTAAATCTAATAAATGGACATAAAAATATGTATGCTTTATTTATGGAGGGATTAGATGAATCGTGGAGACCGGCATCAACAAAAAAATCTGTAACCTTCAGCAATTTAAAACCAGGTGAGTATATCCTAAGATTAAAAGCCCTCAATGATGAGAATATTTGGAGCAAAGAAGAAGCTACTCTAGCCATTACTGTTTTACCGTTTTGGTACAAGTCCGTATGGTTTAGAACCTTATTAAGCATATCAATTTTATTATTTGTAGGATTGATCCTGCGGTGGCGCTTTAATCAAATCAAAAATAGAAATAAAATATTAGAGGATTTGGTGCGGAATCGAACAGAAGAAGTCCGCTCTCAGAAAGAGGAAATTGAAAGTCAGAATGAAAAACTTCACTTTAGAAATGAACGAATAGAATTACTATTAAGAGAACTCAATCACAGAATAAAAAACAACTTGCAGCTTATTTCTAGTATTTTAAACCTTCACAGTAGAAGTACAAGTAATTTGGATGCAAAAATGGCACTCACAGAAGGCAAGTTAAGGATGCAGTCACTCTCACTCTTACACCAAAAATTGTATATGACAGAAAAATATACTGAGGTAGATTGCAAAGAATATATAAAAGAGCTAATTGACTACTTATCGATGGCTTTTAAAAGCAATTATTCCGATGTTCATTTCAACTTGGATATAGATGAATTCAAATTAAACTTAGATCAAGCAGTTCCATTGGGATTAATCCTTAATGAAATAGTCACGAACTCTTTAAAACATAGTGGGGAAGATCAGTTAGTCATAGATTTTACCGCAAAAAAACATCACGATAGAATAATCATCAATTTGAAAGACAATGGGACAGGTATTTCTAAATCGCAATTTGAGAATAGTAATTCATTTGGCTTAAGTATAATCAAATCATTAATTGACCAATTAGACGGAGAAATTACCGTAGGATGTGAGGATGGAAATCATTTCAAAATTTCATTTACAAGTAAATAAACTAAATGATATCATGGATGGATATAGAAACATTTTGATAATAGAAGATGAATTATTGATAGCGCAGGATCTATCTTTCTTGTTAGAAGATTTAGGATTTAGATGTGTAGGAATAGCCAAAAACTATGAAAGAGCCATGTTTTTATTCAATACCAATACTGTACATTTAGTACTCTGCGATATAAATATTGAAGGTGATAAGGACGGTATCGAGACGGCATATGAACTTAATAAAATAAGAAAGATCCCCATAATTTATCTTTCTGCCTATTCCGATCATGAATTAATTTCTAGAACCTCCGATGAATCTACTTTTGGATATTTAGTCAAACCATATAATGAAAGAAATTTAGATGTAGCCATTAAATTAGCCTTGAATAAATTTTATCAAAATGAAACCGTCCTTGTTAATGACGATTTCTTATCAAATTTCACCTCAAGAGAAGTAGAGATCATCAAATTATTGGCCGCAGGAAAAACCAGTTCTGATATAGCTGAAATCCTATTTATCAGTCCGCAAACGGTATCTAAGCACAGAAGCAACATCCTAAAAAAGTCTGGCTGTAAAAGTTCTAGCGAATTAATCCACCAGTATTATAGGTAACTAAACATGGCTTAAGTATTTAGATTTACTACGCATTTATCGAAAAAAAAGTAAAGAAATAATTGAATAGTACCATTCCTAAAATTTTTTCTTTAACTTATTGCTTTAAGCATAGTATTAAATCATGTGAGAATGAGATTATACACTGACCCAAAATTAAGAATCACTGTTGAAGAGATTAATAATATTCCATATATCAAGGAAGTTTGGAGAGGTATTTTGAATCCAGTGGTATTTCGAGCTCTTATTGACACATCATTGAATTTATATAAAAAAGAGATCCCGAAGCATAAAATTACAGGTCAGGAAAAATTCCTTTTATTGGCAGATGTGACAGAATTAGAAATGATTAGGCAAGAAGAAATCACCTGGTTAGAAACAGATGTGAATCCACAATACGAACAACTCGGTTTTACTCATCAAGCTGTTTTATCACCGATCACGCAAATTGCTTCCAATAAAGTGGATGAATATCACTCTAATGAAGATAGCGCTCCGTTTATCACCAAAGTATTTAAAGACAATAAAAAGGCTTTGAAATGGTTTCTAGATGACTACAAATAAGCCTATTCCAAAATAACCTCTTCATCTTTTGGGTATTTTACCTCGTAAACAAATTCCTTGCTTATTGATTTACCATCCTCGATACTTAAATCCCATCTTAGTTCCCCCGTCTTTTTGTTGTGTTGGGCTTGACTCCATTTTTCAACCGTAACTTCAATATCATCTCTTAGCGAAACTGGTACCTGATCATATAAAATCAAATCAATTTTTTGAGGTTTTGAATTCCTAATCATAATCTCATAACCCAACTTTTTATTCTTATTGAGTCCAATAAAACTTCGCTGATTAAAGTCATCTATTTTTTCCCTCTCAATGATTATCCCTTTATCATTGCCCAAGGAAATTTTTAATGTGTCTATGGTGGCATTGGCATTAAGAATACTTGTGCCGACAAATGAGCCTTCAAAGAATAATTTAGCCTCTCCTTCCATTAAATTGTATTGATCCCAATTAGCAATTCCCGCCACCAAATAGGCATTCTTATCAAGCTTTGGAATGGCTACATAATGATAGTCCGCATTCATCTCATATTCTTTCAAATCTATATAAGTTTGAGGGCTTCCCGATTTAATAGTATAACGTTCATCCACTTCAAATTCTATATTGGTTTGTCTTTTGATCGTGGTAGATTTAGTTTTTTCTGCTCTCTTGTCATTTGTAATTGAAGCAGTACCTCTTATTTTTACTCGGTTTGGGGATCGTTCTATTCCTGCTGCATAGCCCGTTACAACAACTTCTGAAAGCTGTTGTACATCTGGGCTTAAACTCACATTTAATCTTGATGAATTCACATTGAGCGTTTTGGATTTCATTCCTATATAAGCGAATCGTAATTGGTCTGCACCCCTTGGCATCGTTATAGAATAATTTCCCTGTAAATCAGTAGTGGTACCAATGGCAGTACCTTTGACCAATACATTCACACCTGGTAAGGGTTCCCCAGTTTCTCCGTCCGTTACTTTCCCTTTTACAGCATTGCTTACCCTAAGATTTGCAGGATCATTTTCTTCGAAACTCGTAAAACGGGCATAATCCAAATACCAAGTTTCCAATTCAGGGGCTTCCTTATTTTGATTTGGTTCAGCATTTGAAAATCGTAATTTAACATCATTCCAATCCTCCCCGGTTTGCTGAAAAACCTCTGCCTGGTATTCCAAATCAATGGGCTTGGTGATATCTGTGACATTAAGTCTATACTTTGGATACCAACCTGCACCTCCGACAAAGTAACTAATTTCAAAAGAAGCTATTGTAGTTTGATTCGCCTCCAGTTTTATGAGAATATTACTCTTTGTTTCAGTTTTAGCACCTTCAATTGCATGCAATTGATTGTTTAATTTCGATAATCGCGATTTTAAATCACTAATCTCTAAGCTGATATTAGACTGTTCTACTTTTATTGCTGTTAATTCATTTTCATACAGGCTGAGCATCTGAAGCAATTGAGTAGAAGTGATATTTTCATTACCAAGATTTTTATTAGCTGAAATTAGGCTTTCCTTTTGAATCAAAACATTCATTCTATTATTCTTACTTCTTATTTCAGAATCTATGTTTTCAATTATTTTATGGAGACTATCAACAGACTTAGTATTAATTTCCTTCTCCAAAAAATCGAATTGATGTTGAACAGAGAGTATTTTAATATCACCTATCCCTTTTACATTTATGCTATTAGGGTCTAAAAGGGCTGAAAGTGATTTTATTATTAGTGTATGACTACCTTTTTTAAGATTGCTCTCTCCTACTCTAAAAATTTGGGCTCCTTCTAAATAAACAGTCACCTCTCTAGAGTCTGTCATTAAAGTTTTCTTTATGTTTTCACTTTGAGCAAATACATTAAAGGAGATTGCTATAAGAAATATTAATTGAAATAACTGTTTCATAAAATTAAAGCTAAACTTTTTAGGATCACTCAAACAATTTCACGTCCTCAATCAACTCAGGAGTCACATTAAAAAACTCTTGATGGATATTAAAAGCAGGTTCTCCATTGCGTTCTACCTCTTTATAATAACTATCTTCATTCATTTCGTAAGAGTTAATATTATCCATTAAATTAAACCTCAGGATGTTCATCACCTGCTTCTTCAGAGTTTCATCGACAATCAAAAACAATGACTCTAATCTTCTTTCAAAGGAGCGAACCATCATATCAGCACTTCCACCATAGACTTTAGGCTCGCCATTATTATGGAAGTAATAGATACGCGAATGTTCCAGAAAATTTCCCACTATGGATCGAACCGTAATATTTTCGCTTAAACCTTTTCTTCCTGGTCTCAAACAGCAAATCCCTCTAACAATTAACTTGATCCTTACCCCAGCTTGAGAGGCAGCATATAACTCCTCAATGGTTTCTTTATCCTCCAAAGAGTTGATCTTGATACAAATCCCAGATGGCAGTCCCGCTTTTGCATCTTCAGCTTCTTGCTGTATCAAATTAATCAAGCGCGTTCGCATATCCTTTGGTGCTGTAATTAATCTTTCATACTCGTGAGGCAGGCTATGGCCTGTGATTACATTAAAAAACTCGGATATATCTTGGGCATAGATTTCATCAGTAGTCATTAAACCAATATCTGTATATAATCTAGCCGTTTCTTCATTGTAATTTCCACTGGCCATATGTAAATATCGAGTTACTTTTTCCTTCTCCTTTCGGACAATCATCAAAAGCTTAGTATGTGTTTTATAACGACTGATACCATAGATTACAAAACAACCTGCTTTCTGTAGTCTTTTAGCTTCTCGAATATTGTTTTCTTCATCGAAACGTGCCTTTACCTCAAAAAGAACTGAAACATGTATTCCATTTTCAGCAGCTTTTAACAATGCGTTTGTAATTCTCGAATCCTCTGCCAGTCTGTAAATAGTGAGCTTAATTGATAGCACTTTTGGGTCTTCTGCTGCTTTCTCCAGCATATCAATTACCGGCTCAATATTATTATACGGGTGATGCAATAGGATATCTCGATCTTTCAAAATTTCAAAAATATTGTCAGAATCGGATTTATGCTCCGGAAATGCCAATGGCGGTACAGGATCAAAAGCAGCAGGAATTTTATCCTTGAACTCTGTATGTTTAATAATCTGCCATAAAGCACTGTAATCCACTAAGTCCCCTTTCTTGAATTTGAAGATATTGTCTTTGTCGATTTCCCATCGATCACAGAGGATTTTCATCATCCATTTATCATAATCCTTATCAATTTCGATGCGTACTACCCTACCCGTTTTTCGAGTTTTAAGCTTTTTACGCATCTCTTCTAGGAAATTGGCTTCAATATCATCACTTTCTTCTAAAGTGAAATCTCCATTTCTGGTAATTCGAAATAAATTAACTGACAGGATTTCTATATTCCTGAACAACTTCTCAATGTTAGCTTTTACCAATTCTTCAATAGGAATAAAAAACATTTTATCATCCCGCTCTACTTCATAAAATCTCTGAATATTTTGCGGGATTTGAATAAAAGAAAGCTTTTTATTATCCTTTTTTTCTCCAAAGGAACGTGTAACCACTGAGAAAATTAGTAGTTTATTCATCAGGATAGGAAAAGTGTGATAATTATCATAAACCATTGGCGTTAGCATTGGAAATATGATTTTATCAAAGAAGCTGTTGGCTTTTTTGAGCTCGCTTGGGCTTAAATCAGCAAGTTCAGCAATCTTAAAGTTATTCTCCTCAAAAATCGGTTCCAGCTCATCTTCAAACAGTTTGTTTTGAGATTTTACAAAATTTTGACATTCAGTCAAAAGCTTCTTCCGGAAAGGTAATTCTCTCAAACCGGAATAATCTATTCTCTCTCTTCCATAATCAATATAATTATAAAGAGAGCCAACTCTAATCATAAAAAACTCATCAAGATTGGAAGCGGTAATTGCTAGAAACTTAAGCCTTTCGAAAATGGTACGATTCGGCTTTCGAGCCAGATCCAAGACCCTATAGTTGAACTGTAGCCAGCTTAAATCTCTACTGACTAAATTACTTTTATTTATTAATGATGTTATTCTATCTACTGCCATGGGTAATGATTCAATTGCTAAATTTAAGAAAGCTTTTGGCTTATTTATTCATTAAAGAAGAAAAATCTAGTTCGAGACAGGAACTAAATCTTAAACAACAAATTAAATAAAATGCGTCTAATTGTAAGCCTTATTTGTATTAATCTATTGTAAATCTTCCAAGTTCAAAATAAAGCGACCATTGATTTTTAGCAAATGAATTTTATAATATGTAGTAGAATTTTGAAATGAGAAAGCTGGAACTTTAAAGAATATTTATTCATTCGATACATAAGGAAATAGCATTCCTGAAATAAAATCAAAGCTGAATTCAGCAATCAACAAACCTAGAACGATCCGTACTATTAATTTTAAATATTTTTTCATCATTGATGGTTGGTGATTTTTTCAATCGAATCTATACCATTTTACTAAAATTCATAAGATACTTGATAATACTTCGTAGTCATTCTTAAAGGTCATCTATTAAAATTTATGATCATTTTATTTTGATACATCGTATTATGATGTATATTTGTTCTATGTATTCAAAAGAACTATTAAAAGGCACATTAGGAGTAATCATTTTAAAACTCCTTGAGGACAACGGGAAAATGTATGGCTATGAAATATGCCAAAAAGTGAAAGAAATCTCTGATGGGAAAATCCTAATCAAAGATGGTAGTCTCTATCCTACTCTACATAAATTACTAAAAGATGGTATTCTTACTACAGAGGAAGTGAAGATTGGAAAAAGAGTCAGAAAATATTACACGCTAACCACCAAGGGAAAAACAGAGAAAAAGGAAGTGGTAAAAGAACTGGAAGACTTCATGCAAACACTGAATAAGATTGTATTTCCAAGTAACCAAATTTCTCCTGCCCTATGATAACCGATCAGCAATTTGACTTTATCAGCCAAAAAATAAAGAAAAGTGGCATTTCATCTCCTGAGGTGCAAGAGGACCTTATTGATCATTTTTGTTGTCTGATAGAAATTGAAATGCAAAAAGGGGAAGCTTTTGATGATGCGTATTTAAAGGCCTTTGAACAAACCACTCCAAATGGTTTTGAAGAAATACAAAACGAAACTATTTATTTACTAAACCACAAAAAAATAATTCTTATGAAACAAATCACGTATATCATGGGCTACCTCTTCGCCCTTTCGATCACATTTGGTGCATTTTTCAAAATTTTGCACCTGCCAGGAGCAACCGTCCTGCTTTTTTCAGGATTGATGGGACTTTCCTTCATTTTCCTTCCTCTGATACTTATTAACAAGTTTAAAGACAAGGTACTTAAAGTAATGTCAGAAAAGCTTAAATGGATTTTTGGCACCCTAAGCTTGATGTTACTTTTTGTTGGAGGAACCTTTAAGATTTTACATTTACAAGGAGCTGCAGTTATCTTCGGGCTAGGAATGCTGTCTTTTGGCTTACTATTCCTCCCATTCCTATTCTTTAGAATGTATAAATCAAGTCAAGTAGAAGCTATTAATCACAAGGAAGCATGAAAAAGATAGTTTATATTTTCGCTTGGTTCTTTAGTTTTATATTTGTTGTAGGTTTCCTTTTTAAAATTTTACAACTCCCCTACTCTTTCATTATGCTTTACTTGGGAGGTACCAGTGCGGGTTTGATATGTTTCCCACTTTTATTTTTCTATAAATGGAAAGAAGGAAAATTGACCGAGAAAAGATTCTTAATGCAGTGGATATTTGGTCTAGCTGCTGTGATATTTTTTGTAATTTCTACATGGCTTAGGTTTAGCAGCGATTTTTATGCGAATATCGTAATGGTTATGACTTTTGTATTCTTAGCTTTTGCCTTTCTCCCTCTACTGTTTTACAATATGTATAAGCAATCCTTGAAGGAGGTATAACATTTAAGATATGAGGGACATTTTTTATTCGATTCTGCTTGTTGCAATTTTGCTAGGTTGCAATAGCAGAGAAGAAGAGCTTGACATTAGAAGCCGGTTTGGCAATTTTAACGGAAATAATATCCTACTGAAACCAGTGGATTATTTGAGTGCCCCTATTGCTAAAAAGATTGAACATCATCCCGAATTATTTAATTACCTAAATGATGTGCAAATTTTTTCTATGGCGTACAATAGTGATAGTTTAATGATTTCTGGTTTTATGGTTCAACCTAAAAAACCTGGCAAATATCCTGTCATTATATTTAATAGAGGTGGTAATCAAGAATTAGGTAGACTCTTAATTGCAACAGCAATTGAAATAATGGCTCCCTTTGCATCTGAAGGATTTGTGGTTGTGGCATCAAATTACAGAGGTAATAGCGGTGGTGAAGGTAAAGAGGAATTTGGAGGTATTGATGTTAGAGACAACACAAACCTAATTTCTCATTTGAGTCAAATTGAAAAGGCAGATACAAATCACATTAATTTATTAGGAATAAGCAGAGGCGGAATGATGAATTATCTAACCCTTAAAAATTATAAAGGTGATAAAATAAAATCTGTTGCCACAATAGGAGGAATATCTGATTTAGAAATAACACTCAAACATCATGTTCAAATGGAAGCAGTATATCAGGAATTAATTCCCAACTATAAGTATAAACCAAAGGCGGCTCTACAATCAAGGTCGGCAAATTACTGGGTAGATAAATTACCCGATATCCCTTTCCTTATTTTTCATAGTAAAACTGACGAACATGTTCATTATTCTCAAGCTCTTGCATTAGCTGATAGTTTGCAAAAGCAAGGTAAAAAGGTAAGTCTTCATCTATTTGAAAATGATAGTCATGGTTTAGAAAAAAACCGTGCTGAAGTAATAGACAAAATTAAGAAAATTTTCGTTGAGGCTTCAGAAATGTAAAACCGATCGAAATATTGATTACAATTCACGATGAAGATTATTGCCGAATAAAAACCATACAATGCTGCCACGGGAGATTATCAATGTTTTTCTTTAATATAAATCCGGCTGCCTTAAATTCCTTCACCGCTTGTTTTTCGCTCATTTTATGTAGTCGCTTAATTGGTACGCTATCATCTTCCGACCTATATTCTATAAGGTATATTTTGCCTTTTGGTTTTAATGATTTCTTAATGGAAGCTATCATCTCGATCGGGAAACTAAATTCATGATAGACATCTACCATTAAAACTTTGTCAACAGTATTGCTAGGCAGATTAACACTCTTTTCTGTTCCCTTTATTAATTCAATATTGTCTATTCCCATTTCTTCCTTCTTCTCATTGATTGCCGCTAACATTTCTGGCTGAATATCAACTGCATATATTGTTTTCGCTACAGGAGCCATTTTGAAAACATGATAACCCGATCCCGCACCAATATCAGCAATGACTTCTTGCTCTTGAATGTCCATGTTCTTTAGAAGTCTGCTTGTATTTTCCTCTTTCTCTCTTTCATCTCGCTCCAACCAGTTTATCCCTTGATAACCCATCACATGAGCTATTTCCCTGCCCATATACCATTTTCCAGTCCCAAATCGATCACCAGATTTAAAAGTATAGTTTTTACGATCTCGATCACTTTGAGCATGACAACTAATTGTAAATGTTAATAGCAAGAGAAACAGAGACAGGCTTTTCATAGACAGAATATTTATGTTTATTTAAAAACTACCTTTCATTCAAAAATGTTATGGCACAAAAAAAGGACCGTACATAGTCCCTTTTTTCCTTTAATAACTTTTAAATTCTATAAATCTTTTTTGGCATCCCACTTTTCAAGATAGTCAGCTACTCTTCTCACTACCATTCCGCCAAGAGAACCGTCCACTACACGGTGGTCATAGGAATGCGATAAGAACATTTTATGTCTAATTGCTATCACATCTCCCTCAGGTGTTTCCAGAACAGCAGGCTTTTTAACAATTGCACCTAAAGCTAAGATACCCACTTGTGGCTGCATGATGATTGGCGTACCCATCACGTTTCCGAAAGAACCAACATTGGAGATGGTAAATGTTCCACCTTCCAATTCTTCAGCTTTCAATTTGCCATCACGGGCCCTTCTAGCTAAATCATTGACTTTATTAGCCAAACCTCTAATGTTCAATTGATCCGCATCTTTAATCACCGGAACAATCAAATTACCACTTGGAAGCGCTACTGCCATTCCAATATTGATATGCTTCTTTTTGATTATTCTATCTCCATCAACCTGAACATTGATCATTGGATAGTCTTTTATCGCCTTTACGACTGCTTCAATAAAAATTGGAGTGAAAGTCAAGTTCCCATTTTCCTGCTCTTTGAATGAATTCTTATGTTTATTTCTCCATTGCACAACGCTAGTCATATCTGCTTCAACAAATGATGTCACATGTGGAGAAATACGCTTAGAATCCACCATTCTACCGGCAATCATCTTACGCATTCTGTCCATTTCGATGATTTCATCATCGCTAGAAATACTAACTGGAACCCCTTTAGGAGCAGGTTGTGCAGCAGGCTGCGCACTTGAAGCTGCTGGTGCAGGGCTTGGTTGACTTGCTGCTTTTGCAGGAGCCTCTTCTCGATTTTCTAAATAAGACAAAATGTCTTTTTTAGTCACTCTACCATCTTTTCCAGTTCCGGAAATAGACTCCAGTTCAGCCATTTCAATATTTTCTTCTTTGGCAATATTCCTTACCAAAGGAGAATAGAATCTACCTGACTCTGATCGAGCTGCAATATCATGTCCATTATTGCCCGAAGATGAAGAAAGACTAGTGTCGGCAGTTGCAGTAGCAGGAGCCGGGCTTTCAAGATTTGCTGAATCTACTCCAGAAACATCTTTATCGGAAGCACCTCCACCTTCAGTTTCGATGATCGCTATTGGTTTACCTACTCCCACAACATCTCCTTCTTGAACTAGTATTTGTTTAAGAACACCTGCTTCTAGGGCAGGAACTTCAGTATCTACCTTATCAGTAGCCACTTCTAATACTGATTCATCTTCTTCAATAGTCTCACCCTCTTTTTTCAACCAGGTAAGCACTGTTGCTTCCATTATACTTTCACCCATCTTGGGCATTACCATTTCTACAGTTGCCATGAAATAATTAGTCGTTTATTGAAATCAAAAACTTTTTTAATATCACTGATTTTTAGAAGGAACGATTTCCTTCCATTATATGACGTTTTTTATTTAGTTGGTTCAATTTCCATAGTTTAACCAAATCAAATTTGTACAAAATTAACATTTATAAACTTTTTCTCAATTATTTTAAGCTTAAAGTTTGTCGAACCAAATTTAATAATGAATTAGAAGTCATCTCTATATTACCTGCTCTATCAAACTGAAAATGATACAATTTAGTTTGGGTATTCTGTCCATCTGCCAAAGCAACCCATACAGTACCTACTGGTTTCTCTTCTGAGCCCCCTCCTGGCCCTGCAACTCCACTGGTTGAAATCCCTATATCGGCACCAAAAATTTCACGTACTCTTTCCGCCATTTCTATCACGGTTTGTTCGCTTACTGCACCATGCTTCTCAATAGTTTCTGTTTTAATGCCTAGGACATTAATCTTCAAATCATTATGATACGGATTTATACCTCCTCTGTAATAAGTGGAACTTCCAGCATTAGCTGTTATCAAGTGCGCAATCTGCCCACCGGTACAACTTTCTGCTACCGCAATAGTCTTATTTTGCTGTAATAATAATTCTCCAACTTTACCCGCTAAATTACTGTCATCGGTTCCGTAAATATATTTACCTACCAATTGATATAATTTATTGACTTCTTCTTCAATGAGATCTTGCAGATGCTGCTCATCTTGACCTGAAGCAGTTAATCGCATCTTGACCTGTTTTAAACCAGGCAGATACGCCAATTTTATTTCTTTAGGAAGATTATTCTCCCAATCCTCCAATTTCTCCGCTAATATGCTTTCAGGGATACCAACCGTCTTTACCATTTTATGAATTAAAACAGGTGTCTGATACATATCCTTGAACCGTGGCAAGATAGTATCCTCCATCATATACTTCATTTCACTTGGGACACCAGGCATAGATATAAATACCTTACCATCTTTTTCAAACCACATCCCTGGAGCAGTGCCATACTTATTTTCAATCGGTTTACATTTTTCAGGTAATTCTGCTTGTCCTTTATTTAATTCATTGAGTTCTCTGCCCCTTTTAACAAATCGCTCCCTTAAGTCTTCTAAAATGTCTTCATGAAGCTTCATTCCAGAATCAAAATACTCGGCTAAAAGTGGTTTTGTTAAATCGTCTTTTGTAGGACCTAGCCCACCCGTAATAATAATAATGTCAGCATTTACTTCAGCTTCTTTAAATGCTTTCATGATGGCTTCCCTGCTGTCAGCTACAGTTACTTTTCTATGAACTCGAATTCCCAACTTATCTAATTCAGCACTAATATAATGGGAGTTAGTATCTAAGGTTTGACCGTAGAGTATTTCATCTCCTATAGAAATAAGTTCAGCGTATATATCTTTCATAAATTACAATATCCTATTTAACGATTTATAACAAATAAAAACGAGGCTTCTTGTTTACCTCTTCTAATAATCAAATAATAGGGGCCTTGTTTTAATTCCGACACATCAATTATTTCAGTTTGTAGAAGTGGTAACTCATTTTTTGACCTCATCACTTCTTTTCCTTTGGCATCGACTACACTATACGAATCAAATTTGAATTGATCTTTTCCACTTAAGTGAACCAATTTGTCGGCTGGATTGGGGTAAATTGAAAAGTATGACTTCAACTCATTTTTATTTCCTAGTAACGGATCATTGAAAACCACTAGCTGCTTTTTGTTAGATTGTTCACATCCTAATGTATCGGTTACCGATAATTGAATATCGAAGACACCTGCAGCTGAGAATTGATGGCTAACTTCCGAACTCTGACTGACCAACTGATTGTCTATTTTCCAATTCCACGATGCCGCAGATTCTGACAGAGCTTCTAATTCAATCTCATTTTCAAAAGCCAAATTGATAGTATCACTTGATAAATTGAATTCAGCGGTTAATTCGCTAACGAAAATAGGGACCTCAACCATTTCAGAAGGATGGATATTTTTAACATTAATTGCAAACACAGTCATATTTTCATTTACGGACTCTAAATTGACTTCTGGCCCTTGCCAATAAAATTAGACATTGCCTCATCTTCAAAATAATAAACTTCGTCAGTATTTAAGGCGGATAAAATCACGCTTTCACTTTGGCATAAAAAGTAGTTTTCAAATTCAGGATTTGAACTAGCCGAAGTTTGAAATGAAACAGAATCTACACACATAGATTCAGAAATTGCAAATAACTTTAACGGACCCTCTTTTAACTTAAGCAAATCAAAATATATTTCACTGTTTGTACCCAAAGTATCTTCATTTATCATCCAAACCAACTGATCTGCTAATTCACTGTTACTTTTAGCAATTCCAAGCAGCTTTTCATTTTCTGAAGACATATCTAAGCTAACTTCCATTTGCGCATTGATGGAAATTACTGATACCTCAAGCTTCACTACCTTTGAAGGATAGTCACCTAGCTCATTACGTAAATATAAAATCTGGTCATTTACAATATTCTCAAGCACCAATTCGGGTCCTTTATAGATTTGATTTTGCAAGAGGCTATCAGTATAAACCGTTATTTCATCAATATTTGGGTCATGAACTGTAAGATCATCGTTCATACATATATCTAAATTGCTAATCTGTGGCTTTAATGCCCTTTGAAAAACTTCAAAAGATTTCATTAATGTATCCTTACAACCAATACTATTAGTAATGATTAATTCCGCTGTATACATCCCTACGGAATCAAACACTATATTCGGATTTTGCTTGCTAGAACTGAAACCATTACTAAAGCTCCATTGCCAGTTAATGGCATCTTCACTTTGATCGGTAAATTTAAAGCTATTAGTTTCTTCAGCCTCCATCAATATCGGTTCGCTTGGTAAAGAAAAAGAAGCCGAAGGTCTGTTGATGGATACAACTATCCGTTTTCTTGTACTCGGAATTCCCATGGAGTCTCTCTCTACTACAAAAAAAGTAGTATCATTTGATATGGAGCCTATTTCAAATTCAGTTCCTGAATAAAGTACGGTGTCAATAGTGGCAGAAGCATAAACATCATATTCCTTATTCTCAGCTGCACTTAAAATAGGACTATCATCTTCACATATGAGTATCTGTTGACCAAAAGGAGGTAATGTGTAGCTTAATGAATCCTTTTCTTTTGCTTTTTGTACCAACGCTTTTAAGGCATTCAAATTCTCCGCTCTCATAATAGCAAAAGAAACCATTTGGGAGCTACCAGCACTGAATCCCGCAAGACAAATTCCGTGCAAACTACCAATGTTATTCCCACCTGATAAACTACCAGCACTTTGTTTTGAAAACGAATTCAATAATGCGTTTCTCACAACATCTTGTGTAAGACTATCATTTTGTAAATCACTGTCATGACCGTTTTCATTTCCCAAATCAAAAGCGTAAAAAACAGAATCTTGGCCTGTCAATAAGCTTAGTCCAACATACTCGTTTTCCGAATCGTCAAATGCATAAGATAGTTGTAATGCGCTATCATATTTTATGGAATTATTTAGTTTCTCTCCGATGGCATAGTCATTGAACAAGGCAAAGTATAAAGAATCATAGTTGCTTCCGCTCCTATTTTCTAATTTATATTGTTGAATTAAAAATTCATCTTCATCATTCCAGGCCAAAAGTCTTTGTTCAATGTAAATATCTAACGGATTAGTATTTTCATTATCTTCTGTAAAAATGCTTCTAACATCAAAATCAGCTGTCACATCATCATAGCGCTTTAATGATTGAAAACTTTCGAAATCATCAAGGTACTGAAATGAATTAGAGTTAAAAAGAGTATTTCTCCTTAGACTATCCTCACCTGCATAAATGATAAGTCCCATGTGATCAATAATTCTTTTTCCATTATAACTCACAGCATAGTTTTCAAACGGGGTTTCTTTGCTTCTGCCTAGGTTTCCCGTTGCGGTAAATCCAAAGTTCCATTTTTGAAACTGAAACAGACGAATTGTAGGACTGCTTTGTATTTGAAAAGATTGATAGTCTTCGTAAAATTGACCATTAAATAAAACCCGAAAATTTAATGCTGTATTTTCAGGTAAATCTTCTGCAAGCACAACCCTAAATCTATTTTCTTGATTTGCAATCTTTTCAGAAGTATTCAATTCGGTAATGGTATATTTGTCTTGTAATAAAGTGACATAGGGACTAGAAGTAGTTATTGACACTTCTACATTCTCCGTTGACGATAAAAAATTGGTAAATTCCAATGTTATATCTAAAGTATCACCAAAATAAGCCGCTTCCTCTAAACCATTGGTATAAGTAACATCACTAATCCTAATTGATGGTTGATCAAAATCAGCTAAAGACTTGAATATATTTAACCGTCCTTTTCCAAATTTATACTGGAAATCGCTATTATTTCCAACATTATAAATATCATCACTATTTACCCTCAATTGCTCCATTACTTGCTGCGCACTCCATTCAGGAAATACTGCTCTTAGCAATGCTGCAGCGCCTGCAACCATGGGAGCTGCATAGGAAGATCCACTATCATTATCGTAGGTATCATTATTTTCTGTGGTATAGATTCCTACACCAGGAGCGACCAAATCAATAAAGTCACTATAAGTTGCATTAGCATTTCGACTATCATCGGAATTAACATATCCAACGGAAAGCACATTATCGTAAGAAGCAGGAAAAAAATCTAGCTCAGCATTAGTATTTCCTGCTGCCGCAACCACTACCACATCTTTTTCTAAAACAGCGTAATTAATGATATCTTGAGCAAATTGAGAATATCTTCCAGTATTCCCCCATGAAAGATTAATAATATCACATCCCTGATCAGCTGCATAGATAATAGCTTCATAACTATTCCGAGAAAAATTATCCTCCGTCTTAAATATCTTGATTGGCATATACTTTGTATTAAAGCCGATTCCTGCAATTCCTGTGTTATTGTCAGTAGCGGCTGCAGCGATTCCAGCTACGCCTGTTCCATGAGTACTGCCATCAGCTTCTGGAGCATTATCATTATCTGCGAAATCCCAACCGAAATAATTATCAACATACCCATCACCATCGTTATCTAGCCCGTCAATTGGGTCTGCTGAATTTAAAAATAAATTAGCTTCCAAATCTTCATGGTCCAGGTCCGTTCCAGTATCTATTATTCCAATTACTACTTCATCATCACCTTGAGTAACATTCCACGCATCGTACACATTTATTTGATCTAAGTGAAACTGCAGCTTTCCGAATTGCGCCTCTGGGTCATTAGGTACGTAGAGTGGTTTTACATTTGGATATTGCTCAACATACTCGATATTGTCAAAACTCTTCAAATAATTGATATATATTTCTTCTGGTATATTTTCGCCTATCTCTATCTTGTATAAATTATTCAAGCGACTGGTATTTACAGATCTTTGACTGCTAGTAGTTGGAGCATCAAAGCCTGTAATTTTTAATACCTTTTCATCTCTTCTTAAATTTTCAAGGCTTAATAATTTTGATGCCTGAGTTCTAGCAATTGCTCCTTCTTCCTTCAATTTCACTACCAAAAGCCCAGGCACAAATTCCTGAGAGAAACTTTGATGAAAAATGAAAAAACTCATTAGTAGCGATAAAATGTACTTCATAGGCTGATTTTTGGTTCTGATTTTCTAAAAAACTTTTCCGTCTGAAGAAAAGCATTTTCTTGCTTCAAATCTTAAATGTATATTTAGGCTTCGAGAATTAAACACAAATTTAAAAATATTATCCATGAGTTTATACGAAAAGCACAAAGACACTTTAAAAAAGGCTATAGATGCTGTTCATGACCGATCTTTTTATGCTCAATATCCAGAGCATCCTTCTCCCAAGATATACGGGGAAACGGCTGATAAAGATGGTCAAGATAAATTTAAAGCAAGTTTGGACAAAAAATTTGAAGACTTACTGCAAACTGATCCTGAGGCCTGGATTGGGCAAGAAGAATCTCCATATTTACAAAAGCCTTTAGGGATTTTGTATCCATCTTTCAGTGCCGATACTTTGATAAACAGAAGTAAAAAAGCATGGACGCAATGGAGAAATACTTCTATTGATGACAGGGCAGCGATTTTAGTTGAGAGCTTAGATCGATTTAAGGAACGCTTCTTTGAAAATGCTTACGCAACTATGCATACCACTGGACAAGGATATATGATGGCTTTTCAAGCCTCTGGTCCGCATGCTGCTGACCGTGCGATGGAAGCTGTAGCCTTTGGCTATGATGAATTGAAGAGATTCCCAGAAAAGAAGTTTTGGGATAAGCCAATGGGAAAGTTTAATGTTCAATTAAATAAAAGTTGGAAACCAATGCCAAAAGGACTCAGCATGGTAGTAGGTTGCAGTACCTTTCCTACTTGGAATTCAGTACCAGGCTTATATGCGTCTTTAATCACTGGCAACCCTTGTATAGTCAAACCACATCCGGGTGCTATTTTACCAATGGCAATTGTAGTTTCTGAAATTCAAAAAGTATTAAAGGAAAACGGGATTGATCCAAATGTTTGTCAATTAGCCCCTGATACCTATGATAAAATGATCACTAAGGACTTAGCGGAAAATAAAGCCATCAAATTAATTGACTATACCGGAAGTGCTACATTTGGTAATTACTTGGAAGGTCTGGACGGAAAAACTGTTTTCACTGAAAAAACCGGTGTCAATTCAGTTATACTGGATTCAGCAGAAAATATAGATAAGGTAGCTCAAAATCTAGCATTTTCTCTTTGTCTTTATTCTGGTCAGATGTGTACATGTCCACAAAACTTCTTTATACCAGAAGATGGTATCAATACTCCTGATGGGAAAGTAAGTTTTGAAGATTTTGCTGAAAAATTAGTAGCTAGCATCAACGGACTCGTAGATAATCCGAAGGCAGGCCCATTTGTTTTAGGAGCTATTCAAAATCCAAATACTTTAAGTCACACTGAAGAAGCTAAAAAATTAGGTGGAAAAGTATGGTTAGAAAGTAGAAGTATTGCTAATCCAATGTTTGAAAAAGCAAGAACTGCTACACCAATTGTAGTTGAAATGAATGCATCAGATGAAGATAAATTCACTAAGGAGCTATTTGGCCCAGTAGTACTACTAATTAAAACAAAGGATACTAATCAATCAGTGGATTTAGCTTCCAGTTTAGCAGAAAACCATGGAGCCATATCGTGCGCTGCTTACACTACAGATGAAAATACCAAAAACCTGATTATGGATAAAATGGGAATGGCAGCTACATCTGTTAGTTTTAACTTAACAGGAGCTATTCATGTTAATCAAAATGCTGGATTTTCTGATTTCCATGTAACCGGTGGTAACCCCGCTGGAAATGCTTCCTTAACTAATCCGGAATATCTAATCAAAAGATTTACTTGGGTTGGGTTTAGAGAACCTGCATAAGTCTATTCAAATTTTCATTACGGTAAAACCTGAGCTGAATGGCTTGGGTTTTTTTTGTACTTAAGCTAAAAAAACACCTCATGAAATTTTAGCAGAAATTAAAATAATCATATTTAAGTAGATCAGGTATAAGCACTTTACTGTAAACACTTAAATTCAATATGGTGATTCACCTAAAAAAATAGGGCTTATCAGCCAGCAAACAAATATTTCATCACTAAACATGTGCTTCATCGGAAATCTCAATTATCTCGTCAATCTAAAAATCAAACCCATCGAAAACGAGCATCTTCATATAAGATAATTCGATATAACCCTTTATCATTGCGTAATCATCATCATTCATCTATTTTTTTATCGCTAGCAACATCAATAATCCTATACTCTTTAAACAAAAAACTGATGAAAGCACTTAATATTTTACAAGTAGAAGACAATGAGATTGATGTTCTGATAACTCAAGAAACTCTAGAGGATAGTTGGTTTGTAAACAAATTAGATTCCGTGAGCACTGCAGAAGAGGCAATTTTATACCTTAATAGAAAACCTCCGTTTCAGTCGGTAGAAACACCCGACTTAATCCTGCTAGACATAAATTTACCTGTTAGCAATGGTTTTACAGTTCTCCTAGAAGTTAAAAGTAATCCCAAATTGTCAAATACAAAAGTTATAATTTTATCATCATCCACCAGTCGCTTAGATAAGGAATTTGCCATGAAAAATGGTGCTGATGATTTTTTTGAAAAGCCTCTTGAGATTGATTTGTTAAAAGCACTTATTCTAAATTGGAAAGGAAATTCTAAATTCAAAAATGGTGCTGTATCTGAAGCCCCACAATGATCAAGTCTGTTTATTTGAAAATCGCACACTTTAACTCAGATCAATAGATAGCAGAACCATTTGACTTTAAGTGCAAGCTAAACCTCTATTAGAATCGAGATTGTAAAGTTCAGAATAGTAAATGGAAACCAAAACCCCTTAACTTATACTTACTTACTACCTAAACCACGCGAAGAACCTATGTTCATTTCAGATAGCTTCTCACCACCTTTAATACCGAAATCAAGCGTTCTGATGGGAAATGGTATGGTAATATCATTTTTATCGAATGCTTCCTTGATAGCCATAATGGCTTTTGATCTCATTTCTAAATAACTTGGGTTAATAGGATACTCTATCCAGAATTTGATTTCAAAATTTATAGAACTGCTACCAAACTCAGCATAAGTGAAAATCATCTCGTCCTTTCTTATTACGTCTTCCAAATTATCTAAAGTGCTTAAAACTAAATCTTTTACCTTTTTTAAATTATCTCCATAAGATACCCCTACTGCCAAATCAATTCTTCGTTGCTTTAAAACTGAATAATTAGTGATAGGATTAGACAACACATCTTTATTAGGAACATAAACTTCCTGACCCTGAAAAGTCCGAATAACAGTTACTCTCAAGTTCGTTCTACTTACCTCCCCCATCAAATCTCCAAGCTGAATGACATCATCAATTAAAAAAGGCTTCCTAAAGGCTAAAATAACTCCTGAAACAAAATTTGCAGCTATATCTTGAAACGCAAAACCTAATGCTAAGCCCACTACTCCAACGCCAGCCAAAAGAGAGGTCACGGCCTTGTCCAAATTCAAAATATCTAAAATAATGAACAAGCCTATTCCCAGCATTGCATAATAAATAATAGTAGCAAATAGGTTTTCAAGAGCCTTATTATCAGACGACTTCTGAAATATTTTAATGAAGACTTTCCGTGAAAATTTTGCGATGACTAAAAAGAGGATTAAAAGAATCACGGATAATAACATATTGGGAATCATATCAACCAATATATCCATCCACGAATCAATTTTGGATGTTACAACTTGTAAGGGTTCACTTAATTCAGTTTTTACAGAATCTATTTTATTATTTTGCATTTTGGAAGGCTAGTATCTTTATGATATAAGTGATAAGTTCTAAATAAATTCTACAAAACCAAAATATTTTCTTATCATTAACCCATGTGCTATGATGTTGCTTATTTCACACAAAAGAAACAGAAATATAAGAAAAGGCATCCTGATAAGGATTTGAGCGCCTTGGAATCATTGTTTGACGAAAACGGAAACCCAGTTAAACCAATGTTTCACATCACGGGCTTCGATCATCCTAAACTGCCAGTGATCACAAATCTCAACCCAGATCAATTTGCATTGTTCGAATGGGGATTAATTCCTTTTTGGGCCAATGACAGGGAACAAGCAAATGAAATTCATAATAAAACCATTAATGCCCGTGGTGAAACCATGTTTGATAAGCCATCATTTAGAAAAGCATCAACAGACAGAAGATGCATAATTATGATTGACGGATTTTTTGAACACCAACATAAAAAAAAGCAACAGCTGCCGTACTATATTAGCTTGAAAGATAATTCACCTATTAGTTTAGCTGGAATTTGGGAAGAATGGGAAAATCCTGATAGTGGAAATACAATTTCCACTATCAGTGTGGTAACAACTAAGGCAAATCCTCTGATGGCAAAAATTCACAATAACCCAAAATTAAAAGAGCCACGAATGCCTTTGATTCTCCCCAGAGAGCTAGAAACTGAATGGTTGACAGATATCAATGATAAAGTAAGTGAAGAACAAGTAAAAGCTTTGATTCAACCCTTTGACGAAAACCTTATGCAAGCGTGGTCTGTGAAACCAGTAAGAGGAAAGAAAATTAAAACCCAAACAAAAGATATTATCGCCAAGCATGAGTATGGAGAGCAACTGGGGTTGTTTTAAAAATGACTTATTAAACTAACTTTTATAGATTATAGTTTTATGACTCTATTTTCATCAAAACAGTTGCAAAGCATATAGGGTAGATTTTCATTTAAGAAAGAAATAAGAAATGCAATGCTAAGTAATAGATTTAAGTCTTATTCAGCAAAACGAACTTCTCCTGATCGGCACTTCTTACTTTTTGTATAAAGTCTTTAAATTCCTCATACTTCTCAACGGGATATTCCCCATCCACCATCTTGAATTTCCTTACAAAAATTATTTCCTGTCCCTCTTTCTTTAATTCCCTGAAATATTCACCATATTCTGAATTCAATTCCAGCCTTGTTAAATCTTTTTCCAAAATATGAAATTGATCCATTTGATACCGAATAGTATCATATTGAGTATAACCATAGGTCACTTTAATAGCTGTTTCCCTATCCTTATTTGGTAAATTCGGTAAATAACTATCCAAATATCTCCCGGGAGATATAAACTTTCGATCTCCCATATTTACAAACTCAGAATTAGAAGTGAATTCTACCCTGTAGCCCGCTTCCGGGATCGGGTTATCCGTTAATGCAAGCAAGTTTGAATTTCCTATCTTTTGTCCTCCCCACTCGTGATGTTTTCTTAACCATTTTTTAAATTCATTGGAATCTTTCCAATATAATCGGTCAAAATCATGATTTTCAATTTGCATACCCTTATAATTCCTTTCAAAGGCAATAGAAGTTTCCTCAGCATCTGTCATATCCACTTTTACATAGGTAAACTGAGCATTAACATCCGGAGAATACTTCTTAGTACTTATCAATTTACCTCCTTCGGGAGTTATCATTAGCGCATTTCGATTGCTGGTAAAAGTGCCCGTATAACCAAATGGATTGGTTTGAGAAGTACACTCTAAAAAAATGGTGTCTTTTTCCATTGGAACCGTCACAATCGCATGATTAAAATGAGCATTTGGAAAATCCTCCTTTACTTCATTCTGATATTTTCCAGCTCTTATGAGAGTATAAAAACTGTAAACCTCATATCGCTCCAATAAGGCTTGTGTATAATTAGACAATGCTTTACAGTCACCATATTTCTTTTCATGTACAAAAGAAGCTTCGAAGGGCTGCCACCCCCCGATTCCTAATTGAATACTCACATATCTCGTATTATTTTGAAGATAATCATAAACTAACCTGATCTTATCCATGTCAGTGTTTGCATTCTTAATTCGGCCATCCAAATCAGATAGATCTAAATTTGAAATATCATCTCTTCCTTCATTTAATTTTGCCATCCATTTACCGAAGGATTCCCATGAAGACATATCGCCCTTCACTCCATCCATTTCAAAATTCTTAGGTGCTGTATATAGTATAGGGGTATAATCCTCTAAACTATAATTATAATACTCAAATTCAAAAGTCGATAAATTTTCTACTGTCCATTTATAAATATTTGCTTTGCCGTCTTTGCTTATTTTGGGTTCCGCTAATTGATACATTTTATATTGAATTCCGTTGCCCGAATAATCTTCAACTGTAAAAGAAGCACTTTTCACTTCCATATTTTCTTCCTGCTGCGGACGCCAGATGGGGTAATGCAATGAACCTGATTTATGCAATTCATAGGATACTTTCAGGATATAAGGATAACTGCTAAGTTTAGGTTCAAAGTATTTCAATCTGCTATCAGATGCAGTATTACTTAAACCAACTCCATAATCTTCAAAATCCTTTAGCTTTATTTTTTCAATCTGCTTGCCATCTAAACTATGAATAGATACCTCGGCATTTTTAATTTCGGTAAAATCATCATAAAAAATAGCAATCTCCTTTGCCCTCCCTGCATATTTATTTCGAATGATAGCTACATATTCATTTCGAATTACTGCTTCTTTTTGACTTTTGATTACAAAAACAGTTTGGTCCTTGAGCACAGTTGAATTTATTTTCACGCCGGATCCGGATTCTGCCATCGCTGAAAAGCTCACAGAAATAAGTAATACGGCAACTATTATTGAAAACTTCATTATTTCTTTAAAACAATTAGTTCGGAATGTTTCTTCTCTATCATTTCATAAAACTGCTTTAGCTGAGGATATTCCTGCGTTGAAAAATCTGTTTTAGCAATCGAGATATCACTTCTTAAATTAATTGTATTACCTTTTTGACTAATTTGATAGATAAATTTTCCGCCATTTTCCGGCAACTTGACTAGTGCACTCTCAGGTAATTCCGCAGTATAGCCTTCTGGAATAGTAAAGATCGTATATAATTTATAATTCTGCTGATAGGCAAAATCAATAGGTGAAAACCTACTTTCCTTTTTAAATGGATTTTCATTGATTGTACCATTAGTAGGGATTTCGACATAAATTATATCCGAGCTTTCATTGGTTTTGTGAACTTCGTACTTCATATCTACAGGTCTTGTAAGATCTAATTCAGATATTTCTACATTTGCTAATTGTCCAGTTTGACTACTGGCAATAATATCTTCTTTATATTTATCAACAGTGATTTCGTCAATTTTTTTGATCGTTTCAAGGGCTGCATAACCTTCATCTCTCCTACTCACATGGCTAACTATGGAATCAAGTGTTATTTCAGTTTTCACCATGGTTGTGTGATTGTATATCGAGTTTTGCTTTAGCTCAACCCAATTCCCTCCGCCTTCCGATACCAGCCAACCTTTACCGTTCCTACATTTCAACGGTAGCTGGCCAAATGGTAATTCACTAGCAACGTCACAGAAATAGCCCTTTCCATCTACTTTCACAAAAGCAATTACGTAATTAAAATCACTGTATGACGGGTATACAGGATGCACAATTCCATGACCTCTTGTACTCAAAATAATTGGATATGCTTCTATTTCCTTTTCTCGAAGTGCTGCAATAAAGCTGAGATTAATATCTGCTACGTTTCCTTTCTTATTGTCGTAAGCAGTTTTGCCTGCATCCCCACTTAGGAATGCATTTTTTTCATCCCAATCAAAATGATTTTGTAAATGGTCATATATTTCAATGGCATTCTGGGTTGAACTCTGACTGCTAACTTCAAAATCCCTTATAAATCTGCCTTTCTTCAATTTTTCACCGAAGGAATAACTTTTGATTAACTCTGCATTAAATTTAGGATAATTTCCAGCCACAACATTTACCGGGCTACGGGGAAAATTAGTAGAAACTAATTGGAATTCAAGCCGGCTGGGCACACTTCCCTTATTGTTCATAAACGGCTCGTCTTCAAGTGGCATAATATTTTTTGCTACCAACCTAGAAATTCTATCGGTCGAGGATATTTTGCCGCTACCTCTATCTATTTTACCATCAGTTCCCAAGTTAGACCAGCTGATAGTATAATCCCTTCTCATATTCTCTACTTTGGAATCTGCAAATACTACATTACCTAATTGAGAATTTTGATAATTAAACCATTCCGGAATGCTATACCTGAAATCACTGAAAGCTACTGGAATATCTTCTTGAAACTGCCAAGTATGTAAATTATTCAGATAATCAGATGTTTTAATATAGCTATATTCGACAATGGAACCAGATTTAATGTTGGGAATTGCAAAACTGTACTCTACCCAGTTCTCATTAATTCTCTTTTTATAAATATCCCTTCGGCTTAATTTGCTTTCTTCTATCTTCCCACCCACCAAATTATGAGAGTAGGCCTTAATTGCTCCAATATCTTCTTTAGATCCTCCTTTTTCTGGTTCATAGGCTCTGATTTTAATATTACCTGCATCATCGGCCTCGGTAATATCAAAGATTTTTTTTCTTACACCAACTTCTATTCTATATTGCCAGCCGGCATCTTGATCATATTGAAATTTCAAATCTCCATATTCAGCAATAATCATAGCTTTCGCATCAGGATAAAAACTGCAAGAATCAATAGCCATGTCTGCTTTATCTACCTTTCCTATTTTAAAAGGATACTTTTGGCTCAATATAGTTACAGGAAATAAAACTAGAAGGACTAGGACTAAGACGTAATTATTTTGCATACAATTGTTTTTTTAAACTTCTAAAGTACGTGAGTTTTTCAAAAATCAAAAATTGATAATGAAATTTTTATATAAATGTAAGGTCAGCTATATATAAATATGATTGGCATCATTATTTTCTGAAAGGATATTTCTTGAAATGTGTCACTGCCTATGAACAAATCGAATATTGGGTTTTGGAAAAAGTAGAGCAAAAGGATGATATCTTGTTGATTAAAGACAGGAAGTCAAATAATTACTTTACTCAAGGTGATACTTTAATTTTGTTGAAATGTACAAAAAAGCTGCCTCATTGATGTAATGAGACAGCCTTCATTAATTCTATTACTACTTTACTTAGTCAGCCGATTCCACTTCGGGTAGCAAGATAGCTTCCACAAATTGGTCTTCTTTTAGGAATTCATTAGCCGCTACTTTTAGGTCCTCAGCTTTTAAAGACTTAATTTTGTCTTCTGTAACAATAAAATTACTTAAATCATCATCGTAATAATAAAAGCTATAAAGTCTGTTTAACCAGTAGTCGTTCTTCTTTAAATCCTCTTTCAATCCCTTCAATTGTGCTTCTTTCACCTTATCTAGATCTTCTTCTTTCACTCCATTTTTCTTAATATCAAGTAAGATTTCGTGTGTAGTATTTACTAGATCTTCTACATTTTCAGGTCCACATGGAAAGGCAATCCTAAATGAATAACGATTTTCAGGCAATCTTTGCATACTACCTGAAGCACCTACGCCATACACCCCACTTTTTTCTTCTCTCAAAATATCAATCAATTCATTGGTAACCAACTCACCCAAAGAACTTAAATGATAACTTTTCTGCCTATCATATTCTGTTTCACCATGATACAATATAGTAGCATAACTTTTTTGGTCAGTTCCCTTAATGATCTCTTCCTTTACTACTCCTTCTGGCGGTCGAATTCCTAAATCAACCCAATTATCTTTTCTCTCCACACTTGGCAAACTACCTAGATAAGTTTCCAGTAAGGGTTTAATCCCTTCAACGTCAAAGTTCCCTACAAATACAAAAGTGAAATCACTAGCATCTGCAAATCGATCTTGATAGATTTCGTATGCTCTTTTAAAATCAATTTTATCTAAATCTTCAGCTTTAGGAAAGCCACCGCCTCTTGGGTTATCTTGAGAAAGGATCATGCTCAACTTATCACTGTAATAAAATTGTGGGTTAGACATTAAATTACCGTACAGCATTTTGTTTTTACTAACATATGATCCAAAAGCTTCTTCGTCCATTCTAGGGGCTGTAAAATAAAGGTTTGTTAATTGAAACATTTCCTCCAAATCTTGTGGACTGGCTTGAGCACTAAACCCTTCTGACAAACTTCCTATATATGGATTTACTCTAACTGTTTTACCAGAAAGCATTTTCTGAATATCTGTATTTGAGAAATCTGCAACTCCAGCCTCAGAAACTAATGATGTGGCATTAGTCGCAGAGTAATAATCTTCCATATCATATTGACTATGTCCACCAAAGCTAAAAGCTCTCATTTTTACTTCGTCATTTTTAAACTCAGTTGGTTTTAATACCACGCGAACTCCGTTGCTTAACTCTAATTCAGTTACACCTAAATCTGTTAACGAATTTTCTTTTACGACCTTGCCTGCTTTGGGAGCGGTGGTCATGAAGCTTTCGGCCACTTCTTCATCTTTATAAGGTGCAATATCGGAGCTTTCCACTTCGTTCAAAATTCCCAAAATAGATTCCTCTGTTGGCATCTCTACACCTTCCTTTTCAACTCCAGTCAAAACAACCACCCTATTTTCTTCTGTAATCCACCTATTAGCTAACTGATTGATTTCTGGAAGTGAAATAGTATTGATCAAATTTTTATAAAATTCAAACTCAAATTCAGCTCCAGGAATAGGGTTTTCGCTCAAGAAATGCTGGATGTATGCACTAGCAAACCTATTTGATTCTGTTTTATCCAATTCTTTAACTCGCTTTTCAGCATTATTTAAAAATGTCTTTTTGTAACGCTCTAACTCGGATGAATTAAATCCATGCCTCTTCACTCTTTCATTCTCTTCTACAATCGCCTTAACTCCATTTTCAAAACCATTTTCACCTACAATGGCAAAAGAGGAATAGGCACTCTTAGTTCGAACCATTGGTGAAAAATTAGTACCGGCAAACAAGAATGGCGGCTCAGCAGACTGACTTAATTCATTCAATCTTTGGCCCAACATACCGTTATACATACTGTAAACCATGTCCCTTCTCATGTCAGATAACTTCTTCATGTCCTCATTATCATGCTTGTAGTAGAGTTGAATTTGATTAAAGTTGGCTTCTTTATCAGATACGATGCTAACATAGGTATTTTCATGAGCTGGTACTTCATATAACTTCTTCTCTTTTGGTTTTTTAGGATTTTTCAAATCACCAAATCGCTTTTTGATTTCCTTTTCCATTTCAGTCGGATCAATATCACCTACAGCAATAACCGCCATCAGATTCGGACGATACCAATCCGCATAGAACGAGCGAAGCGTTTCATATTCAAAATTTTCTAAGATTTCCTTTTTACCAATCGGTAATCTCTCCGCATAACGAGAATCTTTAAAAAGAACTGGGAAATACTCATCTCTCATTCTTTGACTAGCACCTTGTCCTAATCTCCACTCTTCCAAAACAACGCCTCTTTCCTTATCGATTTCCTCCTCTGTCATTAGTAAACCGTTTGCCCAGTCTTCAAGCACTGTCAGGCCATTTTCAATAGTTTCCTTATCAGTTGGGATTGGTAAAATGTAGACGGTTTCATCAAAACTTGTGTAAGCATTCAAATCAGCACCAAATTTTACTCCTGCGGATTGTAAATAATCCACTAATTCATTCTTTTTAAAGTTTTCAGTCCCGTTAAATGCCATGTGCTCAGTAAAATGTGCCAAGCCCAATTGTGAGTCATTTTCTTGCATGGAACCTGCATTAATTACCAAGCGGAACTCCACCTTGTCCTCTGGTTTTTCATTTTGACGGATGTAATAAGTTAAGCCATTTTCTAAGGTCCCAATCTTCACTTTTGGATCCAATGGGATTGGTTTCTTTAAGGACTTTTCAATTTCCGAATTCTGCGACCACGCAAATCCTGCTGAAAGAAAAAGCAAGAATGCAATCGCTAAAGATTTCATTTTAAGCATAATTTTAAGATTTGTTTATTTTTAGAAAAGTGTAAATTATGTGAAAAATCTTACACACACAACTATCTCAATAGTTTTGTTTTAAAAACCCAACAAACAATGTCAACTGCCAGTCGTTCATTAAAAACTATGAAAGTAAAATTCAAAGAAGTTTCTAACGATAAGATTAAAGATAGCTTTCTGGAAGTCCTACATAAGTACCCAGACTTACATGATTTTTCTATAACTCTTTTTCAAAAAAGAGTAAAAGCTTCTACTATGCAAGCCCAACCAATCATTACTTTTAAAGATCTGTTTAAGCGCGTGAAAAAATATAGAATAAAACTAGGTGTTTATGTCAGTAGCAGTGAAAGCTTGAAAGTAGAAGACGTGCCCAAGAAAGTCTTAATTGGATGGTTTGCACATGAATTGGGACATTTAGTTGATTATTTATCTTACTCCACCGTAGGCATGATTAAATATGGCTTAAGGTACATCACATCCAAGTCATTTAAAATGAAAGCAGAGCATGAAGCGGACTATATTGCTATAAAAAATGGTTTTAGAGAAGAAATTATTGCTACCAAGGAATGGGTTTTAAACCATGATTTAGTAGGGCAAAAATATAAGGACGTTCTTAATAAATACTATTTATCAATAGAGCAAGTAGAACTGTGTAATATTGATGATGCTCCGTTTCAGCCAATAGTAAAATAAAAAAAGCTCCCAAATAGGAAGCTTTTTAAGTGAGATTTATGACCAATCTTTTAGCTCAGTAAATCTAAAATATGAGTTGGCCAGCGATTAATTACCACATGCTTCTTTAGTCTTCCTCATAATAAGGACTTGGCCAAACATCATTGCTACCGTTGACATCAGGTAGAATTTTATTTGGATCTAGTTCAATTTTTTCGACTTCTTTTCCAGTGCTTAATAAATGATTCCAAGAATCCCCTCTCTGCCAAATCTCAACGGGAAGTTCTACAATTTCATCAGTACCATCGGCATATGTTACTTTCATTTTTACCGGCATTGGTACATCTCCTTTATTAGCTAAAACCAATAAGTAACTCCCTTGATAAGGATAAACCCCGTCTAAAGCAATATCAATATTTCCATTTCCGTAGAACCAAGTTCTCCAGAACCACGACAGATTATCTCCAGAAACATTTTCCATAGTATTGAAGAAATCGCCAGGGGTTGGGTGTTTGTAAGCCCAACGATTTATGTATGCTTTAAATGCATTATCAAATCTTTCATGTCCCAAAATGTATTCTCTTAACATCAATAGTCCCATGGCAGGTTTCATGTATGCAATCATACCAAGATTTCTCGTGTTCGCCACATCAGGATATGTTGCGATTTTTTCTCTGTTTTCACTCGTCAACCAGCCCACATAACTTCTTGTCTCATCCAAATCATCAGCGAATTCTCCTTCATTAAATTCTTCCGATGAATAGAAGTTAATGAAAGTGTTAAAACCTTCATCCATCCATGCATATAACCTTTCATTACTTCCTACTATCATTGGGAACCAGTTATGTCCAAATTCATGATCAGTTACTCCCCATAAAGATTTGTTTTTAGATTTATATCCACAGAAATTTAATCCAGGATATTCCATTCCACCGATATCAGCGGCAACATTGACTGCGTTCGGATATGGGTATTCAAACCACTTATTTGAATAATGTTCAATTGAAGCTTTTGAATATTCTGTTGAACGTCCGTAGCCATCTTCTCCATCACTTTCTTTAGGATACGCTGACTGAGCCATAGCTTTTTTACCACTTGGTAAATCAATCTTAGCAGCATCCCAGATAAATGCAGGTGATGAACCCCAGGCCACATCTCTAGCATTTTCGATTTTAAATTTCCAAGTAATATTTCCAGATTGTTTTGGTCTTGTTATGGAAGGATCCCCCACTTCTTCTGCTGTGATAATATGTACAGTTTCATCACTTTTGGCAGCTTTTTCCATTCTGCTTTGCTGCTCTGATGTCAATACCTCACTAGGGTTTAGTAACTCTCCAGAACCCACAACAATATGGTTGTAGGGAACTGTAACATTGTATTCAAAATCACCATACTCCAAATAAAACTCACCAGCACCTAAGTATGGCTGAGTATTCCAACCTTGGATATCGTCAAAAACCACCATTCTAGGATACCATTGAGCCATGGCGAAGATAGTCCCATCATCAACTTTTAACTGACCCATTCTATCCATTCCTTTTACTGGAATCTTATATTCAAAATTCATACTGATGGAAGCGGTGCCACCATTAGCTTCAATTGGTTCATCAAAGAATACTTGCATACGAGTGTCATTGATAATATGCTTGCTTGAAGGATTTCCTCTTCTTCCGCTGATCGCCTTTACGTTAGTAATATTATAACCACCGTCCATATCTCCAGCATAACGGTTTCCTTGAATTGGAGTGGTCAAAGTTCCTCTTGAAGTCTCTGTAAATCGATTCTGCTCTAAATGAAGCCAAACAAATTCTAATTTTTCAGGACTGTTATTAGTATAATCAATAGTAATTTTACCATTGATCATTTCATTTTCCTCATCCAAAGTGACATCTATTTTATAGTCTGCACTATTCTGCCAATAATTATGCCCAGGCTTTCCAGAAGCTGACCGGTACTCATTACCATTTCTGTCACCAAAAAATTCGAATAGATCCTGATTGTTTTCTTGCGGGTTCTGTGCAAATAGGCTAGTCATCACTCCTACGCACATCAAAACTGTTAGCTTTAGTACTCTCATATATTTTATTTAAGGTTTAAATTCACTAAAACACGAAATTAAAAGAAATTTATTGCCAAGCATACTAATGTTTGATAAATGGAGTAAGGAAGCTGTTAATCCCTGATACTTTTATGCTAGCATAGGTTAACAACAAAGTAATTTATCGCGATTAATTGTCCATTCTATAAGTTTATAATTTCATATATTTTCGTAGATTAGAATGATAATTTGAAAGCCAAAAAATGTCCGACAATCAAGATTTTTCTTCTTTAATAGATACTCTGGAATGCAGATTTAAGAAAAACATGCATAGGCACGAAGAGCTTCAATGGCAGGAAATTCGTTCCAAATTAGACGCTAATAGAGAAAAACTGTTAATACTACATAATATGGAAGAAACTGGTGGTGAACCAGATGTTGTAGGTTTAGATGAAGAAACTTCGACCTATCTTTTTTATGACTGCTCCACTGAAAGTCCAAAAGGCAGACGTAGTATTTGCTATGATAGAGCTGCACAGCATGGACGAAAAAAATACCCCCCTAAAAGTAATGCTGAAGTAATGGCCGCGGAATTAGGTGTGGAACTTTTAAATGAAAAAGAGTATCGATATTTACAGCAATTAAATCCTGTAGATACCAAAACTTCAAGTTGGATCAAGACTCCTGCAGAAATAAGAGATTTAGGAGGCGCATTGTTCGGAGACTATCGCTATGGTGCTGTATTCATCTACCACAATGGAGCGGATTCTTATTATGGGGCGAGAGGATTTAGAGGATGTTTGAAATTATAGCTTCACACAATAAATAAAATTTTCGTGAACAATATTTCCCTAACGAACGTTTGTTTATTATATTTGGACAATGATTACCAAACCAAAAGTAAATAGAAAGCAGCAAATTATTGAAAAAGCCACTGAACTTTTTCAAAAGCAAGGCTATGCAGCAACTAGTATGCGCGATTTAGCAGGATATATTGGAATTGAAGCAGCAAGTCTTTATTCTCATATTAAATCAAAAGAAGAGATTCTTCAAAAAATTTGCTTTCAAATGGCTACCGATTTTTTTCAATCTTTAGAAAAAATAGAATTGGAGAAGTTAAGTGCTGATGAAAAACTAAAAAAAGCGGTGGTTTCACACGTCAATGTTTTGACTAAAGATAGTGCAGCTAGTGCCGTTTTCTTTTCGGAATGGAGGCACTTAAGTGAATCTTATTTGCAAGATTTTCTAACGATGCGAAATAATTATGAAAATAAATTTATACAAATACTAATAGATGGTCATAAAGAAGGTGTCTTCAAAAGAATGGATGCAAAATTCACTGTTTTGGCGTTGCTTTCTTCAATCAATTGGATGCCTTCTTGGTACAAACCAGAAGGTAAATTAAGTCCTGAAGAAATAGCTGAAAATGTAACAGATGTTTTCATTAATGGACTAAAAATTAGATCATAGATTATGCTAATAAGGCAAAAACAAGAGTAAGGTAATTGGGACCTGATATCAAGAACCATGCAACAATTTCTTGTTTAATTTAAAAAACGTAAAAACGATAAAATTATGTACGGAGGCGGACAAGTATTTGAATCTTCATCGGTAAACAATGAATTATTGAAAGATGAAGACCCACAAAAATTAGCTGAGTTTGAAGCACGAATCGAGAGAGGTGAAAAAATTGAGCCTAACGATTGGATGCCTAAGTTGTATAGAAAGCAATTAGTTCGAATGATTGAACAGCACGGTCATTCTGAGATTATTGGTGCTTTGCCAGAAGGGACTTGGATCACAAGAGCTCCCGGCTTCAAAAGAAAGTTGGCTTTGATGGCAAAAGTGCAGGATGAAGTGGGACATGCTCAATTGCTGTACGGTGCAGCAGAGACTTTAGGTAAAAGTCGCGAGCAAATGATTGAAGATCTGATTACTGGAAAATCTAAGTATTCAAACATTTTCAACTACCCTACCTTCACTTGGGCTGATTCATGTTTTATTTCATGGCTAGTGGATGCAGGTGCTATAGTTAACCAACTGGCTAATGCTCGAGGTAGTTACGGACCTTATTGTCGTGCTCTGGACAGAATTTGTGCGGAGGAATCTTTCCACTTAAAATATGGTCACCACTGTGTTATTCACTTGGCAACTGGAACTCCAAAGCAAAGGGAAATGATGCAAGAGGCAGTGAATAGATGGTGGGCACCAATGATGCATTTCTTTGGTCCTTCGGATAAGATGTCAACGCATACGCAAATCTTAACTAAGTGGAAAGTGAAAATGGCCACTAATGACGAATGTCGTCAGCAGTTCTTGGATATGTATGTACCTAAAATTTGGGAATTAGGATTGACTATTCCTGATGAAAATCTAAAGAAGAATTCTGAATCAGGTGAATGGGAATTCACAGAGCCAGATTGGGAGGAATTCAAGAGAGTGATTAATGGTGATGGGCCATGTAATAAAGAGCGTTTAGCAGTAAGGAGAATTGCTGAAGAAAGAGGAGCTTGGGTAAGAAGAGCATTGACGGCCAAAACAAAAGGCGAAGAGTACGTAGCACCGCTGGCTTAATAAATAACGAAATAGCTGGATCTTTCGTCATTCCCGCGAAAGCGGGAATCTTATTTAAGTAAAAGTAGTATTTATCATTAATTTCTAATTATTAATTTAAAATATGTCTGATTTTTTAAACTCTTTAGATCCCAGGATTAATAGATTAAATATCCCTGCCGAGTTTGGTACTACATTCCCTTCAAAAGAAAACAAAGATCAATTTGTCACTTTTGAAGTATTCGTACAGCCAAAGGAAAATAAACCGTATCAGCATGAAGGTATCGTTCATGCCCCAACAATTGACATGGCATTTTTATTTGCCAAGGAACAATTCAGCAGAAGAGGCATGAGTTGCTCTGGCGTCTGGGTTGTAAAAACAGACAATGTGCAAGTATCGCCTATTACTGAAAATAATGAAGATATCTATGACTTCATCCATGAGGAGATATTGGAAGGAGCTGAAAAAGGGAAAACAGAAAAGTATGAAATCTTTCATTTGAAGAAAAGAGGTAAGCAGCATGCTCATATTGGTAGCTTAGAAGCTTCTTGCTTTGAAGAAGCACTCCTTAAAGCCAAGAACCAATTTCAGGAAGAAAAATCTGTGTTGAACATTTGGGTTGCAAAATCGGAGGAATTCATGAAAATTGACGGAGCTGATTTTGCAGATATTTGGGAAACCCTTCCTGAAAAGAAATACAGAGATGCCATGGATTATAAAGCAACTGAAAAAATCAAGAAATTTAAAGCAGAACAAAACGCATAAATCATGACGGAAGAAGCATTAAAAGATTTATTATATAAAATAGCGGATGATTTATTGATTTTAGGTCATAGAAATTCCGAATGGACTGGAGTGGGCCCATTACTTGAAGAAGATATTGCATTTTCTTCTATGGCACAAGATAAGGTTGGGCAAAGCTTAGCTTTTTACAATTTGTTGCATCAATTAGGAGAACAAGATCCGGACACTGTTGCTTTCACTAGAAACGCTGATCAGTTCCATAATAGTCAGTTTGTGGAATTACCCATAGGTGAATATGATTTTAGTTTAATCCGCCATTTCCTATTCGACCATGCAGATTATATTCGATTTAGCATGCTCGCTGATTGCCCAATAGAGGAAGTCGCTCAAGTTGCCAGAAAATTAAAAGGTGAGATTAAATATCACGTGATGCATGCCAATACATGGATTAAGCAATTGGCTACTGCAAATGAGGAGGCACATGAAAAATTGCAAAACAGCTTAAATGAGGCTTTGCCTTATGCTTTGGGCGTATTTGAGCCTTCCAAATTTGAAAAAGAAATCATCGAAGCTGGAGTTTACAAAGGTGAAAAAGCTATAGAAGATCAATGGAAAGAAAATATAGCCATTGTTTTAGGAGAAGCTGGTTTAAATTTACCTGATTGGAATACGGTTGAGCCGATTTACGGAGGAAGATACGGGGAACATACCAAACACTTGCAACCATTAGTAGAAGAAATGAGCGAAGTGTTTAGAGTTGATCCTACGGCAGATTGGTAATTATACTTTCGACAAAATAAATTCACTCTGCTTAGCCATGGTCAGGCATACAACAAAAACTGTCAGGTCTTTCTAAAATCAAAGACTATAAATGTGATATTTAGAATATTTAAAATCTTATGTAAACCTGACAGGTTTCAACACCAGAACGAGAGAAAAAGGATTACGCATTTGAAATAAAATATTGAAGAAATGATATTAACTGAGGATAAAATATTGGAGATGTTGAAGGAGGTAAAAGATCCTGAAATCCCTGTTATTTCATTAGTAGATTTGGGGGTGATAACTGGTATTGAAATTGATAATGATCATATAACAGTAAATATGACTCCTACTTTTATTGGATGTCCTGCTATGGATTATATGAAGCAGGATGTTGTGGACGTCCTAAATAAAAATGGAATTGAAAATCATACTGTCAATTTAAACTTGAAAACCACTTGGAGTTCTGATCTCATTTCAGAAGAAGGAAAAAGAGCTTTAAAGAAATTTGGACTTGCTCCGCCACCAGTTCATAACAATGTGATAGAAGACCTAGATATTATCGAGCATGCCGAATGTCCCAACTGTGACAGTACAAATACCACATTAAAATCACCATTTGGTCCTACTTTATGTAGATCATTGCATCACTGCAATAATTGCGGTGAAGCATTTGAAAGTTTTAAGCCGATATAAGCTATAACTGATTAAAGAATAAAGCCTGTCATATATCGTCTTATGACAGGCTTTATTATTTCCGGAACCTTCTTATTAGTAATTCTAGGAAATCACTACAGCAAAATCACATCAAGAACACTGTTAGGAATCTCAAATCCACAGAAAAATACTCCAACTCCTAACACTTTCTGTTTTATACTGGTGTTTTGAAGTGCTAATGGCAATGCGGTGACATTTACCATGGCATAAAAAATAGCAAAAACGATCAATGAAAGAATAATCAACATATCATTGGGGATAGTGAAAATTCCAATTGTACTCACTCCGGCAAATACTAAACCTATTATTAATAATTTAACTATATTTTCTTTTGTAACTCTTCGACTAATCACGATTGAAAAAATAGCTGTTAGGATCAACACTAATGAAGAGACCCATTGTCCGCTTATGCCCATTACAGATTTTAATTTATCTAAGTAATCTGGAAATACTTCGATGATAATTCCAGAGAACAGTCCCATACCAATTCCAAGAAAAATAACTTTTCCCATGTTGGTTTTAGGATTATAATCATCAGGTCGGGTTTCTTGACCCTCATCTGTTATTGCCATGGAGTTCTTTCGCAATAGGTAACCTGAAACTGAAACAATTATTCCTCCAACTGCGAATGTTGCGGCTCCACCCAAGAAGTCAATAATATCTACAATAACAGGTTCCAAGGAGTAAAGCAAATCAGAAGTAATTGTTAAAGCAGCTACGGTAATTGGCAATTTAGTACTTGGACTAAACATTTCTATTGTAGAAATAGCCGGACTTGTAAATAAGCTCATAGCAAATAGCCAGAGAATAACTAAAACAGGTAGTGCGTAAAGAACAAAAGACCTCGGAGGATTAACAATTAAAGTAAAAGCAACGGTCATAAAGATCATTGCAGCAAAACTAACGCCCAATGTAATTATACGAAGTCTATTTCCTAGTCTATCTCGATACTTATCACCCAAATAACCAGCCAATGGAGGAGTTAAAATAAGTATGATAGCTTGCCCCCAAATAAGTATAGGTGCAAACTCTTTCATATCAAATGTATCAAGAAGTGCTGGTTGGTATCTATGATAGGCGATCCAACCTATAATTACGGAAGCATAAAGTGCTAATAAGCTGATCATTTGCTTCCACTGAATTGCAGATGTTTTTTGATTGTCCATAATAAAAAAGTCTTTACAGTTTTTCCAAGTTACGAAAGCAATGTACTTTTCGGATTTTCTGTAAAGACTTTTTAACTTAAAATATTATACTATTTGTCAAATGTTGACTTCAAATGTTTATCAGCATCAAAAGCATTGTTTTCTCTATTAACATCTGCCATACCTTCATTTTCATCAATCACCAAACTATTAATGTTAGAGGCGCTCTGACTCAATTCAAAAGTATAGCTTGGGTATACCCATGGCCAATCTGCCACCGTTTTCACATTCACATCTGATTTAAAAGATTTTTCACCTCTCATAATTCTCAAAGGAATATATATAACTTCACTTTTTCCGTCATTATAGGTTACAGTTACTTCTAATGGCATTGGCATTTCACCAATTTTCTCCAAAGTAACAAAGGTTTTACCATTCTTTTCCAATACTGATTTTACTCCATAATCAATCTGTTTAGTAGAATAAACCCAATATTCTTTAAACCAATCTAATTCTAAACCAGATGCTTTCTCCATTACTCTGATAAAATCATTGTCATTAGGATGCTTGAATTTCCACTCATTAAAGTAAGTCCTCATGGCAGGATAAAAAACGTCCTCACCCATTATATATCTCAGCTGTCCTAAAAAAGTGGCACCTTTAGAATAGGCAGCTCTTCCGTAAGCGAAATTGGTCATATAATGATCCGCATGTGTACTCATGGGTTCTTCATAGCCACTTTCTGCTAATGCTAAATACCCTCTGTAATTTCCTGACTGCGGGTTTTCTTGGCCTTGCTCCATTATTTCATTCATAGTTTCAGCAGCTCCAAATGAGGTAAAGCCCTCATCCATCCATTCATATAACGATTCATTTGATGCTAAAACTCCTTGGTACCAGCTATGGAACATTTCATGAACCGTCACACCTACCAGACTTCCTAGACTTCTTTCTCCAGTAATTAAAGTAGACATTGGATATTCCATTCCACCATCGCCACCTTGAATAACTGAATACTGTTTATACGGATATTTTCCGAATGTTTTGTTCATGTACTCAAATGCTTTAACAGTATACTCAGGTAACTTTCCCCAGTTTTCTTCGGTATTTTCGTTTTTCTGATACAAGAAATGCAATTCTGGACCATTAGGAACCTGAGCCTTTACATGAGTATAATCAGGATCAGCTGCCCACATAAAATCAATAACCTGTGGAGCTTTAAAATGCCAAGTAAGCTTACCATTTTTTCCTTTGCCTGGCTTAACCCCATCAGCCTGATACCCGTGACCTACTTCATTAGGATTTTGAATATAACCTGTACCTCCTAATACAAAATCTTTATCAATGCTAATCTTCACATCAAAATCAGCCCAAATACCATGAAACTCTCTCCCTATATAAGGATTAGAGTGCCAGCCTTGGTAATCATATTCTGACATTTTAGGATACCATTGCGCCATGGAATAGCTAATACCTTCAGCATTATTTCGACCAGTTCTTCTGATTTGCTCAGGAACTTGTGCTTCAAATTCCATTTCGAAGGTTACGGTTTCGCCAGATTTAATAGGCTTGTTCAAATCTACTTCCAAAATAGTTCCGACTACTTCGTAATCTACTTTCTTACCATCTTGCTTAAGGCTGATTATTTTTTGATAGCCGATTTGATCTTCACTTAGTTTACTTATTCTGTCCCCTACTCTTCTGTCTGGATCTTTAATTGTTCTTGAACGAACATCCATCATACTGTTAGGTTGAAAAGCATTAAAATACAAATGATAAAAAACCTTGTTCAGCTCATCCGGCGAATTATTGGTGTAGACTGCCTTTTGTTTCCCATCGAAACGGTGGGTTTCCACATCCATATCAATCTCCATTTCATATTTTATGGCTTGTTGCCAACGATCTTTTGTTTGTCCGAAAACAAGCGTGCTCATCAGACTAGCAATAAAAAATCCTATTAATTTTATTTTCATAATGATTAAAATTTGGTTTTACTTAATCTCAAAAATGGTTAAATCTATTTAATATGACAATGAATTTTATATAAGCTTCCTAAAATAGCTGATGAAAGCCCGTTAAAAGTACTTTCCCGATTAAAAAATTTAATTTTCATATGATAAAATTGTAATGCCTGTTATTTATTTCTAATTTTCTACCTTTGTGAAAGAGAAAGCTAAGAATATGTTAGATTATAACACCCAAAGACCTGAAATGAAGTTAAAAGAATATGGACGCAATGTCCAAATGTTGGTCAAACATTTGCGCACCGTTGAAGATAAAGAACAACGCAATAAAATGGCCTTCACTGTAGTAGATTTGATTAAGCAATTAAGCAGTGGTCCAAAAGACAATAGCAACGAAAACATGCAAAAATACTGGGATGATTTATACATCATGTCAGATTTCAACTTAGAGGTAGATAGCCCCTTTCCTATGCCTGAAAAAGAGATTTTAGGTAAAAAGCCACAACCTGTGAAATATGCTTCGGAGGAAGTAAAATTCAAGCACTATGGTCGTAATGTTGAATTATTGGTTGAAAAAGCAATCAGCCTTGAAGATCCAGAGGAAAAACAAGCCGCAGTTTATTATATAGGTCGATTAATGAAGACCTTCTACACGACATGGAACAGAGATAATGTAACCGAAGAAGCTATAGCTGACAACATCAAACAACTTTCAAATGGAAAACTAAGCGTTGACATTGAACATGTTAAAGCTACAAATGCATTTGATACTATCTTCAAAGACAATAGACCTAGAAACAACAATAAAGGCAAAAGACCTTCAAAAGGAAGCAACCAAAAAAGAAGAAGAAACTAATCAATGGGATCATTTAAAATAACCGGAGGGCAAAAACTTTCCGGTGAAATTCATCCTCAGGGCGCAAAAAATGAGGCATTACAAATTCTTTGTGCTGTTTTATTAACACCTGAAAAAGTAACTATTCATAAAGTACCTAATATTGTCGATGTCAATAAATTAATTGATTTATTGGAAGATTTGGGTGTGGAAGTCAATAAAATTGGTGAAGAAAGTTATGAATTTACAGCAAAGTCTGTAAAACTCGATTTCTTCGGTACAGCCGAATACACGCAAAAGGCGGCTTCATTAAGAGGTTCAATCATGCTGTTAGGGCCTTTACTGGCAAGGTTTGGAAAAGCGATGATTCCAAAACCAGGAGGAGATAAAATAGGAAGAAGAAGATTGGACACTCACTTTATCGGCTTTCAGAAGCTAGGAGCAAAATTCCTCTTTGAATCGGAAAAGAATTATTATCATATTGATGCATCTAGCCTTACTGGTGCCTATATTCATTTAGATGAAGCCTCAGTAACTGGAACTGCCAACATCATCATGGCTGCTTCCATGGCCAAGGGGAAAACCTCAATTTATAATGCTGCCTGCGAACCCTACATCCAGCAACTCTGCAAAATGTTGGTTAGAATGGGGGCGAAAATCGAAGGTATCGGTTCCAATTTATTACATATAGAGGGGGTTGAAAGCTTAAAAGGCACTGAACATACTATGTTGCCCGATATGATTGAGATTGGGAGTTTTATTGGATTGGCTGCTATGACCCAATCCGAAATCACCATTAAAAATGCTGGTATTCAGCATTTGGGAATCATTCCTGAAACTTTTAAAAGGCTTGGAATCACAATGGAGTTTAGAGGCGATGATATATTCATCCCTTCTCAACAGCATTATGAAATAGAAACTTTTATTGATGGTTCTATTATGACTATAGCAGATGCCATTTGGCCTGGTTTTACTCCCGACTTATTAAGTATTGTATTGGTAGTAGCCACACAAGCAAAAGGAACTGTCTTGGTTCATCAAAAAATGTTTGAAAGCAGACTATTTTTTGTTGATAAGTTAATTGACATGGGGGCTCAAATCATCTTGTGTGACCCTCATAGAGCCACAGTAATCGGACTTGACAGACAAATTAATTTGAGGGGTATATCCATGACCTCCCCTGATATTAGAGCTGGAGTTTCTTTATTGATTGCTGCTTTATCTGCTGAGGGGGAAAGTACCATTCATAATGTTGAACAAATCGACAGAGGTTACCAGAATATTGACGAGCGTCTGAACGCTTTAGGTGCCAAGATTGAGAGAGTAGATTGAGCTGATGTTGGAAGTTTTCAGACTTGCATGAAGGATCACAAATGTTGTAAGAGTCACTTGTTATAGCCAGGAAAGCAATTTCTACTTCGTTTTATTGTGGAATTAGTTCTAAAGAATTTTATAAAAGAAATTATGGCTGTAACATTAGTCACCTCGACTATGAATCCTTTCCTTATCTTTGTAAATTAGAATTAAAATTAATTGTATGAAAAGCTTAATTATATTTATTGCGTCAGCAGCTCTTTTAATAGCTTGCACACAAGGAAATGCGCAGGATAATCTTACCGTAAAAGAATTGAATGCCATTGAGTTCGATAAAGACGATAATAAAGTTGTGTTGGATGTTAGAACTCCACAAGAATATGCAGAAGGCAGAATTACTGGAAGTGAAAATTTGGATGTTTTAAAAACAGATTTCTTTACCACTTCAATAGCGAAAATGGATAAGGAAAAAACTTACTATGTAATCTGCAGGTCAGGAGCAAGAAGTCAAAAAGCAGTGGCTCAAATGAAAGAAGCTGGGTTTAAAGATGTTTACAACATTTCTGGAGGAATGCAGGCCTGGGAGTCTGCAGACTTTGAGACAGAAAAATGAGCAGATTCTTTAAAGAATTTAGTCAGTCTACCCTTTCATATTATCAAGCCTTTCAATTTGTGCGAAAACACAAGCTGAAAGGCTTTATTTTGGGTGCTGCTTTTTTCAACTTATTTGCATTTTTGTTTGTTGGGGTTGTCGCATGGATTTACACAGGCACCCTCATTGATTTTATCTATAGCTTTTTCAGCTTCCCTGAAGATTGGGAAGAATGGGGGAATTTAATTCAGATACTAACTGCAATATTTATCAGAATAGTCCTTATTTCTCTGTATATCAATCTTTTCAAATACGTTATCTTAATCATTTTCGCTCCTGTCCTTGCTGTTCTTTCCGAAAGGACTCAAAACATATTAAACCAACAAAAGAAATCCATTAATCTTATACGATTGATCTCTGAAATAGGAAGAGGTATGCTAATGGGATCTATTTTGATCGGTCTCAATGTTCTACTTTACTTATTTCTAATATTCCTAAGTTTAGTATTCCCTTTCCTCTCTCCTGCTTTGGCAGTTGTAGTGTTTTTACTCGAAAGCTTTTTCTTTGGTGCGTCCATGCTAGATTATAGAAATGAATATTACCAACTAAGCATTAAAACAAGCTTACAGAAAATTTTCAAGCATAAAGGGCTTGTTTTGGGTAACGGTTTAGCTTTAAATCTGTTTATACTAATACCCTTTATTGGTGTATTATTTGCGCCCTCTTTTGCTTTAATAGCATCAGGAATTCATGCCAATAAAGTTATTAGTTAATTTTTTAACCTAAAAATTAGAACTGTTATGGCAATTGAAAGTAGAAACCCATTCAATAATGAGCTATTAAAAACCTTTGAGGAAGAAACTGACTATGAAATTTTGAAGAAAATTGAGCTAGCACAAGTAGCTTATCTAGACTGGAAATCTACCAACTTTACCCACCGCAAAGAATTAATGCTGAAAACAGCAGTTCTACTTCGTGATAGAAAGGAGCAATATGCTCATCTAATGACTCAGGAAATGGGAAAAGCCAAAAGAGAGGCTATAGCTGAAATTGAAAAATGTGCTCTAGCTTGTGAATACTACGCTGAAAAAGCAGATGAATTCTTATCCAATAAAAAATTGGAAGTCCCAGAAGGAGAAGCTTACATTGCCCATGATCCAATTGGCATTGTATTGGCAGTTATGCCCTGGAATTTTCCTTTTTGGCAAGTTTTCCGATTTATTGCGCCCAACTTAATGGCAGGAAATATAGGCTTATTGAAACACGCTTCAAATGTACCACAATGTGCTCTAGCCATAGAAGAGGTCTTAATTGATGCCGGTTTTCCAAAAGGGTGCTTTCAAACCTTATTAGTTTCATCTTCTAAGGTCAATATGATATTGGACGATGATAGAGTAAAGGCCGCTACTTTAACAGGTAGTGAAGTGGCTGGAAGTAAAGTTGCAGAACGGGCCGGTAGCAAGCTGAAAAAAACTGTCTTGGAATTGGGTGGAAGTGATCCATTTATTGTGCTAGAGGATGCTGAAGTCAAAGGGGCAGCCATTTCAGGAGCAAAAGCCAGGATGATCAATAATGGGCAAAGTTGCATTGCTGCGAAGAGGTTTATACTGGAAAAATCAATTGCAGATGAATTTTTGGCCTATTTCAAAACAGAGTTTGAAAATATTAAAATTGGAAATCCAGCAGATGAAAATTTTGATTACGGCTCAATGGCTAGGGAAGACTTAGCTATAGAGTTAGAAGAACAAGTAGAAAAATCAATTAGTCAAGGAGCTAAAGTAATAATAGGAGGAAAAAGAAATAAAGCTTTTTACGAACCTACTATCTTATCCAATGTAACAGCAGGAATGCCTGCCTATGAAGAAGAATTGTTTGGGCCTGTGGCAGTGGTATTAATTGCAGAAGATGAACATCATGCTATTGAATTGGCAAATGATTCAAGGTTTGGTCTGGGCGGATCATTATGGAGCAAGGATATAGAGAAAGCAAAGCGTCTGGCTCGTCAAATTGAAAGTGGGGCTGTGTATATCAATAAATTAATGGCTTCTCATCCAGCAGTGCCTTTTGGTGGTGTAAAAATGAGTGGGTATGGTCGAGAATTATCTGAACTGGGAATTAAGGAATTTGTGAATCAGAAAACGGTTTGGGTGGCTTGAGTAAATTGGGCGCTACGGTCTAACAATTCTAGCATTGAACATTCAAAATACAAAAGAGCTTTAAGAGATGAATTTACATTTTTCGGAAAAGGCTTTGTCCAATAATTCAATCTCGTACTAACAACGTTTAGACAGTTCTAAACTTCAAACCGCGATAGGATAAACAATGTCTAACATTGGGGTTAGTCCACCAACACATTAGAAATGTAGGTCGATTTAGTCAGCATCCATAATAAGAAAAAAACAATTGCCCATTTTAAATAGACATCGTAATAATCCTTGGTGTCTTTATATCTAGTTTCTTTGATTTCTGCCTTTTCATATTCATCAATAATACTGAAAACTTGCTCAAGTGCCTGATTATCTGTAGCTCTGTAGAATTTACCCTCACCTATTTCAGCAATCTGCTTTAAGCCCGTTACGTCCATGGAATTTTCAATATATCTGGTCCTCCCAAAAAAATCTTTTCCATAAGGCACTTTTCCTTCTTTACCTATGGCAATCGTGTAGATTTTAATATCATAAGCATTTGCTAATTTCGCAGCAGTTTCTGGGTCAATATTACCAGCGTTATTATCTCCATCACTCAGCAAAATCAAAACTTTTGATTTTGAGTCTGATTCTCGCATCCTATTTGTCCCTACCGCTAAGGCACTACCAATTGCAGTACCGGATGCTTCCATCATCTTAAAATCAATATCAGAAATCTGATTCTTAAGCATTTTGTAGTCAGTAGTTAAAGGCGATAAAGAATAAGCTTCACCACTAAAAATGGTCAACCCAATTCTATCTTGAAATCTCCCATCAATAAAATCATTAGCTACTTGCTTGGCGGCTTCAAGGCGATTAGGAGTGAAATCCTGAATTTTCATGGATTCTGAGATATCCAATACCAGCATAATATCAATTCCTTCAGTCCACTGTTCTACTCTCTCATTAGTTTGTTGAGGTCGAGCCAATGCTACTAACATCAGCAAAGCTGAAAACAAAAGTAGAACAATAGGGATGAATCGTAAGATAGAGGAAAATTGAAAGCCAATACCTTCCCCGCGGAATGCCACTGGTACTTTTGGGCTTAATCTTTCTTTCAACCATTCCACGAACAAATAAATAATTGGGAGGGCAATCATAGCATAAAAAGCCATCGGAAATTCATATTCAAATGCTTTAAGCCTTTCGGGTAGAAACCAATCTAAACTTAACCAATCATTACTTTCCATCTGCTATCAATTTAATTCGTTCATCCAAAATAACATCGGCATAATTTAATAGAAATGAGAAGGAATCTGTAGCATTATTCTTTCCTTTTGAACTATATATCACTCGGTCTATAGCTTTCAGATTCTCATATAATTCATCATTCTGCTGCATTTGATTGATCTCTTTACTGGTCAATTTTCTATAAGGCGAATTAGAAATAAATTCGGCATGCTTTTTCCAACTATGAAGCAACTTTTCAATCTTATCAACAGACATTTCGCCAACAGAAGAAAGTTTAGCCTCCATTGATTCTCTAAATTTCTTGTGACGTTTGTTTAATCTCCATATTCGCCATTTCTTTCTTATTTTCTTCCCAAATATGATAATAATCAAAAGGGTAACAATACCTAAAGCAACTAAAAAAGCTATTAAATAAGGATAATTAAAGTCTTTATCAAGCTTAGTAATGATGGCATCAGTCTTCATTTTCAAACTATCAGAGACCACCTCAATCTCTTCTTTCAAAAATACAGAATCCAAATCGGCATAAACAGCGGTACTATCCTTGCCCTGAATAATAAAAACCGGAAGCTTTAATTTTTGAATTTTATCAATTTCAAAAGAAGTCAGCGTATAAACTACACTATCAAAACTTTGCGAACTATCTGATTGAGTAGGGAAATATTCTTTGCGACTATATTCAAATGGCTCGAAATTATAGAGTGAATCAGGCATTAGTATCTGAAAATTCGCTGGATACTTTATACTCAAACTGTATTGTATGCGCTCCCCTATGGCCATACTGTCCTGGAGGAATTTCCCCTTAGGTTCGATTTGTTGACCGAATAAATGTATTACAAATGCAAGACTGAAAATTAAGCTCAACCCGTATTTCTTCATGCTTTTTTCTTGCTTAAATTTCTGATTTTAAATAATTTAATTAACTGAGAAGTGTAATCTTCTTGAGTATCTATCAGCAAATAATCTGCCTGATTTCGTTTACAAATATCCTTCAATTCAGCAGAGTAGTCCTTATTTTTTTGCTGGAATTGCTTTTTAAAACTCGCACTAGAGGTATTAACCCATCTAGTTTTACCTGTCTCTTTATCCTTAATAGGGACAATACCTAACATTGGTAAATCCGTCTCCAGCTTATCCTTGATGTGAATTACTATAAGATCGTGCTTGCGGGCTAAAGCTTTTAAATGATGTTCATAGCCTTCATCTACAAAATCACTAATCAAAAATATGACACTTCTCCTTTTAACCAAGCCTAATAAGTACAAAAGCCCCTTATCTAGACTTGTTTTTAAGGATTTAGGCTTTAAACCAAAAAGCTTCGTTATAGCATAATAGCCATGCTTTTGTCCTTTTCCAGGTTTGACATAAAGTTCTCTTTGATCCGAATAACCGACCATACCGACCTGACTACCTTCTTTTAAAGCTGAGATACACAAAACCCCGGTGATTTCTTTGGCAATATCTGATTTCTGTTGGCCCTCCAATCCAATTTCTTGAGATGCACTAACGTCAATTAAGAAATAAACATTCTGCTCTTTATCTTCCTTGAAGGTCTTCACAAATGTACCATGCCCCTTTGCGGATACGTTCCAGTCAATGGATCTGACGTCATCACCATACTGATAAGGACGCACATCATCAAACTCTAAACCCGAGCCTTTAAATACAGAATGAAAATCTCCCTGCATTTGATTGTTTACGGCTTTCCGGATTTTTATTTCATATTTTCGAAGCTTTTTGAACAGCTCCCTCATAATAGCTCTTTTAAATTGTTAATTTTGCCTTGCATTAAAATCAAACGAAAAAGTAAACGATAATTGTCTTTTTCAGTTTCCAAAAATACTTTTGGCAACGAATTTGATAAAGCAAATTGTAATATTAGTATAAAAATGAGAAAACTTATCTACATCATCGCAATATTAACAATAGTTTCCTGTAGTGGAAAAGAAGAACTGCCAAAAGGCATTATCCCACCGGAAAAAATGGCACTTATTCTATCAGATATTTATCTGGCTGAACATAAAGCCGCCAATATTAGTTTAAAACCAGATTCTTCAAAAGTTGTATTTAGACACTATGAGTTAAAAATATTAGAAGATTACAATACAAATGACTCAGTTTATAAAGAAAGTTTTAGATACTATCTTGAATTTCCTGAAAAATTAGAAGCTGTATATGACATTGTAATCGATACTGTCAGCTTGAGGGAGCAAGTTGAAAATGCCAAAAAGAAGCAAAAGTAAGCCTGAATTAATTTATGATATTACCCCAGGATTTTGAGCAAAGAATAGGATTTGATAAAATTAGAACGTTAATTTCTGATGAATGCAGCAGTAATTTAGGACAAGCTATTGTGGAGAAAATGAGCTTTATTAGAAAATTTGAAAAGCTTGAGCCACTTCTAAATCAAACTAATGAATTCCTAAAGATCTTTCAATCAGGAGAACACTTCCCCTCCAGCAATTTTATAGACGTGAGTCACTTCATTAAAAGGGCAAAGGTAAATGGAGCTTTTTTTACGGAAGATGAATTTTTCGACCTAAAACTAAGTCTTAAGACTATTTTGGACTGTATATCCTTTTTTGATGAATATGAAGAGGAATACCGTAATTTATTTAACTTAAGAAAGGCTGTTGATTTAGAACCGTCTTTATATAAAGCCATAGATGCCAAAATTGATGACAAGGGCGACTTAAGAAATAATGCCAGTCCAGTCCTACAGCAAATCAGAACTGACATTTTTAAAGCACAGGCACAACTGAGAAGGGAAGTTGAAAAAATATACAAGCAGGCCTCTGCAAATAAATACACTCCCGAAGATGCCTCTATTACAGTTCGAGACGGAAGGATTGTAATACCCGTACTGGCAGAATATAAAAGAAGGGTAAAAGGATTCATTCACGATCAGTCAGGAACTGGCCAAACGGTGTATATTGAACCAACCGAAGCATTAGAGCTTAATAACGAGGTAAGGGAACTGCAGTATGCAGAGCGCAGGGAGATCGTGAAAATTTTGACTCAGTTAACTACACTGGTTCGACCTGAGCTGGATAATCTGGAAAAGGCATATAAATTTTTAGGAATAGTAGATTTTATCAGAGCAAAAGCACGTTTTGCACAAAAAATCGGGCCGTGCTCCCGCAATTGGAAAATGCAAGGATTATAGAATACCGAAATGCCGAACACCCGCTTTTAAAACTTAGCCTTGCCGAAAATAATAAAAAGGTAGTACCGCTTTCCATTCAATTGAAAGGTGATAAAAGGATTTTGATAATTTCAGGCCCCAATGCAGGTGGTAAATCCGTGGCTTTAAAAACAGTGGGCCTTTTGCAATATATGTTGCAATGCGGTCTGTTAATCTCTGTTCATCCTGATAGCAAATGTGGACTGTTTTCAAATTTATTTATCGACATCGGGGATCAACAAAGTATTGAGAATGATTTGAGTACTTACAGCTCTCATCTTCAAAACATGAAAAACTTCCTTTTGAATTCAAATAAACAGACTTTGTTTTTGATAGATGAATTTGGAACTGGTACAGAGCCTCGATTTGGAGGTGCAATAGCTGAATCAATTTTGGAAGAACTTTACAGCCAGAAAGCTTTTGGGGTGATTACTACACATTACGACAACATCAAAAACTTTGCAGTAAAAAATCAAAATGTTGTCAACGGTGCCATGAAATTTGATGAACGAAATTTAGAACCGCTGTATGAACTAGAAATTGGAAAGCCAGGCAGTTCATTTGCAATAGAGGTTGCAGAAAAGATGGGCATCCCTCCTGCTATTCTTAAAAATGCCAAAGGAAAGATCGGTACCGAACGAGTAAATTATGATAAGCTTCTAAATCAATTAGGAAAAGAAAAAAGAGAGCTTGAAGCTAAAATCAAAGAAATACAGAAGAAAGAGGGACATCTAGAGAAAAGCGCACAGGATTATGATGAACTCAATCAATTTCTAAAAACACAAAAGAAACAAATCATCATAGAAGCCAAACAAGAAGCTAAATCTATTATTAAAGAGGCCAATAAACGAGTTGAGCAAGCCATCAGAGAAATAAAGGAGTCGCAAGCGGAAAAAGAGCGGACCAAAAAAGCCCGCAAACAGCTTACTGATTTTGATCAAAAACTGGAAGACCCAAAAGAGAAAAAAGTTCACGAGTCTGCTAAAGCCAGTTTCAAACATGCAGAGGGGGAAATAAATGTGGGTGACTATGTAAAAATTAAAGGACAAGATACCATAGGTGAAGTTTTATCCCTAGGACAAAAGGAGGCAGAAATCATGTTGGGAGAGCTAAAATCTAAGGTGAAACTTAACAGATTGGAAAGGATGTCCAAAACGGCCATTAAAAAAGAGAAAAAGAAAAGTTTTTCAGGGACTTCAACTGGAATGATGGAACGCAGTACAAATTTCAAGCATCAAATAGATGTAAGGGGAATGCGAGCAGAAGAAGCCATACAGGCTGTGGATAGATTTATTGACGATGCGATGGTACTAGGCTATAGCGAACTGAGTATTTTACACGGTCGCGGAGATGGTATCTTAAGGAGATTTATCAGGGATTATTTGAAGCAATACAATTATGTAAAATCTTTAAAGAATGAACATGAAGAACGAGGCGGGGATGGAATTACCTTAGTTACATTGAGTTAGAAACTTAATTATTAAATTCCATTAAAAAGTTTTGTTTTCAAAAACTAAAATCCCTTTCTTTGCACTCGCTTAAGGGAAAAGCGGTTAATTTTCCCGCCTTTACATATAGATTTTGGTCCGTTAGCTCAGCTGGATAGAGCAACTGCCTTCTAAGCAGTAGGTCTCAGGTTCGAATCCTGAACGGATCACACAACTAATTTAATTAGCTTCAAAAAGCCTTAAATCTTATGATTTAGGGCTTTTTTGTTTTATTTGATTCATATAATACCAACGAATATCAAATAAAATGTGCCCTATTTGTGCCCTAAACTATTATTACTAAATTGGGGCACAAAATCAGGTTAATGTGGTTTAACTATATTTTAACCCACTTTATCTGATACTTTATTAATTGTTGTCGTCATTTGTTGTGCCCCTTTTGTTGCTCAAAACTGTAATGTTTAAATCATTAATTAAATGTTATGAGCAACTCATTCTCAGTGCGATTTATACTGAAAAAGTATAAAGCAAAAAACGGAAAAGCACCTATTTACATTAGGCTAACTCACAATGGAAAACATTGTGACAGTTCATTAAAAAGAAAGGTTCCAGTAGAAAAATGGAATACTAGTCAAAGAGTTTCTGGAACTTCTATAGAAGTTCGAAAGCTTAACAGATATCTTGATCAGACCTATAATAAAGCTTTTGAAATCTTTGAGAATCTGCAGTTAAAAGATGAATTCATCTCAGCAGAAATCATTCGAAACAAGTTATTCAACCTAGAGGAAGAACAGCAAATTACACTGCTCTCAGCTTCAAAGTATCATTATGACCAAAACATCAATAATTTTTCTACAGGAACCTTAAAGCACTATAAAGTGACAGAGCGATACTTTGAAAGGTTCTTAAGCGCCAAAAAGAATCTTTCAGATATATCCATCGAGAAAGTCGACTATAAGTTCCTACTTGATTTCGAAGCATTTTTGAGAGCATGGAAACCAAAAGACCATCAAAAACCAATTGGTCATAATGGTATAATGAAACATATGTGTCGATTTAGGAAAGTGTTAAATTATGCTTACAAAATGGACTGGATAGCCGATACCCCTTTTAAGAAGTATCATATCTCCTATGAAAAATCAACAAGAACCTATCTAACAGAAGAAGAACTGTCAGCAATTGAGGTAAAGGAATTAGACATTGCCAGGCTACAACAAATCAGGGATATATTTATTTTCAGCTGCTATACAGGGCTTTCTTATATTGACCTATTCAATTTAAGCAAAGATCATATTGTAATTGGAATTAATGGCGAAAAATGGATCCAATATAAACGTCAAAAAACCTCCACTCCATTCGCTGTTCCTTTGTTACCAAAAGCACTTGAATTGATCGAAAAATATGAAGATCATCCCAAGGCTCAAGAAAACCAATTATTGCCAGTGGTTTCCAACCAAAAAACAAATGCCTACTTAAAAGAAATAGCAAACATTTGCGGAATCAAAAAGCAGTTAACTTTTCACATTGCAAGGCATACATTCGCCACTACAGTTACTTTAACTAATGGTGTTCCAATGGAAACAGTTAGCAAAATGTTAGGTCATACCAAATTATCAACCACTCAAATCTATGCCAAGGTAGTAGAGAATAAAATCGGTACTGACATGGCAGCACTCAAGGAAAAGCTTTCAAGCTCAGAACAGACGAGAAAGGCAGACTAATCTGCCTTTCCTTCACATTGAACCTATAATATATATTGCATGTGTATACAGCTAAATAGTTACATTAATTTATTGTCAATTATAATCATTTGTATAATATTGCGTTTAAATAGTACCATTTTTAATTAATTAAAAACAAAAAATATTTTAGCCAAATTGAACCAACACTCCCCATTAATTAGACTGCTTTTTTAAATTTAAAAACTGAAACCTTAGGCTTAAAGTGAAATATGAACTTGAAATGTTTGAAGACTTTGTCTCAAACAAATTGAAAAACAACAACCTAAATTTTAATACTACAGAAATTTCAGATTTATTAAGAGCTATTCCGAAGGAGGAACAAAGGATTAAAAAAGCTCTAATGAAACTAGTTTTTAGTGACTTGAAAGAAAAGGTAGTAGAAAGAATCATACAGACCTATCAAAGCAAACTCATTTTTTTATCAAATGACCTTACCAAAAAAATAGAAGGCAAAGATATTCCTAAGCTAGATGAAATCGAAAGAGATAATCAACTGCTTAGATTTAAAGTCCTGCTATTGAATACATTGATGGACTTGCTAACATTTATAGAAAAGCACTTTTCTAAATATTTCGCTGCAAGTGAAATTATTCCTTCAGCTTACTTCTACAATTCGAAAGCTTTTGTATCTCAACAAATTGAGGATTTCCAACAAGTCTGCAATAGTAAAAATATTGATAAGTCATTTGTCACCGTTTTAATGATGCCTTTAGAAAATTTTCTAATTGCGCCTAAAGGCACAACATTTAAGGAATTAATTTATTGCAAATCCTATCTAAGGGAGATTAAAAACACATTGAATACTGAGGTTTCTGGGATAAAAATGGAGAGGGAACTGATACTTTCATTGATATACATCAATTTTAACACCTATCCCTTCTACAATTATGTAGCAAAAAAAATCACTGTGCATTATCAATCAAAGCCCACAATCCAGAAGCAATTAGGATGTCTTCAACTTTTTAAAAAGCTTTTGAACCAATGTCAAGTCAAGCCCGATTTTGAATATATACCAAGAGCAGAAAGTATTAAGGATCAATTAATAAAATGGATAACTGAAGAAATTGAATATTTTACAAAGCAAAAACAAATAGAAATACATTTTGATTTCAATGATAATAATGCAGACCGACAAATAAGCAAATCTGATAAAATCCATTGTGAACTTTCAGTAGCTCAACTAGCCTATTCCATGAAATTATTGGTGAAATCAAAACTTATCAATGCCTCCTCAACGGAAGATTTACTAGATTTCATTACCAAAAATTTCTCAACTGTAAACCAAAAACAAATTTCCAAAGCAAGCTTAAAAAACAAATTCTACATGGCTGAGAATTCCACTATTGAGCATGTCCAAGAAGTGATGAATGATTTGATTAGTAATGCTGAGGTTGATAAAACTAAATTATAATATTCCCTTCCCTGTTGTGGAAGGATTAAGGATGGGACTCTCAACTTTCCATAAATTCATCCAGTCCATGCTTTTCAAGTAATTGAAGATATTCAAATAGTAGTCTTTTATTAAAGCCAGGTAATTCTTCGAGATTCCTGGTGCCTATTGAAATCATGTCTGATACTGAATGGAGTTTGTGAGCTTCAGCAAACCTTAAGAGTTCACTGCTCATTTGAAGTTCCTCTAAAGGGATGTTCAATATATTTAACGGGGATTCCTTCATAATTTCTTTTCATCCCCGCTATAAAATAGCGCAGGACACCGACAAAGCGCACTAGAGGCACCGCCAAGTGCCCATCACACTACTATGCCGGGCCTACGCGTTGCGCAGGCGACCAGCTTTTAGTAGTGTGATTAGTTTAATTTTGGCGGTTTTCTAGTACACTTCTAAAGCTCTCGCTTTAATATTTTTCGTTCATTATTTTCTACCTCAAATATAGTTAATTAAAATCTTTTCACCTCAATCTAAAATTTCCCTTTAAAACAAATTTTATTTTTTTTCATACTAAAAACCTCATTTAAAGAAAAATAATGGGGGTTGCAAGGGGTTGCAACCCCCATTGCAACTGTTTTCACTTTCATCATTTCCCCAGCTTTGTCCCGACAACAAAAACAACTAAAATTTATGGCAGCAGAAGTAATCACAACAGACGACTTACACGAGTTCAAATTGGAACTCGTAGACGAATTCAGAAAGCTCCTTTCGGAGCAAAAGGGAGTTTCAACCAAAAAATGGTTGAAATCAGATGAGGTTAGAAAACTCCTGGGCATTAGTCCAGGAACACTGCAAAACCTCAGAGTAAACGGCACCTTGCCATTCACCAAAATGGGCGGGGTTTTATACTACGATTCACAGGACATTCACAGCATTTTGGAACAAAACAAAATAAGCTGATGGATACTCATGAAAACTCAGCAAAGGAACCGGTGAATTTCATTCACCAGTTCCTCTTGGCCGTGGACAAAATTCAAGAAGAGGATGGATTGAATCCAACACATGTAAGTTTATTCCTTGGGCTTTTCATCATGTGGAATCTGAACCATTTTAAAAATCCAATTTCAATCAATAGGGCTCAAATGTTAAGGGTCTCAAAAATAGGTTCAAAACATACGTATTTGAAATGTTTGAAAGACCTGGAAAGGTTAGGCTTCATTGAATACCACCCTTCTAAAAATCCAGTCCGTGGAAGCCTGATTTACATGTGCAATTTCGGGACAAGTAGTGACCCAAGTACTGCACCACTTAACCAAAATAAGAGGTGCAAAAGTGGGCATAGTAGTGAGCCTAGTACTAGGCAAGTACTGCACCCTTCATTAAACAATACAAACTATACAAACATTAAAAACAATATATATAATGAAAAAGAATATTCAAAAAAGGAAAAAAAAGGAAAAACTAAAAGCAGCACAAATTCAAGAGCTTCAGCTCCAATCTCGAATTCTGGCGAAAACGCATCACCAAAAGGTTCGCGTTTCACACCACCATCAAAAAAAGAGTTAAAACTTTTTTTTCAAGAGCAAACTGAAAAGTATTCAATTCCGGTTCGCTTCGCTCCCGTGGAGGCTGAAAAGTTTTTCAATTACTATTCCGCCAAAGGCTGGAAAGTCGGTTCAAAATCACCCATGCAAGATTGGAAAGCAGCTGTCCGAAACTGGCTCTTGAATTTTAAAAAATTCAATGGCATTCAGGACGAGAAAAATGAAGCTGGCAAACTCCACAACAAAGAGGATAAAAGCTATGACATACCGCTTTGACCTCCGGAGCTTCAGTAAAGGAGGTCTCAGACCTCCACTTGTTTAATCAAAATCTCAAACACAATGCAACCAAAAAACTACTCAAGCAACAAGTTCCAATTTGAAAAATGCATTGATTTTCTGCACAAGGCAGGTCAATCAGAATTCGGAAATCACTTTAAAGTTTACCCTGCTGACTATGAAATTATCTTCAAAATACTGGCGTATTTTTTCGAGGATGAAAAGCTCTGCGTGCAGTACAAACTTTCCATAAGAAAAGGGCTTTTGTTAACAGGTCCCGTAGGCTGTGGCAAAACAACACTCATGATGCTCTTCCGCCATTTCCTCCACACAGTCCACAAATATCCAGTTAAATCAACAAGAGAAATTTCTTACGAATTTCTCGATCATGGCTTTTCCATAATCAACAAATACTCAAAGGCCCACTTCCAACGTTATCAAGATCAAATGGTGCCACGCACCCTATGCCTCGATGACCTCGGCTTGGAATCCACAATCAAACACTTCGGAAACGAAACCAACACCATAGCCGAAATCCTCCTCAATCGCTATAGCCTTTTCACCACCAGAGGAATGATTACCCATGCCACTACAAACTTAAATCCTGCGGAATTAGAAAACCTCTATGGAAACAGGGTAAGGTCAAGGATGAGAGAGATGTTTAATCTTATACCATTTATTTCAGAGGATAAAAGACATTGATTTAATTATGTTTCAATACTTTCATTCATTGAAATATTAAGCTAATTTGTCATGTTAAATAACAACATTAGCGATTGTTGAAAAGAAAACCTATGATAGATATAGCTTTAGAGAACTTTTACAATTTTAAAAAGGAATTTGAAACTTATAAAGTATCAGATATGTCCGAATCTGACACAAGAAGTAAGTTATTAGATCAACTTCTAATTAAGGTGCTAGATTGGAAAGAGCCAGATATAAACAGAGAAGGTTATGTTAAGCCAGGTTATTTTGACTATGAAGTAAGTACTTCCAACTTTAGATTTATTATTGAGGCTAAAAAGAATTTTCATGTTTTGACTTTTCCGGATAAAGGAGACAAAATAAAACTTAAAACTCTCAAAAAAGGAAATGAGGAGGTTATTGATCAAATTCGTGAATATATTCAGAAAAGGAATCTCACCTATGGGGTAATCTCTAACGGCCATCAGTTTATTGTTGCACGATTTGTCAATACTGATGGTTCTAATTGGGAAGAAAATGAGGCTTTTATTTTCAAAAGCCTCGAACACATTGAAAGCAATTTCATAAAATTTTATAACCTTCTTTCTAGGACTTCAATTCAGAAAAACGGGAGAATCAGGTTTTTCTTAGATGACGTAGCTGGCTCAAGATTGGTTGAATCTTTAGTTCTAAAAAATAAAAGTGAAGAACTGATAAGAAATGACTACTCTCAACATTTATATCCTATAATAACACAAATATTCTCTGAGATTTATGAAATAGAGAATTTGTCTGATGCCGAGATTCTAAAGCAATGTTACATCAAAAATGAAGATTTAAATAAGCATACATCAGAACTTAATGTACTTTTCAACGATGAACCTCCGAAGTTCGATTCTCGTATTATTCCACTTAGAAATACAAAAAATACTCAGGATCATTTAGAAAAAGAAATCACGCAACAACACACTAAAACTCCTGACCCGATAGTAATTATAGGCAGCAAAGGTGCAGGTAAAACAACCTTTATTAAATATTTTTCCGAAGTAATTCTTTCGGAGAAAATCAAAAACAATCGACCACTTTTGTATACTGATTTTAGAGGATTTACTAAACAACAAGTTCTAGATACTAAAGCTATTTACAGAAAGTTAATAAATCAACTTTATGATGATTATCCAAAACTAAATCTTACACAATTTAATATTCTTAAAAAGATTTACTCTAAAGAAATCAAAAGAAATATTGATGGAAAGTGGAAACCATTTGCTTCTGATAAAACAATAATAGAACAAAAGATTGGAGAATTTATTGATCTAGTAACTCAAAATGATATTGAACATTTTCAAAAGGTCTCAGAATATCTTGTTCAAGTCTGTCACAAAAGACTCGTTATCATCCTTGACAATGCTGATCAGCTTGGGATAGATACACAAAAGGAGGTTTATCTTTTAGGCCAAAGTCTAAAGAGAAACTTAAAAGCATTAGTTATGATTTCCCTTAGAGAAGGCTACTATTTCCAGTGGAAGAATAAGCCTCCATTCGATGCATATCAGTCTCCGGTTGTCCATATTACAGCTCCTTATTATGGAGCTGTCTTAAAGAGTAGAATTCAGTATGTAATTGACAACTATGATTTTGATAGTTTACATGGCACCACTAATTCTGCAAAATTTAAATTTTCCCCTGCATTGTTAGGTAACTTTTTTGATAATCTAAAAAAGACTTTATTTGAGGAGAAAAACTCAGAAATTCTCAATTTTCTGGAAGAGACTTCTTACCCTGATATTAGAGCTGGGCTTGAAAAATTTAACTATTTTCTTCTTTCCGGTCATACAAAAATCACTGATTACATGACTTCCAGTGATTTTACAATACCAATCTGGGAATTTGTAAAATCTGTTGCTTTAGAATCGAAATACTATTATCATCACGAAGAGAGTATAATTTCAAATTTATTCTACCCTGCAAAAAATAATAGAAATCACTTTACAAAAATACGGCTTTTAAATTACTTATATGATTTAGCAGAGACACATTCATTTAAAGACTTTCATCTACCAGTGGGTGAAATCATTATTGTGTTTGAACTTGCTGGCCATAATGAGGAAATTATATATAATGAAGTTTATCAACTCATTGATTATAAAATGATTGAAACAAAATCAATCAGTTCCGATGTTGAAGAAGGGGTAGAATTAAATTCAGAATCGGAGATAAGAATAAACTCCTGCGGTATTTATTATTTAAAAAAATTACTCAACTCATTCCACTATATAGATTTAGTGCTTCAGGATACACCAATCTATGATCCTCACTATTTCAACCTCCTTCAGGAGGCATTCGCCCATTCCAATAAAAAAGGAATAAGGGATTTAAGTGAACGAATTGATTCTACACAAATATTTATTGAATATCTGAAGAATCAAGAAAAGGAAGATCATGTCAGAAATGATTCAACATATGGAGTGAAATCACTTGATCTCAATATCGTTAGCACGATCTACAATAATGGTTTGAAAAAAGATCTATCAAGAGTAAAAGCGAAAGCTGTATAGTACTGATAGAAAGGTACAAATTAATAAATTCACGTTGACCTTATCAATTTTATAATACTTTCAAATACTCTTGACTAAGTGTTCGTAGGGGTGACTTAGTTATCCACCTGTATCGAAAGCTTCTACTATAATTACTAAATCACACACCTGGCTACTAAATACTAACAGCAATTTTATTTAATGTGATTTATGCGGTATAGGATTAAAAAATCTCTATGCCAAATCCAAAACCAATCCATGGCTCATTTGCGAAATCCCACTTATTGCCATTACTGGTGATCGGCATATCAATACCAACACTACTGAAAAAATTAATTTTCTCAATCCTTTTATATAATACTATCCCAGGGCTAAAAAACGGTTCGGTAGTAGTTATTGTTAATTGATCTGAAGTGTTTGTAGATTTAAGCTCTTGTCCATTGAGCATTCCAAAAAGTCCTACACCCCAAACATTATTAACCTCCTTTGCCTCAAATTTATTAAACTGAAATCGAGTTTTACCAAACTCTTTTGCTATATATAACCCCACATTCAAATCTGCAGTGAATAAAGAATTTGACTCACCTCTTCCATTTAAATGAATTCTTGCGGGTATAGTAAATGCTCCTATCGCTACCGATCTCCGTTTAATTTTAAGTGTTTGCCTTTCCGTTAATTTTATAAAAAAATTAACATCTTTAATTTCCAAATCTTCTCCACTAGTATCGAATTCGACTGTTGTAATAGGTATCGCTCTTTTCACCCTTTTTTGATTAGCTATAACTTGTTGTTCTTGTTCTTTTTCTGTTCCCTCCTCTGTTTCCTTTTTACTTTTTTGAACTGTTTTAATTAAATCATCTTTTACAGTTTCCCAATACGGCCAAAAATCAAGGTGAATAATACCACTATCATATTTATAATCACTCTTCCGGGTAGCTCTTTCCTGATACTTTTTTACTTTTTCAAGATTTTTGTCATCACTATCATAAATTTCTGTCAAAAGCTCATCGCTAAATACAAAATGGTGAGGTTCTAATTTACTTGTATCTTTGTCATAGATATACATAATATCTATATTGCTATTAGTATAGATTTTCAAATAATCCCTGAACAAAAGTCCTTGGGCAGTGCTGCTATAACAATACATTAAAAGAATCAATGTGGTCAAATAAAGTCTCATATCTCTTTGGTTTGGATTAAAATTATTTAAAGCTAAAATCTTAATTACTATTATGAAATACCTAACAATAGGTATTTCTGTAAATTAAAAACCTTTATCTTTTATCATATTTTAAAGTCTAGCATTCTTTTATTGTTACTTTTTGCCATTCCTTTTTATTAAATCTATTTTTGTCCATACATTTTAATAAAATTTAGCCCTTAATGATTATTTATCATAAAATTGACAACTTCATATTTTCATTATTCAATATCCAGTCTGAAGATGAAGGAAAGCTTATTGATGCTGCCAAGCAATTTTATTCCTTCCAAGGCATGGAACCAACGGTTTCAATTTCTGAAGGCCTACTCAAAATAGAGCTACATGAAAAAGCATCTAATCAGACTAATCAGGAGTTTCAAAAGGTATTGAATTTATGCAATAGCCGTCAATTTGAAGCAGCAAAACCACTAATGCAATCCATTATAAAAGCATCCCCTCAAGTTTCAGAATTCCATAGAGTATATGGTCAAATCCTTTCTGAATTGGGCGATCAAGAAGAAGCACAAAACGAACTGATTGATGCTTTAAAATGGGATCCAAATAATGAATGGGCATTACTCATGATGGGCAATATTTTAGTCAAAGAAAAAAATGACATTGATGCAGCCCTGAAATACTATGACCAAATTCTTGAAACCAATCCAGAGGAAAACATCACCCTTAATAATATTGGTGCAGTCCTTATGAACCAAGGCAGATTCTTAGAAGCTCAAAAATACTTTCAAAAATCAATAGAAATCCAACCTGAATTCCCTAACCCTTACTATGCACTGGGCAGATGTCATTCAGCACTCAAGCAACATTCAAAATCTTTTGATTTAGCAATAACAGCTGCTAAAAAGAATAATCAGCGAGATGAGATTTATACAAGCTCGCTTCAATTAGCTTTAGATTCTGCCACAGCCATTCGTGAAGAAAGGGATGAATTCGAAACAGTTGAGTCTTACAAATTAGAGTTACAGGAAAGATCAGGAGTTGAAATCACCATTGAGCCTGACCCTTCTATCCAAACAGCTGCCAAGCTGGAAATCAATGAGAAATACAAAAGAGGTTATCACCTAGTTAAGTTCAACCCAAAGCATTCCAATGTTGAGCATTTAATAATGCATGAACTCGTGCATTTAGAATTCATCTTGGATGCTCGGGATAATGGAGAGAACTTCCTTTTCACTTCATCAAACCACCACAAGAGCAACTTTGAAAAGCCACTTCAAAAATACAAGGTCAAACTAATCAAAAATGGAATTGAACCCAATAAGGCTGACAACCTAATCAACTCACTTTTTGATGGCATTAATGGTCAAATTTATAATACACCAATTGATATCTTCATAGAAGATTTACTTTATAAAAAACATGAAACCTTAAGACCAACCCAATTCCTTTCAATATTCAATATTGTTAAGGATGGAATCAAAGCCACTACATCAAAAGATATTGTCAATCTAACCCCTGCAAAAGTGGTTTCCGTTTCCAAAATTTTAAACTTGGTCAATGCCTTTCATTTTAAAGACCTATTTGCGGTAGATTTAATTCAACAGTTCAAGGCTACGCCTTTGGAAAAAAAGCAAGCCGAAGAATTTTTTGAAGAGTTCAGTGAATACAGGCAAGACAAACAACCAGGGGAAGAATATGAAATCATTCAGCATTGGGCGGAAGATCTAGAAATTGACACTTACTTTGAATTAAAAGATGAAAAGGAAGTTTACAAATCTCAATCAGCAAAAGTAAATTCTCCGGAAGATGTATTAGAATCAATTGAGAAAGATCCTTACGGATTAGATCAAGAGAATCCTGATAATGAAGCAGAGATGAAAACTTTCATAGAAACCCATTCCAAAGGCGATGTAAACATGGCGGTGGCCATGTACATGGTGGAGGCTTTAAAATACTTCTCCAATATGAACAAGGCAGACATTAAAAAAATAGCTTTTGAAATTGCTCATATTGGTATAACTGGAATCAACCCATCACGTTATTATAAGGTAGGCTCCATTCCGGGCAAATCCTTTTCAGGTTATCACCTTTTAGCATATTATTATACAAGTTGGGCTCTTGCAGTTCCTGAAATGCTTTCGCAACTCCAAATGCCATTCGATGAAGAATTCCGACTGGCAAAACTACTAAACGAAAATTAATCATGAAACTACCTCCTCTTTCCAAATGCTTTCCTAACACTGAATCTTTGGCTGAACTCTATGGGGGTTGGTCAGAAGGTCCAGTCTTCAAAGTCAGCCTTACAGCTGAAAGCTTTGAATTGGCCATCGAGAAAACCAACATCTATTTAGCTCAACATGGCTTTAACTATGAACTTCAATTGGAGGACTTTAAGGAAGAAAAATCTATCGATTTTGCAAATTTAACCTTTCACAAAAACATCACTGCAAAAAATCAAATACTTTTAGCCTACCATCAACCACTTGATAATAAACCTTTAGATAATATTTTGGCTTTCCTTAATAGCTTCAGGGAAGAAAGAGACTGGAAGAAGTTCCACACTTCCAAAGACCTGTCCCTGGCCATCAATTCCGAAGCGGGCGAATTGGCAGATCTATTCCTTTGGGATCGAGCGGAAAGGGTGAATGAGGAAAAAGTAAAAGACGAATTAGCGGATATTATAACTTATTGCATATATTTAGCAGATAACTACAAAATAGATTTATTGGATGCCATCGTATCCAAAACCATCTCAAATACAGAAAAATACCCTGTGGCCAAATCAAAAGGCTCTGCAAAAAAATATAAAGATTTATGATTGTCTATAATAAAACCAAAGAAGACTTTAGTAATGATATTCTTTCAAATGATATTGGAAATATAATTTCAACCCACATTCTAGAAAAAACAGGTCATAGAGTAGCTCCAAACGAAATATCATCTTTTCAAAATTCATTGAGTTTTATGGAAAGAGTATTAATGGATAGGGATATTCCAGAAGACTGCGGTATCTCAGTGGAATATCATTTACCACAAACATCCAAGAGGGTCGATTTTATTATCACAGGTAATGATGGTGATCAGGAGAATGTAATCATTATAGAACTCAAGCAATGGCAAACTGCAGAATTAACCTCTAAAGATGGAATTGTAAAAACCCGTTTTCAATTCGGAGAAACAGAAACTAGCCATCCATCTTATCAGGCATGGTCTTATGCAGCCCTTCTCCATTCCTTTAATGCTACCGTGGAGGAAGAATCGATTAACTTATACCCATGTGCATTTTTACATAATTATGCTTCTGATGATGTTATCACTAATGATTTCTATAGTTATTATCTGAAGAAAGCACCTGCATTTTTAAAGCCTGATGCTATCAAGCTAAGGGAATTCATAAAAAAATACATCAAACAAGGCGATTCTACCAATATTATGTTCCGCATTGATAATGGTAAAATCAGACCCACGAAAAGTCTAGCAGATGCATTAAGAAATATGATTAAGGGCAACAAGGAATTCATCATGATTGATGATCAAAAGGTTGTATACGAAACCGCGCTTCAATTAGCGACCCAATCTCATGAGGAAAACAAAAATGTACTAATTGTAGAAGGTGGTCCAGGAACTGGGAAATCAGTAGTAGCAATCAATCTTTTGGTGGAATTAAACCGAAAAGGTAAAATGAGCCAATATGTTACTAAAACTTCAGCTCCACGTGATGTGTATTTTGATAAACTTAGTGGAGATAAAACTAAAGCTGAATTAAAATCCTTATTTGTTGGCTCTGGGACTTTTATTAATGCTCCTAAAAATATAATTAATACATTAATTGTTGATGAAGCACATAGGTTAACAGAGAAAACTGGCTTTTTAAAAAGAGGTGAAAATCAAATTAAGGAAATTCTGAATTCTTCCCTTTCAAGTGTATTTTTTATCGATGAGGATCAAAAAGTTAGCGTAGATGATTATGGTGAATCCTATGTAATCGAACAGTTTTGTAAAGAGTTGGGAATCAATGTTCATAAACTTAAACTCGAATCCCAATTTAGGTGTAATGGCTCAGACGGATACCTTGCTTGGGTTGATAATGTTCTGCAAATAAGAGAAACTGCAAATTTCGATTTAAAGTCCTTGGATTATGAATTTGATTTTAAAGTATTTGATGACCCAGTGGAGTTACGTGATGCAATTTTTGAAAAGAACAAAATTAATAATCGTGCAAGAATGGTATCTGGTTATTGCTGGCCATGGGCTAGTAAAAAAGACCCCACTGCTTTTGATTTTAAAGAAGATGAATTTGGCTTCAATATGAGGTGGAATATGACAGACTACGGAGGAAAATGGATTATTGATCCCAACTCAGTCACCGAAATAGGGTGTATCCATACTGCCCAAGGTCTTGAGGTAGATTATGTAGGAGTAATAATTGGAGATGACTTTGTAATTAGAGATGGTGAAGTTAAAGTTGACCCTTCAGCACGTGATTCTGGTGATAGAACCGTGTTTGGCTGGAAGAAAGGAATTAAACAAGACCCTGAATATTGGAAACCTCTAATTAAAGCCATAATCAAAAATACCTATAGAACTTTAATGACCAGGGGTATGAAAGGATGTTACATTTATTGTACAGATAAAGAAACCTCAGATTATTTTAAAAATCTTATGTAGGTAAAATATCTATTATGGGTATTGGTTCGATTAATTTCTTAAAAAATAACCTTCTTATAGTTAGTATAATAACTAATTTAAAAATGCATATTTTTGAATTATATGTTTAAGTGCCATTATCTAAATTTTAAACTTGCTTTTTAAGCTAAAATGACTTCAGGAAACAATCAAAAAGAAGAAAATAAAGTATTTAAAGAGGATTTCAGAAAAGAAATAGTAGCTTTAATAGCAGAGCTTTGTTTTATTTTTCTTCCCTTTATAGTTATAATAATAATCAATCTGACAAATAATAGTTGGGAGAATTTAATTCATACTTCAAATTGGTCTTTAGCTGCAGCGTTACTTTTTGGGCAATCACTTGTGAAGATTATTATGGGGGTTGCATCTCAAGAACACTCTTTCAATTATCAAGCATTTGGGCTAATTGCTGCCTTAATATTAGTCTTTGGACTTGTTCCTTCAATTACTGTCCTTGCCATTATTGAGACCTCAATTTTATTGAGTACGGGGTTAATAATTATTCAATTTATATTATTAGCTCTTTCAATTTATACATTTCTCCACTTTGGTACTATTGGCCAAGTTCTTTATTCTACAGCTTTCAGACTTAAAATATCCAAACTTTTAGGGTTAAACAAAGAATCGAAATAGTTTAAGATTTGTAGTAATAATTTCGAGCAATAAGATTTAAGTTATCTAATAAACAGGCTTAAAAAAAGTAGGGAACATATAAATCATTTCCTCATCATATATGATCAAATCCTTATACCGCAAAGCTCCATCTATTAGCTGAAGCTTTTTCCCTTGCGGGAAAAATGGTATGGGTTTAGTCAATATCACCGCCTCAATTCTTTTTCCAGGAAAGTATGGCCACAAATAATACTTATCCAAATCATCATGCTCTTGAGGTTTAAATATATAATCCGCTGGTCTGCGCTTGCGCTTTTCAATATCCACAAACTTCAAGCTTGGTACTTCTGAATAGGCCTGATAAAACACTTGCTCTCTATTGGGTACGTACCCTCCTCTAAGTAAACTTCCTAAACTTCTCATAATACTAATTAATTTAGTGAATACTAAATTAATTAGTATTTGTAAGGAATGGAAATCAAAATCTTACTTTTGATATTAATTTAAATTACCTAACTTCATCACTATATTTTAAAATAAAAGAATGAAATATCAGAGGATACCCACTCAATCAATTTTCATATATAAAATAAACCTAGAATTAAACGACATAAAATTATACCTCAACTAAAATTCAACCAACATGAAAACTCAACTAACCTTATTTTTATCATTACTAGTATTTTCGCTTTCAGCTCAAATTCCCGAAGGCTATTATGAAACTACAGCTGGTCTCGATGGTGAAGACTTAAAAGCAGAGCTTCATGAAATCATTAACGACCATGTGGTTTACACCTATACAAGCTCCAATACCGATACATGGGACATCCTCAAGCAAACAGATAAAGATCCGGAAGAGGGAAGCTATGTAATTGGCTTCTATTCAGGTTTCAAAATGGATGCCTCTGAAGAGTACGATAATGGTAACGGCTGGAACAGGGAACACGTCTGGGCTAAAAGCCGTGGAAGTTTAGGTACAAATAGAGGTCCAGGAACTGACGTTCATAACCTACGAGCTGCAGATATCTCTACCAACTCAGCCCGTAACAACCGCAATTTTGATGAAGCCACAGTTCAATACATAGATGAATCAGGTCAATACCAAGGAGAAACAGACAGCTACACAAGTTCATCCGAATGGATATGGGAACCACGGGACGAAGTAAAAGGAGATGTAGCTCGAATCCTTTTCTACATGGCCACTCGCTATGAAGGTAAAAGCGGTGAACCCGATTTAGAATTAAGAGAAGAACTATTAAGCAATGATAGCAATGAACCCTACCACGCTCGACTTTCAGTCTTGCTCGAGTGGCACGAAGCAGATCCAGTAGATGAAATAGAAAGAGAAAGAAATGATGTCATCTATTCCTTCCAAGAAAACCGCAATCCTTTCATAGACCACCCCGAATATGTAGGTCTAATCTGGGGAGGAGAAGAAGCAGACGATGTGGAGGATGAAGAAATTCTTTCCTCAGATGAAGAAATCAAAACTGATTTTAAATTCTACCCCAACCCTGTAAATACTAACTTCACTATCGAAGCCCCTAAAGGGTCTAAATTCACTATTATTGACGGAACAGGTCAAGTACTAATGCTAAATAAAGGTAAAAGAAAAACGATTAATAAAATTGAATCACTGAATCAAGGTGTTTATACATTAAATTCTTATTTCAACGATATATCTATTTCTTTTCAAATAATCAAAAAATGACTTTGAGCTAAATTTAAATCAGAAAAATATGTCAAAGTGGTCTAAGCAAATAATTATAATTTCAGGTTCTATCGCAGTATTATCTGTCCTGATTTTTTTCATCTATAAAAATGAAACCACAAGACTTTCAAGATTAGAAACATATAGCTCTAAACCCTACAAACCAAAATCATCAAACAATACGACTTCTATTGATAAAAACAATTCCAAACCAAATGAAAAATCAAAAAGTCAAGCCCTTAATTACCAAATAATTGAATCAAATAGGATTAAAAATTTAAAATATAGTCTAACAATCAGACTTTCAAAAAAGATAAGCCTTACCGAATTAAAAGAGTTAGCAGAAAACCTAAAAAATCAAATTAATGAACCATACGAAAGAATTTTTATAGAATACTATTTACCAGGTATGGTTGTAGACAAGGGCGCATGGGCTATCACTCATTACACTCCAGATTTGAATGCTTCAATTCTTGGAATGTCTGCCGAGGAAGAAAAACAATTATCTTCTTCTTCTGAAAAAATAAATGCAGATAAGGTTATAGGTGTTTGGTATGAAAATCAAACAAATAGTAAAATGACGATTTATTCTAAATCAGGTAAAATATTCATGCAACACCATTTTAATGACGGAAGCAACCATACTGAACTACTTAAAAAAATAAAGACTTCTAATGGTCTAGTGTCCTATGGTCCTATTGGGGATATTAGATTTAAAGAATATTATATTTTGAATTCTAATAATGATTTGGAAATTCATGATGAGGTAGAGGGTTTGATTACAACCGCAAAAGCAATAAATAATTAAAGCTTTATGACCTCAATCTTCAATAGAATATATTCATATCGCCAAAGAGAAAACAAAAATAACCGAGAAAATTTTCTGACGGAGATTTTAGGATATTGTCTCGAAAATGATCCCCATTTCCGTCATGCCTTTTTCAACAACCTAGATATTCCGTTTATAGATGATCCTCAAATTATCACACAACAAAGCTACCCAAATCTTGGTATTCCTGACTTAGAAATATATTCTAAGAATAGGAATTCAATTATTTTAATTGAAAGTAAAATTGAACATTCTGAAAGAGAGAATCAACTTTCAGATTATTGTAAAATTCTTACCAAGCACCATAAAAATTTAAATAAACATCTTGTATATATTACAAAATACTTTGATGAAAATCATGAAAATTTCAAGCCTTTAGATAACATTAATTTTAAAGCATTAAAGTGGGATGTGATTTATTCACTAGTAAATAAAAACCACTCTGAAATTACACAACAGCTTAAAAACTATTTAAAAGAAGAAAATATGGACGACACTAAAAACTTTAATTATACTGATCTTGCTACGCTAAATTCAATTGCTACAACCATTTCAAAAATGGATGAAGTTTTACAACATATTAAGCCAGCTTATGTGAACTCATTAGGCTCATTTCCGGCAACTTCAAAAGGAACAAAATTACCAGATTCATGGTATGGCATTTCACATGAAAAGAAATTTGAAAACTTTAAATTCTGGATTAATACTGGGTTCCGTTGGTATTATGGTGATGATATTATTTACATTGGAATAAGACTATGGATACCCAAAGAAGCCACTCAACTAATAGAATCTTTAAAGGCAGATTTAGAAGCAACTGAGGAACCATTTGAGAATACCGAGTCTTGGGTTTATTATTCTGAAGATAAGGCTGTCATCATTGAAAATTACAGATTTCTGTCAGATTACATTACGAAGGAAAATGACCAAATACCAGCAATATCTCAATATTTTAGTAAAATATTAGAAGAAATTTCAGAATGCCAATTTATAAAGAGATAATTCAATTATTATTCTCACAGTTGATAAGACAATTAATTAGATTATCTAGACACACAATAAATCATTGAAAATTTATCAAATGGAGGTTGAAAATAATAAACAAAATTTAGACGAACTTGAAATTCTAATTGCAAATACTGTTGTGGCCATAACACAAGAATATTTTAAAATGCAGAAAACACAACAATCTATTACCAATGTTACAAAAGAAATAAAATCAAGACTTGGCGAAGCTATTGGCAACATGGGTTTTACAGTGTCTTCTTCGCTGCATAGGGCGGAATGGTTACTTGATCTTATAGCCTATAATTTGAATGATAATGGTTACCTCGAATCAGTAAAAGTTGCGTTGGAAAGTGAATTAAGTGGGAGAAAAAAAATTGATCTAAAAGTTGATTTTGAAAAATTATTAGTGATTAACGCCCCTCATAAAGTTATGATTTGTTTTGCCCTAGGCAAAAATGACTTCCCTAATAATGTTAATACTATCATTTCATATTTCGAGGAATTTGTTCTAGTTTACAAAACTCATTCTCCTGGTTCAAGATACCTGATCTTAATTTGGGATGATTACAGTACGGGTCAAGTTTTTCCACATTTAATTATACCTGAACCTAATTAAAATTAGGCAATAGATTAAGATTTTTCTAATTTTTATACTATTCAAATTACTACTCGAAAGATTTAAGTTCACTTTAATTTCTTTTTGTTGGAAGAGCTTGATTCAGGTTCTGATTTAAATGCTGAACTTGCTTTACAATTAGACAATTCTCAATTATTAAAAATCAATTTCATATAATTTGTATTGATTTACCTTTAATTTATATAAAATTTTCATACATTTATCAAGTAAGGTCTTTATAGTTGTATTCTTAAATCTGCTATTCACTTATAGTAAACTTCATCCCTTATTGAAATTCATAATTTAAAAAACAATGAAGATAACAAAAAAAAGAATTAGATCTGTAGGTAATTACTTAGTAGGTTTAAATGACAATGAAGATTTCTATGTCGCATTAACTGATCTAACAAACACAAATAGAATTAAACAAATAGGGTTTACTAATCAAATGAATATAGGGGAAGAAATTCTTCCTTCAATATTAGGAACAAAAAGTAGGTTTAATGCTAATGGTGGTCATATAATTCATAGAGATCAGCCAAAAGAAACGGTTTATAGACAAGCAGAAATTAAAGATTGGAGAGGAAATTATCATACAGTCGATATTCCTTACAAGAGATATCCCAGAACTCCAATACCAGCACCAGAAACAAGACTTACTATAGTGAATGGCGCAAATGATCAAAAAATAATCCGATCTCCTCTGTTAACTAAAGGTGCTACGCAAGATCAAGAAATTGTCCAGACAATTAATTTATTTTTGGAATTGTTTTCAGAATGTGATACTCTTCAAGCAAACTTAGTCCCAGTATTTAATGTACCAGTAACAAAGCTTAATTGGGAAATGTTACCCCCCGGGAATTATCCTTGGAGTGTATTGAAAAATAATGTTCAACAAGCAATAGGTAATGTAAGTCAAAATAGAAGACGTATTATAGAAAGTAGACTTGAAACCATTTCAAATCATAATCCAAATTTTATAGCTGTCGGTAAGGCAGGTTTTAGAGGTTATATAGTTTTTGGATTCCAAAACAAAGATTTCTTTATCCTAGAGAGTATACATCATGGAAATGCGACTTATATTTTTGGTCAAAATTGGCAAAATCTTTCTCAACTATCTAAAGAAGAAATTCTAAATCAAAATTTACAACAACAAAGAATTATCCATAGACAAGGGTGGACCAATCAAATAAATAATTTATTCTTATAGAAAGAAATTATTAGACTTAAAACCCCCAGTTCCCGCCATGCATTGCATGGAGAAGATTTGGCACCTATTATTAGTAAATGTTTGTAGTCAGATACACATAAAAAATGGCAATAGATTACGAAAGACGATTACAAAATCTTCAAGCAAGACGATTCGATAAAGAATTGAATGAATCAGTATTAACCAAATCATTCAGTTCAACCAGTATTCCAAAGAACATTAAGTACTTAATGGAATCTATGATAAAAATAGATAAAAAGTATAATGATCGAACTCTTGAAGCTGCTAAGAGGGTTCAAAAGCACTTGGAAAATGGATATGATTTGCACTTTTCTAGAGCTTATAGAACACAAGGTTCAGTGACCACCTCTACAAATATTAAAGTACATAGTGACTTTGATCTACTTACAATTATAGATCGTTACCATTTTAAGGCAAATGGCGTACCAAATAATACCCCGTATACTGCCTCTGAACCAAATTCTGATATAAAGAAACTCAGGAGTCAATCAGAGAAAATAATGGATAATATCTATGACGAGGTAGATAAAAGTGGGAAAAAGAACATCTCTATTTTCAATAAATCTTTAAATAGGAAAGTAGATATTGTTTTTTGCTTTTGGTTTAATTCTTTAAAATACGAAGAAACCCTCAGCGAGTATTATCGAGGAGTTTATTTATTTGATTTTACCAAAAGTGAAAAAATATTAGATTACCCTTTTGCTCATATTAATCAGGTGAATTCAAAAGGAAATAATACAAATGATGGTTCGCGAAAAGGAATTAGGTTATTAAAGACTTTAAAAGCAGACAATGATGAAATCAATTTAACTAGCTTCCATATAACTACAATTGTTCACTCAGTTCAGAATAGCGAACTTTATTATTATACAGGGAAAGAAATTGATATAGCTAAAGCAATTAGTAGTCAACTTCAAAAGCTAATAAACGATTCGGAATATAGAAGAAGCGTTGAAAGTCCAAATGGGACTGAAAAACCTCTAAAAGATGAAACTGTTGAAGGAATGAAAACAATTAAATCAGATTTAGATGAATTAATCGCTGATGTTCATAAAGAACTTTACCTAGGCTATTTTCAAAAAGGAGAATTAATATATTCATAATGAGAAAGAAAAGAATTTTTATTGGTTCTTCTTCAGAAGAATTAAAACTTGCCAATTCCGCAAAAGTAATTCTTGAGAGAGATTTTGAAGTAACTATTTGGAATGATAGTGTTTGGGATTCATCTATATTCAAAATAAATAATAATTTTCTAAATGACTTACTTAAGGCCTCTCTGCAATTTGACTTTGGCATTTTGTTAGGTACAACAGATGATAAAGTAGAATATAGAGAAAGTATTGTAATGCAACCTAGAGACAATGTTTTATTCGAATTAGGTCTTTTTATTGGCCGACTTGGACTTTCAAAATGTGCATTTGTGGTGGATAAAGAATTAAAAGTTCTTTCAGATATATCAGGGATTTCACTAGCTAGATTTGAAAAAGGAGAGGTCTCAAGTTTTACCACAGCAATTTCTCAAGTTGGAGAAATGTTTAAAAACCAAATTGATTCGGATATAAATTTCTTTCCTTCTTCTACACTTGCTTCAGTCTATTTTGAAAACCTCATTTCCCCAACATGTAAATTTATTATTGAAAATGGAGGATTTGAAGAAGATAGAAAGAAATACCCCGAATGTAAGATTCAAATCATCATACCTAAAAGACTAAATTCTGATGTTAACCTACAGTTTGAACAATTAAAGAGAGGGTTTAAGACTAAATCTGTATCATTTAATTATGCTGGAAGACCTAGATTTATTAACCTAGAAACAGAAATTAAAGATGGGAAACTTATCTTTATTGATTTCCCAACAGTTCTTTCAGGAATAAATTATGCGATTTCAAATTTACTTCCACAAGATTTTAACCAAATGAGTGCCGATTATGACCAAATAATTAATAGAGAGTTAGAAAGATTCATTTATTCTATTAAACAACTTGCTTTAAGAAGCGGCTTTGATGACTTTCTAGAAATTAAAAGAGAAGAAATAAAATAAAAATCACAGCTTCTAACATTATGATATCATAGCCACGCAAAGTAAGCGCTTAATCCAAAACTACATTTCATATAATTAACGTAAAAAAAAATGCCGACAGCACCCCTGCTGTCGGCTTATTTCAACCAAAACCTACAAAGTCAGGATTGACTTGTAAGAGCTTCAAAGTAAATTAATTACTTTGGTACATACAAATATTTTAAGAATAAATCTTAAAATCTCCTTTTTGAATACAACCAATTCAGCTTTACTTATTCAAAAACATAACATCTTACAGCTACAAAACCAACACCATGCGCATTGCCTAATTTCCCTACATCCCTTGCACAATCCAAAAAATTAGACAAAGCCCATGGCTCCCTCAGCCGAAAGCCTTTAATTTCCCTAAAGGGTAAATCAAAGGCCCTCGGCTAACCTTCCGCACTTACCCGCACAATCCTTCCCTCATAGCTTTTGTTTTTTTTCTGTTAAGCATTTAAAGAGGTAAAAAAACAAAAGGAAGTGGTCTTTTTGGCTCCCAAGCCAAAAAGTTGTTGTTTGATATACCAGCCGCACTGCCAGGCACTATGGTGTGCTGCACTTGGGCTGCGGCAAAGGGTCTCGCCAGCATTGGCTTCAGGCTTTAAATAAGTGTGTTGATTTATAAGGTATTTAAAGCCAAAAGCCAACCCCTTCGGGGCAAGTGCTGTCATGCCCCTTGCAGCTTAGCCCAAGTGCATCACGGCAACCTACCTGGTCTGTTCCTTTAAAATTCCGTAAACTCCATTTAAAAGTAACAGCCCCCGGTTGCCAGAGTTAGGCTCGCCTGCGGGCGCCCCCGGGCTGCGGCTTGTCATGGTTTTAAAAAAAGCTGTTAGAGTTTATGATTAAATCGGCTACAGCTTTTTTTAACTAAAAACCACGCCAAGCCTTGTTCGCTCCGTTACTCTCCGCTCGTGGCTAGCCCCCGTTTCCTTCGGTCACTCTCGGTCTACCACCCGGGGTCGCACTCGCAGACGGCTCGACACACAGCGGATTGCAAACCATTCCGTAAACTCCATTATTTGCAACCGCTCTTCCTGCGTTCACCTTCCCACTTCTACCCGCTTTAGTGCCTTGATCAAACTGTTGTGCTAATACGATAGGACAGCATTCCACATCCTTTCCCAAATTCCCCACCACCCGTTTAAGGTGCGGCTTTAAGCCGCGTTGTGTTAGCCCCAGGAATTTGGACGTTCTTAATTTCATGATGCAGGTAAATATCTTTTCAAAAATAAAAAAAAGAGGAAAGCAAGTTAGGGCTGCCTCGCTTTTCGACCTCAAGTCCAAGCCCTTTGGGTTTTTTGAAAAATCTCCTCCGCCCACTGGCGGAAGTATTTTCCAAAAAAGACTTGACCCCGAAGCGATTCACCCTAAAAGAAAAGCTTTCTCTTTTCTTTTTTTTTGTTTTTTTTCTTTTCTCTTTTGAAAATATTTCCCTTGGGAGTGTGCGTTAGTGAGCGGTTGCATTTCATAGCTCAATTCAAATAAATGGGATTCCGCAGATAGTTCTTTTTAAGAAAATTGTTTGCTTAAATTATTATTATAATCAGGATTTCTGATAAGAAATTGAAGCGAGATAAGGTAGTATTTCATAGCTAGATTTTGCAGTATAAGCAAAATTTGCAAAAAGCTCTATACCAGCTTTCCTGCGTCAGGACAGTAGAAAAATCAATCCAAACATAGTGAAATTTACAGGCATGCGGATGAGAAAGATGCAAGAGTTCGCTTTGCCGGCTACAAAAAAAATCTCCTCCGCCAAATGGCGGAAGTATTTTTTATGTGCCGCTCTTGCATCTATCTCACCGTTCCTGTGTGGATGCGCACTATGTTTAAATTAATTTTTAAAGTGCGCATCGCCAGCCGGTGGTTGGTGGCGTACGTTCGTCTTCGTCCAGCGTTTAGTTTTACGCGGTTTCGTGTTCAGTCTGAAGGTTATTATTTCCTTCGGTTTTTGTGGTTTGAGATTAATTTCTCGCCATTGCCGTTTTAGTTTTATTGCCTGGTGGGTTTCGCCTGCCAGGTTTTTATTTTTTTGTTAATTTCCCTGCAGACTGGACATAAAAAAAACCGTAGCTATGAACTACGGCTTTTCTTCTTGATTTTCTTGACCACCCATTTCATGGCCAATGACATACAAAAACTAACTAATGCTCCGACAGCTGCCAAAATGCAGGTCTTGACAATATCAGCTGTTTGAAGATTGACCAGCACGGTGAGCAGTGTCCCACCAGCTGTCCCTGCTTTACCGTGGACTTGCATCTCCTTTGTTTTTTATCTCTGGCAGTGGAGGAATTTTTTCCTCATCCTCAACGGTCACTTGACTGACAGCAGTTAGGACACTGGCGCCAACGGTCAGATATCCTGCAACTGTGATCAAGCCAGCTGGCAATGCGATGGGTGCGCCTAAAATAGCACCTCCTGCGGCAGCCAATACCAAACCGACTGTCCGCAATTTTCTAAACAACTTTGGAGTGGGCTTTTTTACTCTTTCTAAAATATTCATAGCTGATTTCTCTTTAATAGTGATGTAAATATGATTCTGTTTCTCTTGAGCCTCTTCAAAGACTTCTAAAAGCCTGTCCATGGCTTCACTCGATCGGATTCCTTTTCCAATGCCTGTTAGCTCCATGACGGGTGCAATGCATCCTTCCAATTCGATTTGAGCATCATTCGCAGGATGGATTAAAATCCAACTCCTTTCAGGAACACTTTTCAATATCAGATGAAATCCCCTTTCATGGGTAATCCTCTTTTCCAAAAGATACCTACCTTCAGGAATGCAACTGATATTTACTTCATTATCTTTCCAAGGAAGTTCGATGGTATGACAGATCAGAGATCCATCATACCAAAGAGCTCCATTAGTTCCGCTTGGTCTATAGGTTCGCTTTAATTCAAACTCCACTATAAATACTATTTAGCGTCATTTTCGATCTCAACCAATGCCAGTGAGTTAAATGCACCATTTTTAAGCGGATACATTGTCCCATTCACTTCTTGAAGAAATTCAACTCCAAACAGCAAAAAGATCGGCTCTTGTCCTCCAGTAGGAAGAGTAGCTGTTAAAGTAATGGCAGCTTCAGTTTGTGGACCAATAGCAATTTCACTGCTTTCATCTGTATCAAGATTGAAAGTTTCCTCTGCAAAATCCACTTTACTTGCAGCGGCCACTAAACGCATGTGAGTAGCTCCTCCAGGAGCAGCAAAAGTATTCTGCGGAATAAAGCTAGGAATCTCCACCGTTGCTTCACCAGTTGCTCTATCAATAGCAGCCGTAAAAGGCGCATACATAGTCGCATTCAGCTTTCCACTTTGATTGAACTCAAACCCTCTTAACAATTCGATGTCTCCATCAACAGCCGTCCTTTCCCCTCTAGCGTTGGAGGTATCGCTTTTCACGACCTTCACCATTTCTCGAGTCATTCTACTGGTCACCCGACTATCTGCGGCTTTCAAAAGCAATGGCCGAACAGAGGTTCTCAAAAGCCTTCCTGCTTTTCCTGCTCTCCCAAATTCAGAACCATTTTCCCTGGTTCTCTGAAAGGCTGGATCATTTTTAATAGTTTCTTTTGAAACTCCTTCAGATTTCCTTGCCAAATAGCCATCCTTAGATTTGTAAAAGGACACTCCGCCCATTTTACCTGTAAAATTGATAATTCCATTTTGTCTTGCCATAATTGAAAATATATTTGATGAGCCACCAAAGTATTCCTCAAATGAGCGTTTGTCAAAAACTGCTTTCCGTTAATGGTCGTCTTGACTGCATTGGCAAAATATGACAATCAAGCTTTCTAAAAATTAGCTATATTAGAGTATATCAAAGCCTAGGATAAAGTATGGATAAAGTATCAATAAAGTATGGATAAATGATCTTAAAAAGAACCGTCATATACCCCAAGGACATCCAGCGGATAACAGGCAAGAGCGAGCGCACCGGAAGGCGAATATTAGAACGTATAAGAGAGCAAAAGGGAAAAGAGAAACATCAACTCATTACCGTTTCCGAGTTCTCAGATTACACCGGAATAGATGCTGAAACAGTCCAAGAATACCTCACAGATTAAGCCAAATTTTTAGGTTCTAATCCAGAAATTTCCCGCCTTATATTCATAATATTTGCCCTTTTTTGTATATAATTATACAATTAAAAGGAAATAAAAATTATTTCTGGCTCTTTGTTTTGATGATCAAAAGCAACTAAACTACAAGAAATACGCAGTGTACGATTAGGTGTACATATAAAAAAAAGAAGCCTGTAAGTTATTGGTTTTCAAGACGTAATTTATAAAGTTGCAATCCTACCACCCTAAAAAAGGTCTTAATAGCAATAAATCAAAAAATATTTTTCAATTTTAGATAAATACTTCATCTTATTATCAAGTCAATTCAGCTATGCCAAATAAAAATAAAGAGCCCATAAAAGATAGATTGAAACGATATTCAAAAGAATTCTATAATTTCTATAAAAACTATACTGGCATTGCCATTATAGTTTCAATTGGAATTGGTGTTTATGGTATCATGATATTAGATATTCATATTAATAATGGAAATATTTACAAACATAATCTTGCGTCTATAAGTCAGTTAGCTACAGCAATAGGTGTGATTTTTTCTGGTGTTGCCATTATTCTATTATACAAGAATTATAGACTACAACAAGAAGAAATGAATAAGTTAACTAAAGGTAGTTTAAAAGCAAATGACCTACAGGTTGTTCTTTATGAAAAAAAAATATTGGACGAAGATATTTATAGGTTTTTAAATAATAATGAAATTTATAAAAAGGATGCAATAATCCATGAAATTAACGAAATTGTTGAATTGATTACAGCTGTAACAATGACCAATAATGACAACTTAAGAAATGAACTAGCTAATCAATTATTTCATAGAAGAAGAGATATTGAAAATAAATTATTTGAAGACATCTTTAAATTTTTTTTTGAAATATGGAATAGAATCAACACATTAGAAAATTTAATAAGTTCAAGAGAAGTCGTTAAGCTGTTTTACTTATCTTTTCCAAAGGAATTTGTTCAATTATTTGAAAGATTGTATGATCCAAGATTACAAGAAATAATTGATGAATATTCTAAAAAGGATATTGAAAAATATTCATTTACTAGAGTGAATAATATAAAATTGTTTAGACAAAGCACATCAGTAATAAAATATATTCTAGAAAGTAACCAATAAAGTTTCAAACTTATTTATAAGAAAAAACTGAAATTCTGTGGGATGAAAAACTGTTGGTTCCCAACAGGCGTTCAAAATAGGTTCTCGAAATTAATGGTTCATGTTTTAAGTACTTGACTAAATTTTCAACCCTAAAAAGTCGACATAATATTTTATGTTATCTTTTTTAAAACCACAATACTATTTGCGATTTTTATTAAAATATGAATCTTCCTATAAACATGCAAAAGTTAATTCTTTTACATAGAATTACTTGACATGTGTCCCTACTTTTGCAAAATCTTATTAAGTTATTAAATCATAACCGTTTTCTAGTTCTCAGATTACACAGGAATAGATGTTGAACCAGTCCAAGAATACCTCATGGAGTAAGCCGGACTTTTAGGTTCTAATCCAGAAATTTCCTGCCTTTTATACATAAATTTTGCCCTTTTTTGCGTATATTTAATATATCAAAGAAAAGTTCTTTGGCAGTTTGAGCTTCAAGAATAGACTACAAATGGCGGTTATTTCAAATAAATAATTTGTGCCCTATTTGTGCCCCTTTTAGAAGGAACGAAAGCAACTTTCTATAAATCAGTAAGATACACAAAAGGCATATGATCCTGAACGGATCACCACAAGCCTTGCAATTTTATTGTAAGGCTTTTTTTATGCTTTATAATTTTTTCGTTAGCTCAATCGAGTAGTGAATCCGTATTCAGTAATCGCTTTTACAACACCTACACCAGAGACAAACTTTTCAAATAGAAAAAAAAGTATAAAGATCTAGCAGTCTCACCTATAATAGACAGATTTTAAAATTGCTTTTGTCAAAAACTCAACATCACCAGCCACCCTAGGATCATGATTTTCTGAGATTTTACTTGAATAATGAGCTACTTCTCCATTCTCGAGATTTATAACCAACAATCGCAGATCAGAAAAAGGCTTAGATTGTGGGGCAATTATGAGTGAACTAGTCGCTATTCCAGTTGTTAAATTGTAATGGGGTTCATATAATGGATTGAATGTAGCTCTGTATATTAAAATCAAACCATATTTTGTTTCTGCAATTCCAATATTGTTCAAAAAGCCTTTTGGTACAATTTGACCATCTAATATATTTTCTGAAAATTCAAGGCTTTTGCATACTTCAAATAATTCGTCAATATCTTGATATGTGAGTTCTTGACCAACAATTGAATACTTAGAAGAAAGTGTTATTTTACTAATTTCTGATATAATAATGCTATTAGATGCGCCAATCAACAAGTTGTTTTTCTTATTTTCTCCGTCATTTTCTTCTACTAAAACTATTGGCGTCAGTAGGGTTAATGAATCAACTGTAGACCGCTCTGCTTTATAACTTGACGAGAATTTACCGGTAGTACATGCTGCTGTTGAAGCAAATATAGTAACTAGAACAATGTTCCTGATTTTCATTAGCCTTTATAATTTTGAAGCTTACCAACCTGAGAGCTTGCACTTTGATTTAATAAATAATCTTAAATTCGGCAGTTTTTCAATTAAATTTTAAGTTACTAAACAAATTGAAATGCAAAAATATTATGTTTCTTTCTGTTAGTATCAATTTTCTGTATATTCAGTTTAAAATAGAGAATATGCAAAAAATACTTATCGGCTTGTTGATCCTCTGCTTCACTACCGTAGCTATGGCTCAAAAAAGGAAGCTGCCAGCTACTCTTTCGAACTGGGATGGTAACGAATATGCACCAAAGCTTACGGCTGATGGACGCACCATCATCTATATGTCTGATTATACAGATTCGGGAGACCCAGAAATTTTTATGAGCAGTGCAACAGGCACTAGCTGGGAAAGGGGAATGCCTATTCAAATCCCCAATAAAGACATGATTCCTTTTGGTTCATATAATTTATCATACGAGGGTGATCAACTGATTTATTCATCCCGTAAAGGGCCAAATATTGGCGGCTATGATATTCTCTTTCAACAAAAAAAGGGAAGCAACTGGGCTCCAGCAATTAATCACGGAAAGCCACTAAATTCTCCCTTGCATGAGATGGATCCAACGCTTTCGGCCGATGGAAAAACCTTATATTTTAGTCGTTGTGAAACATTAGATCCAGTTGACGGCAACTGTAAACTGTTTTCAGCTGAGTATTTGGGAGATGTTTATTGGAAAGAGCCACAAGAGATCCAGATAGATTTAGCCTCGTCATCCTTCGTTAATCCTGTGATCTTGCCCGATAATAAAACTATATATTTTGCTGCACTTAACAGCAACGGCAACTATGATTTTTACATGAGCCGAAAGGAAAACGATAGCTGGAGTAAAGCTGTGCCCATGGACTTTTTGAATACAAGTGCCCATGACCGTTATATAGGTGTTACGGCTTTAGGCGATGTAGCTTACATCCACGAAAAAGGTGAAAGAGGTTATGATCTATATATGGTTAAAGTTCCGGAGGAATTTCAACCCGCTAAGGTGTACTATTTAGAAGGAACTGTCACCAATCTTCCAGCAAAAGCATTAGTTAAGGCAACTGATCTGGAATCAGGTGAAGAACTAGCTCGTTTAATACTCGGTTCTGACGAAAAGACATTTGGAATCTATTTACCGGAGAATCATCAGGTTGATTTTTACATTGAAACCAAAGAGCAGGGCTTTGGCTATTATAGTGAGTTTTTGAATCTGGACAGTATGCAATCTTCTAAAAAGGTGGTGAAAGATATTACTCTCCCCACTTTACAAAGGGGTGAGCTATTTCCAATCTCTATTCGATTCAAAGATTATACTTCTGATTTCGCAATCGGTGCGGAAGAAGAGCTGGCCCGATTGATTACACTAATGAAGCAAAACAGGGGCTTCGAGTTTAAGATGGAGATTTATCAGCAAAGCATCACCGAATCGGAGCAGTATGCAGATAGTCTTCCGGAAATTCGTTACGACACCGTTTTAGTAGACTATAATCAAATTGATACTCTTGCAACAGAGACTAGCATTCAATCTGAAGTTGATAGCACGGCTTTAGAAGAAAAACCGACAACGGAAATTGTATCCATCTACCACAATGATTTAACCCAAAAGAGAGCTGATGCCATTAAAGCCTATTTGCTCGACAAAGGAGTGCCGGAAGATATGTTTAGCGTGAGTGGAATGGGCGAAAGTCGTGAGCTGGATTATTCAGATATAGAAGAAGCAAAAAACAGTAAAGTAGTATTTCGATTGGAGTAGTAGGATACGTTTTTTTTTGTTAACAATTCTGTAAAGAAACTAAGGCTGCTTTATATACAATGTACTTTATTAACAATCTACTAATAAAACAGTCAATAAAAAAAGCCCATAATTAGGTTTAAATCAAACTCAAAAACTATTTCCATAGAATTAATAAATATTTAAATCGACACCTAAAAATGGATAAAATGAAACACCCATCCATATTCGGTACTATACTCTACAGCTGGGGCGGGAAGTTTGGTGAGATTTAAGGCTTCTAAAATCCCATTGAACAATTTGCTATTGCTTTTAAGTTGAGTATAGTCAATATCAGGAGATAGGAAAAACTGCCGGTAGCGGTTGATTTGGGGCGCTCTTTCTCCGCTGATCCAGTTAGGATTTTTAAATTCAGATAGCATCCCTCCCGCACTATAACCCACTGCTAAATTTAGCCATTTTGGGATGCTTTGATTGGGCATAAGTTTATGAATTCCCACACTCAACCAATAAGTCTGCGCATTATAATCTGTAAATAAACTCTCCAAGGCATTTTCACCTAAAACTCTGGGGTTCACTTTTGAGTAGCTAGTCGGGAAATACGAAAATTTGAATTTCACTACTTGCTCATCTGCAAATTTTTGCTGGAGCATAAATAATAGTGTACCTGCACTATTCGCATAAACGTCACCCCAAGAAAATCCATAACCTTCATACAAACCATCAAATATTTCTATGGGTAATTGGAAAATAAATCCTAAACTTCCACCCAGAAAAATAGCTGTGTTTTCATTAACACCACTCCATTTGAGCATTTCATAGCCTGCCCTGCTTTGATGATAGGCAATGTAAGCATGCGCTACCTTGTCCATCTGCTTCCACCCTGCATTATCATCGTAAAAATGCAGAGGTACCCTTTCATGGTCTTTATACCAAACTTCAGATAAATACAAAACACCAGCTGTATAAGAGGCAGCGGTCAAGCCCACTGAAATCCCTATTCGTTTTTTATTCAGTCGGGTTGAATCGTTTTGAGCAACAGATGACTTCGATAAAAAAAATATTAAAATAGTTATTAGAATTAGGTTCTTTTTCATGCATTTGATAAACTCTCTAACAACAGACACTATTTTTAAGGAAAAGGATTGAAATTGGAAAATATCATTGATTAATTATGCTAGTTTTTTATCTCAGGCATAAATGGTGTGTCGTCAACTATGGAATAAAGACTGGTCAGTGTGACACTTAGCGAATTCCATCAAGAATAAAATTTTAGTAAAAGTGAAACGGTACGATTAGTCTAATCAATTTATTCTTGATTTGATTATTGAAACAGAGTTTCAATACGACAAGATTCCTGCCTCCGTACTTGCAGTACGGGACAAGTTGCGCAGGAATTATGCACTGAACGGAATATTTCTATAGAAAACAATAGAGTAATATATTAGAGATTAACTCTCCGTCCCTTTACTATTCATACTCCTGACCGCTCTTTCAATTCCTGCTGGAGTCAGTGGAAACATAGGAATCAATTGCTTGATTAACTGAATAGTGTAAGTATGAGGCCAATATTTGATAGGCTCCGGATTAAGCCAGACACATTTCTTGAATTTTTTGGGGATTGACTTTAGACTTTCTATACTTAAAGAATTGATTTCATAAGGTGCCATGGCGGCATCACCCATGATAAAGACGCGATAATCTTTGTTGTGACTTAATAGCTTTTCAATAGAAATGGCTTTCGTTCTTCTTTCATCAGTGTAAACTCGATCATAAATAGTATTATGGAAATAATAAACTTCCAAATCGTGGGCAAAACGGGTGCGCATTTTTCGGAAGAGATTCTGAACCGTACGAACATAAGGCGCCATGGAATAACCACCATTGTCAATCAAAACAATAATTTTCAATTCCTCATTTTTCTCGCTTGACATTTCAGGAATAAATAACCCACCGCGCTTTAAGCCAGATTTAATCGTGTTGGGGACATCCAATTTCTCGGTGGCGCTTTCTTCAATAACTCCTTTGATAGAAGCTAAAGCCGCATCTATATTGTTATCATTTAGCGTAGAATCTCTGTCAATAGGAAAATAATTTTTGTCTCCCATCACTTTTCTGGCCATCTTCCCTCCTCCTTGTCCGCCTACACGAATTCCATTCTTTGCAGCTCCTCCATGTCCATAAGGAGAAATACCGCCTGTACCGATCCAATGACTTCCTCCACCATGTCGGGTTTTCTGCTGTTCACGGACTTTTTCCATCCGCTCGAGCAATTCTTCCAATGATAATTCGGAATAATCCGCCATTTTATCCAGTTTTCGTTCTGCAATCTCATCATCATCAGAAATCGGATCGGTGTCTTCCTGATCTGGATTGTCTTTGTCCCAAATCTCTTTACCAGAAACTACTTCTTTGATGTCATAACTGGTCAAATGTACTTCGTCCAGAAAAGTATTAATTAGCTCCTCATCCGTAATATCTCGATCAGCTTCTTCAACATAATCCGTTTTCCATGTTTGAAAAGTTTCAGATCGCAAAATGGCATCTTCTAAGGTTTGACCTGGCTTGATAGGAATATAAAGGAAATAAGCATAATAGGCTTTCGTAAATGGCCCATATCTGCAGGCTCTTTTACAATTATTCCTTTAAGCACATTATAAATGTCGCCCAAGGTCTTTACCAAACCTTTTTGCATAGCTTTCCGCAGTAACAGCAAAGTGCGCACGTCTGCTTTCAGGCCATGTTCTCTGAAGTGTTCGGGTAATGAGCTGAGCATATTATTATATTTTAAATCGCATTACAAATGCATTTCTTTACGGATCCTCGTTACAAATGAGGACGAACAAATGAAGTAATTCCTATCTAGTCCTCGTTTGTAACGAGGATCCTATAATTATCGAGGGTTTAACTCGAATACCTTAATTCAAATTACTTCCAAAACGTTCATCAGCACCAATCATTCTACTTACTCTTTCCATGTCAGCCTGTGTTTTAATTAGTGCACCAATTCCTTCTAAGCCGGAAATCTTTTTGACAGCATCAGCAGGAGCCATTTCACTCATATATTTCAACCAATTCAAAATCTCTCTGGTTGTAGGTGCTCTTTCTAATCCTAGTCTCCTTAAATGATAAAAGACATCTAATGCAACTTTAACCACCTTTTCATCCATAGCAGGATGATGCTTATCAATAATCTTGGCCATAGTGTCTTGATCAGGGAAATCGATATAATGATAAATACATCTGCCTTTAAAGGCGGTTGGCAATTCTTGTTCTCGATTGGAAGTAATAACGATAGCAGGCATATCTTCCTCAGAAACTTCAATCACTTCTCCAGATTCAGGCATAATGAATTTTCTATGGCTTAAAGCATACAGTAAATCATTGGGGAACTCCCTTGGTGCTTTATCAATTTCATCAATCAATAAAACAGAATTAGGTTTGCTGTAAGCTTTAGCCGCAGGTCCTTTAACCACATAATCCTGTAATTTTTCAGGGTTTCTATCACCTGTAGTCAATTTGCTATCTAATCCTTTTTCCTCTCTTTGTGCATTGAGAATTTCAATTTGAGAATCACGTAAGTACTTTACGTGATCAAAGCGAGCAACAAATTGCTCTACATTACTTTTAGAGCCAACCGGATAGACTTCTAATTCTAGCCCCCTATCCTTTGAATAATGAATGGGCAATTCTGTTTTCCCTGTTCCGGGCTCTCCTTCTATCAAAAGTGGCATACCTAGAGTTCGTGCCATATGAAATGCCTGTGCTAAAGCGGGATCGCATAAATATTTTTCGGATCCTGTCCAATGAGATGTTTCTGCCATAATGTTTAAAACTGACTGAAGTGATTATAGTTCCAAAATGAAAAGCCAAAATTGAAATTAAATGTTTGGACTTCCAAGGAATCAGGTGTTGAGGTGAAGAAGTTAATAAGTATTGAGGTTGTTAGTTCTTCAATCCTATTCTTATGAAGCCTAATTCATCTTCAATATTTAAATGGAAATGGACTTTGCCGCCTTTTACAAAGAGCGGATTGGCATAATTATTAAACATCATCAATTCTTTTTCACCGATTAATTCCAGATATTCATCATATACAAGCATGGAAACTTTATATGTAGAATTTTCTCGTTTATCATCGTAAACGGCTTCATTTGTAAATCGATAAAACTTCATATTACTCTCATCCCAAAAAAACTCCGAAAATCTTACTTCTTCGTTTATCGAATAGATTATTTCAACTACTTCTTCTCGAGATTCGGAACTGTTTTTATACGCTTTTTCCTTTCCTTCTGGAATCAACTTATGATCAAAAGTTCTATATTTTAATTTGTTTGTATTTTCATTATAGATATAAACATCATTAAAGGCCGAATTTGAAATAATAATACTATCTCTTTTAAAACCGAACTGAACTCGCTCATGATGATCTGTTAGGTATCCACCATTTCTTCGAAAAACAATTTTATATCTTTTCAACTTATCAAATTCCGGTAGCAATATCCTTTCCGCATTTTTTTCTTCAACATTAAGTAGAAACATAAGTGGTTTAAAATTGTCGGTACCGAAATGCATGCCTGTAATGAGTGAACCGTCTTTATTTACTGAAGCAAATTCAAATCTTTCGGAGGCGGTTAAATCTCCTTTTATCCAATCTTCGTTAAAATTTACATTGTTAAGCTGATTTCCCTGCAAATCAAAAATCTTAAAAGACTCAAAATCCTCAATTCCAATATTACCATTGGGAAAAATTTTCAAACTCCGCACCTGGTTTGAACCTAAACCATTTGGACCTTCTTTTTAAAAATTTACTTTTTGGTCAAGCTTATAATTTTCAAGATCAATTATTTCAAGGACAAAACTATCATCATCAAAATTATAGAACACAGTCTTATCGTACGATATAGCTGGATTGTCCATATAAGCTCCGGCCATTAAAATTACGCCCTTCGAATCAACTTGAACGGTATCAATTTCTAATTCAAAATCGAAATAAGCTGATTTGGTTTGTTTTTCATTTACTGATTCGCAAGACCAAAGGATAACACTGAAAAAAGTTAATATTAATAAATCCTTCACGGAAAGAGGTTTAATTTGCTAGTAAACGCAATAAGGAAACTAAAATTTGATTTTACTCTTTAAATTTAGAAAAGAAAATTACCTTAAATCATAAGATGGTAATTTGGGTTCTCTTGAAAAATGAAAAGTATCTTTAATATATTTTAAAACGAAAATTAAAGCATCATTTTTGAAATATGATTATGTTTAAGATCTCAAAATTAGTGATTTTGGGTATCATCTGAAGTTTAAGAAATTATAGACATATGTGTATTCCAAATTAAATTTTGTGCTTTATACCTTTTCTTTTTGCTACTATATAACAAGACTAAAAACTAGCTAAAGCTGGAGATTTAACCACAGAAGAATCAAAAGAAAACAAAAGAACAGCCAAAGGCTGTTTAACCCTGGCTCATATCCTGTAACACAGGACCATTTTGTTATCTTCTTTGAAGTTCAGTTCAATAGACTGCGGTTACTTGAACAAAAAGAAACAAAAATTCAAGACAAAAATATGCTACAACCCACACCCTCGTCTGGCTTGTCTGCACAAGCAGGCCCGCATTCCTGCCTGCCAGCAGGCAGGTTTGTCCTCCCTCCCGCTCTCTATGAGCAAATTTTATTTGGCTTGAAAGCTTTGTAGTATTTATCAAGAGAACCCTAATTAGAAGGAGATATACCAATTGATCGGCACAGGCACGATAAATTAAGACTTTTTAAAAGTTAAGTCTAAATTTTCCGGTATAGCCTGTCTCGTGATACAGGAACGGTAGCTCTATTAATCAGGAAACTTGAACTAATTTTTCATATTAGGGATAATAAAACTGACTGTGGTTCCTTCCTTAGGTTTTGATTCAATCTTCACATCACCATTGAGCTTACTTACAGTTTCTTTTACAATATAAAGCCCTAGCCCAGAACCGGCATTATCGTCTGTTGCTCGGTAAAACATATCAAAAACCTTATCAATATGCTCTTTTTCAATTCCTCGTCCATTATCCTTTATATTGATTACAGCCTTTTTATTTTTAGTAGAGATATCGATATCAATCTTAGGAGACTTCCCGTTTCTGTAACGAATGGAATTTGATATCACATTGTTCATAATCACTTTCAATCTCCAAGGATCTGAATAAAAAGCATCTTTTAAATCAATATTCAGACTTTTTTCAACTCCATTATTAGCATTGGAATATTTCAATTGCTCGAAGGATTCATTAATAATCTTTTCAAAATCAATTGCTTCCTTCCTCACTTCCAATCTGGCGTTTCTTGATTGATCCAGGATTTCAGTAATAAAAGTATCCTGAAGCTTAGCACTTTGCTCTATTTTATTCAAATAAGTTGTTTTTAATTCAGCATCGCCATCTGACTTAGCCAAATTCAATAAGCCCAACATGCTGGCAATGGGCGCTCTTAAATCATGAGAAACCCTGTACACGAAATTATCTAATTCGGCATTGATTTTTCTCAGCTCCAAATTAGAACTTTTCAATTCCTCTTCTGCCTTCTTTCGGGTTGAGTTCTCTTTCTCTAGCTCTTTAGTTCTGGTTTGGACTATTCCCTCTAGATTAGAATTCAGACTTCTCAACTCATTCTGAGCTTCTGTTCTTTCCCGCTGAGTGGCAGACAATATAATGGTGGAGACACTGATTACTCCCAAAAAGATCTGCAATATCAACATGGCATTATTAGATGTCTCCATCACAAATGGGCCGATATCCTGAGTAGTCATGTAAACTGAAATTAATCCGATAATGATTGTCCCTGTCATGGCCACTGCTAAATGAAAACGGAAAGCCAACCACAGCAATAAGGGCAAAACCAAAAAAGGAATGGACTGTTGAACCGGATATCGAAGGCTTTCTTGACTTAGGAGCGTGAAAACAATCAATATGGCAAGACTAAAAAATATGACTTCTAATAAATGACCTCTTTTAAAATCTCTGCTAATAGGTTCTTTAAATGACAAAATGAATGGAGTGAAAAGCAGTATCCCCACAAGGTTCCCGACCCACCAGGTAACGAAACGAGTCAAGAATTCATCAGTAGATACTAATCCTTGGTAATAAAGTGCTCCAGTACCAATAATAGCGCTGACCAAAGCAATAATAAACCCTACCCCTAAAAATCTAAATACATGAATAGATTTACTGAAAAGCTGATCTTTTTGGATCCATTTCTCTATGAGAAAATTTCCTAAAAGAGCTTCTAGGGTATGACCCGCTGCAATAACAGAAGAGAGTAAAATTACTGAATCAGAAGATAAGTCTCCGGTATTCCAATAAGCTAAAATATTGGCTAAAAGCGCTCCTATGGTGATACCAGGCCACGCTTTTCTGCCTAATAAAATTAGAAAAGCTAAAGCTAAGCCTGATGGAGGCCAGGTAGGTAAAATATAGATATCCTCAAATACTAGAAAGTAGCCTAGGCGGGCAAAAAAGAAATACCCCATGGCTACGAATAGTATTATTAAATCTTGTTTATATTTAACTATAGCTTTTAGCTGCATTACTTAACTTGCTTATTATTAGTTAAATATGAAGCTTTTTTCTGAAATAGTTTCTATGAATTGCGGATTTTTATCGATAAGGGATATAAAAAAAGCGGTATAAGCGTATCTTGACGCACATATACCGCACTTAAAAGAAACCAAATATTAATATTTTGAGGCCATTATGGCATCCGACAATTCTTGAGCAATTTCCTTCATTCCTTTTTCTGAGTTTAAATATCTTTCAGATTCTGAATTTGAAAAATAACCAATATTATACAATACTGCGGGACTCATTGCATTTTTTAAAACATAGTTTCCCTCCGTATATCCTACTTTAAACTTTCTATTTATTTCTTCAAATTCCTTCGATAATAATTCTCCAAAATATTGAGATGCAGCTGAATGTTCACTTTGATAATTGTAAATAGCAGTCATCATCTCTTCTTCTTCATCTTCATGCAATTCCATATGAAGCGAAATAAATAAATCAGCACCTTCTGACTTGCTGACCCTATCTTTAAGACTCAGGAGCTCATCTTTATCTCTAGTCAAGGTAATTTCCACCTCATCAGAACTCTTGAAATTTTCAAATACCTGATTTGCAACCATTAAAGCTATTTCACTCTCAGAAAGATTTGAAGAAACAATACCTTGGTCTCTGCCTCCGTGGCCAGGATCTATTACTACTTTCAGTTTTTGATTGGGCTTACCTAATTTTATAATATCCTTCTTTTCAATTGAAGTATACCTTTTGAAATCAAAGTCATTTATAAAATCGACAGGGTTCAAAAATCCTTTATTAAGTTCTTTAACCTCATAATGGAGATGAGGGCCAGTAGATTCTCCTGTTGTCCCTGCCTTTCCTATGATGTCTCCTCTTTTGACCTTATCACCAGATTTCACTTCAATATCAGACAAATGAGCATAAACTGTTTCGAAAATCCCATTATGGCTAATTCTAATAATTTTACCCCAGGATATTTCATTGATAATCCCGGCTTCCACCACAATCCCATCTGCTGTTGCCAAAACTGGATTGCCCTTGTAGGTCTTTAAATCTATTCCCTCATGCATTCTTTCTACTTGTAAAATGGGATGGATTCGCTTTCCAAAACTTGCGGTGAGTTTTACACCTTCTGCATCTTTTAGTGGAAAAATAGAAGGTGTATAACTATCTGATAGATTGACAACATAGTCAAATACATCTGAGACATCGTTTTTTAAAGGAGCTACAAATTCCTCACCTTCTCTGCTTGAAAATGAAAAGATCAGAAAGACCATAAGCGGCAATATGAATAGATAATGCCATTTCGATAATTTTTGGTTTTTGTTCATCATTTTGATTCTGGTTTTAATGGTGTTCAATTTGAAATAGTTTGCAGAAGAAATTACTTTTTGTGCATTAATTTGTTGGAATAGTATTTCTTGATAAGCAATGGGATCTTGCTGCAAGGCTATCACTTCTGCATCAGCTTGAAATTCATGAGTTTCGATTAATCTGTTCCTAAATAAATAGAGCAAAGGATTGAACCAAAATATGGACAGTATGACTTCCATCAATACCCTATCTATTGAATGTAGCTTTTTGACATGAACCAATTCATGCTCCATAATGGTGTCAAATGAAGTCGAATCTAGTAAGCTCTTCGGAATAAATATAGATTTAAAATAGCTGAAAGGGCTTTCAATTTGACTACAATAAATCCTATGCCCATTTTTACTAATTTCTTTAGATTGTCTCTTTAACCTAATGAGTTCAAAATGACTATATATCAACTTCATTAAAAATAGAAGACTGATCAATGAAATTCCAGCAACAATCAATTCGGTAGTAAAATCTGATTGATTTATTCTTTCAACTGGTATTAGTTCAGCTTCTGTATTGGAAAATTCAGCCAAGTCTGACAGTTCATACCAAATAGGTTTATCAACTTCCAGATAAGGTTCATAGGATTGAAATTTCGGAATCGACATAAATGGAATTAAAAAACCAATAGCTAACGTAAAGATTAAATAAAATCTGTTGATGCTATGTCTTCCACTTTTATGAAAAATCAATGTATAAATCAAATAGAAGACAGCCTGGATAGCAATCACTTTAAGAAGATAAATTAATATTGCGTTCATTTGTTTTTCTTTTGGATTTCATCATCAATCATTTTCCTAATTTCTTTCAACTCCTCCACCGACAATTCCTTACGAGATGTAAAAAATGAAGCAAATTGCTTATACGAATTGTTGAAAAAATCACTAACCAATCCTTTCATTGAATGATTGGAATAATCTTCTTTGCTAATGAGAGGATAATAATGTTTGGACTTTCCATGTAAATCAAAACCAATAATACCTTTTCTCACCAAAACATTCACTACGGTACTTATAGTTGTATAAGCTGGTTTAGGTTCTTTATATTCATCAACTATATCTTTTAAATAAGCTTTTTTAAGCCCCCAAAGATGTCTCATTAATTGTTCTTCTGCTCTGGTTAATTCTTTCATAAGGCAATTATATTACTATTTTAGTAGTAATACAACTATTTTATAAATTATTATACTATATTTATAGTAATAAGGCGATCAAATTATTGAAATCTCACAAAAGCATATTTGAGAATACTTTAAAGCAGACACCTACACTGATTCTATATTAGTTGCTAAGCCAAATTATAATCCCTAGATTTGAACAATTATCAAGTAAAGCAGTTGCATTTGTAACTTTTTAGTAACCAAATCGCTATTTAAAGCTTTAAAATTTATAAAATTTCCAATACAGAAATTATAATTTAAAATCAGTTTTTAATTAACTTTTAAGTTATCTATGAACAAAATTTTAAGATTAATTCTCACCCTTTTTTTAATAGCATCTTCAGCCCAATTTTTACAAGCAAAATATTCACAGTCTAAGGATTCTCTGAAAGTCGAAGTTGAAATTATCAATCCCTCTTCTACAATCAATAATGGGGAAATCAAATTGAAAGTGACTGGAGGTACTGAACCTTATCAATATAGATGGTCTAATCAAAACACCGCTTTAACGGCTTCAAAAGCATCTGGACTTATAGAAGGGAAAGAATATACGGTACAAATTTCTGATGCTAATAATCAAATTATAGATAAAAAAATCACCATTGAAGCTGAATCCATTACTGAAAATTTCAACTCTGTTTTCGACCCTGTGGTGGAAATCATGGGAAATGTGCTTTTTTGGGATCGATTTGCCGCTATGGGATTGTACGACCCAATTGTGATGACCGATAAGGAAATGATAAGAACACCTGATTGGAATGCAAGAACAGATAAGATTTTTATACTTAAAGAGAAGCTAGTTCCAGATGGTCAACAAGTTAAAAAAGGTGATCCTATCGCCATCGTTTCTATAGACAAGAAAGATGCTGATACAGTGAAAGCAACGGCTGATGGTGAATTACACTTCAATGTAGAAGAAGGCAATGTCATTTTTAGCCCAAATAATACAAAAGATTTAATTGAACAAGGAGCTCAATTTTTCGCAAGTATCAAGTTTGATGAAGAACAACCGTTATTATACGCAAACGGAGATACAAGAGAAAATAGCATTCCATTTATAGTAGTATGGTTGATTGCTGGTGCGGCTTTCTTTACTGTAAGAATGGGCTTCATCAATATTCGCGGATTCAAACATTCCATAGACTTAGCCAGAGGGAAACACAGTGATCCTAATGCCCCAGGTAAAGTAACGCACTTTCAAGCATTAGCAACAGCAGTTTCTGCAACTGTTGGATTGGGTAATATTGCAGGGGTAGCTGTCGCAGTTTCTATTGGTGGTGCTGGAGCCACCTTTTGGATGATTTTAGCCGGTTTCTTAGGCATGTCCTCGAAATTTGTCGAATGTACGCTAGGTGTAAAGTACAGAGAGATTAAGGCAGATGGTAAAATTTTCGGTGGTCCGATGAACTACTTGCGGTACGGCTTAGAGAAACGTAATATCAAAGGATTGGGTAAGGTATTAGCCGGAATCTTTGCAGTACTGTGTATTGGTGCTTCATTTGGTGCTGGAAACATGTTCCAATCTAATCAGTCATTCCAAATTATGGCATCGCAGTTTACTGTATTAGAAGGCTGGGGATTCTGGTTTGGAATCGGATTGGCAGTTTTAGTAGGTATTGTCATTATCGGTGGTATTGAAAGTATTGCCAAAGTAACAGAAAAAGTAGTTCCAATTATGGCTATTGTTTATGTAGTTGCCGCTTTGGTTATTATTGGAATCAATTATGAAAATATAGGACCTGCATTTTCAGCTATTTATAACGGTGCTTTAAATTCAAGTGCACTTAAAGGTGGATTTTTAGGAGTATTAATTATCGGATTTCAAAGAGCCGCCTTTTCAAATGAAGCGGGTGTGGGTTCTGCAGCTATTGCACACAGTGCCACAAAGACACACAATGCCCCTTCAGAGGGTTTTGTAGGTTTGATGGAGCCATTTATTGACACGGTAGTGGTTTGTACGCTTACCGCATTAGTATTAATCTTCACTGGAATGCACGAAGTACCAGATGTTACAGGTGTGAAATTAACGGCTCAGGCCTTTGGTTCTGTAATCGGTTGGTTTCCTTATGTATTGGCTATTGCGGTATTCCTTTTTGCTTTTTCCACCATGATTTCATGGTCATATTATGGAATGAGAGGATGGACTTATCTTTTTGGAAAAACTAACAAATCAGAATTAGCTTATAAAATCACTTTCTTAGTATTTGTTGTAGTGGGTGCATCTGTGAGTTTAGGTGCAGTCTTGAGCTTTTCAGACATGATGATATTGGCCATGTCTGTCCCGAATATGATTGGACTTTACATTATGTCTGGTGAGGTAAGAAAAGATTTAGCTCACTACTTAAAGAAAAAGGCAGCGGGTAAATTAGGCCAACCTGATGATGATTTGAAAGCAGATGTATCTGCTATAAAAGGTGACGACTGATTATCTAATAATTCTATTCAAGACTTCCGACTTGTTTTGTCTTGAAATGGGCAACTGTTTGGATTTGACATTCAGACAGTTGCCTTCTATTGATTCCACCTTGCTAATGTTCACTATATAGCTTTTGTGGGATCTTATAAATTGTGCTGGAGGCAGTTTTTCTTCCATACTCTTCATCGTCATTAAGGAGATGATTTTCTGCGAATCTGTATGTATAATTACATAGTTTTCCATTGCTTCAACATAGCAAATTTCTTTTATCACTACTTTCTCCAGCTTTTGATCTGATTTCACAAAGAAGCAATCTAACGCTCGATCTTTTGCAGATTCCTGATTGTTTGAATTCTCCAAAACAAATCGATCTTTCGCTTTATTAACTGCTTTTAAAAAGCGATCGAAAGGATAAGGCTTTACCAGGTAATCAATCACATCCAGTTCGTAACCCTGTAAGGCATAATTAGGATAAGCAGTAGTAAAAATCACCATGGGAGGTTTAGAAAGTGATTTTAAAAATTCAATTCCAGTGATTTTTGGCATTTGAATATCAAGAAATATCAAATCAATTGATTGTTCAGATAGAAGTTTATTAGCTTCTAAAGCATTTTCGCAAGAAGCAACCAGCTCTAAAAATGCAATCTCCGCAACATAGGATTTTAAACCTTCTGCTGCCAGGTGTTCATCTTCCACAATTAAAACTTTCAAGTTCTTACTCATAATCAGATAAGTCTAGTTCAAGATTTACGATAAATAATTCATCTGTTCTATTGATCGCCAGCTGATGTTGATTTGGAAAAAGCAAGGCCAATCTTCTTTTTACATTGGCTAAACCAATTCCTCCCTCCTCTTTTGGTGCCGATTGCAGGTCAAAAGTATTTGATAATTCTATACTTAATTCTGAAGATTTTTTTTCAATCATCAAGTTAACAATATTCGATTTGTCGGTATCAGAAGAAAGGTGTTTAAAACAATTCTCCAGAAAAGGAATAATTAGTAAAGGTGGAATAGAAAAGCCCGATAAATCACCTCTCCTCTCAAAATTTACTTGCACTCGATGAGCTCTTCGAAGCTTTTCTAGCTCAATATAATTCTCCAAATACTGTAGTTCTTCCTCTATGCTAATCTGGTCCCCACTAAAGTCATACAGTTGGGAGCGCAGTAAATCAGATAATTTGATCAACATTTCCGCAGCCTTATCAGGATCCATTTTAATCAATACATAAACGCTATTGATGGTATTAAATAGAAAATGCGGATTGACTTGGGCTTTCAAATAGCTAAGCTCAGATAAAAGACTTTCTTGCTTTCGTTCCTTTTCAAACTTTTGCTGACGAGATTTGTCTATCATAGATTTGATCCCAATCAAAACTCCTCCCATAAAAAGATTAGAGATCAAAAATACAGAATATACCATAAGAAATTCTTTTCCGAAATAAAGCGGCATTTGATCTCCTAAAATCAAATAGATTACTCCATACATCACAAATGACAGGAAAATTGCGAGCAGTACATAGCCCATGAAAAATAACCACGGCTTGCCTTTTTTGAAACTGAAAGCTGACAATACATATTGCGATATATAATACATCATCGCATGAGAAACTACATAAACCGAAGTGACCAACAGCAAATCCATTTTATCTTCATAAAAACCGTAGTAGCCAGCCATGGCTATGGAAAAGTAAATTAGCCAACCGAAAAGGTGATGGATTTTGTATTTTTTTAACTGTTTCGCAATCATTCCCTAAAGATATTAAAGAAGACGCTATTCACAACTTGGCTTGACAAACTGCTTGTATGAATTGACGAATGGTATTTGGAAGTGATATTTCATAAGGCTCCTAGCGTTTTGTGCAGGAATGCAGTTGGTCAATACAATCCAGCCAATGGTCAATCAAATTTAATTAACTCAAAATTCAGTGCTTGATTTGAGCAAACAAAACAAAAAAGTCATGAAAAAATTATTCTTAAAATTACCAACAGCACTATTGAGCATTGCCCTTTTAATGATGGCTACAGAAGCAAAATCTGAAAACATACTGAGCACCACAATAGTTGGAAAAGGACAGCCTATGATTCTCATTCATGGCATGTCGTGTTCAGCCGATGTATGGGATGATGTAACAGCTCATTACAAAAAGGATTATGAAATCCATCTAATAACATTAAAAGGGTTTGGGAATAAAGAAAATGTGGAGAGCGAGCATTTCTTAAAAGAAGTCAAAAATGAGCTGATAGACTATGTGAAATCCAATAAATTAAAGAATACCATATTAATGGGCCACAGTATGGGAGGTTTCCTATCGCTTTGGGCAGCAGCAGAAGCTCCCACACTTTTTTCTAAAATCATTGCTGTAGATGGTATCCCCTATTTTCCTGCCGTACAGATGCCTGGAATTACTCCAGAAATGGCTCAAAATATGGCTAATCAAATGAATACCAATATGAAAAATGTAAGCGAAGAAGCTTTTGCACAACAGCAGAAGATGATTGTCGCAGGAATGATTGCAAATGAAGACAAACGACAGAAAGTAGTTGAAATGGGGGTCAATAGCAATAGAACGGTGACCACTCAAGCGTATGGCGAAATGTACACCACCGATATTCGTTCGGAAATGGAAAAGGTAAAAGCACCTGTTTTGGTATTAGGCGCATGGGCAGCATATGAGCAATATGGTAGTACCAAAGAAACTGTTGAAAATAATTACAAGGCGCAATGCAAAGATATTGATAATGTGAAAATTGCGGTTGCAGATGAAGCCTATCACTTTATTTTCTACGATGAGCCTAAGTGGTTTTTTAATCAGGTGGACAGTTTTTTAGCTTCAAAATAATTGAAATCTAGAGTGTGATGGTGATTCACACTCTATTCTTATTCACCAAAAAATAATAAAATCATGATGATCATGTCCGTATTATTAAGTGTGGCAATTACATTCTACATCCTCATAGTAACAGGGAAAATCAAAAAAGTAAAAAAGTAAAAAAGCCTTCCATTATCTTTTCCTGACTGGCTCTAAAATAATTCTAAGCAGAAGCACGGCAATCAGAATTGTTACTAAGGCTAAGGATTTCTCAAATATTGATGCCGCCAATATATTTCCTAGCGTATTTAACAGAAACATTAAAAAGAATAAACTCAAGCCTATTCTTGATATGATTAACCAGACTTTTGACTTAGCCCGCTGTCTTATTAAAATCAGTAAAAAACAGAAGCTTGAAGCCAGGATTGAAACCATCTCCAATTTTATAAATTCATTTGAACTTGTAATTTCCCCACCCCAGGTATATTTCATAAAAAAATCAATCTCAAAAAGCGTGAGGGATACAATCAAAATGTGAAATGCAATTAAGAAGCCAATCAATAACTGACTTATAGTTAGAGCCTTTCGAAAAGTAATAATTTGTGACATAGCAGAACTTTCAAAGATTTATTTAAAAAGTAAAAATTCAACATAACGGAAGGCTGATGCTAAAAGATTTGATCTTTCGGCTGCTTTCACCTCAAATGTATCGAGGGTAGTTCGATTGATCATTCTGCCCCCCGAAAAGACAATCTGAGGTTGTTCTAGAGTTGCTAAATTATCAAAAGGATTATCATCTACAAGCAACAGATTTGCCACTTTACCATTTTCAATAGTACCAAAGTCATTTAAGAATTTATGAGTTTTGGATGGATTTATGGTCGCTGTTTTTAAAACTTCATAATTTCTTAGTCCAGCTTGCTTGTAAAATGCCAGTTCCTGATGAATGGATTTCCCGGGAATAGTCACCCCTATTCCCGCATCAGTACCACAAACTATGTTTACACCAGCTTCGTGCAGTTTGCTAATAGCCAATAAATGAAATTCATGTTGATTTCTAATGCTAATTTCAATTGTGCTATCATTTCTTTTTGCACTATTCCATCGACTAAATTGCGCTTCACTATCCACCATCCGTATTAAGGGATTCATATAATTCAAATCCGATGAATTTAGAATACTATCATTTATAATCATTTTATAAATATTGTGATAGACAGTAAGTGTGGGACAAAAGGAAGTACCTTCAGCTTTTGAGAAATCTTCAACTACCTTTCCCAATTTTGCTGAATCCAATTTGTATTCCAATGGTTGCTGCACTATATCTTCCGCATGCTCAACTGATCTAATTTGTGGATTGAAATGATAATCATAAGCAACTTTATAACTCGGGTGGGCAGCAATATCCAAACCGCTAATCTTGGCTTGATCTATTACCACGTCAAAATATTCCTGAGGCAATCCATAATAGGTTTTGATGAAATCATAGCCTTTTTCCTTCGTATCGATAACTATCTGTCGAGCTTCCTCTTCACTGAAAATCTGAAAATTATCATCCCCAATGAATTCTGAACCTGTAAGCTTAGGGCCACTAGTAAAAAAATTAGGACTTAAAATCTCTCCAGATTCAATCAATTCCTTCATTCTTAAATGCATTGGCTGACCCCATAAGTTTCGTACTGTGGTGACTCCACTGGCTAAATACAAACCTAATTCGTATTCATCCCAAACATGCACATGCATATCGATCAAGCCAGGCATCAAGTATTGATCTTTACCATCAATGATGGTGTGTTGCTCCACGCTAATATCATTTGAAATTTCAGTTATCGCTCCATCTTCGATGAGCACCATTTTATCAACTAAAACAGTGTCGGAGGACATGGGCACAATATTTACATTTTTTATCAGATAAGAATTTCTTTCCGCTTCAGGAATGTTGGAGATTTTTAAATAATGAGTGCTTCGGTTATCCAATAAGAATACGGCCACAATAAAAATTACGATAACTGAAATAAGTACTGCAATAGCTTTAGCCGCTATTTTCAAGAGTTTCATTTCTTTTAAAAGTAAAGTCTACTAGAGTTAATACACCCGTAAATATAGTAGTTTCAGAATATTTAAAAATAGTATTATTAAGTATTTATCAACTTTTCACCTGGCCATTCTTGATCTCTCAGAGTTCTTTTGAACTATAATAGAATTGCATTATCCGGTAGAATCAAGCCTATTGACATACAGCTTGTCGTTTAATTCATTAGTCATTTAGGACAAAATCCAGTATTGATTGATTAAATCCACTTGGATTATCTAAAAAAGCTTCATGGCCTGCATTTTCTATTACTACAAATTTACTTTTACCAATGAATTGATGCGCACTATCCAATTCATTAAAGGGCGCAATATTATCGTAGAAACCTGTCATCAGTAGAATAGGTACTGCTATTTGATCTAAATCATCGAAGTAATTCACATTTTTCTCATTTTGCCAGAGCAAATCCCCAACCATATCATTATCCTTCCTTTTTAGGTATTTTACAGGGTTATACGGCTTTGAAAATATTACCTTAGCTACCATAGATAATGAGATTTTCCTTTTGCTTGCTTCAAAAGCTTTATCAACATATTCATTCCATTTATTGCTACTTTCAAGGTCGTCAATGACCTTTTGATGGCTCATCCAGTCATAAGCATTTTGCCAATATTCGGTTTTCACTCCTTTTTTGATATTGTCAGCTGCGATCAATTTCAAATATTCTGGTCTAAAATGATTATAGCGGGCATCCGAATAATCTGAGGTAAAAGGTGTAGAAGCGAGTATGGCGCCTGATAGAATTTTTGATCGTTCAGGATGACTGCTTAAAGCCTGTAGGATCATTTTCCCTCCTGCACTGTGACCAAACAAATAGACATCTACTTTATACTTATTCTGTAAATAATCCGCAATGGCCAATGCATCTAAACCAAATTGCTGATAGGTGATTTTTGAACTGTCAATTTGCGAGACTTTACCATTTAAACCTCTTTGATCATAATAGGCAATTGCTAATTCCTTTTCGAGAGAATTTTTCCATTTTGGATAATCAGATCTGGCAAAATCAATGGCTGTTTCTCCTGGCCCACCCTGAACAAAAATCAGCAATTTACCTGATTCCATATTACCTCTCACCAATACGGGGAAATCATAATTATCAAATTGAATCTTAAAGAATTCATTAATGAGGTGCTGTGCTGAAATACTATTTAGGCTCAGCAAGAAACCTACTACAATATATCTAATGCGCCTCATCTTTCTATTTTCAAATTACTCACTAGGTAAAGTTTTAAGGGAAATAAGAACATCCTCAATTTGTTGCCATTTTAAATTTTCTAATTGATTCTTGATCTGCTTTTAGGCTAACTCTGATCACTCTAATCCTGAATTTTTCGAAAGGATGCCTTCCTTTGTTTCCAAAATTCATCTTCATCCTCATTAGGCTTGCGGACAAAATCGTGTTGCCACTCTCCCTCTAAATTGTCATTGGAATCTATTCGTAAATGAAAATCGGCAAACATGGGCGTCACGGCTATTAAGTGCAGGGAATCCTTTGTACTTGATTTAACAACGACTGGATAGACTTCTCTTTTACGACTTCTCTTGAACGCGATTTCTCCTATCACTAAACCATTTTTAGTGCTTTCTAATGTGAGTTTGGCTTTCTTGCTTTTGCCATACAAAGAAGTGACTTTACCTGTCCATTCCCTAGTCAAGTACTCACTGTTTATATTAACACCTGCTTTTGCTCTTTTAGCATCCAGAAAAATTTGGGCGATGGCGTGTGCTTCTGCATCATTAAAGAATACATGTTCACCTGTATTACTCATATAAGCCAAAACTATCTTCTGTTCTGGCAAAAGCAGCCAATGCGTTCTGGCTGTAGGCATGCTTCCATTATGATGCCAGACTTCAGTATCGATTTTGCTGGAACCTAACTCCCATCCCAATCCATAGTAGGTCAACGCTCCATTCTTGAGATGTAATGACTTGGTCAATGTATCTACTGTTGATTTTTTGAGAAAATCGAAATTGATAAACTGATGCCCAATTCTGACCAAGTCTTCCGATGTTGACAAATAACCGCCCCCAGCGTACATGAAAGATCTGTTTTGAAAAGGTGCCAGTTCTCGCCTTTTTCTTCCTTTAATATAAAATTTACTGATGTCCTCAGAATCATGATTAGGAGAATCAAATGAAGTATTCTCAATTCCCAGCTGATCCCAGCTATCATTCATGATCTTTTCAAAAGAAACACCAGCAGCTTTCTCCATTAGAGCGCTCAAGAGTACCCAGCCGTAACTTGAATAGCCATATTCTGTACCAGGCTCAAAATCCAGTGGGTCATCGCGAAAAATAGTTACCGCCTCTTGAACTGTTTTGTAGTTTTTAGTTCTGAATTTAGGGTCGGCATCATTATAATGTCGGATTCCTGAAATGGAGCCCGCTAACTGCCTTACAGTAATTTCTTTCGCAGGAGCAGGATAATCAGGAAGGAAGTCTTCAACAGTATTGTCTAAACTGATCAGATTATCTTCCAGCAAATTTCCTAGTGCTATGGAGGTCAATGGTTTTGCAAGACTAGCCGTTCTAAACTGAGTTTTGCTCGTCACTGGAACAGCATTTTCCAGATCAGCATAACCCATGGATTCACTCCAAATCATTTCACCATCAATCATTACTGCAACTTGCAGCCCAGGAATATTAGTTTGCTTTTGATGTTCCTGAATGAGGAATCTCGCTTTGGCAATTGCTTGATCATATTCTTGTGCTACCAAAGAATAGCCCAATAAGAAATATGAAATTAATGCTGTGATTCTTCTGACCATCACTTCGAAATAGATTTATTATTAATAATGAATTCTTCTCCGCTTGATTTCACAAGCTTTAAGCTGTCCGTATTAATCAGAGTCCCAACATGCATTAGATAGTCACAGTAATTATCAAATAACTCTCTTGGTGTTTTGCCATTTACTGAATTTAATGTGTCCCCCAAATCAAAAGGTAAATCTTCAGTAGTTCTATCAACCACCCATTGATTATCATTCAAAACACCTGGAATGAATGGAGCATTAGGATCAATACTGACAGTCTTTCTTTCAATCAACTGAATTATATTCTTATCATAATTAATAATTACCTCAAAGTGCTTCAAAAACTCATTGCCCAAGAGCGCTTTTCCGTTTGCGGAGAAATTAACAGGAATACTAGTCTGAAATCCATCAATTTCAACTTCCAACTGTTTTTCAATAAGCGTATCCGCTTTGGCTCCGTAAATTCCAGTAGTTGATCTGTCGAAAAATAACTTTTCACTTCCTTCAAATTCTTTGGCTAAGGCAATGGGTAATACTAAACCACCATTATAGCCCACATCAAATAGGATGTTCTGCGCTTCCTTTCCACCTATTTTCATACTAATCAATGGCGTTCCAGAAAGCAATGGGTTATCAAATTCAATATTGTAAGCTGATTCTTTAACTACAAAGGGTTGATCTGAAAAATAGATCATCTGATGTTCGTAATCAATTTTCCAGTGGGCTAGCTTCATAATATTAGCCCCAATGATGCCATGCTGCGCTATGCAAGGACTGGCAGACTGCTCATCATACTCAACTTTTCCAGCTCCGACATTATAAAAAGCCGTTTCTCCAAAAACTAAGGAGTCTATTCTAGTGACCTCAATTTTTCTAGTTACTCCAGCTGCGGTAGAATTGGATTTGGTAGTGATGGTTTTCATACTGAGCGACTCTGCCAATCCCTTTTCAATTTTGCTATTGAAAGCGCCCGTATCAAAAATAAATTCTCGCTCTGTGCTATCACCATTTACTTTTGCTTTTACCACAATCAAGTCCTTTCTCATCTCAAAAGGGATGGCTTGTACAAACTTCTGACGCTTTAATTCTCCGCCACTTAATAACTGTACATTTTTTAAGTAACTACAGCTTATCAAAGTACTGGAAAGGATGATGACTACTAAGTAAAAAATATTTTTCATTTTGTGTTAAATTTTAATTCTGTTTTGTTTGTCCAGTATATTATAAATGGAATTCCGATTAGTGAAGGTAATGCAAAAGCTAAAAATGGATTCATGAATTCAAACCGTGTGACCATAGTAGAGAAAAAAGCGGTAAAGGTGGCAATATAGCCGCCCATCATATTTCCTAAATGATAAGTGTACCAATGATAGGCTTTTTCAGGTTTGGAAATAAATGGTTTCATATTGATGTAACTGAGGTACATTCCCCCAAGACCGAAACCTGCAGAAAGCAATACGCCAGGCACATTTATATCTGGTGTAACCGCATAATAAACGGCCATGCAAACAAATGAAAAGTTGGCTATGAAATTTATTGATCCTGCCAACCAATCAAACCATCTGGCTTCCTGCCCTTTGTGAAGCTTTTTCAATTTTAATATGCGAACTCCAGCAAAAACACTGTAGTAGCTGATGAAAGCGATTAAAAATAAGAACTTATTGAATTTATAAGAAGCTATTGTGATTCCAGTGATAAAGACCACTAACATTGCCACTGAGTATATTTTCCCAGCTTTTTGATGCGTTCCCTTCCCTTTGGTGGAACTTATGGCCACTGCGCCACTCAATATAGCAATTGCCCCTGCGCAAATATGCACGTATAATATATTTTGAACTATGTAATTCATATGATTAACGAGTATTTATGATTCTATTAGGATAAATAACCAATTGAATGATGTTGAATTCAAATTGATCGACTCTTGATATTTCTCCAGTAGGATTTTTGACTTTTTGTAGAGGATAATATCGAAGGTTTGTTCGTAAAATCCAGGTCTCCAATGGAGATGGAACTATGTCCCAGCCAAATATAATTCCAGGCGAAATCATTTTTGTTCTGGCTACTTCACTTGTCATCACATCATCTTCAAATTCAGCCGCACCCCATCTTTCATAGCTAATACTTGGTCCAATGAAAGGGACAAATCCATTGTAATCCCAGAAGAATTTGAACGCTTCTAATGCCACAGATCGTCTTCGAATTACGTGCTCTAGACCGTAGCTATTTGAATTTGAGCTGTAATCTCTATAACTAAAACCAATATGAAGCCCCGCATCATGAAATAAGTAGCCTAGCCCAAAATCCCAATTAAATTCGCCTTTATGCCGTGGTAAAGACTGCTGCTCACCTTGAGAGAATTGCGGGGCCTGCAAGAAATATGCTGCGCTCGGTGCGATACCAATAGAAAAGCTATTTAGTTTCCCTTTACTTCTCAATTCGTCTTCCTTCTTCTTGGTAGATTCATTTTTATAGCCTTTCTCTTCCTTTAGTGTCGTATCAAAATACTTTACAATCCCAACTGAAAAGTAATTTCGCGGTAAATGAAATATTTCTCTTTGATTTCGGCTCGTATAGAACTCTTTTTTGTTCGTGGGTACCCACATAAGTTCCGCATTGAGTTGCCATCCCTTATAAGCATAGGAAACCCCTGCTAAGGGCGATGCAGTGAAAAATAAATCATCTCTGCTTCCTAGCTCTTTATGATCCAACTTGAAAACCATCTGGTTAAATGAAACACCAGCATAAGGTCTCAATTTACCAAATTCCATTCTCCTTGGATAGTACCGAGCACTTAAATCTGCTCCTGGTTGAAAGAAATACTCAGTTTCTTCTGCCACTTTTTTATCCCCCAAATGACCAAGAGGAAGATTAACATTGAAATCCCATTTTCCCCAGAAATGCAAGCCTCCTATATTAAACCTTGGAGAAATAAGGGTTGGAAATTTACTACTCAAACCGTCTGATACAAATTGACCTTGTGTTGGTACTATCTGTGCATTAAATCCTATATAGGTTTGAGCAAATCTATGTTTGCTTTTCTCCTCCGTGTAGACTTGCGCATGGAGTATTTCAGTAGTGATTAAAATAATAAATGCTAATAGAACCTGCTTCATTTTTTACTTTTGTGTTTATGAATGATGAAGCAAATATGAGTTGTCAAATCAGCATTTGAGAAGTGATGAGTACTGTTTGGTATTAATGGGAACGATTAGGTGTAAAAAGGAAGCCCCTAAAAATTATGATTGATTTTCTCTTTTAATTCAGCAGATTTTGACCTGGCCACGGGAATGGAAACATTAGCATATCGTAGGATTACTTCAAAGTTTCTAGCATTACCCTGGACTTTCTGAATATGATTAAGGTTAATCAAATAACTTTTATGACAATGAAAAAAGGAATCATCTGGCAGCTGATCTGCTAAGTTCTTTAATCTATTCCTTATTAACTCCTTTTTGATTTCATTAGCTTCATTTATATAATATAAATCAAGATAATTTCCATCTGATTGTGCCCAAAGTATCTCCTTACTGGCCAACTGTAAGACCAACTGGCCATTTTCAGCTCTAATGGAATGTGTAAAGGCATGACTATTCTTTTCATGAGTTACCTTTTGGCTTAAATCCACTGCTTCCTTTAATTGCGTCCTCTGATAGTTATATTGCTCAAACAAAACCATAAAAAGTATGGGGAAAGCGCTAAATAAAAGCGTCTTGATGAAAACCATTCTAAACAAAGCAAAAGGACTACTATCTGCTATATCGATCCCTAAAAATATGATGAAAATGGTGAATGCAATCAAAATCAATACTGTGAAAATAAGAAAGACTTCCTTACCCAAGGTCCAAGCATCTTCATCCATCCATTTGGGAAAAGTGAATTTCAATAATTTCACTGAAATTAAAACCAAACTTGATGCAATTAGACCGAAACCTAGCGCAAAAGCCAAAACATAATTGATAGGAAGACTATTAAAACCCAGTGGTTTAAAAATAAAAATTAATAGAAAAGTAAAAATTCCGGGAATTACTATACTGGCAGAATTAAAAATGAAAGGATGTGGTTTTTGAAAAATGGAAAACATACTAGCAAAAGTAAGGGTTGCTTTTCACTTCCCTACAAAACTCAACAAATTAAAACTCTCAATTTTTTAATAATTGCTTTTTGCATTACTAATTATATATAACCAACCAATAATGAGCTAGAATGATTTTATAATTATGCGTTTAAGTAAAGAAATGAATTAAAAATCAAACAATAATTAATAGACTATCAATAAATTTTATTGGTTTTCAAAAGCACCCACATCAAAGCTTGCACCAGATGGTCTTGGCCTCCTCATGATGTCAATATCGACACCGAAGTTTGACACATTAGTTCCAGCATCAATTCCAGGCGAGTCTGGCAATAATTCAAACTCATAAGAATCTAGGTTCTTAAATTTCACGAAATTCAGATCTTGAGTAGCGATATTATGAGAAGTATCAATAGCGTCTATTTGTGAGCCAATGGCAATCAGCTGGTCGCTAGCATTAATTACCAAATTGTTTTTAAATCTTCGGACGGCATCTCTTTTATCAAAAATTACAAAGCCATATTCCCCAGAGTTTATAATATGATTATTAAAGAAATTTAAATATGGATTATCAAATATCAGGTCAAACTCATTTCCCCCATCGACACGAATACCACTTTTCCCAGACTCCATTATTATATTATTATAGACATCATTGTTTCCACCAATATTCAGCATCCTGAGTCCATTTCCTGTTCCTTTAATAATAACATTATTATAAAACAAACCTGTCATTGGTCCACCAATAAGAACGCCTTCATTTTGTCCATTTTCTGCACGAGTCCCATAATTAAAGATATAATTATCATAAATTTCAATATCTTCGTCTCCGTTTTTGATTTGCATACCATCATAACCCGTGTTTTCTATAATATTAGAAAAAACCTTAAGTCTTTTTATAACATGAGGATAGACAACATTAGGACATGAGTTACCAGTCCAACCAGCATGAAAACCATGTCCTATATATAGTCCTTCTCCGTTAACATTATGGACATAATTATTTCTAATAATAATGTCCGTCATTGTCCAAGGTCTGGCTGGATCTTCAAATAATTCACAATCTTCGTAGGGACTTGTTTTTAGTCCTATTCCAGCAAATCCGTCATTATTACCTGCAACTTCTAGATGGGCAATTTCAAATTGATTAGAAAACGTCCTCATCAACACATAAAATCCAGTGTTTGTAGTCACTTTAATACCGTAATTTGAACCACCACCATCTCCTAATAGCTTAAAATGTGAAGAATACTCAAAACTAATTCCTCCAGGTTTTGTGGCTTGAATAATTGCTTGACCATTACAATTTCTAATTATGACGGGGTTTGCCTCAGTACCATTGATGTTAGAAAACAACAGTCTGTCATAAGCTACCTTACTATCCAAGCATATAATATCACCGGGCTCAATATTCAATTCTTTACCATCCGTTTTGTAATCTGTGACTATGTACGTACAATCATCACAGTCAAAAGTCTCAAAATTAAAATCATTTGATGGTATTAGGGATGATTTACTTTCGGGCTCTACGTCACTGCTATTGCGACAACTTAAGGATAGTGATAAGGAAACAAAAAGAATAAGAATTGATAGTAAGGTCCTCATATCGCAATTAAATTTATAATAAAGATAGGAAAAAATAATATTAAATCAAGTTTTCTTGTAATATTTCAGTAATAGTCAAGACCCTTTAGCAGCGTCTTATGACTTGATAAAATATATAGAAATAAAAAATTCTCTCAAAACAGGATAGTGCTACTGTAGCTATTAAATATTTCAATTTACTTCTTCTACTTAAATAGCTATTCAATTGTTTTTGAAAAGAACTTGGATAGTTAAAAAGACAGTCCTAAACCAAGGTCATGTTTCTCTTTTTCTATTGCATCAAAGATTATATTTTCATCTGGCTCATTGGAACCATCAATATGATTCTTAACTTAAAGAATCATCCATACTTCAAAAACTTGTAAAAAATACTGAAAAGGTACTGACTTCCTTTTCAAATATTAGTTATCTTGAATTATGGACTGGATTTATGAGACAGACAAAACGGGAAATTACCGCTATTCCTTAGGTAAAAAAGGAAAAAAGACCTTGATATGCATTGGCGTAAATCCTAGTCAAGCAAAACCAGAACAGTATGATGGTACAGTTTCATCTGTTGAAAGAATTGCTCTTAATAATCAATTTGATAGTTGGATTATGCTCAACCTTTATCCTCAAAGAAGTGCCGATGCAAAATTGCTTCATCACAAAATTGAAAAGAAATACCATGAACAGAACCTAGAGATTATTGAATCTTATCTTGAAGAGGATGAGGTATTTATATGGGCAGCATGGGGAAATCTTATTGATTCAAGACCTTTTTTAAAGCATTGTCTATCAGATATTTTCAATATGAGTCAATTTTACGATTGTCAATGGCTTTCGGCTGGAGAACATTTGAAAGCTGGTCATCCCAGGCATCCTTTGTATTTAAAAAAGACTACAATCCTATCTGAATTCGATATGGAACACTATATGGAAACTGTCATTCAACCTGAGGATGATAGATTTTAGCTGCATTTTTATAAATCTCTTCTTTATCTAAAGTCATTGGTTTTAAATCCTTATTGACAAACATTTCCATTTGATCCGTATAATGAGGACTTTCAGGCTTGGAAGAAGCCCCATACGGCATAATAGATTCCAATTTTGGTAAACCCTCACCAAATCGAGCCAGTAAAATATAAGATTCTCCTACATAGGTCTTTTCCTTTAAGCCATCTCCGAACTTATTAGTGTACATTGGTGCAATCACATCAGGTAAACCCTCTATAGGCATTTCTGTTTCTCCACGCTTATGTACCTGCAGTTTGCTAAGCGGGACTTGAATGGTGCCAAATTCAGCTATCAATTGGGATTGGGATTTTTTAACAATTTCAACACCTTTAGCTTTATCGATCTTTTTTCCTTTTGCATGTGTGATTAACACTTTCATCAATCCGGCACCCACGCTTTCACTTTCCGCTTTTCGATCCCATTTCTGAAGAATGGTCAAATATTCTTCTATTTCAGGATAATCCTCAGGCGTTAAGCTGAAAATGATATTAACATCTTCAACAAATTGAAATTGATCTGGATATTGAATATCAAATTTTATCCTTTTGAAATCCTGATAACTCAATTTCACTTTCTTACTGATTAAGCTTTGGAAACGAACACTCCTATTGTTATCCTTTATAGAAAATCCCATTTCTGATGGAAAATCCAAGGAATCCAGATTTTCTTCGTATGCAGTAGCATTAAATGGAGTATTATTCATATTGAATAAATATCCTGATGCAGGATCGAGGTAGCTAGGTAGTTCATCATAGGAATGATACTGATTCCACAAGGTGGCAGAAGTATCTCCAGGCAATACCTTATCCCACCTATAATTAGTATTACGCAGTGGTAATTTAGCATTGCTAACATAGTAAATGTGATGGTCTCTATCTGCATAAACAACATTAAAGTCTGGAAGCTCTAAGCGTGAAATGACTGATTGAAATTCTTCAAAATTTTTAGTTTTGGTCATTTCATACCATTGCTGAATGGCTTTCAAATTCTTATTCGAGCTGAAGCTTACAGCAAAAAAACCATTTTTATTTTCTAAAACAGGACCATAAACACTATTGTAATAAGTTTTGGAAATCGGAATAGATATTCCCAATATCTTCACCTTAAGCTTGGCTTTTCGCTTTTCTAATGCCAAAACTTCACCATCAAAATAGTAATGCTCTTTTTTTTCATTATGCATTCTTAATTGATAAACATCCATTTTATCAGGGTGATTCACTGTATGTGCCCAGCCCAAATTTTCATTTACTCCATGGAAAATAGTAGGACTAGCAGGAAAGAGTGAGCCTAGCATATTCAATCCATCTTCACTGTGCATATGAACTTCATACCAACTTGCTGGTCCTTCAAAGGGTTGATGGGAATTCACGGCCAAAAAGCTTTCACCTGTAGTTGTTTTAGTTTTGCTGATAGCGATGCCGTTTGAACCAATACCAATATACGGATTATTGAATTTCTTGTTAGCAGCTATATCTCCTACAATTTTATCTACCCCACTCATGGATGATAATGATAAAACAAAGGCGGTCAGCATATCATCTTCGATTACCGGAAACAATTTTCTATGCAGTACTTCTTTATGGTGCTTTTCGGCATAAGCATTAATTCCTTGAATATACCCGTCCAATAGGGCTCTAAACTCTGGCGATAATTCGTTCTTCTCCTTTTCAACAAGATCGGGAGCACCAATAAATTGTGTAAAAAAATCAATTCCTGCTCCATCTTTCCCGAATTGTTGTCCTGCCATCAGTTTACCGGCAATCAATGTTGATTGAATCGTTTTAAAATCATCCTCTGCATGAGCCCAAGCTAATCCGTAGGCTACTTCTGCATCAGTTTCAGCATAAATATGTGCCACACCCCACTGATCTCGAACAATATCAATTTTTTGGGGTGTGATCTGGGCGCTAACGGATTGAAGATATAAAACCAAAAAGAATAGTAGGCTATATTTCATATAAGTCGTTAATTAAACTAAGTGTTAAATCTCTAAATTTATTAAGGAAAATTTAAAGTCAACATAATTTCCCTATAATTGTAATCAAATTTTTATGGAAAGATCATTCAAAAAGAATTATGATTAAATACAATCCCAAAAACTGGTTAGGTCTAATTTTTCATACCTATAGTAGACAAGTCGTTAAAACTTTGATGCCCGCTTTATTGATAATGGGAGCATACACTGGAATTGTTACTTTCTTGTTAGAAGATTACTTTAAATTAGAATTCAATAGTACAACCGTGGTGCACTCGCTGTTAGGTATAGTTTTGGGTTTATTCTTGGTTTTTAGAGTCAATTCTGCCTACGACAGATGGTATGAAGGAAGAAAATTGTGGGGATTGCTATTGAATAATTCCAGAAATCTGGCTTCCAAAATAAATGCTTTTATTCCAAAAGAAAATGATAAAGACAGAGCATTTTTTAAAGGATTAATTCCGGCTTTTGCATTTGCCTTAAGAGATCACTTAAGGAAAGGTATAAAACCGAAGCACTTGAAATTAGTTGATGAGGAAATTCTACATGAATTAACTAAGAAGGAGCATATACCTAATGCAATTACTTCCTTGATGTATCAAAAGCTTAATAAGCTATTGACTGAAAACAAGTTAAGCCCTCATCAATTTTTTGTTTTAGATAAAGAGATGAAAGAGTTTTCAGATATCTTGGGGGGCTGCGAAAGAATAAAAAATACACCTATCCCCTATTCTTACAGCATGTTTATTAAGAAATTTATCTTTACTTACACAATTACACTACCACTCGCATTTATTACAGAGTTTCATTACATGACGATTCCTATAGTTTTATTCATCTTTTTCATTTTGATCAGTGTTGAGTTAATAGCTGAAGAAATTGAAGAACCTTTTGGAGGCGATGTGAATGACCTACCTACTGGAGAACTGTCAGAAAAAATTGAAACGAATGTTAAAGAGTTGTTTGATTGATACAATTAACTTAGTCTTCGCCATTAAATAGAGTTATATCCTCATAAATTTTTATATTGCTGTGTAAATGAAATGTATTTATGGAGCGTTATGATTTAGTGATTATTGGAGCTGGCCCTTCTGGTTACGCTGCAGCCATGAGGGCAGTAGATTTAAAGAAAAAGACACTTCTAATTGAAAAAAATGTTTTAGGAGGAGCCGGTATTACCAATGGTGCATTATCTTCTAAAACGTTATGGGAACTATCCCGCGATATGTTAGCATTTCGCAAGAATTTGGATCGCTATCATCTTGAGCCTCCTAAAGCCGTGTGGGAGGAAATTCAATTGGAAGTTCAAAATGCAGTAAAAGAAAGGGTTCATTTATTATCCAGCCATCTGACAGAACTTCAGAATAATTCAAAATACAGTCCATACATCAATTTCATTGAAGGAGAAGCATGCATTGTTAGTGATCATATTGTAGAAATTGAAACCCAGCAGGAGCGATTAGCTGTTGAAACTGACTACATAATTATTGCCACTGGTAGCAGGCCCAGGTATTTGCCTAATATTCCAGTAGATGAGGAACATATTCTGACTAGTGATGGCATTGAATTAATGGATGGCTTTCCTAAGAGCATGGTTATCGTTGGAGCCGGAGTTATAGGTTGTGAGTATGCAACCATTTTTTCTGGCTTTGGCCAAACAAAAGTGTATCTAATAGATAAGGGAGATTCAATTCTTCCATTTGAAGACCCAGATGTTGTTTCTGTAATTGAGAAAAATTTAGAAATGCAGGGCGTGCACATTCATAGAAACTCTTCCCTATCTCATATCGAGAGAAAAAATGGAAAAGTTAGCTATACATTGAATTTTTTGGACGGGCACCAAGAATCTTTTGAAGTAGACAAAGCGCTGGTGTCCGTAGGGAGGGTTCCCAACTATGAGAATTTGTGGGAAGATGCTGTTCGTGTCAAAATGGGGCAAAGAGGCGTAGAAGATGATGACACCAAGACATCCGTGAGGAATATTTTTGCGGTTGGAGACATCACGGCAGACATCAACTTGGTGAATGTTGGAGAACTAGAAGGGAGATATGCAGTTGAAAAAATATTTGGTAATCCACGCAAGAAGCTTGTATACGAAAATATCAGTACCATAATGTTTCTAAATCCTGAAGTCGCAGGCGTAGGTTATAATGAAAAGGCAGCTCAAGAAAAGGGATTGAATTATAAAGTTGTAACTACTGATTATTCCACCATCGCCAGAGCCGTTGCCAAACGAAACACACAAGGTTTTATTAAACTGCTAGTGACTGATGATGAAGAAATGAAGATATTGGGAATGAGAGTAGTCGGTGAACAAGCTTCTGCTGCAATTCAAGCTGTAGCACTTTTAATTAGTATGAACAAAGGGATTGAGGAATTGGCTGAGTGTGTGCATCCACATCCTTCTATCACGGAAGGAATCCAGGAATCAGTAAGAGCTCTTTTAGGTAAATCCATTTTAAAATCAGGATTGTTGAAAAATAAAGTAAATTGTTATTGTTACGATTGCCACAAAAAAGAACGTATGACCATTTAATGGTGATGGACGGTTTAACAAAAATCCTTGCTGAAGGTTTGTAAAAATAAAAATCTATGAAAAATATTATTCTCGTATTCTGCTGCTTCATTACTTTAAATTTAAATGGACAAGATATAATTAAAACAAATGATGGAGATATTAAAATTCATCCAATTGTGCATGGAACCTTGGCCCTTGAATATAAAGAGTTTACAATTTATGTGGATCCCTACGGAGGCGCAGAAGGCTTCAAAGGGCTTAATGATGCTGATTTAATTTTGATTACTGATATCCACGGAGATCACTTAAATAAAAAAACGTTAACTGCCCTCAATACTAAAAAATCTCATTTTGTAGTTCCTGAAGCGGTGGCAAAACAAATGGAAGGAATTGATAATTCCGAAATAGAAATTTTAAACAATGATAACAGCACATCTTTCAAGGGTATTAAAATAACTGCCGTCCCTATGTACAACCTTCCCGTTGATGCTGAAACTAGGGCACCCCAAAGGAAGGGGAAATGGTTATTTATTGAATATTGCTGATAAAGTGATTTATATTTCTGGAGATACTGAAGATATTCCTGAAATGCGAGCCTTGAAAAATATTGATATCGCTTTTGTATGCATGAATTTACCCTATACTATGTCAATTGAACAAGCCTCTGATGCCGTATTGGAATTTCAACCTAAAATTGTTTATCCTTTTCATTTCAGAGGACAGGGAGGTTTTGCAGATGTAGAAAAATTCAAATCTGTAATTAATTCTACGAATAAAGATATAGAAGTAAGATTGAGGAATTGGTATACTGAAAACTAAAAGTAAAGGATTAAAAGCTTAATATTGTTTTGAGAGTATATTTATAATAAATTGAAGTGATTAAGCTTTAATATTAAATATATGCTGGTAAGAATAGTGATTTTCTTATTTTTTGTGTTTCCTGCAATTTCCTTTGCCAACGACCAAACAGACAGTCTTAAGAATGTATTGAAGGCGGAGATTGCAGACAGCACTCGGGTAAACATATATAAAGACCTACTTTATAATATGAGTACTTCGGAACCGTCTCAGGCGATTTTTTATGGTCAGCTCGGATTAGATTTAGCTAGAAAAATAGAGGATGTATATTCTGAAATTCAGTTATTAAATAATCTGGGAATTTCATACTACGGTTTAGGCGCTTACGAAAAAACCTTAGAATATTTTTTGAAGGTCTTAGAGTTGGAAAAGGAATTAGATAATCTACCCTCCTTATCCAGAGCGATGAACAATGTAGGGATTATCTACGATGAAATCGGGAGACTAGATAAATCAGCAGATTACTATGAAGAGTCTCTAAAATTGAAAGAGTCCTTCCAAGACTCCCTTGGAATTTCCACCACTATGAGCAATTTGGGATTACTATATCTCAAAATGGAAAAGCCTGAAAAAGCTATTCAGTACTTTCGAAAGTGCTATTTGATTGATAAAAGGCTAAATGATCCTGTTGGAATTTATAATTCCCTACACAATATTGGCATTTACCACAAAGATTTCGGAGATCAAGATTCAGCAGTATATTACATTGAAAAAGCTTTACTGGCTGTACCTAAAGGAGAGAAACACTTTGATAAAACCTATATCGTCAAAAGTCTGGCGCAAAGCTATTTGAGAGTAAAAGACTATGACAAAGCGAGCAAATACTTTCAAAGAGCTGTAAATTCCGCTATTGAAGTTGAAGCTTTGGATGTTTTGAGGGAATCCTACAAAGGCTTGTCTGAAATCTATGAAAACAATGCACAATTTGAAAAATCTTTATCGGCATATAAGAAATACAAGGCTTTAAACGATTCTATTTTTAACCAAGATTTTAATAGTAAAGTATCACAGCTAGAAAAGAACTTTGAAATCCAGTCTAAAGAAAAAGAAATTCAACTACTGACGAATAAAGCAGAGATTACTAGCTTGCAATTGACAAGAAGGGAATACACAAATTACTTTCTGATTGCCCTAGGAATTATGTTGGCTGTGGTGGCATTTATCAGTTACAACCGATTTCAAATCAAAAACAAATCACATAAAGTCCTCCAGCTAAAAAATGAAGAAATCAATTTACAAAAATCTGAAATAAAAGAAAATCGAGATGAAATTGCTGCTCAGAGGGATAATATTCTAGATCAGAAACATGCTTTAGAGGAAGCTAGTTCTGAAATCATGAAAAGTATCTGGTATGCACAACATATACAACAAGCGATACTACCCGATCTAAACCAGATCAAATCTGTTTTTCATGAGTTTTTCATGCTATATATGCCAAAATCAATAGTCAGTGGTGATTTTTATTGGTTTACTAAAAAGGATGATAAAATATTTTTCGCTCTTGCTGATTGTACTGGACACGGTATTCCAGGAGCATTTATGACAGTCATGGCCAATGATTTGTTGAATAGCATCGTCATCCAACAAGATGAACATGATTGCGCCAATATCTTGAATTTATTAGATGAAGCCGTCTTGAGCAGTCTGCAATACAAAGGCAATTCATCCAATGATGGATTGGACATTGCACTATTTTGTATAGATTCAAAATCACGAGAACTCACCTTTTCTGGTGCTGGAATAGATATGTTAGTATTCCAGAAAGAGGAATGGAGAACATACAAAGGAGAAAGATTCTCGATCGGTGGATTTAAAGAATCGGAATTTAAAAATGCTAGAAACAAAAAGCTAAATCTTGAAGATGACGCCCAGATTTATTTTTATACCGATGGCTATGTGGATCAATTCGGTGGGAAAGAGGATAAAAAATTTATGAGAAAGAGGCTGAGCTTAATTTTGGATGATATAAAACTACTACCTTTTGAGCAGCAGAAGTTAAAACTGGAAAAAGCCATTACTGAATGGAAAAGTGATCGGGAGCAGACTGACGATATTTCCTTTACTGGAATAAGGATTTGATTGGGAATCGGTTGAAAATCATCTCGAAAGAATGCCATGAATCCACTACGATGTACTAGTAGAAATCGGATAAAATGAAAAGCAACAAGACTCAAACTAGGGGTTAAAACCCTGCTAAATTTTTAATTAGAGTTCATTAAGCGAAATAATAAGATGACGGATTTCAAATAAGTACATTTAAGTCTATTACAGTACAGAATTCTTAAATCAATTTAATTCTTCAATAATACTTAAATCAAGACCCATCATCCTGACGGATGATGAGTGCTTTTCTTATACTTATCCAAATTTTCCTTTCAAGGCTGCTAATTTAGCCTGCAAATCTCCTTCCACTTCTTTTTCTTCCTGTTTTTTCTTGAACTTTCCTTTTGGTTTTTCTTCTTTTGACTGTTGCTTAAAAGGATCCTTTTTCATCGAAAACGATATTCGCTTTCTTGCCTCATCTACTTCCAAAACTGTTACTTCCACTTTTTGCGCCACATTTACCACTTCAGCTGGGTTACTTACAAATTTATCAGCTATATGACTTACATGTACTAGTCCATCTTGATGTACGCCAACATCTACAAATGCCCCAAAATTCGTAATATTAGTAATAATGCCTGGAAGTTTCATCCCTACTCTCAAATCCCTTATTTCATTAATTCCCTCTGTAAATGAAAAAGCTTCAAATTGCTCTCTCGGATCTCGACCTGGCTTGGCCAATTCCTGCATAATATCTTGTAGGGTTGGAAGTCCAACGGTTTCCGTCACATAGCTCTTCATATCCAATTTTTCCCTCAGTTCTTTTCTTCCCATCAAATCAGCAATGGTTGCATTCACATCTTTGGCCATCTTATTGACAAGTGCAAATCGCTCCGGGTGAACTGCACTGCTATCCAAAGGATTCTTGGCATCGCTAATTCGTACAAATCCTGCCGCTTGCTCAAAGGCTTTGTCTCCCAAGCGAGGTACTTTCCTCAATTCTTCTTTGCTCTTGAAAGCACCATTTTCATTTCTGTATTTTACTATATTTTCAGCTATGGAAGGTCCCAAGCCAGAAACATAAGTCAACAACTGTTTACTGGCAGTATTTAATTCGACACCCACATTATTCACACAGCTTACAACCGTATCATCCAAACCAGCTTTTAACTGATTTTGATCAACATCATGTTGATACTGCCCTACTCCTATTGATTTAGCATCTATTTTAACCAATTCAGCCAATGGGTCCATTAATCTTCTTCCAATAGAGACTGCTCCCCGAACTGTTAAATCATACTCCTTAAACTCTTCTCTTGCTACTTCTGAGGCTGAATAAACAGAAGCCCCGCTCTCATTTACCATGACTACAGTTATTGAATTTGGCAATCCTATCGAATTAACAAATTTTTCAGTTTCTCGACCTGCAGTACCATTTCCTATAGCTATAGCTTCTACATTATATTTTTCTACTAATTGTAATATCAAAGCTGCAGCCTTTGCAGTTTGTCTTTGTGGCTCATGCGGATAGATGGCTTCATTAAACAATAATTTTCCTTGTCTATCAAGGCAAACCAATTTGCAACCCGTTCTAAAGCCCGGGTCAACAGCCATCACATTTTTCCTCCCCATTGGAGCTGCCAATAAAAGTTGTCTTAGGTTATCTGAGAACACTTTGATTGCTTCTTCATCGGCCTTTTTCTTGGTGAAAATACGAATTTCAGTCTCCATACTAGGTTTCAGTAAGCGTTTGTAAGCATCTGTAACAGCCAATTTTACCTGCTCTGCTGCTTCATTTTCACCCTTTACAAAATGCTTTTCCATTATAAAAATTGCATCTTCCTCCTCCGGACTGATATCCAGCATTAAAATCATCTCCTTCTCTCCTCTTCGCATGGCCAAAACTCTATGGGAAGGAGCAGTTTTAACATTTTCTTCCCATTCAAAGTAATCTTTGTACTTCTGACCTTCTGTTTCTTTTCCGCTGAGCACTTTAGATTTGAATTTCCCTTTTTCTAAAAATAGCTTACGAATGTCGGTTCTAACTTCCGCGTTCTCATTAGCCCATTCTGCAATGATATCTCTAGCACCTTGCAAAGCAGCCTCAACATCTGCCACTTCTTTTTCTTCATCAATAAATTTGGCTGCCTCAGCTTCTAGATCAATGCTGCCTTGTTCAAAAACAAGTTTTGCTAAAGGCTCCAGGCCTTTTTCTCTGGCAATTGTAGCTTTGGTTCTTCTTTTCGGCTTGTATGGCAAATAAATATCTTCCAACTTAGCCATCGTTTCGGCCGCATTGATTTCCTTCTCCAATTCAGGAGTCAGTTTTTCTTGCTCTTTAATGGATTTAAGGATAGCCTCTCTCCTTTTATCTAAATCACGTAATTGCTGTACTCTATCCCTGACATCAGCAACTGCAACCTCATCCAGACTACCTGTCATTTCTTTTCGGTAACGAGAAATAAAGGGTACGGTAGCTCCCCCATCCAATAATTCCACAACTGCTTTAACTTGTTGAGGACGAACATTTAATTCGCCCGCTATTTTAATAATATGATCCATGTTTTCCTTCAGATTCTAGACTTTCTAAATGTTACTTGAAATTCAAAATGCTAAGATGTCTACCCGTGCTTATTCATTCAATATCCTAACACCTTACGCACCCTCCCAATAGTTTTCGTAGCAATTTCAGTTGCTTTTTCTTCTCCCTTTTCTAATTTTTTATGGAGCTCATCTAAATTCTCCATATAATGATTGAAGAGTGCTCTTTCTTTAACAAATTTTTCAACTATCAATTCATATAGAGCTTGTTTGGCATGACCATAACCATAGTTCCCAGCTTCATAGTTTTGTCGCATTTCAGCAATCTGAGCTTCTGAAGCTAATAATTTATAAATATTAAAGACATTGCAAGTATCAGGATTTTTTGGTTCTTCCATAGGCGTACTGTCCGTAATAATTTGCATTACATTTTTACGGAGCTTCTTATCCGTTTGGAAAATATCTATGGTATTACCATACGACTTGCTCATTTTCTGTCCGTCTGTTCCAGGGATGGTCATAATTTGCTCATCGATTCTAGCCTCGGGCAATACGAAAATATCACCATAACGATGGTTAAAAGCACTTGCAATATCACGAGTCATTTCCAAATGTTGCTTTTGATCTTTACCAACAGGCACAATATCCGCATCATAAAGAATAATATCACAGGCCATCAATACAGGATAAGTAAATAGCCCAGCATTTACATCTGCCAACCGGTCCGATTTATCCTTGAAGGAATGTGCGTTGGCCAACATAGGAAAAGGTGTATAACAGCTCATATACCAATTCAATTCCGTGACTTGTGGAACTTTCGACTGTCTGTAAAATAAATTTTTATCCGTATCAAAACCAAAAGCCAACCAAGAGGCAGCTACAGCATTAACGTTATCTTGGCGAACATCCGCATCTTTAATAGTAGTTAGTGAATGTAAATCCGCAATAAAAAAGAAGCTTTCATTTTTTGCATCTTGAGATAATTTAATAGCTGGAATGATAGCGCCTAGTAAATTACCCAAATGTGGTTTTCCTGAGCTTTGAATACCCGTTAAGATTCGTGACATTTTATAAATTTTTCTTTCTGATGATTTTATCTAAACTATAATTCCCTCCTCCGTTCAAAGCCGTAACAGAAAAAACTGCTGCATATAGTAGTCCTAACTCCTGCTTTCCGAACGGATCACCACTATGGACTACTAAAGCGGCAATCAACATGGTGAATAAAACGGGTACACTCGCCAAACGGGTGTAAAGCCCTAAAACTACTAAAATCGAACAAATAAATTCTGCAAAAACAGTTGCAAACAGACTGACCTCTTCCCCCAAACCAATAGGATCTGCAAAGCTGAAATCCCCACTTAGTAATTTCATAAACTTTGGATAACCATGGGTAAGCATCATCAATCCACCTGCAAGACGCAATATTAACAGACTTGTATTTTTAAATGGCATAATTTTTTAAATGAAATTCATGAATTGTTCTACATTTATTAGGAAATACAAAATTCATTGAGAATTGTAGATTTCAAAAAAGAAGATTTGCTTATCTTCGTTAATAACAAAAAACGAATTTATGAAGAATATTCATTTGCTTAAAAGTTCACCTGCGATTGTTTTTCTATTTTTTATCCACATTACAGTATTTGCACAAAATAATACCGCTAAAATCACATTTCTAGAAGATAAGCACGACTTTGGAACTATAGAAGAAACAGGAGGGATTGCCGAGTATAGTTTCAAATTCGTAAATGATGGGACCGATTCTATAAAATTAACATCTGTAAGGGCTTCATGTGGTTGTACTACTCCATTTTGGGAGAAAAATGCTTTAATGCCCGGGGATACAGGTAAAATCGAAGTTGCCTACAACCCGTTAAACAGACCCGGTAAATTTGACAAAACGGTAACAATCAGAACTTCAGGAGAGCCAGAAACTAAAATCTTGCGGATTGCAGGATATGTACAACCCAGACCCAAAACTATAGAAGATGAATATAGTACTGAAATCGGAGGCATCAGGTTAAAAAGTAAGTTTATTAACTTTGGAAATATCACCACAGAAAAACCAATAAGTAAGCAAATTGAAATCTATAACCAAACTGAAGATACTATTAAGGTTTTGGATAGATTTGTTTCCGCTGATTTCATCAAAGTAACCAAACTACCTGCGATAGTTCCACCTAAGGAAACCACTGAAATTGAAATCAACTACCTTCCTAAATCAAGGGCTGATTTAGGCTTTATGAATGATCCTTTGACACTTTTTACTGATGAGTTAGAGAATAGCAATAAAGCCATAAATGTGATAGCCACCATTAATGAATACTTTCCTCCCATGACTGAGGAAGAACTGGCTAATGCACCTCATATTGTATTTGAAACGCAAGAATACGACTTTGGACATATTAACGAGGGGGAAAAAATGACCCATAGTTTTAAATTTACTAATACTGGGAAAGACTCCTTAAACATTCGAAAAACCAAAACCACTTGTGGTTGCACAGTTTCAGAATTATCCAAAATGGATTATGGACCAAATGAATCAGGTGAAATAAGCATTACCTATGATTCCAAAGGAAGAAGAGGCACTCAGATCAAAAGAATAACGTTGTTTTCTAACGATCCAACCGCTCCAACTCAAGATTTGATTATTAAGGCTTATGTCAGGGATAATTGATAGAGATTTGATTTGTGTCTAATTTATCATTTGTAATTTTTTACAAATCTAAACACGGCACATAATTTGATTAGGATTTGTTATATTAGCTTCATGTCGTCAACTTTTAAATAATTGAAAATGAGAATCCTATCAATCTTATTATCGTTCTTATGTGTAGAAATGAGTTTCTCACAAGAAGTCAAAAACTACTCCCCGGACGAAATAATTGTAAAATTAAAACCGAGCTCAAATACAAGTCCAAACAATCGTCTAATAAATCAGAAATTTGGGATTAAGCTTTTGGATTCAATTAATAGTGTACAAGATTTTGATCAATTGAATCTAATTGGTAATAAGGAAAAAAAAGATACTTATCTATTAAAATTTAAATCCACTAAGAACATTGATCAATTGATCAATATTTACGAAAATACGGACTTATTTGAATACGTGGAACCAAACTTTATTGGCACAGGCGGGGGACAACGAGGAATGTCATCGCCAACAGATGACCCGTATTTTTCGCGACAATATGGGCTATTTAATGATGGCTCCTTTCAATTATCTCCGTCAGTTCAAGATGCAGATATTGATATGGAACTAGCTTGGGAAATAGAAAAGGGAAGTTCTTCAATTACTGTTGCTGTACTTGATGCCGGACTTAGAATGAATCATCCTGAATTTAACGGAAGAATATGGAGCAATCCTAATGACACCATGGATGGGGCTGACAACGACAATAATGGATATACGGATGATCTGCATGGGTGGGATTTTGTAAATGAAGATAATGACCCCTATGATGATCACGGTCATGGAACCAATGTAAGCGGAATTATCGCTGCCGGTCATAATGAAATTGGATATGCAGGAGTTGATAAATTTGCAAAGCTTATGACTTGCAAAATTCTAGACGCAAACAATTCTGGTTTGTATTCTTGGTGGACTGAAGCGATTTATTATGCCGTTGATAATGGCGCAGATGTAATTAATATGTCTGTAGGAGGCTCTGGCTTTTCAGCATCAATGCAAGAGGCGATAGAATACGCTTACAATCAAGGTGTTACGGTTGTAGCATGCATGATGAACGAAAATAATGATGTTACCTACTATCCAGCAGGCTATTCAAGCACGATTGCCGTAGGCTCAACAAATGCAAATGACGAACGGAGTTCACCATTTTTCTGGAGTCCATCTAGCGGAAGTAATTTTGGTAATCATATTGATGTGGTTGCTCCAGGTAATTACATATATGGCTTGAGCCATACATCTGACACCAATTATGATACTTATTGGGGTGGTACTTCACAAGCAACACCATTGGTTACTGGCTTAGTTTCTTTGCTATTATCACAAGACCAAAGCAGAACACCAAATACTATTAGGAAAATAATCCGAAATAGTGCGGAGGATCAAGTCGGAAGTTTTCTTGAGGATAAAGCAGGTTTTGATATTTATTATGGCTATGGACGAATCAATGCACATGTAGCTTTACAAGATGAGGTATTATCTGTCTCTGATCCATTAAATGAAAAAAGCTTAAAAATTTTTCCAAACCCAACAACTAACTTCATACAACTTGAGAGTTCAAGTGATTATGAGGAAATAAGAGTAACTGATTTAAGAGGTACCGAATTTTACAATAAAAAAACTGATTCCAATTTAGAAGTATTGACAATTAATATTTCTGATTTCCCAGTCGGTTTATATATTGTCAACATAATAGGTAAGGACAATCAACTTATTCAATCCAAAAAGATAATCAAGAATTGACAGACGAGAAGCTCTAATGTTGTGAAATCCCATTCTACAGGCCCTTCTGAAGGACCTTTGAATCTCTTATTCAATACGAACACTGACAGCTTCTTCTCCTATTACTTCTAGACATGTGACATACACTTGCTCCCCAACCATACAGATGCTTCCACCTTCCTCTGCCGTTTCAAATCCCAAACGAACCCGCTGGCCATCTACGTAATCAAAGTTCCATAATGGATCTTCAGTTGCGCCTTCTGGCAATGGAGGAGTTCCACACCAGCCCCATCTCCAAACAGGCTCAAGGTAATCACCATTGTCTAACTGAAAAACAAATCCACAACCATCCATACCAGTTAGATCGACAACTATTGCAGAATAAATACAATCTCTTGAAGTTTGGGTCTCATGAAAGTCACAGGAGCAAATACAAAACAAAAGAAAAAAAAATCCAGTGAATGATTTCATAATAAAATAGTCTTAATCGTCTTTAAGACCCAGTTTTGATGTAGATGGTTGGAAAATACACACTTCACGAAAGTCTCAACAGGATAATGCAAATTTGGTATCAATCTAGCTGGGGGAACATATTGGCGTTCTACCCTCTACAATACTAAAGCATATTCAATCATCAGAGTAAAAACTTAATACATTAAAAATATTTATATAGAAAATATGCTTAAATTGATAATAAACGCTAGAAACATCTCATGCAGCAAAAGATAAGTACTTCTTCAATAATATTCTTTATTCTGACAACAGTTAGCAGTTGTAATACTGATAATAATAAATCAAATGATATGGCACAGCAAAACGAACACTCAGGCTCTTCACTTTTACGAGGAGACACCACACCAAAAGTGACAGGAATTGGAGGGATTTTCTTCTTTTCTGAAAATCCAGAAAAAACTAAGAAGTGGTACTCCGACAACTTAGGGCTTGAAACTAATGAATGGGGTTCAAGCTTTGAATTCAGGAACGCAAATAGGCCAGAAGAGATAAACTATTTGCAATGGAGTCCATTCAAAAATGGAAGTGAATATTTTTCTCCATCTAAGAAAGAATTCATGATCAATTATAGAGTTCAAAATATCGAGGGACTTGTGAAAAAACTTAAAGATAATGGGGTGACGATCCTTGACAGTATAGAATCCTTTGATTATGGAAAATTTGTTCACATAATGGATGGAGAAGGAAACAAGATTGAACTATGGGAACCTATTGATAGTGTTTTTACTGAAATGGGTGGTAAAACTACCAAATAAACAGTAAATTCAATTGATCATTTCAGTTCCTTCAAACTATAATTCACACTTGATGAATTTCACAAGAACATGAAAATTGTAATTGCTATTTTCCATATGTGATTAGAAGATTGCGACTATAACGAAAAAAATTAAAATGTATATAATTTACAGGAAGGATGAGCAATAGGGACCAAATTCATAAATTTTATACCGCTTTGTCTGCTGGAGATAGTAATGAAATGGTAGCATGTTATCACGAAACCATTAGCTTTCAAGATCCAGTTTTTGGGTTATTGGAAGGAAAAAGAGCCAATAAAATGTGGGAGATGCTACTTTCAAAAAACACTGAAAACACGAGATTCACTTTTTCTGGCATTGAAGCCACCACTGAAATAGGAATGGCTAAATGGGAAGCTGAGTATTATTATGGGAAAAGGAAAGTCATTAATAAAGTAAAGGCCGAATTTAAATTCAAAGACGGAAAAATAATTGAACATATAGACACCTTTGATATGTGGAAGTGGACCCAACAAGCATTTGGAGCCACAGGCTATCTATTGGGCTGGACTCCTTTTATGAAAAAGAAGATTCGAAAAACTGTAAATAAAAAACTAGACAGATTTATTGAAAAAAATCCGGCTTAATAACAAAATAGCACCAAGGAAAATCCTCAGTGCTATTTTATTTTTTAATGAATTAAAAACTGCTTGAAGATACTTTAGAAAAGCAATTATTGATAAGCATCAAAACAGGCTAATTCCAAAGAATATCTGTAAAACGCTTATTATAAAAATTGCCCCTACTACAAATGGAGATATAAATCGTACCATGAATAAAATCATCTTCTCTAAAAAGGTGCCTTCCAAAGTTGCATTGCCAAAATAAAGCTCTTTTTGAAATCCTTTGTTTTTCCAAGACCATCCTGCAAATATCGCAATAAAGAAGCCACCTAAAGGAAGTGCTAAATCAGAAAAGACATTTTCAATTACTGTAAAGAAATCTTTATCTGCCCCTCCATAATAAGTGAAGTTGGTAAAAAATTCTGAAGCCCCTTGTGAAAGCATAGTTGGCAATCCTACAAAGAAAATAAATGTTGCTACCAAGTAAACGGTTTGTTTACGATTGGTTTTAAATTGATCTGTAACAAATGCAACTGGTACCTCTAATAAAGATACAGTAGAAGTTAGTGCCGCAAAACATAAAAGTAAAAAGAAAGAAGCTCCAATAAATGGTCCAATGCCCCCCATTGTTTCAAATATTCCCGGCAAGGCTACAAAAACAAGTCCAGGCCCCGCATTAGCTTCAATGCTTGGTTGGCTAAACACTAATGGGAAGATCATTAATCCCGCTAAAAAAGCAATAGAAATATCTGCAATGGTAATCAAAGCAGCAGCTCCTACTATACTATCATCTTTACCTACATAAGAACCGTAAGTAATCAATGCGCCCATACCTAGCGATAGTGAGAAAAAAGCTTGCGCTAAGGCAGTGTAAAAAGTATTGGCGTTGATCTCTCCAAAATCAGGGACGAGGTAAAAGGATAATCCGTCCATTGCACCATCTAGAGTCAATCCATAAGAAATTAAACCTAAGATCATTGCAATTAATAATGGCATCAGGATCTTTGTCCACCTTTCAATTCCTTTTTGTACACCACCGGCCACAATCAAGGCGGTTAAAACCATAAATCCTATTGAGTAAAGAAGATTATCCCAGATATCCGAAACAAATCCACCAAAATATTCGCCATAGTTTACACCTTTACTTAGTAGACCGCCAAAACCAATCTGAATAAAATAACCAAAAGCCCAACCTGCTACTACATTGTAAAAGCTAAGAATCATAATACCAGACAAAACTCCTAGCAAACCAACTAGACCCCACTTTCGATTTCCAATTTTATTGAATGCTCCGAACGGGTTTAATCTTGTATTTCTACCAATCGCTGTTTCAGCCAACATTATAGGTAGGCATATTAAAAATGCACAAGCTAAATAAATAACTAAAAATGCAGCTCCTCCATTTTCTCCTACTTCATACGGAAACTTCCAAATGTTACCTAAACCTACTGCAGAACCTGCTGCAGCTGCTATAAAACCTAAACGGTTAGAAAAACCTCCTCTTGATGCCATGAATTAATTTTTAGGTCGTAAACATATAGGATTAATCCAATAGCGCAATATGAATTACTTACTGATGTGAAGAAATTGTTATGAATGGATAAAATTTAGCTTTTGAAACCAGGTATTAATTGGTTTTTCATTAAATAAGCGATGCCAAAAGTTGAGATAAATGAAAAACTACTGTATAGAATAGCCATTGTGCTTATATCCGCATTTCCCACAACTTGATTGGCGATAAATAATGCTAGCACACTATTTTGTAAACCTAACTCAATAGCAATAGTAAAATTTGACTCATGACTTAAGCCAATGAACTTGCCGATTCTGTAACCAATCAGCATTGTAATCACATTAAATAAGAGTAATGGAATAATAAGATTTAAATGGCTAAAATAATCTATTTCCTTGTTATCCTCATCCAAAAATATGACTGCCAAAAGTGCAATTATTAATAATGCAGGCAAAATAATCTTTAATGGCTTTTTCAATGGTTTAGTGAAATTTTCTGACGTAAACTCATTAATTAGCACACCTAGAGATGCTGGAATAATGACCGTATAAAATACCGTGGCAGTCGTCTCCCAAAAATTCAATTCAATAGTCTGCTCCTTTCCCAAAAACAAGAAAAAACTTAATTGCAAAATTGCTGGAATCGTAAAAAGAATAATAAAGCTATTGAAAGCAGTCATAGAAATAGAAAGTGCTACTCTCCCACCCAATATCTTCGTCACTAGATTTGAAGCCGTACCTCCTGGACAAGCAGCTAATAACATAAGACCTACTTTATAAATAGGTTCAATTGGCCAAAAATAGACCATTAACAAGGCGATCAAAGGCATTATAAGCATTTGACTAATTACTCCTGAGATGACCGCTTTTGGTTGGATAAAGACTCTATGGAAATCTTTAAATTTTAATTCCAATCCAATCCCCAGCATAATCAGGGCAATGGTAAATGGCATAATAAAATCGACAAAAGATTGTTGCATAAAAAGCTTATTGAACCTAATTAAGAAGCATTGTATTCAGATAATATTTGGATAAAAAATTTATGCTACTTAACTTATAGTTTGAATTAAATAAATTAAAAATCATGAAAAAATTTTCAACCCTATTTATTACGCTTATAATATGTATAAGTTCTACATCATATTCTCAAGTGAGCTGGTTAAATAACGAAAAAATTGCAAAGGCAATTGCAACGGAAAAAGACCAATTAATTCTAATGGATTTCTGGGCCACATGGTGCGGACCATGCCGAAAAATGGACAGTGACATGTGGAACACTGAAGAATTTAAGGCATTATCTGAAAATTTCGTGCCTTTAAAAATTGATATCGACAGAGAAAAGGAATTAGCGAGATCCTACAATGTCAGGTCAATTCCTCATGTCGTTTTAGTTACTGCCTCTGGTGAGATTGTTTGGGAACAAACAGGCTACAGTCATTCAGCACCTTATGAAAAGATACTAAAAAACTTACCGGAAAGTTTAAATGGCATTAACACAAAATTGTTGACTTTAAGTGAAGACTTCAATGATGAAGCTTATTTTTCTATTGGAGACAGCTACTTGGAATTAGCTATGGAAAACAGTGAAGATTTGAAAAGAGGTTTCTTTGCACTAAGCGATAATTATTACAAAGAAATTACAAAAAACAGTGACAGTAATGAAAACATTGCATTAGCTGAAATGAAAATGCTATTGAATGATGCATATTTAGGAAGATATAATAGAGCCGTTAGAAAAGTAGATAAAATCGAAATCAACCAAAATGAAGAATTAGCAGATATGAAACAATTTATTAAGGCATATTGCTTCAAGTGCGAAGGTGATAAAAAAGCTTTTGAAGAAGCAAAATCACTTATTACATCGGAAGAATATTTATCTCAGTTAGAAGAATAATAAGCTTTGAATTAACGAATGATACAATGAAATGGCCTGATAATAATTAAGTTATCAGGCTTTTTTAATTTCAGTACCAATCAATAAACTAATTGGTTTTATTCAAACACTAAATTAAGATTAATTAAAAATCTTTAAAATAGGGTTACTGACAGGATTGTTTTTTACAGAAATTATTTAACATCTTTTCAATAAGCAGGTTATTTCGGCAAGGCATATTTTATATCTTTGCCACAGCTTAAAAAATTAAAATATACTATGGAAAATATAGCAGTAATTGGTTCTGGAACTATGGGCAATGGCATTGCGCATGTATTTGCTCAGAATGGTTTTAAAGTTTCGTTAATAGATATCAATGAAGCCGCTCTAGAAAAAGGAATGGCAACTATTGGTAAAAATTTAGACCGACAAGTCAAAAAAGAAATAATAGACGAAGCCAAAAAAACAGAAACATTAAATAACATTACTACTTTCACAGAAGTATCAAAAGGAGCTAAAAATGCAGATTTGGTTGTTGAAGCTGCCACTGAAAATACTGATTTAAAACTAAAAATCTTTAAGGAATTAGATGAGGTTTGTGATGCTAAAACTATATTAGCTTCTAACACCAGTTCCATTTCAATCACAAAAATTGCTTCTGTTACCAATAGACCAGAAAAAGTGATTGGCATGCATTTTATGAATCCAGTTCCAGTGATGAAATTAGTTGAGATTATCCGTGGATACTCGACTTCCGATGAAGTAACAAATAGAATCATGGAGATGTCTAAGAAACTAGGCAAGATTCCTGAGGAAGTAAATGACTACCCTGGATTCATTGCTAACAGAATCTTGATGCCGATGATTAATGAAGCTATTTTCAGTTTATTTGAAGGTGTAGCGGGCGTAAAAGAAATTGATTCTGTAATGAAATTAGGGATGGCACATCCTATGGGTCCATTGCAGTTAGCTGATTTCATTGGATTGGATGTTTGCTTGAGTATTTTAAATGTATTGCACGATGGCCTAGGCGACCCTAAATATAGACCGTGTCCGCTACTAATCAATATGGTACAGGCTGGAAAAATGGGAGCTAAATCGGGCGAAGGTTTTTATAACTATAGTCATGGAACCAAAGACTTGGTAGTAGCCAATACCTTCAAAAAATAATGGAAGGATTAAATCCTGAAATTCTAAAAGATTTAGTCAGAGTAAAGATGCCCTTTGGAAAATATAAGGGCACTTTACTTTGTAATCTGCCAGTCTCCTATCTGGAATGGTTCAAAAGAAAAGATGGCTTCCCGTCTGGAAAATTAGGAATGCAAATGGAAACATTATGGGTAATAAAAACTAATGGATTGGAAGACTTACTTCAACCGCTAAAGAGGTAAACCATAACCACAAAATTATACTAAAAACACACTGTTTTAGCTAAGTACTTTTAGAATGAAAGACTTTAAAAACTCTTTCATAACTGAGATTTTTAGGGATTGTAAACATATGTAAGTGACAAAAGTCAAATAGATATATCTTTCTCCAACTCTATAAAAACCTTTATACTCTTAGCACTTAATTTTTTGTACGCTGAATATAGATGGCCGGGATTAAAAGCACCATCAAAGTAGGATTTATAATCAATCGATGGATAAAACTGATATACATATGATCTATGGCGGTGTTAAATCGTAAAATGAAATAGGGTATCAACAAGAAGAAAAAACCTACTGCTTCAACCATCAAGCCAAATTTCACATACTTTTTATTATAAAATAAGCCATAAATCAATAAAAGAACCAAATTATCATTGATCAAAAACCTAATTGTTCTATTGACAATAAACTGATATTTTGAATTCAAAGATTCAGAAAATAATAAACTATAATCAAAACGTTGCCCTATAAAGACAATAGCTAAAGCGGTTAAACTTATAATTATAAGTGCTACTCTAAGCGTCCTATCTGGTTCCAGCCAGTCTTTACTTTTCATTTACTTTAAAAATCCAAAGTGCCCACATACCAAAAACTGCAACATAAATAAATGCAGTAAATAAATACTTATGACTGAAATAAAGGAAATCAGGCATTGATATTGTAACATGAAATAATAACAGAATCCGTAGAAGATTAAATATATGAATGACCAGTAATCCTAAGGGAATAAACCACAACATTTTGTTACCAACATTTCCATAAGCAAAGAGAAAAGCAACAAAAATTACCATTACATTCAGCCCGTTGCATCCTTCATAAACTGATAAAACGGCTCTATCGGCCTTAAAAATATAAATGCTTTTTAAATCTTCTTTTGGACCAGTAGAAATTTCCACTTCATAAAGATTAATGATTGCTGCAGTTTGTTCCGTTACCCACTGCGTCATAATATCAGCTTTTCCTTCAGCAGCGTCCAAATAGAAGCCATAGATAACATTCAAGATGATATATAAGCCAATGAACTTGGCTAGAAAGAGAATTGATGGCTTAAAATCCTGATATAAACTCACTGATCCTTAATTTTTGCTGGAATCCCAATCGCTGTTTTATTAGCTTCCAGGTTTTTTGTTAGCACACCACCAGACCCCAAAACAGAATTTTCACCCATTCCCAAACCATTCAGAACATTAGCACCACTACCAACAAAAGCACATTCTCCTAATTTTACATCTCCAGCTAAATTGGAAGCAGGCATCAAAGAACTATAATTGCCTAACTGGCAATCATGTCCAATTGTGGCATTCAAATTCACTACCACATAATCCCCAATTTTAATATTCGTGGTCAGGTTAGCACCAGCACAAATAATACTACCTTTTCCAATATGAATAAGATCATTGAATATAGCATATGGAGATATCACTCTTGAAAACTCAACTTTAGGATTCGTTATTTTCTGCACTACCTTCTTTCTAGTTTTACCATCTCCAATTGCTACAGCAACTGAAATGGGTCTCTCCCAATTATTAAGCTTTTCAGTATTACCTAAATACAAATCACCAAATTCTTCTGATTTATTTTGATCATCAAAAAAGCCCAAAAAATGATACGGATAGCCCTTTTTTATTAATTGCTGGACTATCAAATTCACTTCCCTGCCAAAGCCACCTGATCCAAAAATTGCGATCTCCGTCATCTATAATGTTTATTTAACTCTTCTTGCTGGATTTCCTACCACAACCGAGTGATCAGGAATGTCTTCCACAACAACTGCCCCAGCTCCTATTGTGCACCACTTACCTACTTTTATTAGAGGAATAACAGTCGCTCCAGCCCCTATTAATGTCCCTTCTCCTACCTCTACGCCACCGCATAGGGAAGCATTTGGTGCAATATGAGCAAAACTTCCAATTTTACAATCATGGTCAACACTTGCCGAAGTGTTGATAATCACATGCTCTGCAATTTTAGTATCCGCATTAATTATAGCCCCTGCCATAATAACCGTTCCCTCTCCAATTTCAACATGCGAGCCAATATTGCAAGTTTTATGAATTGCAGTACCAAACTCAGCATTTTTTAATTGATCAACTACTTTTTTACGGGTACTATTTTGGCCTATTGATACGATACATTCTTCGATAGCTCCTTTAAATTCAATCGTTTTACCGAGCACAGGAATCCCCCAAAGTTCCTTTTTGGTTTCATCTTCATCATAAAACCCAATAACCTGAACCTCTTGTGATAAAAGAATATCCACAATTACTTTTGCATGTCCACTTGCCCCAAATAAATACATTTACAATAAGTTTTTAGTAATAATCGGTTTTAAAATTAACTACATAAATAGTTATGATAATATATTATTTAACGACTAATAACAAAGAAGTACCTTCATTGTACTAAATAAAGTATCCCTTAAGGGGAATTAAGCGACTTGCACTAATCAAATACAATCTCAAATTCAACTCTCCTATTTTTTCTTCTGCCCTCAGCTGTGTCATTACTTTCTACTGGTTGCATTTCTCCATATCCTACAGCATCTAATCTTAAAATAGCAATACCATGATCCATTAAATACCTCTTAGTGGCTTGTGCTCTCTTATGGGACAGTAACAAATTGGCATCATCATTTCCTTGATTATCTGTATGTCCGGAAATTTTCAATTTGTAATCAGGGTTTTCTCTCATTACAGTTACGACTTTATCCAAAATCGGCAGGGATTGTTCTCTTATTACATCAGAGGCCAACTCGAATTCAATTCCTTCCAAGGCTTCCTTGAGTACTTCCTTTGTTTCTTCAGTAATTTCAGGGCACCCCTTATTTTCAGCAACTCCTGCTAATGTTGGGCAATCATCTTCGGTGTCAATAATACCATCTTGGTCAGTATCTTTTGGTTTCGGTTTTTCCCAATTCATACTAATTATTTTTATGGTAATCCGATCTTCTAGTGCAATTCCATTTTTTAAGGCTAAATCTGTAATTGAATAGAAAGATTTTTTTTCTCCAGCACCTTTTATTCTCAATCTATCGGGATGAATATTTTTCTTTTCAAAGTATTCACTCACAGCTTTAGCTCTATTATAAGCTAACCTATCATTTTCTGCAGCTAATGGTAATTGGTTAGTATGTCCTGTGATTTCAATTTGCATTTGACGATAGCTTTGTAACAAAGATGCAAACCTATCTAATTCAAAATACGCATCAGATCTGAAGATATCAGCGTTACTCACGAAAGTAATGTGATGAACAGGAATCTCAGAGCCCACTGCAACAGGAAGCATTCCTAACTTCTGCTCCTTTTCGAAGTACTCAGTTAATTTAGTTAAATCTTGATATTGCAGGATTCCAATATATCCTTTTTTTACAGCTACATACTGATAGAGAGTACCACTTTCTAAAATGTGAGAAAACCCAGTTTCTGCATCGGAAATGACATCCTCCTTCTTCTCATAATTATTAGTATTAACAAATTCAATTTGAGCTTCTAAATTATCACCATTTGAAGCGTTAAGTACCTCCCCTTTTAAAATCAAGACAGGGTCAGGTCTAAATTTGTAAGGAAGTATCATTTCATAAATATCCTTAGAACCCGCTATACTACCCTTAGTAGTTACAAAATAAGCGTTTTCTCCAGCAGCATCAATTGTATAATACGCTTCAAATTCTTTGGAATTTACATCCGCACCCAAGTTTTCGGGTTTTGACCAGTTCTGCCAGCTGTCATCCAATCTTTTGGAATAGAAAATATCAGCATCGCCATATCCGTTGTGACCATAAGAGGAAAAAAATAGTGTTTTATTATCAGCTGCGAGAAATGGGGAGAATTCTGGAGATGTGGTATTAATTTGTCCACCCAAATTTACAGGCTTAGACCAATTCCTTTCATCAATTCTAAAACTGACGAATAAATCTTGATCACCAAAGCTTTCTTCCGTTTCAATTGCTAATAAAAGGGTTCTTTCATTATTGGATAGGTAATAATCAATATATTCATTTAAATTATAAAATTCTTGAATGTAAATCATCTGAGGATATTGCCATCGTCCACCTTTTCTATAAGATATAGAAGCACCATCCAGCACGTCTCCATACTCATTATAGCCGTTAATAACCAGCAAAGTATTACCATCAGGCGTAACTGAACTTACTCCATTAGGATATTTATCATTCAAGGGCTCTCCAATATTTCGAGCCTCCGACCAAGATCCATTTTGCCGCTGAGCAATATATATATCTTGAGGATCTTTAGAACCTGAATAATTCTCAGGGTAATTCTGTCTCGCAAAAAACAAGGTATTACCATCAGGTGAAATCACGGGCTTTGTTTCTTGATATGATGAGTTAACGTTGGAACCTAAGCTTTTAGGTATTTCTTGCTGTGCCCAACATAGGTTGCTTGTAATAATGGCTAGAAGGACTGATAGAACTTTATGCATGAGTCGCTATTTTATACAAATTAATCGAAATATATGCATTTTCAGAAAGCATCTACTATTACTTTTTAAAATTTGCCATCGAGAATGCCTTCTTTCACTAATTCTGTAATAATTAATTCTGTCATATCACTTTTAAATCGGAACTCATCACGAATATCCATCACGTACGCCTTAACTCTCATTTTATAAAATGAATTGGTATTATTCACTTCATTCAGGAAAAGTACAGTAATCGACTTTCCCAAATAAATATATTTAGACACTGTGGCTGCTTGTGTGGCAATTTCTCTCGTTTTAATCGTATCAATTGTCAGTGGCAAATAAATTTCAGCCACTACCTGGCAGTTCGGCTCTCCAGCATTGGAATTGGATAGAGAACTGTTCATCATCACTGCATTCGGAACTGAAACTAAAGAATCATCTGGTGTAATTATTCGTGTTGATCGCAAACCTATTTCAACCACTTCACCATAGTATTTGTCCACCTCTATTTTATCCCCAGAGACAAATGGTCGATCTAAAAGAATGACAATTCCACCAAATATATTCTTTAAAATATCTTGTGAAGCAAAACCTATAGCAACTCCGATAGAAGCGGACACGGCTAGCATTGATGCGACTGATGGTTTGTAAATAACTACAATTATTAAAATCAGTACGATCATCCAACCCACGATTTTAACAATTGGGATTGAGCCTTTAAAGGCAATTCGGTATTTGGTGCTGCGTTCCGCTAAGGCATTTAGGATATAAGTAAGGATTCGAATAAAAACAAAACCAAATAGCAGAAATACAATGGTATAGAATATATTTCCACTAGAAACCAAGTTTGTCAACTCTTGTATTTTATTGTCGTCTATCCCACCCTCTTCCGAACCACTAGCCGTCTTTACAACTAGTGTATCAGCTACAGCATCTTTCTTAATTGAAGAGATCGGCTCTGAATATTTATTATTGGTTCCTTTTTTGCCTATTTCCTTTACTAGTTTATTGGAATCAACTTTAACTTCAGGACTTTGAATTGAATCGATCCTAATTTCTGGTATGCTTGAAACAATTGGATCTTTCCCTTCAAAAATACTGTCCTTGCTAACTTCCGTACTGTCTTGCGCCTGACTAATATTTAAAAGAAAAAACGCAAGAAGAAAGCAGAGAATCCATTTTACCTGTCCAGTTTTCATAATAGATTTTTTGATTTAAGTAGTTGAACAGTATTTCTGTAAATAATTGGGTTCACCAAAAATTGGCCTCCTTTCTCTATCAAAACTCCATCCTCTAATAGTTCTATAAGTAGGAATTTCGCTTTGGTTTTGCTGTACGACAACACGATTGCAAGTTGATCTACATTTAGTCCATCATGCATAATCAAAGCTTGTACAATAAATACCCGATCGCTTTTTAAGGAGGATAAAAAGCTAAAGTCAGGTTTTTTGAAGCTTCTGATAATGATGGTTTGATCATCGACATTTTTGGTGGATAGTAACCAGAACATTAATGCCATACTGATATTACTTTTGGCAAAATTATTTAAATCTTTGAAAAATCGATCTTTTAAGTACTGTTGCTTCTCGCGATCATCAAGCTTTTTAAACTTCTTGTCATTTGCATCTTTTTCCAAAGCCTCAAATTTAATTTTGAAGCCGCTAATTCTATTTCTTTTAATTATCAATTGACTTATTTCATCGTCTTCTAGAGGCTCCAATGGGACATGATAACTAAAAAATGCACTCATTTTTAAAGACCTTTCCAAATATTCAAAAGTATAAATAGACATGGAGCCAATCCAGAATACATTTTTCTGAGTGGCTGTCATTATATCAACAAATTCGACCAAAGATTTCTGCCCGTGCAGTTTTCTCAAAAATAATTTCTGCAAATTCTCAAAAATTATGATACGCTTTTTACCTGCATTTAGATAGTCGATAATTGCCTGTTTGTCTGTCAATCCGTCCTCCAATTGCTCAGATAAACTATTAAATAAAACTTGCGGATCGGGGTCATTAAATTTCAGCTCTATGCGTATTGGAACAATATTGAATTTAATATTTTTCACTGCATAGTTTATTAGAGAGGTCATTCCGCTCCATTTTTCAGCGGTGATCAGCACGGAAGCATACTTGCCATTTATCCATGCAGAATAGGCTTTTGATATTTTTTCAATCTCACTCTCCCTCCCTTCAAAAAGAACCATGTCGGTCAATGGTTCAATTGCATACAACTTCTTGTAGATAACTGGCAAGCCCTCAATGACTTGATTAGATTCATTTAAAAAGTCAGAAACGGCACGATTAGGTTCATTTTCGATTGTTGCAGATAAAAAGCGCTTTGATAATGCTACCTTTAACTCCCAAGCCCTTTGGTAATACCTTAAGGCAAATTCCTTGAGAATATTATAATAACGTATTGTGAAATCTAAAGCCTGCTGTGTAATTGCCTCAGATTTTTGAATAGCCTTCGCTTTGCTGATTCTTAATTTTACAGCAGATACGTTTTCATTTGCCTTTAATTTTTGGAGTTCTTGAATCAATTCTGCACTCATTTCATTTAATTCTATCTGTGCATTCTTGATAATCTCTTGAAAATCAGCGCCTACTTCTTTAGCTGTATTTTCAGCTCGTTCGAACCCATCAACAATAATATTTCTTGCTTCATTCTCATCGGCTTCTGCATCTAACGAATTGGAAGCTGTGCTCAATACATATTGTACAATCTCATCAATATCACCCACCTTAACAAGTAAATTACCCATCTTCTGAAAAATAACACTTTTCAAAGTTTCTAGTTTATCACTTAATTTAGGTTCAATCTCAAATGATAATAATTCATAATTAGAAATACAGGACAATTCACTATCATCCAAAGGCCCATCAAACTGATTAGATTTGGTTACTACATACTCAGTTCCAAGCTTTTCTATACGATCGCTTACCAGATATTCTAATCTATCTAACTCGTTGAGGAACGTGTTTTTAGATAAACTCTCTTGCATCTTTTGAATCAAGCCTTTGTCTAACTGCTTATTTGTGATATACTTTACTTGAGTTATCTTTTTAGCTATATTCTCCTCTGTTTTCCCATGCTCATGAAATGTAGCTTGAGCTTCGGCCAAAAATTGTTCGATTGGGTGGATATAATTGTTCTGCAATTGTTTATTCCATTCAGCTACATTTAAATTTAAGCCTTCAATACTTTCTTGTATGAATGATTGTAAAGCAGATAATTCCAACTCGGAGCGCCAATCTTCGAAAAGCGCGTAAATTGTATTATTCCATTTGTGAACCCCTTTAGAGAACTTTTTATTATATTGATGATACTCTTTTTCTAGGCGCTTTGCTGTTAGTAATTTATCATTTAATTCAATTGTTCCTGCTATCTCAAATTCTGAATCATAAATCTCACATAACTGAACGTACTTTTCATTGATATTTAGTTTAACCCTTTTAAAAAAATCCTCATTAAAGCCAATTCCTTCTGTCTGGAAATCTTGCTGATTTTTATCAACGGGAAGATCTTCATACGCTCTAAGCCGATCTAAAGAAGCTGTAAATTCTCTTAATATTTCTTGACTAATCTCATTAAAAGTTTGCTGAAAACCGTTGAGAAAATGTCTCTGAAATAAGGTCTTTGCCTTAATTTGATGCTTCCAAAAAACAATAGGCTTTTTATTCTTCCTAAAAAGATTGGTGAAATGCTGCGGTAGCTTTCCCATTCTAAAAAAGAAAATCTTAAAAACCTTTCTAAATTTTAAGCTAAATCCATCTTGTTCCTGAATATGAAATCTTGCTGCCTGTTGGTGTTTAATAATAATGTCAGGAAGGTTGATTAAATTATTTTTAAATTCTTCGATCAAAGATCCGTGAAGGTTCTCAAAGTTTGCCTGCTCTAAGTGAGGTCGTTCAGCGATGGTGTTTTTGATATATTCAAAAATTGCTTGTTTATACTCATCAGTTTCCTTAAAACTTATACTTTCAGACTGAGTTGGCTTTTTCTCTTTTACAAATTCAAGATGGCTAATAATAAAATCCTTTTTTTCCTGAATAAGCTTTTGAAAATAATCTTGTAAAAATGAATGCCATTGAGAAGCAAGCTGTTCCTGATTTTCTTCCATTAATTAATTAATAAACGCTTTTAAATTTAGTGCATTTTAGTAAATAATCAATACTGTAACAAAGAAACAAGATGGAACTTGTTTGTAGCTCCAATTCCATTTCAAGATTATCATATTGTATTTTTTCTTAAATAACTCTCTACTAAAGCTTACCACTCTCAATGAATATCCTTACCTTTGCGCTCTGATTGAAAAAATGCTATGATTAATACCAGTAATTTAACCCTCCAATTTGGAAAAAGAGTTTTATTTGATGAAGTAAATATCAAATTTACACAAGGAAACTGCTATGGTGTAATTGGTGCCAATGGAGCAGGAAAATCCACTTTCCTCAAAATTCTCTCTGGAGAAGTAAACCCTACCAAAGGTTCTGTAAGCTTAGACACGGGCAAAAGAATGGCTGTCCTAAAGCAAAACCATAATGAATTTAATGAGCACTCTGTGTTGAATACAGTGATGATGGGACACGATAAATTGTGGAACAACATCAAAGCCAAAGAAGAACTATACAGCAAGCCTGATTTTTCCGAAGCAGATGGTATCAAGGTATCAGAATTGGAGGAAGAATTTGCTGAAATGGATGGTTGGAATGCTGAATCCGATGCTGCGGCACTTTTGAGCGGACTAGGCATAGAGGAAGAGCATCACTATAAATTATTAAAAGACATTACAGGTAATTATAAAGTACGAGTACTTTTAGCACAAGCTCTATTCGGTAATCCTGACGTTCTGATTCTCGATGAGCCTACTAATGATTTAGATATTTACACCATTGCCTGGCTAGAGGATTTCTTATTAGATTTTAAAAATACTGTAATTGTAGTTTCTCACGACAGACACTTTTTAGATACCGTTTGTACGCATATAGTAGATATTGACTTCAGTCAAATCAATATGTTCTCTGGTAATTATTCATTTTGGTATCAATCTAGTCAATTAGCATTATCCCAGAAGTCATCAGCTAACAAAAAGGCGGAAGAAAAAAAGAAAGAATTACAAGAATTTATTGCTCGATTTAGTGCCAATGCCTCTAAATCGAAGCAGGCTACAAGTAGAAGAAAATTATTAGACAAAATCAATGTAGAAGATATAAAACCCTCTACTCGTAGATATCCGGCCATTATTTTTAATCAAAAAAGAGAGGCAGGAGACCAAATTTTACAAATAGAGAAATTGAATAAATCCGTAGAAGATAAAGTCTTGATTAAGGATTTAGATTTATTTGTGAATAAAGGTGATAAAATTTCTGTTTTAAGTAAGAACAGTTTGGCGACCACTGCCTTATTTGAAATTTTGAACGGCAATATGCAAGCTGATTCAGGTAGTTTCAAATTTGGACAAACCATCACGACCGCCTATCTACCAAATCATAATGATGAGTATTTCCAAGGCAATGAAAACCTAATCGATTGGTTGAGAAACTATTCAGATGAAAAAGATGAAGTTTACATCCGTGGGTTCTTGGGTAAGATGTTATTTACTGGAGAAGAGACTTTCAAATCCGTGAATGTATTGTCTGGAGGAGAAAAAGTCAGATGTATGGTTTCAAAAATGATGCTTACAGGTGGTAATCTATTGATGTTAGATGAACCTACCAACCACCTTGATTTGGAGTCTATTCAGGCTTTTAACAATGGCCTTAAGGATTTTCCTGGTACTGTTATCTTTACATCGCATGATCACGAGTTTACCAATTCAGTGGCAAATAGGATTTTAGAGCTTACACCTAACGGGGCTATCGACAGTTTAAAAACTTACGACCAGTATATGGACGATGATAGAATCCAGGAACAAAGAGCTGAACTATACGGCAAAGTGACTGCTTAAGCTGCACTAGAACTTTAAATTCATTTTTCAGTTTAATAGGATAAATGAAAACATTTTTAAAAATCATAAAAGGCTTACTAATCGTAGTAGCCTTTTTCTTTTTAGGTTATTATATGGTAAAATATTTTGTCCCTTCTGTCGGTAAAGCTCCAAATTCGGAGGAAATGGCTCAGTCTCCTTACTATTTTAAAGGGAAGTTTATTAACTCGGTACAAACTAAAAGTGCTGAGTTTAGTCAGGTTCCACAAATAGTAAGGAATTACTTTAAAAGAGACGTGGAGACAAACCCTAACACTGACTACATTTTTACTGAAACAAATAAGCTAGAAAACGACAGTATTTTACAAGTGAATTGGTTAGGACATGCTGCAATGTTGTTTTACAAAAATGGAAAGTATGTACTGGCAGACCCAATGCTGGGCGAAAGAGCTTCGCCTTTCCAGTTTATGGGTCCAAAAAGATTCAGTGCCCCACCAATATCAGCTGAAAATCTTCCGGAATTAGAAGCTGTAGTGATTTCCCACGACCACTATGACCATTTGGATTATGAGACCATCACAAAGATTACGGCTAAGACCAAATACTTTTACGTACCTACTGGCGTAGGCGCTAGTTTAGAATACTGGGGAGTACCTTCAGAAAAAATAAAAGAGTTTAGTTGGTGGGATACTCATACCGAGAATGGAATTAGTATCACTGCCACTCCAGCACGTCATTTTAGTGGCCGATTATTTAGTCAAAACAACACTTTTTGGGCCTCGTGGGTGATTGAAATGGAGGGAGAAAACATTTATTTTGGAGGGGATACTGGCATTTTTGATGGCTTCAAAGAAATTGATGAGAAACTAGGACCGTTTGACTTAGCAATTATGCCCATCGGAGCGTACAATGATGCTTGGCACGATATTCATATGGATGCTAAAGAGGCTGTTGATGCTTTTCAACAAATGAGGGCTGAAAAATTATTTCCAATTCATTGGGGAACTTTTGATTTGGCATTGCACAGTTGGTTTGAACCGATTTTGGAATTGGAAAACATATCCATTGAGAGGCAAATCCCCTTACTAAGCCATCCTCAAGGTAAATGGTTTAGAGTAGATGATGATAGTGATAATGCTTGGTGGAAGAAATATTCGAAGGAGATAAGTGGTGAGTGAGACATCCCTGGAAGTAATATATAGAGACGAGCATATAATTGCAATCAATAAGCCGCATGGCTTGTTGGTTCATCGCACAAAAATAGCTACCGAGACGGATTTATTTGCATTGCAACTCCTGAGAGACCAAATTGGTCAAAAGGTTTATCCTGTTCATCGGATAGATCGAAAAACCTCAGGGATACTCCTGTTTGCACTAAGCGAAGAAGTAAATTCCAGTTTGACTGCTGTATTTAGGAATCAGAAAATTGAAAAAACATATTGGGCCATTGTAAGAGGATTTACGGATTCAGAAGGTACAATTGATTATCCATTGAGAAAAGAAAACGGCCAAGTTCAAGAAGCTACTACCCATTATCAAACCTTAGCACAAACTGAAATCAATGTTCCATTAGGAAAATTTGAAACTTCTCGCTATTCTTTGTTAGAAGTTGAGCCCAAAACTGGAAGAATGCATCAAATTAGAAAGCATTTAGCTCATATTGATCATCCCATAATAGCGGATCGACCCCACGGGTGCAATAAACAGAACAAATTATTCAAGGAAAAATGGAGCATGGATAGCATGCTTTTACATGCCAAGGAAGTCAAGTTTAAACATCCTGTAAGCGGTGATGTTGTACATATAAAAGCAAATATTTCTTCGGAATTTGACAGAACCTTAGGCTTTCTTAATTTTGATTTGAAATAGAAATAATGCTTTCAAATATCCAGATTTTAGGAGGCTTTATACGTATATAACAATAGGATAACCAAGATGAGTAAGAAAAATAAAAAACATAGAGACGGGATTGTTTATTCAACTTCTAATGATTTTGAATATGATTATGAAAGCCAAGAAGAAAAAGAAACAGTACCGCCTTCGGAGCAAAATTTAAAAGTGCAATTAGATAAGAAAGCCAGAGCAGGTAAGAAAGTAAGTCTGATTACTGGTTTTATTGGAACGGAAGATGACTTAAAAGCCTTAGGAAAACAGTTAAAATCAAAATGCGGTGTTGGTGGTAGTGTGAAAGATGGTGAAATCTTAATTCAAGGTGATTTTCGAGATAAAATACTAGAAGTTTTACAAAAAGATGGCTACAGCAAAGTTAAAAAAGTGGGCGGTTAGACGAATACGTTTTTACAAAGACAAATATATATTTAAGCTCAAACGATACACTATTGCGGTACTCAGCTCGGATAAATCAGATGTTTCCATAGCCTTTAGTTATGCTTTTGGGACAATGATTGCCCTCTTGCCTACACCTGGTTTTAGTACAGCAATAGGTATAGGCTTTATGACTATTTTTAAACAGCTTAACAAAATGGCTGTTCTGCTTTCCATGATGGTATGGAATGCCATCACTATAATCCCTATTTTCTGGTTGAGTTATAAAATCGGCAGTAGCATTTCCAACACTCTTCCTGATGTGGAGGTTCAAAATGAAACTGTCCGACAAGTTCTTTTATTCTTCAAGCAGTTTGCTTTGGGTAATTTAGCTCTAACCATCCCGATTTCAATTGGAAGTTATTTTTTGGCGATTTTACTTTTACAATTAGCAAGAAGAATGAGGCTAAGAAAGACTGAATTCAGAAAGAGAGAATCTGCTTAAATAATCTGCTGCTATCTAATTGCTTTTCCTCTTCCGTCACTAATAATGACATATATCAGGTTTTCAACTAATTGAGGTCAGTGAATCTCACTATAGTTATTTCTACATTTATGATACAGATCACAAAATCAGTAAATCAATGTGATTCGTTTAGTTGAAATTCTTAACCTATAAAAAATAGAAGCCATGATTAAGCACATATTAGTCCCAACCGATTTTTCCGATTGTGCATTAAATGCATTGGAATATGCCTTACAATTTGCTAAACAAATAAATCCAGAGGCAGAAATTACAATACTGAATGCGTATACAGTACCCTTAGCCTACGCTGATTTAAATATAGCCTACGATGTGGGTGAAAGCGAGGTAGATATAAAGCAGTACATCGATTCAGAATTCAATCAATTAGAAGACAAACTTCCACTTTTAAAGGAATTCGAATATGAGACTATAAAAACTGAGAACTACGTAAAAGATGCCATTGAAGAATATTCCCTTGATAATCCTGTAGATTTAATCATCATGGGCACTAAAGGAGCGAGTGGAATAGATGAAGTGATTTTAGGAACCAATGCACACCGAGTAATAAAAGCTGAAATAGCACCTGTATTGGTAATTCCAGGAGAAGCTAAATATGAAGACATTAAAAATATAGCATTGTCAAGTGACTACAAAGGAATTATAGCAGAGTTGTTGGATCCAGTAAAAGCAATCAGACAGGCTTATGCATCAAAAATCCATTTGATACATGTAAGTCAAGAACCCATGTTGGATAAAGAGAAAGCCGAAGAAGCTAAAAATCTTGAATTGCATTTAAAAGGACTTCCACATCAGTATCATTTCATGGTCAACAAAAATGTCGAAGAGGGAATTGATGAATTCGCTGACAACAATAAAATTGATCTATTGGTAGTGTTACCTAGAAAGAAGGGATTGTTTGAAAGTCTTTTTGGAAAGAGCGAAAGCAAATCCTTGATTTTCCATACCGATGTGCCTCTGCTAGCACTCTCACCTAATAAAAGGAAGATTATTGAGGCTGATTAAGAGGGAAAAGATAACTTCCGGTCTGTGTACCACCGACTGGAAGTTTCTTGCTTGCAGACTGAAAGGAAGTACATACTACTAATAAGACAGTAATACTACTGTGATTCCCTATGCAACAATTGCTACAAAAAATATGAAAATAAAATACTAAATTAGTAAAAATCAAAAACATGAACATAAAAAATCAAATAGGGCTAGATAATGAAAAAGCAAAACAACTAGCAGGAAAACTGAATGAACTTCTAGCAAACTATTCAATCTTTTATCAAAATACTCGAGGATATCATTGGAATATAAAAGGTGAAAAATTCTTTGAACTTCATGTGAAATTTGAAGAATTGTACAACGATTTGATCTTAAAAATTGATGAGGTAGCAGAAAGGATTTTAACTTTAGGTTATACTCCCAAACATAATTATGCCGATTACCGATCAATTTCTAAAATTAAGGAAAGTGTAGAAGTAAAAGATGGGATAAAGGCTATTGAAAATATATTAGAATCCTTTAAAACAATAATTATATTTCAACGGGAATTGCTTACTTTATCATCTGATGCGGATGATGAAGGAACAAATGCATTAATGAGTGATTATATTCGAGAACAAGAAAAATTGGTTTGGATGTACTCTGCTTTTCTGAATAAATAATAAAGAAGGCATTCGTATTTTATTGAAAGCTAAGAAAAAGTTGAAATTAAAACTCCATAATAGGACACTACCTATCATGGAGTTTATTTTTAACACCAATTTGTACCGATAAATCCTCAATAGTTACTAAACCCAATTCTTTTGCTTGTTTTTTTCGCATCAAAATGGCAAAGGTATTATTGAATCCTAGCGTTGGTAACCACTCGAATTGAAATTGACTACTGGATTCCTTTTTCACGAAATCATATACCATTTCGGGATTAGAAATTAAGTTAGCTCTCTCCTTTCCATCTGTATCCAAAAGCAATAATAAGGCTGTGCCCGTATATTCAGGATATATATCTATTTCATCATTTTTCATGGCGTCCATCAATAATTTAGTGCCACCAAAACCTAATTTCAGCTCTACTTTCAAATCAGAATTTTCCTCAATGATCAATTTAAAAAGATGAGCCAATATGTAGTTTTCAGTAAATGCCTTACTTCCAATTTTAATTGATTCCTTTGACAGATTTACATTATCAGAATTCCCTAGCATTCCTTTGGATTCAAGAAATTCCATTGCCACTTCTTCGGGTTGCATTTTTTGTTCATCTACCTTAAAATTCATTTCCATCATCTCCGCATTGCTGATCTGGTTTTCTAGTTTTTTCAGACTTGTGCGAATTTCGGGATATCTGTTAATAATAGATTTTCTAGCAACAGGTGCTGCCTCATAAGGAGGGAAATAATTACGATTATCGAGCAGTGTTTTCAAATCGTAGGCTTTAATTCTTCCATCAGTTGAAAATCCACTAATTACATCTACTTCTTTACTGGCCAACGCCTTATACATCAATCCTATTTCCATTTCAACATAATCCAGCTCGAAATCATAAGCTTTGAATAACCCTTGTAGTCCATCTTCACGATAGACAAATTCGGAAGGAAATCCACCTAACAAATCACTTTTGTCTGATGCAATATTCAATTTTTGGAAAGCAGACATTAGGAGATAGAACAAAACCCCTCCAAACAGAATGACTGAAAACCCACGAATGATTTTAAAACTACTTTTCTGAATTCGGCCTAAAATAGCATCGAAAAATAAAGCCAATAATGAAGCAGGAATCGCACCAGCCAAGATCATATTGGTATTATTCAGTTGAATCCCTTGAAGAATAAATTTACCTAGACCACCTGCAGCAATGAAAGCACTTAATGTGGCCACTCCCACGTTTATAACAGAAGCCGTCCTAATTCCAGCCATGATGTATGGCAAAGCCAGAGGTAATTCCACTTTAAATAGAACTTCCACAGGTTTCATTCCCATAGCTATTGCAGACTCCTTAACAGAGACATCCACCTCGATTATCCCTGTGTAGGTATTTCTCACTATGGGAAGCAAAGCATAGAGAAATAGTGCAATGATGGCAGGAACTACTCCGATCCCAAAAAATGGCAGCAGAAAGCCCAATAAAGCTAAACTGGGGATAGTTTGGATGGTATTGATCACTGAAAGAACCGTTTGGGTCGATTTTCTGAATATGGCGATCAGTACACCAATTACAACACCCAATACTACCGCAATACATAAAGAGACTAATGTCAATTCAAGGTGTTCTAATATTTGCTTTAGAACTTCCCTTTTATTCTTGAGCAAGAATTCAAAAAATGACATCATCCTTTAGCCTCCTTCCATTTATAAAAAGCTTCTATAATCAATGCATGCTGCTGACTATCGGAATTCTGTAAAAAATCAAGAACAGAAATACGATCATTTGATTCTTTCAAAATATTCTGTTCTAAAAATGGTTGAATTTCAGATATAGAAACAGAAGCCAAGGAAGCTTGGAATTGATCACCTTTTACGAAATTCTTTACTAGATCATTTTTAGGTTGAAATAATATTTCTTGCGGAGTTCCCAATTGTTGAATTTCACCATTGGCCAACAAACAAATCCGATCTGCCAAACTTACGGCCTCCAGCACATCATGAGTTACCATCACTGCTGTAAGTTTTTCATCTTGTTGAATTTGTCTAAACTCATTTCTGATTCCTACTCTGGATATGGGATCCAGGGCACTGAATGGTTCATCCAACAAAACCATCTTTGGATGGGCAACTAGTGCTCTTGCCAACCCGATTCTTTGTGCTTCACCACCACTTAATTCAGATGGAAACTTCTTAGCATAAACGGAAGGTGACAATCCCACTTTATTTAACCATCTATATACTTTCTCTTTAATAATTTCTTCACTTTCACCTTTCAATCTCATGATTGATGCAACATTATCATAAACCGAATAATGCGGAAAAAGCCCAACTTTCTGAATAACATAGCCTATTTGCTTTCTTAAGTTATATAGTTGATGTTTTCTTAAATCCTTATCTACAATCCTAATGGAACCGGAATCAGGGTTTTCTAAACCATTGATCATTCGGAGCATAGTAGTTTTTCCACTTCCACTTGCTCCTAACAAAACCATTAGCTCTCCTTCTGTCACTTCTAAATTAATACTTCTCAGCACTAATTGATTATCAAATTTTTTCTCAATATTTTGGAAGGCAATCATATGCTTGAATTTACTGCTGAAAAGCTTAACAGAAAAAGAATGTTTCCTAATTTTCAGCCAAAGCAAACAAAATAAGATCTAATTGGTATTTACTAAAACGATTTGCCAAGATGCTACACATAGATACAGACTCCATCTCTAAGATGCAAAGTCGATACCAAGCTAATTTCTTTAACACAGTGTCAGGATTTAAGAGTGCCAATTTGATTGGAACTGCTAATCAAAATGGCCATACGAACTTGGCAATCTTCAATTCAGTTATCCATTTGGGTGCTAAACCTCCACTTCTGGGTTTCATTTTGCGACCAACAACTGTTGACAGACACACCTATGAAAACATAAAGAAAACAGGTTATTATACTTTTAATCATGTTCACGAAAGCTTTATTGAAAAAGCTCATCAAACTTCCGCCAAATATGATCGAAAGACATCGGAATTTGAAGCTTGTGGATTTGAAGAGGAGTATTTTGACAGATTTCATGCACCCTATGTTAAAGAATCTCATATCAAATTAGGACTAAAATTTAAAGAGGAGCATTTAATCACAGCAAATGATACCATTTTGATAATAGGAAAAGTGCTGCATGCTTATTTGGATGAAAAATTGATTGCAGAAGATGGCTCGGTTGATATTAGTTCTGCAGGAACCGTGACTATTTCGGGTTTATATGAATATCTAAGAACAACAAAGCTGAAAAAATTTGAATACGCTAAACCATAATTCAAATTGTACAAAACTTTATATATGTAAATGAGTATAAGAAGCAACAAGCAAATAATATTACAAAAATGAAAAGAATTAAAATAGGGAAATCGGTAAGTGTGGTAGCTATTCTTTTAGCATTAAGTTTTCAATCATGTGCACAACAAAACAATAGTTCAGAAAACAAAAAAAGTTTAAAGTCGCACACTTTTGAGGTGCAAAAAACTGAAGCAGAATGGAAAGAAATTTTAAGTCCGCTAGAATATAAGGTTTTACGAGAAGAAGGAACTGAAAGAGCCTTTACAGGAATATATAACGATTTTAAAAAAGAAGGTATATTTATTTGTAATGGTTGCAAGACTGAACTCTTTAGCTCAGAAACAAAATACGAAAGTGGGACGGGCTGGCCAAGTTTTTATAAGCCCTTAAATGATCAAAACGTTCTGGAAGTCGTAGATCGTTCTTTAGGAATGGTTCGAACAGAAGTTGTTTGTGCTAGCTGTGGAGGTCACTTGGGACATGTTTTTGAAGATGGACCAAAGCCGACTGGATTAAGATATTGCTTAAATTCTGCTTCTTTAGACTTTAAAGAAAAGTAAAACTTAGCGCACCCCTTTTTCTGGATATTTTCCTTTGATCGGTCTATAAAAATCTTTGATCTTTTCAATAATTTCAAACATATCTCCATTTGTTGAGAAACTAGGACCGACTCCAGCTATTTTATTTTCATAGTCTAAATATCCACATAATATTGGTACACCAGCACCTTCAGCTACTCTATAAAAACCAGTTTTCCATTCAGGTTGATAACTTCGAGTACCTTCAGGTGTTACTAATATAACTAGCTCCTCACGTTCATCAAAAAGCTGAATCATTGCCTCTGTCATGGATTGTTTTTTACCGCCTTTGTGTGTCCTGTCTATTCCAATAGCACCAAAAGCATTCAAAATCCATTTCAAAGGACCTTTTAATAGTTCTTTCTTAACAGTGTAACGTACAGGTATTTTGAGAATGTAAAAGGCAGATCTTGCCCAGATCAAATCCCAATTTGAAGTGTGAGGCGCAGCGATCATTACTGCTTTTTTAACATTTGGAGGTATTTTCGCGGATACTTTCCAACCACCGAGCCAAAGAATAAATCGAGCTAAATAAAGCGCCATACTGTATAAGAATTAGTACGACTCAAATATAATCAGAATCGGATTAGTTATTAGTTGTTTACACTAACAAATACAGTATTTCTCTTAGAATCGTACACATCCGCTTCAGTTAAATCAATGGATTTCTGTATCTCATTTGATTTCTGTGCAGAATATTGAGAATTATCCTGCTTATAATAACTATTACTGATAACTAAGCTTGACGCTACTATTGTTAGTAACAAAAATGTGGTAAAAAATCTTCTCATATTTATATCCTTCCTATTGTCTCAGTAGTAATGACACAGAAAGGTTGAGAAAGGTTGGTGTAAGATTTTAAATAAAATTGAATTACTTGAATAATACAAATATTATAATTTACAGAATTTAGCAATAAATCATCTATACTAGCTTATTAAAATCATAAACCTAAAATGATTAATCTTTTTCCAAAGTGTACATATATTAGAAAAATATAAGTATTTTTTTAAATAAAAGTAAAAAAGCTTATCAAAACAAATGGAGCATTTGATTCAATAAGCTTTCTAATAATCAATATTGATATTTATTATGATTTAATTTTACCGTACTTATCAGCCCATATATCTTCTAGTTCCTCAAGGCTTCTTCCCTTGGTTTCAATGATATATTTATTTGTAAATATGATCAACAATAATATACATGCTCCAAAAATGACATAAGGTAAAGATTTATTCCAAACAACTTCATTGTGCTGACTATCAGCAATAATTGGGAAACTTTGAGAAACAAGATAATTCCCCCCCCATTGAACAGCCACTGCTATTGACATTGCAATACTTCTGATTTTGTTTGGAAACATTTCAGAAAGTAATACCCATGTAACGGGTCCCATACTCATAGCAAATGAAGCAATGAATAATAAGACTCCTATTAGGGAAATTAGGCCAACTTGCTCAAAGTATAGAGAACCTCCTAACAATATAAATCCCGTAAGCATACCGAACGAACCAATCATTATCAGAGGCTTTCTACCTAGCTTATCAACTGTGAACATAGCCACAAACGTAAATACAAAATTCACAGCTCCCAGCAAAATCTGTTGGGCTAATACATCATCTTGCGTATATCCTAAAGCTTTTTCAAAAATATCACCTCCATAATATAACACAGCATTAATCCCCGTTAATTGTTGGAATAAAGACAATAAAGAACCAATTAAGATAATGGCTAAAGCACCTCTTTGGAATAAATTAACCTTAGTTTTTTCAACTTTTCTTTCTTTAGCCAAGGAAAGTTTTATTTCAGATAATTCAATCTCGGCTTCTTTTTCTTCATGCAAAGAATCTAACACTTTTTTAGCTTCTTCATCTCTTCCAACCAATACCAACCATCTAGGGCTTTTAGGAATGAATAAAGTAAGGACAAAAAAGATAATACATGGGATTAATTCAGACCAAAACATCCATCGCCAGCCTGAATCTATTTTACCTTGTTCAGTAGCATAGCTTTCACCGATATAATAAGTTGCTAAGAAAACCACAAAAAAACCAGTTACTACAGCCAATTGATAGAATGTCACCAATACTCCTCTTTTATCTCTTGGTGATATTTCAGCAATGTAGGTTGGTGCAGCCATGGAAGCCAATCCAATAGCTAATCCCCCTACAACCCTAAAGAAAACTAATAAACCAACACTCTCAGGTAAAAACGGGGGTAAACCAGAACCTGCTGCAGAAATTGTGAAAAGTGCCGCTGAAAAAATAAGTGTTACTTTACGGCCAATCTTTGTAGTCATAGGCCCAGCAATCAGTGCCCCAACGAGACACCCTAGCAAAGCACTACTCACTACCCAACCCTTCATGGCAGAACTTAATTCAAAATATTTACTAAAATAATACTGGGTGCCGTTTATAACACCTGTGTCATAACCAAAGAGTAAACCACCTAAGGCAGCAACTGACGCGATTAGTATTAAAAGTCCTTTCTTCGACATTTTTCCAAAGTATTTTAAAGTGAGAAGCTATATTACCAAAATTTTTTGGTGTATAAACATCTAACTGCAGTAATTTTTATAGATGGCATTATATTTAAACCTATGGAATTAAAATTATTTCGGTAAATCAGGTTTCTGTGAATAAACCCTTACATAGTCAATCACAAATTCTTGAGGAAAACTAGCTTCGTCAATACCGTGTTTTCCACCCCAATTTCCACCGACTGCTAAATTCAAAATTAAATGAAATTCATGATCAAAAGGCCATCCCGATTTTCCCTCACCATTTTTATAGACAGCATGATAAGGGACATCATCGACCAACCATTCAATTTTTTGTTCCGTCCATTGAATAGCATAAGTATGAAAGACTTTATGTGCATCTTTGAGCTTTATTGAATCTGATTTTTCCGTACCTTTTGTATGATTATAGTTTTCGGTGTGAATGGTTCCATAGACTGTCCCTGGATTATAACCAACATACTCCATAATATCTATTTCACCATCTCTCGGCCAATCCATTTTGCCCTCAACGGTGGGTAACATCCAAATTGCAGGCCATGAACCTTTACCTATGGGTAATTTTGCCCTAACTTCGATATATCCGTATTTCCAATCACTTATTTCTCTGGTGGTAATTTTTGCTGAAGTAAACCCTTTTTCGTTGTCCTCTAAAGCATTAATAATTAGTTTACCATCCTCTAATCTAAGATTTTCAGCGTTTTTGGTATAGTATTGTGCTTCATTGTTTCCGAACCCACATAAATCTGGACAACCATTTCCTTCTGTTATATTCCAAAATTTTGAATTGGGCAATCCACTTCCATCAAATTCATCAGACCAAATCAAATAATCATCCTGCTCCTTGCATTGGCTAAAAAATAATAGAAGGCCGATTATAAAGACATATCTCATTTTAACTCAAATTTTTTGTATTGCTCTACAGTTGAGTTCGTGCCTATAAAGACTCTGAAATCACCTTTTTCCAACGTTAAATCCCCATTTGATTTATAATATGAAAGCATCTGTTTCTTTATAGAAAATTCAACCTGTACAGTTTGTCCTGCTTTGACTTCAACCTTTTGGAAAGCCTTCAGTGACTTGATCATTGGCGTTTCTTCTGCCTCTAAGTCTTGAATATATAACTGTACAATTTCTTGTCCGTCCACTTCACTAGTGTTTTGAATAGTTACCGTGGCCATTATTTCTTCATCCTCTGTCATTGAATTCTGCGATAATTCAATTTGTCGATAATCAAATTTTGAATAACTTAAGCCAAAACCAAAAGGATATAAAGGTGAATTATCCACATCGGTGTGATGGGTATAAAATACTTGCCCAGGAGCTGTTGAAGGTCTTCCAGTTGTTTTATGGTTATAATAAATAGGTATTTGACCGACTTGACGAGGAAAGCTCATCGTCAACTTTCCTGATGGATTATTTTGGCCTACTAAAGTCTCTGCAATGGCAATACCAGCTCTTTGCCCGAGATGCCAAGCCTCCAATATGGCCGGGATATTTTCATCTTCCCAGCTCAGCTCTAATGGTCTCCCATTCATTAATACCAATATAATATTAGGATTTACTGCATGGATTTCTTTAAGCAATTCTTTTTGCAAGCCTGGTAAACCAATGTCTGCTCTACTTCTACCCTCACCGGACATATAAGCAGTTTCGCCTAAAGCCATAATTACCAAATCTGACTTCTTGGCTAATGCTTTTGCTTCTTCGAATCCGGATTTATCTCTCTCATTAATTACTTGTTCTTGAAAGAAGTTATTAGGTCCAATCGATAATTCCACTCCCTCAGCATATTCAAAATTTACGTCTTCAGGAAAAGTCTGTTCCAAACCTTCATATAACGAAACTGCTGAGTTAGCTACAGCTTGAGCTCTCCAGTTTCCTAATGGTGTATCTTTGTCTTTTGCCAATGGTCCAATTACTGCAATGTTTTTAGCACTTTTAATGGGCAATAAAGATCTTTCGTTCTTTAGAAGCACAATAGACTCTTTGGCTATTTCCTCCGCTAAATCATGATGCATTTCATTCCCAACAATTTCGTTTTCTCTTTCTGAATTAGAGTATTTAAAAGGGTCATCAAATAAACCCAATTCAAATTTTAATTGTAGGACATGTTTTACTGCCTTATCTATTGCAGCTATGTCAATTTCACCTTCTTCCACTAATGAAGCAAGGTTTCTAATATAGGCCGTTCCTTCCATGTCAATCTCACTACCAGCAGAAATGGCTTTTTTTGCAGCATTTTTCAAATCTGGGCTCACTCCATGATTAACTAACTCCCCTATGGAATTCCAATCTGAAACAACAACTCCATCATAGTTCCATTTTTTACGAAGAATGTCCTGTAGCAAATATTGGTTAGCAGTGGCAGGAACAGCATTGATATCATTAAACGCATTCATGAAGCTTGCTGCATTTGCTTCACTGGCAGCTTTGAACGGAGGCAAAATATGATTGTGAAGAATGTAGTTATTGATATTAACTGAATTATAGTCTTTACCGCTTTCAGCGTATCCATAACCGGCAAAATGTTTGGCAGTCGCAGCTATGGTTTTATTATGGCTCAAATCATTTCCTTGAAAACCATTAATCCTTGCTGTAGCAATTTCTGATTGTAGGTATGGATCTTCTCCAGCCCCTTCCATGACTCGTCCCCATCTAGCATCAACAGTCACATCAATCATAGGAGCAAAAGTCCAGTGCAAGCCAGAGGCGGCCGATTCTGCTGCAGCGGCTTGTGCAGTTTTTTCCATTAGCTCCAGATTCCAAGAAGCACTTTCGGCCAAGGGAACTGGAAACATTGTTTGATAACCATGGATTACATCATAGGCAAATAGTAAAGGAATACCCAGTCTGGTATTCTCAACTACTAACTTTTGCATTTTTAATGTATTTTCAGCTCCCAATAGGTTCAAAACCGAGCCTACCTGACCAGAAATCAATTGCTGGTAGCGAATACTATCTTGCCCTTTTTTGTTGCCAGGACCCGTAAACTCGCTTCCTAAACTATATTGATTTAATTGACCAATTTTTTCTTCCAAAGTCATTATTGAAAGCACTGAATCAACTCGTGCTTCATATCTATTTCCTGTTTCTTCGACTCTATTAGGCTGATTGCATGAAAGAACTATTAGTGAGAGACAAATCACCCCAATTATTTTTTTTAGGAGTCTGGTCATAGCTGTTTTAAAGTTTTATGGTTGTAGGTCAAATAATTTATTCCGGTTGTTGAAAAACTCTTACGTAATCAATCCACATTTCCTGTGGAAAGGTAGTGGTTTCATCGGGATACTGTGGCCAGTTACCGCCAACAGCAACATTGAAAATAAAGAAAAACTCCTCCCTAAATTCGTCCAAATGAGATGGGGTCGTGTCAATGCTTCCATAAGGCTGATCATCAATAAGCCATTGAATTGAATTTTCATCCCATATTATTGAAAAGACATGAAATTTATCTGCCAATGTGCCCTCTGAAAGATTTCTACTATGTCCAAAGTTTGCATAGCCTTGATTACTTTGCCAATGAACAGTTCCATGGACAGTTCGTTCCCTACCTTGACCACCGATCATCTCCATTATATCAATTTCACCACAAAATGGCCAGCCAACCTGTCTGAAATTTGATCCAAGCATCCATATTGCTGGCCATATTCCTTGTCCATATGGCATTCTGGCTCTTATGTCAAACCTACCATATTTAAATTCTTTTTTGCCTTCTGTTATAATTCTAGAAGATGTGTATTCCCTGCCTTGAAAATTCTCTTCTTTGGCTTGAATCACTAGATAGCCCTCATCTAGGCGTGTATTCTCTTCTCTATAATACTGCGATTCATTATTTCCCCAGCCATTACTCCCAGTGCCAATTTCAAAAGTATAATCATCTGAAAGTTGTTCAGCTTCGAATTCATCTTGCCACACTAATTCATAGCCTTCGTATTCCAAAGGGCTTTCATAACCTTCAAAGGAAGGCTCGAATGGGTCTTCTGGATCTTCTTCATCTTCTGGATTAACATCCTGAATTTCAATGTCACCCGTCTCACTGATAAAATCATCGCTGGTTGCGTGTGCTTGAACAGTGATTTCATACTGACCTGATTGTTCATAAGTATATTGGGCTGTACCGCTTGTAGATTCTTTAAAATCATCTGGGTTTTCTCCAAAATAAAATCTATAAAAATTGACCAAATCGGCTGAGGCGTTGACTGATACCACCCTAGGATTACTTTCTGATTTAACAATCTCAATTGCAAGATTTTCAGGTAATTTCACTACATCATCAATAGGAGCATCCTCGCAAGAAGCGAGGACACCCATGATGAAAAAACAAATTAAATTAAACTTAAACATTACTACTTTTTATTGTACATCAACATCATCAACATAGAAAGTACCAGTGCTTGGAACCTCCCAGCTTGGGAATAGCACTAATCTGTCTAACGAAAGTCCTACTCCAGCTGATAAGTCGAAACTTAGCTCAGTCCATTCTTCTCCAACACTAACATCAGCATCTACTTCAACAAATTCACCAGCTGAATTTTCCAGCTTGATTCTGAACACTCCAGTAACAGGAGCCCAAACTTTTAGCGTTAAAGTAGTGCCCTCTTCAATGGTAGGAGCCTCTGCCAAGTCAAAAAATGAACCAGAGAACCCTTGAAATCCTTTCACTAATTGTAATACGTTAGAACTAGTGTTGATTCCCGATTGGTCAGGATTTTCAACTATTGATGCCTCATTTCCTTCAAAAGATGACAAATCAGGAGTTTGAGTCTCAAACCCAATCGGTAGCGTTGCTTTTACTGAGCCACCAGGATTACTGTCAAATCCTTCTGGCACCAATCTTAAATACCAAACAAGATCAGCATTGGCTGCGTCTTCAAATTGAAGAAATAATTCATTCTCAGAAATACTCACTACTTTGTAAGTTTGAACTCCAGTATAGTAGCCAATAAATCCATCTTCATTTATACTTAGTGTGGTATCACCTTCTTCACCTTCAGCAGGAAAGCTTAAGTTCCAATTTAAGTTTTCTGCAGGGGTAAATGGAGCAGTTAAATCACCAACACCAGGATCGTAAGCGTCAGGAAATTGTTCTTCTTGCTGAGCATTCAGATAAATATCTCCTTGGGTGGCCATGTCAAATCCAAAATCTGCTAAAATGAATGTATATCTATCATTATACATACCTGCTCCAACTTTTTCATTCACACCTGCAGCGTAGTATTTAGGATAATCACCATCATAGTCTCCATTTTCAGGACTAGGTCCAACACCAAAATGACCAGCAGATGCGGAGTCTACTGCCCAAGTCTTTGAACCACCACCATCGACACCTCCAGTTAGAAGATTGTAAAGTGCATTATCAAGCAATGTTGGGTCTGTTTCAGCAATTTCAATCTCTTGAGTATTCGATGCACTTCCTCCGTCATTGAAAACTGTCAAAGTCACCTCATAGCTTCCAGCATTTGAGTAAGTACCTGTAACAGTTGCTGATTCATCAGCGCTCTCTCCATTTCCTAAATCCCAAACGTATCGATTAAAACCATCAACCGAAGCTGTAAACTCTAGAATATTATCGCTTTCAGCAGTGGCCTGAAAGGTAAAAGCAGCATCAGCTTCAGTTGGGGGATCTACCAATGTTGGCTCTTCTTCTTCATCGCAGCTCATCAATACGAATATTGCTGCAATCATCATAAATTTTCCAAATAGATGTTTCATAGGTAATTATTGTTTTAGTTATAGATTTATATTAGTTATTAGTATCCTTGATTTTGATCCCAAGTGCCACCGGCCAAATCGATTTCGGTTTGTGGTATTGGGAAAAGCTCATTTTTATTAGACTCAAATCCGTCAATTTGCGCAGCAGCCTGACCTGTTCGCACCAGGTCCCAGAAGCGGTATCCTTCCCCGGAAAGCTCTAATCTTCTTTCTTTCCAAATTGCGGCAGTTAAGCTTTGACCGCTAGCACTAATAGCTGGCATTCCTGCACGTTGACGAACTTGATTTAAATAGCTCTGAGCGAGGGCGTCATTTGCTCCTGATTTTCTATTATGAGCTTCTGCAGCCATTAATAATACATCAGCGAAACGGATGACTCTGTAGTTTACCGGACTTGTTAAATCATTATCTGGTAAACCTAACTCTGCAGATCTTTTAATATATTTATTATTGAAGTATCCAGTATGACCTCCCCCACCCACAGCATAGCTTACACTAGGGTTAGATGTGGCAAAGGCTTCTATGTCTAGAATTGTTCCATTCCTCCTGATGTCAGAAGGATCAAATTCATCATAAAGATCTTGAGTAGGCAAATTGTAACTGTTACCATCACCATAAATCGGTCCGCTATATTGTCTAATCCCGTGGAACCCCACAGCAACATTACCTTCTAAGCAAACAAAACAATCATAAGATCCCCCTTCTAGGCCGGTGTACTGAATTTCAAAAACTGACTCTTGGTTTCCCTCTTCATTCACGCTAAATAATGCTGCAAAATCCTCGGAGGTGTTTACTTCAACCAATCCGTATGGACCTTCATCAATTACCCGGTCAAAAATTTCAGCCGCTTCAGTAAATTTATCCTGATAAAGATAAACTTTCCCTAAAAGGGCTAGGGCAGCGCCTTTGGTCACCCTTCCTTTGACAGGATTGCTCCAATCTAGTACTTCATGAGAAGAAATTAAATCAGCTTCAATCTGACTATATATATCACTAGCTGCTGCTCTTTCAATAGAAGTGGCTTCCTCAATACCGATCCTTCGGTCAATGATTAATGGCACTGCTCCAAAAAACTTTGTTAATTCAAAATAATAGTAAGCTCTCAGAAAATAAGCTTCCGCCAAGATTTGATCCTTACCTTCAAAATCAATCTTCTCCTGATTTTCAAAAATGTAATTTACTCTCGTAATACCGGCATAGTTATATCTGAGAACACTTCTTAATTCTTCATTAACCCCACCATGAGTCATCGTTTCAATTTCGTGTAATCCACGAGTATCATTAACACTCTCGCCACCAGCAATCGCATTATCAGAAGCAATTTCTCCTATCCATTGTGTTAAATATGAAGTTTGTAATAAATCATAAGCCCCTATCAAGGCACGCTGATAATCTTCAGGTGTATTAAAAAAGTTATCGGCATCTTGTGCATATAAAGGATCAATTTCTAGCTTATCGTCACAAGAGGTGAAAAGCCCGAATATGCTTATAAATGTAATTGTATATAAAATCTTTTTCATAGTTCAATCAGATTAAAAGTTTAATGAAACACCGCCCATGTATACTCTTGCTTGTGGGTAAATACCATTGTCAACCCCAGCTCCAAATGGAGAAGGTGAACCCACATCAGGATCAAATCCTAGATATTTTGTAATAGTTAAAAGGTTATTAGCAGACACATAAACCCTGAATTTTGAAATCTTTGCTAAGTCCAACCAGCTTTCGGGAAAAGTATAGCCCAATTGAATGTTTCTCAACCGAGCAAAAGATCCATCTTCTACATAGAATTGTGAAAAGTTTGTATTTTGTGTTTGCCCTGTTGTCACTCTTGGAACTTCACTACTACTTCCAGGTGAAGTCCAGCGATTTAGAACATAGGAAAGTTGGTTGGCGTAAGGTTGTTGACGTTCATAATTCCTAATAATTTCTTGGCCTAAAGCTGCAAACATATTAGCAGAAATATCAAATCCTTTGAATGAAGCAGATAGATTCAACCCCATTGTAAAATCTGGAATAGGACTGCCAATCATAGTCCGGTCGTTATCATCGCCAAATGAAATTTCTCCATCACCATTTTGATCAACAAATCTCAAATCACCTGGTCTTGCATTTCTTTGAGTTGGACCCGCGTCTATTTCTGCTTGATTTTGGAAAATTCCATCTGTCTCATAGCCAATAAAATAACCAATTGGTTTTCCCGGTTCCAATCGAGTTGCCACAACTCCTCCAACTCCAAATTGGGCACCATTTTGAAATTCTAAACCATCGGGAACCGCTAAAACTTCATTTTTTAAATATGTGATATTATAATCCACACTAAATCTTAAACCTGAAGCTGTTTTATTACTGTAACCTATTTCGAATTCGACACCAGAATTTCTCACATCACCCCCATTAATAATTGGAGGCTGGCCTCCAGCTCCATAGGTACCTAAAATCGCAGGTGCAGGCGGTTGAAATAATAAATCTCGTGTGTCTTTGATAAAATAATTGGTCGTGAAGTCCAAATTCTCTAAAACCGTCAAGTCAAATCCAATATTTGTTTGCTGAGTAGTCTCCCATTTCAAATCAGGATTGCCTGCCCGACCAATGGCTGCACCAATCTGAATTACCTCATCAAACACATAGTTCCCTTCACCACCAAGCAGCGCCCGGTATCCGAAGTCACCAATTCTATCATTTCCAATAACCCCAAAACTCGATCTCAACTTTAGGAAATCAACAAAGGAGAAATCAAAAAACTCTTCGTCTGATATAACCCAAGCACCAGATAGAGATCCAAAATATCCTATCCTATTATTAGGACCAAAGCGAGTAGATCCATCTCTTCGAATAATTCCAGAAAGAAGGTATCTTTTTTGATAATCATACTCCGCCCTTAAAAATTGAGAAGATAATCTTTGAAAACCCTGACTAGATCCTGTATTATTTAAATATCCATTTACAGCCAAGTTTGTTGATATATCGGCTAAATCAATATCATTATTAGGAATATTGAAGGCAGTTCCACTAAGCCCTTGAAATGAGGTTTCATTATATGATACTCCTAATGTGCCCTTTACGGTATGAACATCGTTGAACTTTCTTTCATAATTAACAAAGCCCTCTAAAATGTAATCAAGATAGGTTGTTCTTGCTTCCGTAACGCTTGCGCCTCTTTCAAGAATAATTCCATCATTTTCTGGATCGCCAATTTCAATTAAAACGGGATCTAAATCTTCATTTGCGGCAGAATTTTGTGCTTTTCCAAGACCATACCAAACCAATGGATTAAAACCCTTAAAGTCAACGATAGAATAGTTGTATCCTAGGCGACCGTTAACAGTAAAATGCTCATTTAGATCATAAGCTAATTCCTGCTTCCCTGTAATTTTATTTACAAAAGTTTCATTGAATGAGTTTTCCATTTGAGCCAATGGATTTATAATATCAGCAATTCTATCTAGGTAGGAATACCTTCCATCGGTTCTAACAGACTCAGTCGGATAGGCATTTATGGTATTGTACAAGACCGAACCTATGCCGTTCTCTGGTAAGCCACTACTAATCTCGTGTGTGAATAGCAATACATTAATAAATCGCATTCGATCAGAAAAATCCGTGGTGAAATTTAGTCTGCCATTATATCTTTCAAATTTAGCTTTCTCACCTCCTACAATACCTTCTTGATTAAAGTAAGATCCACCAATATTATATGAAGTATTTTCATTTCCACCAGATAGACTCAAATTATAATTTTCGATTGGAGCCTGTTGAAATACTTCACTTTGCCAATCTGTGCCTTCTCCAATCTGGGTATTAGCAAAAGGAACTGTTTGGTTATTTGCGCTGAATGCTTCATTTTTAATAACTGCATATTCACGAGCATTTAATAAATCTAGCTGCTTTGCTGTTTCTTGAATACCGTAATACCCATCAAAACTTAAACTTGGTTTCTTATTCTTTTTTCCTTGCTTCGTTTCAATCAATACTACTCCATTAGCAGCCCTAACACCGTATATACTAGCAGTAGCATCTTTTAAGACGTTAACTGATTCAATATCCGATGGATTCAATGCATTTAAGCCAGCCTGATCATAAATAACTCCATCAACAATAATTAATGGGTTATTATCACCATTTGTAGATATACCTCTAATTCTTATATTTGATGAGCCTCCAGGAGAACCAGAGTTTGTAGTTATATTTACACCAGCCACGGCTCCTTGCAAGGCTTGATCCAAACGAGGAACTTGCCGTTCCGTGATTTTCTCAGCATTTACTTGTGAGGTGGCTCCTGTCAACTCTTTTTTGGTCGAAGTACCGTATCCCACCACTACCACCTCACTCAGAGAACCAAAGTCAGGAACTAATTTCACATTAATAACAGAACGGTTGTTGATGCTCTCTAAAACAGTTTCATATCCAATAAAACTAAACCGAAGTTCAGCATCTTCATTAACTAACAGTTTGTAGTTACCATCGAGATCTGTAGTAGTACCTTCAGTGGTCCCCACTATCATAATATTGACACCAGGAAGTGGCTCATTATATTCGTCAGTCACTTTCCCGGAAACGTTCACCTGTCCTGCTGAAACGAAGGCGCATAAAATAAAGACAGCCAAAGATAAAATTTGCTTCATATTTATTTTGTTTAATTGTATCAATAATTTTAGAAGCTTTCCTAGCAAAAGCTCTGACCAAATGACCATTAAATAAAACACTAAGCAAATTTTAACAATACATCATAACTACATCAAGTCACAAAAACATACTTCTCAAAAATTCATCAAATAAATAGATCTTCTGTATTTAAACACAATAAAGACCATTTATTGTAATAAAAATTTTTCCGTTTTTTTCTACACTATATTCTCCAACATTACTACAATCTTATCATATTTTACTAAATTGTAAACTATTAATGATATGGAAATGAAATACTACAAGGGATTTTTATTACTCATTATTGGACTCCAACTATTAGCTTCTCATGGGCATGGCCAGTCTACAGGTTATCCATTTTATAAATACTATTCAAGTCAGGATTATCAAGGCGGAATTCAAAATTGGAAGATTACTCAAAGCCAGGCAGGTCTCCTGTACGTTGCCAATAATTTTGGACTTCTGGAATTTGATGGTACCAATTGGAACAAATATTCTTTAGAGAGTGGTACAAAGTGCAGAGATGTATATGTTGATTCAAATGGAAAAATATATATAGCAGCTCAGGGTGACTTTGGTTATTATATTCCTGACCAAAAGGGGAAATTAACTTTTGTCAGCCTGGCGGATAGCATTCCTGATGAAAACCGGAACTTTGATGAAGCATGGAGGGTCTTTAAAAAAAATGATCAAATACTATTCTGTACTTTTGATGATATCTTCATATATAATTTATCAGGTCGATTAGTCAATATTGTTAAACCAGAAACCGATCCTGATAATTTTTTCCTGGTAAACAACAAATTATTCCTAAATCAAGCCGGTAAAGGTCTGTCGGTTATGGAAGATGAATTGGTAAGACCTACATCCTACGGTGATTATTTCAGTAAAATGACAATAAGTGGAATAATTGAGCTGGACAACGATCAATTGCTAATCAGCACCTTGAAAAACGGAGTTTACTTGAAAACAGGCGGCCATATTGACGTTTGGAATAAGCTTAGTCAAGCGACTTTTAAGAACTCTAACATCAATAAAATGAAGAGGCTTCGGTCGGGTAATATTGCCATCGGGACTCAAAATGACGGCCTTTATGTTTTGAATGTTAAAGGTGAAATTCAATTGCATTTAAATAAGGGAAAAGGAATAGAAAACCGAACCGTTCTTTCTCTACATGAAGATATTCAAGGGAATCTATGGTTAGGTCACAATAACGGAATTTCTTCCGTTGCCTTAAATTCTCCCTTCGAACATGTAAACGAACAAACTGGATTACCCGGCACTGGATATGATGCATTGCTAATTAATGACACCCTCTTTTTAGGAACAAATAATGGCCTTTACTACAAAAATATTAACCATAAAAACCACTTATTCGAAGAGGTTAAGAATACGATAGGTCAGGTCTATACGGTTCAAAATATTAATAATGAAGTGATTCTTGGTCATCATGCCGGCACTTTCAGAATTAGAAATGGCACGGCACAAATCATTTCTGAAATCCCTGGAACTTGGACTTTTTTGGATTTAAGGAAATATCCAAATTACGTCATTCAAGGTAATTATAAGGGTTTATCATTATTTAAGAAAACAGATAAAGGTATAGAGTTGCTGCATGAACTTAAAGGTTTTGAAGAATCATCACGCGTAATGGAAGAAGATGAAAATGGTAATATTTGGATGACACATGGATATAAAGGTGTTTATAAAATAAAATTAGCAGATGATTTAGAATCTGTAAGTGCTGAATATTATGGGATTGAAGAAGGCCTACCCTCTAAGGTTTTAATTAATGTATGGCGACTTAATAATACCGTTATATTCTCCACTGAAGATGGCCTTTACGAGTACGACCAAATGAAAGACCGCTTTGTCAAATCATCTTTCTTGTCAGACCATTTTCCGGCTGAAACACAATTTGTAAGCTTTGCAGAAGATGCATTGGGAAATATCTATTTCGTAAGTATGAAAGAAACAGGAGTCCTAGAAAAAAGTACTAACGGAAAATATAGGAAACATACTTCCGTATTTAACCAATTGAAGAATGCTTTAAATGATGATCTGCACAAGATAATTACTTTGGATGCAAATAAGGTGCTGTTCGCTGCAAAAGAAGGATTTGTTCAATTTGATAATACGATTCAAAAATTACAGGACATAAATTTTGATGTCATCTTTACCAAGGTGGGGATTTCTAACTCGAAGGATTCAATCATCACCTATGGCCGGCAAATGAAAGGGGATGCAGTTTCTTTCAAACAATTAAATCAAGAAATCGAAATTCCGTATAAAGAAAATTCTATAAGACTGGAGTATAGTGCTCCATATATGAATGGGCAATTCCAGAATGAGTATCAATATTGGCTTAAAAATAATGAAACTGGTTTTAGCGATTGGTCAGTGAGAACAGCTAAAGAATACACGAATCTAAAAGAAGGTAATTACATATTCCAAGTGAGAGCAAGGAATGTATATGGTCAATTAAGCAATGTAGCTACATTTGAATTTACGATATTACCACCCTGGTTCAGAACAACTTGGGCATATAGTCTATATGTAATAACAGGACTTGTCTCTTCTATTTTAATATTTCTGTTCATTGAGTTAAGATATAAAAAGAAAACCGAGATTATAACTGAGGAGAAGGAGAAAGAAATTACGAGAATAGACAGTGAGCTCAAAACATCCGAAGAACAGCTTGAACATCTTAAAAATGAAAAGCTAAAATCAGAAATAAAGCTTAAAAATAAAGAATTGGCGACATCTACAATGCACTTAATTAATAAAAACAGTTTTATTAATAGCATTAAATCAAACTTGAATACAATATCAAAAAGAAGCAAAAATCAAGAAGTTAAGCATGAAATCAGTAGAGTGGTTCATAATATAGACAAAAACATTTCTGCAGATGATGATTGGGAACATTTTTCCATTCACTTTGACCAGGTCCACGGGGATTTCATAAAAAGATGGAAAAATGATTATCCTAATTTGAGTCCACAAGAGATTAAATTAAGTGCATATTTAAGGATGAACTTAAGTACTAAAGAGATTGCTCATCTGCTGAATATTTCAGTTAGAGGGGTAGAAATCGCAAGATATCGATTGAGGAAAAAACTGGAACTAGAACGTGCCGACAACCTGCAGGAGTTTATATTGAAGTATTAAAAATTAAATAAACCTGTCAGGTTTTGAAAATACAGAGCATAGACTAATCACATTATGCAAAATACAATCAATGAAACCTGACAAGTTTCAGAAAATTATCAAAAGGATTACTGCCCCAACACGATGGCAAAGATCAACGGTGCCACTATAGTTGCATCTGATTCAACAATAAACTTAGGAGTATCAATATCTAATTTACCCCATGTAATTTTCTCATTAGGAACCGCTCCAGAGTATGAGCCATAGCTAGTAGTTGAGTCAGAGATTTGGCAAAAGTAACTCCAAAACGGAACATCTGTGTATTCTAAATCTTGATAAAGCATAGGAACTACACAAATCGGAAAGTCACCTGCTATACCCCCTCCTATTTGAAAGAATCCAACTCCTTCTGTTCCAGCATTCTTCTTATACCAATCTGCTAAGAAAGTCATGTATTCAATTCCAGATTTCATTGTTGAGGGTTTAAGCTCTCCTTTTACACAGTAGCTAGCAAAAATATTCCCCATTGTGCTATCTTCCCATCCAGGAACTATAATCGGTAGGTCCTTCTCTGCTGCAGCTAACATCCAGCTATTTTTAGGGTCAATTTCATAGTACTGTTCTAAAACACCAGAACGAATCAATTTATACATAAATTCATGTGGAAAATAACGCTCCCCTTTTTCTTCAGCGTCTTTCCATATTTGAAATATGTGTTGTTGTAATCTTCTAAAAGCTTCCTCTTCAGGTATGCAAGTATCAGTCACTCTATTTAGCCCTTTTTCCAACAAATCCCACTCTTGCTGGGGGGTTAAGTCTCTATAATTTGGTACTCTTTCGTAATGGCTGTGAGCTACTAAATTCATTAAATCTTCTTCCAAATTAGCTCCCGTACAACTGATTATCTGCACTTTGTCTTGCCGGATCATTTCAGCAAAGGAAATCCCTAACTCAGCTGTGGACATAGCTCCAGCTAAGGTTACCATCATTTTCTTGCCTGATTCTACATGATTCTTATATCCATCCGCTGCATCAATTAAAGCAGCCGCATTAAAATGTCTATAGTTATGTCTTAAAAACTCTGTGATTTTCATAATTAATTATTTGTCAGTAAAAATAATCAAAAATGCTGAAGGGCTAATAATATCAAGCGATAATTCAGTAAGTTTCTAGAACAGCATTTACATTTTTCTTTAAAACTGCCTTAACTGGTAACTGTCTCATTTTAGCCACCAATATTGACCCATAAGTTGTAGTCAGCAGCATGCTTACCATTTCTGAAACATCTGAGCTTTTGGTTACTTCGGTTTGGAATATGGCTTCAAGCATATACTTCTCTAATAATTTATCAAATGCCAATACCTCCATATTTTGGATTTCTTCTTCGTGTGGAAAAAGCAATAGTTTTTCAGCTTTCTTTATACTAATGGGTTTTAAAACCAATGGCGAGACCGCATGGTACTTTATTAGGTGTAGGATTACGGAATGATAATTTTCACATAAATTACCATAACGATCAAATATTAGTTTTACGGCTTTAATACCTTTAATATCATTCTTTTGTAACTCCATGCTGAGCTCAAAAGCCCATACTCGCATAAAATACAAGAGAAGATCTTCTTTCTGGGGGAAATACCTAAAAAATGTAACCTTTGATATTCCCGCCTTTTTACAGAGTTCAGTCACGTGAATATCTTGGAAATTTTGTTGCCTAAGCATTGTTTTGGCAATTGATAATATCAGTAATTTCAATTTAGCTGACTTCCTTTCCCTTAAACTTATCCCCTCATTAGCCATTTAGCCCATTTAAATTTTAATGATAGTGAATTCAACCCTGCGGTTCAACTTACGGGTAGCCTCTGATTTATTACTAGCGATTGGTCGAGCACCACCATATCCTTTACTTTCTAATCTACCAGCTTCCACCCCTTTCTCAACTAAATAATCCTTAATCCTATCTGATCTTTTCTGCGACAGTTCAATATTTAATTTTGCACTACCAGTATTATCAGTGTGACCTGAAAGTTCGATCTCAATTTTTGGATTCTTTTTAAGCATGCTATACACGCGATCCAGTTCTTCGAATGAACCATCCAAAATATCGGCAGTGCCTCTTTGAAAAAGAACACTTTTAAGCTGGATGGTTGTCCCTTCTTCTAAACTAATTAGTTCCAACCTGATCGTTTGATTTGCATTGATAGTATCTGTTTTGATCGTCTGCAAGTCGTCTAAGTAACCATCAACAGAAATATCCACGGTGTAAATAGAATCCTTAAATAATTTGGTCTTGTAGGATGAGGTTCTCCCCATAACTATTTCGGAATATGAGCTTTTACTCATTTCGTTGACCCCTTTGATGAGTAATTGAGGTTTTAGTTGACTGCCCGTGAAGCCATCAACCACTTCAAATTGTACTTGAATTTTCTCACGAACTGTAGCATTATTCTTGTTTGAAGTAGTATTTAAAGCCAAAACTGATTGCGAAGAAGCTGTCATACTTTTTTCAGGCTCAGGCTCAATTACCACCTGGTTTGGCGTTTTTGTTTTCAAAATATTACCTAAACCAATACTATTAACAGTATTAACTAAAAGAGCATTTTCCCCATCATCAATAAGTTTAAAGTACCAATCTGCTCCCTCTGAATTTACACTCGCAAGATTTACGACTTCTGACCAAGTAGTCCAAGTGGCATCCCTCCTTTTCGTGTAAAAAACATCTCTGCTACCTTTTCCACCTCTTCCATTTGAACTAAAAAACAATGTTTTGTTATCGGAGGCTAAATAGGGTGTTAATTCTTGAGCCTCTGTATTGATGTCAACTCCCAAATTCCTTAATTCAGTCCATTCATCAATTGATTTTCTGAAAGTATAGTATATATCTTCGTTTCCTCTGGTAGCAAAACTTTCAAGGCTTAAAACCATTATTTTTCCATCCTTGCTAAGACTTCCTGATAAATGCTCGGATTTGTTTTTGTAATAGGGAATGTCCACTGGTTGAGGTTCACTCCAATTCTCCCCAATTCTCCTTGAATATGAAACTCCACCCTTTCTAGGATTTTTATAATTTCCTACAACATACATAATATTGTCGTCAGGAGTGATTCCAATTACAGCATTATAATTTGTATTGTTCACAGGTCCTCTAAGCCTTTGAGCAACAACCCATTCCCCATCAATTTTTTTGCTGAACCAAATATCACCCAAGTCTCTTTCTCCCCCAGCATTCTGTGGATGATTCTTTTTTGTGAAATACATTGTCTTTTCATCTGCTGACAACACTGGGGCTATATCGTCATAAATGCTTTCCAATGAATCAATAATAACAGGTTTCTCTTGACCCTTACAAAGGAAACCAATGGAATGAAACATGATGAAAAACATTAAGCTTAATCGCATTCTTTTAAATTTTTATAACACAATATAATTGAAAACAACAAATGTTACAATTGGCAAACAGAACAAATCTTACTTCAAATTCTTAAGATAATTTAAGGTAAAGAATCATTATAATTAAATATTTGGATGCTAATCTAATACAATTTTTGCTAAAATCAACTTAAAGTTATAAAATAATTAAAGCTGTGTTTAAAGTTGTTAATCAGATACTTATGAAAAAATAAAATTATTGAAAATTAAAAAATATAGTAGATTACATTAGAAGGAAATAAACCTCTTTACATAAAATTGTAAATAAAAATATTGAATTCCAGTACATCAAAGTCTAAAAAAAGAAATAAAACGATCAGCATAAAGCACAATTAATTGTCCTTCTCCTGATAGATTAAAAGAGGATGGGTGCTTAAATATGTAATTTCTGTTGATACACTATTCCCCAGCAATTTTTCAAAGAAATTCCTTTTTCGCTTCAGTAAAACAAGAACATCTCCCTGTTGTTCATTAACAAACTCTTCTATTCCACTGCTTATATCTTTCTTGTATTCCTTTAAATAGTAACTAATTTTATCATAACCTAAGAAGCTAGATAACTCAGTCTTAAATTCCTCGTAGCTTTTTTCATTCATCACATTCTTAGAATGGCTTACGTGTACAAAGCGAATCCTGCTTCGAAAGGAATAAACAAAACTAACTAATTTCTGCATGGTGATTTTGTCATGTTCAGAGTAATCAGAAGCATACACCACAGAATTCCAATTTGTAAAATCTGCATCTAGTGGAACTGTCAATACAGGGATTGTAGAATTTTCAACAGTTCTCAAAGTCCTACTCCCTATTATGGTTTTGCGACTATACCCGTTTCCTTGCGTTCCCATGATGATTAAATCATACCCATGCTTAGAGGCATACTGACTAATAGAGTTATTTATATCTCCTATAGAAAGAACAAAATCACATTCAAACTCATACTCTTTTTCAATTTCTTCTGCTAACGTACTCAATTTTTCCTTGGCATGTTGCTTCAAATTATCAAAACTAGATTTTTCATCTTCCAATGAATGAAGAAATTCTTTTTCAGAAAAAATATGGATGAGTGTCATACTTCCTTTTCTGATTTGCAAAAGTTTTGAAGCATACTCTAATGCATTAAGGGAATAAGCTGAAAAATCTACTGGGCACAAGAATCTATCCATCGTATTATTAATTTATTCTAATTTATAAAAAAAACATTTTATTACGGCTGACTAATAAATTTATTTCCATAAATGTAAAACCTCCAAGGTAATAAAGCATCCTCCTCCGCATAATCAATACCAATTCGTGTAGTTTTCACAATTTTATCTATACTATTGTTGCCCTCCGCTATAAATAAATCATCATTATTTACGAGATCAACCCCATTATAGGATTTATCTATTGCCAGAGCTTTGCATAATTTACCTGGACCGGAAAAAGCTAGGGGAGTTATTTTATCGGTATTCCTTCTTTCCATCATGATATTAGTTCCTCTAATAGGTTCAATTGCCCGTATCAATACTGCATCAGCTTTTCCTGCATTGTTCGTGACAATATTTAATAAATTATGAATACCATAGCATAAATAAATATATGCAGTACCTCCCTCTTGATACATTGTTGAGCTTCGTTTCGTGAATTTTCCCAAATGAGCGTGACATGCTTTGTCCATCAATCCGGAATATGCCTCTGTCTCAGTAATCATAGCTTCACAATATATCCCGTCAATATTGCTGCAAATTACTTTACCAAGTAAGGCTTGTGCTACACCAACCACATCTGGATTTGTAAAAAATGTTCTACCTAGTCTTTTTTTTGTAACTTTCATTCAGAAAAGCAGTTTTTGATTGCTAAATACATTTTAATTTTACTAAAAAACATAATCATTATGAAAAGATCAGTATTACTATTTACTCTATCTATTTTAATAATAGGTACGGTTGAGCTAAAAGCCCAAATTGAAATCCCGCAGCCTTCACCTAAAGCAAAGGTCGAAACAACAGTTGGATTAACAGATGTCTCCATAAGCTATTTTAGACCTAGTGTTAAAGGTCGTCAAGTTTTTGGAGCGGGAAATGATTTTCTTCAGCCCTACGGAGTTCTATGGAGAGCTGGAGCTAATAACGGGACAGTGTTAGACCTAAGCACTGATGCCGTGATAGCTGGAAATAAAGTTGAGGCTGGAAAATATTTGGTTTTAATGACTCCAGGCGAAAATGAATGGGAATTTATACTTTACAGTGATCTCTCTTTAGGGGGTAACGTAGGTAATTTTGATGAATCCAAACAAGTTATTTCAGTAATTCAAAAAGCAGAAAAATTAGATGAAGCTGTTGAAACTTTGACCTATCAAATATCAGATATTTCTGCAACTAATAAGTCAGCAAACATTCATTTCGAATGGGAGAATGTAAGTGTAAAGATTCCATTTGAAGTAACATACGATGATAAAGTAATGGCTCAAATACAGCAATATACTAGAGTAAGCCCAGGAAACTTAATTACAGCTGCTAATTACTATTACACAAATGACAAAGATCTAAACCAAGCATTGGAATGGATTAATACGTACCTGGCTGAAGGGAAAAATAGTGATCAATTTTGGAATTTGCACCTAAAGGCTCAGGTCCTAGCGAAAATGGGAAATAAAAAGGAAGCAAAGAAAGTAGCTGAAAAATCAATAGAGTTGGCTAAAAAGAACAGTTCCGGTGACTTCGGATATGTAAAAAGAAATCAAGATTTAATTGACTCTTTATAATTAAAATTTTTAAAGAAGGGGGAAATCACCCCCTTCATTCATCAAATTTGGAAAGATCTAAAATTTTAACTTCCGCTTTACGAGATCTATCTTCACTTCCACCAGAGAGGACTCCAAAGCCGCGAGCTGCTAATCTATCTTCCTCTATTCCTTGGCTTACGAAAAATTCGAGCACTGACTGCGCTCTCTTATTGGACAACTCATAATTATATTTGGGATTTCCATCAGATGAAGCAAATGCAGATATTTGAATACCTAAATTTTGATGGGATTTGAGAAATTTGCTCATATCCATTAATTTTGCTTCATGCCTTTCTAAAATATCCGTAGAATTAACATCAAAGTAAACCTGATAAGCTGAAATGTTTAATACTGAGTCTATTAATTTTTTTATCTCTAATTCTTCATCGGTCACAAATTGATTATCCGTTTTCTTCAATTTAGCAATTCTATCCCTAGCCGTAATACCTAAATCTCCCACATGCTTAACCATATATATATCCGTAAACCCCAGTCCTTCTTCTCTAACCGATGCTAGGTACCCTCTTTCGCCATCAGAGGTAGGATGGAAATACACCTCATCGTCCACCGTGTTTACTGGGTAACCCAAATTCTCTGGCTTAATCCAGTTCTCTGTTTTCGGATCATATTTAGAAGTAAATACATCAAACCCGCCAAAACCTTTATGGCCTTTGCTACTAAAATATATTGTAATCCCATCTTTCGCCATATATGGCCCATCTTCATCTTCTTTAGTATTGATTTGGGGTCCCATGTTAAAAGGTCTTTTCCATTGCCCTTCCTCTTTATAGCAGCCGTAAATATCAAAGCCACCAAAACCACCTGGTCGGTTTGAAGCAAACATCATAAATTCCCCGTCTTCAGAAACCCAAATTGATTGTTCCGCAAATCCTTGAGAGTTGATTCGGCCTTGTATTGGCTTAGGTTTACTCCATTGTTCATCTGCACCCTCAGTTGCATAATAAATATCTCCATTCCCTTCATCTGAATAAATATAAAGAGTTTTGCCATTACTACTTAAAAACAAATTTGAATCATGATAAGGTGTATTAATATTTTGACCTATATTTTTTGCTTTACCCCAAGTCACACCTTTTCTCTTCGAGATGTAAATGTCTTCAAAATAAAAATTGTCTTTATCCACATTTTCATTCGTATTTTCCTCCTGCCTTCGTGATGTGAAAATCATGACGGTTTCTTCTTCATTTAAAACAGGGGCATAATCAGGCCAGGTAGAATTTACATCCTTTCCCACATTTTCAATCGTATAGGAGGAAGGCATACCAATGATTTCCTTAGCATTCCTACATTCTTCAATTCTGTCATTAACATCATAAATTGATGTCTTATCTCCGCCACGATAACTTTTATTAGCTTGTAGTCTCCTTTTATAGAGATCAAAATGCGATAATGCTTTTTCAAATTCTAAGCCGTACTGATATCCACGCCCAAGAAGATAATCTATATTAAACCTGTATTTAGGATCCATCCTTTTGACCCTTTCAAAATACTTAGTAGAGTAATCTCTGTTAACTGTTTCTAAAAACAGCTTGCCAGCCATATAATTAGCTCTAATATTCATGGTATCAGCTTCTGTGGCCTGAACGTAGATATCTTTCGCTATTTCTATTGCATCTTTTGCTTCCGCATAAACCTGATCCGCCTGGTCCATATAAATTTTTGCCAACTCAGGGTCTTGCGTCAAGCCATTAAAGCTAAAGAGGAGCGAAATCAAAAAAGAAAATAAGTTTATTTTCATATAGATTAGAAAAATACAACTAGAGAACGAAATCTCCAAATATTGCACAAAATACAACTTGAATAAAAACTATAAGTAAAAATAAAAGATTCTGTATAAGAGCTCACCTATTCTTAAAAAATTGATAAACTAGTCCAGTCATAATCACAATCCCACAACCAAGGAGATTGAACCATAAATATGCCATTTCACTAAAAAAATAAAAATACAATACGACAGCTTGAGCCACCAGAGCCCCGATAAAAACAGCATTACCTTTAATATATTTAATAAAGAAACCGGATAAGAATACGCCCAAAATAGTTCCATAAAATATTGATCCGAGGATATTTACTGCTTGAATAAGATTATCCAATAATCCAGCAAAAGTGGCAAATAATACTGCTACAATTCCCCAAAATAGTGTAAAAAGCTTTGAGGCGATTAAGTAATGCCTTTCACTACCATTTTGATAAATATTACGTTTATAAATATCAATTATGCTCGTGGAAGCCAAGGCGTTTAGCTCGGAGGCAGTAGAAGACATAGCAGCAGAAAAAATGACTGCCAACAAAAGACCTATAATTCCCTTGGGCAAGTTTTCCATCACGAAAGTAATGAAAACATAGTCTGTATCAGTTGTCTCCAAATCTTCATTTGTATTTTTAATTATAGTTTTAGCTTCTTCTCGAAGTTGATTCTCTTGGTCATGAATTTGAGCTATACTTTGCTTCAGTACTTGAATTTCATCTCCTTGAGCTTCAGACAATAATTGCACTTGTCTTCTCTTTTCTTCAAATAGATTGGAGTACTCTTTTTCTACAGATTGATATTTTTCTTTTTGTACAGGATCTAGGTACACTTCATCTTTTGCAGCTTCATTGAAGAAAACTGGGGCTTGATTAAATTGATAAAATACAAAAACCAATGCTCCAATAAATAGAATTACAAATTGCATAGGGATTTTCAATAACCCGTTAAACATCAACCCTAATCTACTCTCTGTTAATGACTTACCCGAAAGATACCGAGCCACTTGGGACTGATCGGTTCCAAAATATGATAAAGCAACAAATAATCCTCCGAGCAATCCTGTCCAGAGAGTATACCGATTTTCCAAATCCAGGTCAGTATTGATTAATTCCAGCTTCCCCATATGACCTGCTAATTTGGTCGCTTCTGCTAAACCAATGTCCTCAGGTAGTAGTTTTATTACAAATAAACCGGCCACAATCATCCCTCCCATCATCACAATCATCTGATGTTGTTGGGTTTGACTTACTGCTTTTGTACCACCACTTACGGTATAAATAATTACTAATGAGCCTATCACTACAGTGGTATAGACTAGAGGCCAACCTAAAATAGTAGAAAGTATAATTGCAGGAGCATATATTGTAATTCCAGCTGCTAATCCTCTCTGGATAAGGAAAAGAAAAGCACCCAAAACCCTAGTTTTCAAATCAAAACGGGATTCTAAGTATTCATAAGCAGTGTATACTTTTAATTTATAGAAAATTGGTAAAACCCAGATGCTCAAAATTATCATGGCTAGGGGCAAACCAAAGTAAAACTGAATAAAGCCCATCCCACTGTTATAAGCTTGCCCTGGGGTAGACAAGAAGGTGATAGCACTGGCTTGAGTAGCCATGATGGACAACCCAATAGTCCACCATTTCATACTGTTATCTCCTTTCAAATAGGATTCTATATTTTTACTTCCTTTGGTTTTGTAAACGCCATAGCCCACTATAAGCAAGAGCGTTCCGAAAAGAATTATCCAATCTAATGAGCTCATTTAAAATACAATGTTATAGCATAAAAAATACTTATTAAAATGACCAAAACAGTGATCAACAACCAATAAAAGTTTTTCCATCTGCCTAAAACAGGTGGTTTATTGTCTTCTAAATCTTTATCATTTTCCATTGTTGGAAATTAGATGGATTTTTCGAAAATAAAAAATGAGTTTTGGTGAATGGTAATAAATCAAAAATAATCCTTGGATCTCCTGAAAACAGAAGGCTTCGTAGCTCCATTAAGGTATTATTTCCAATACGAACGGCACAAAGGAAATGCCCAAACAAACCGATCTATAATTTTGACATAAAGATGTTTTGGTATATAATTACACAATCACTTTACTTCAATCGTTTCTTTTTCTGTCAGTATTTTCTTCATAGCAACAGCAACACCATTAGTCCATCCAAAACCATCTTGCAATGGATATTCGCCTCCACCTGCTTGCAAGCTAGTATCTGCTACATTATATTTTTCCATCATCTTTCCCGTCTGCTGGTAAACTTTCTCATTTAAACCTAACCATCTATCCATAACCTCAAGCCCCAAATCATGCTGTCCGTAGTTGAATAATGCCTGCACTCCAATCCACTGCAATGGTGCCCATGCATTTGGATAATCCCACTGCTGTCCACTTTCTATGGTAGTAGTTACAAACCCTCCAGAAAGTAGAAGACTATCTTGCATTTGCTTAATGACCATTCGAGCCTTGTCTTTTGGAGCAATTTTAGCGAATAGTGGATAAGCAATCGCCATGCTTAAAATACTAGTATGTTTCTTGTTCGAAAAGTTATAATCCGCATATCTTTTTTGCTTTTCATCCCAGAGGATGCTGTTAATGGCATTTTTTCTGCTATTCGCTTTCTCTAAGTATAAGTCGGCACTATCGAGTTGCTCATTCCAGTTGTATGCTTGAGCAATTTTAATTTCTGAAAAATACAACAACACATTCAAATCAATCGGAATAATTCTTGTAGTTTCAATCGTTTCCATTTTCTGTGAATCAGCCATCCACCTACTACTATAATCCCATCCAGATTCTGCCCCTGCTCTTAAGTCCAGATATGCTTTTTCATTTGGTAAATCATATTCATGTACCAATTCATAATCTTCTTTAAAAGACTCTGGTCTTGGTCTTGAAAATGCATCATAATATCGATTTAAAACCATATTATCTTCCAATAAAACCACTCTACCCGCAGCAGGTTGCATTTCGGTTAAGGTCTCCTTACCTTTCATCCAGAATCCATATTCCTTCTTTAATTGAGGCAAATATGATATAAAACTTGTACGATTACCTGAATATAACTCATCAACCATAAGCGCAAAAAATGGGGGTTGACTTCTTCCTGTGTAATATGCACGGTTTCCATTTGGGATGAACCCTAAACTATCAATAAGAGAAGCAAAGTTATCCAGCATGTTCTTAGCCAATTCATCTTTACCGGAGGCCTTTAAGCCCAGCATAGTAAAATATGAATCCCAATAATATATTTCTCTAAAACGTCCACCAGGAACAACATAAGGTTTTGGTAAAGGAATGAGGGAAGAGTTTTGTATCGTATCTTTTGATCGAGTTAAAATTGGCCATAGACTTTCGATATGTTGGTACATATCTTTTTCCTGATCTGATTGAAAATCAGTGATTGGATTTTGCGGTAACTCAAAATGTGCTAGAACAAAGGACTTTAAGTCAAAATTCACTTGACCTTTTTCAGCCAGATAAGTAGCCTGAATCTTTTCTAGACTTACTTTGGGTATGCAATCGACAAAAGTTTTTGAATCCTCAAAAACCTCTCCTAATTGAACGGCCCTAAATAACTCAGAATCATAAAATTCTAAGTAGTTGTCTAGTTGATTTCGGTCGGTATTTCCTTGTTCATTTTCTTGCGAACAAGAAGTTGAAAGCCATATTAAAATGAACAAATAATAGATTTTTGATTTTGTCACACGATTTCCCATCATTTAGTTGGTAGCTATTGCCTGATTATCTCTAAACTTCAATTTTTTCCTAATCAAATCCCCTATTTTATTTCCTTGCCAAATACCTTCTTCAATAGCTCTTCTGTAATGAATACCTCCGTACAAACGACTAATAGCTGCTTCTTGTGAAGCCTCCTTAAATGAATTAAATTCACGACTAGGTAATCCAAATTTTACTTCTGTGCTATCCACAAAGCTAAAGTTATCGCCAAAAACATCTGTAAGCGCGTTTGCAGCAGCAGTAGAAATCACACTATGACCACTAGTATACTCAGGAAAAGGAGGCGTTTGCAAAGTAGGTGTCCAGTCTCCATCAATACTTCTATTAATGATTGTTTCTGGACGAATTAGATTGGAACGGTATTTCTCGTCCCAGCAAGAAATAAATCCATCTGCCAATGCGATAGAGGTTTTAGTGTAGGCGTGACTGCTTTTTATTAAATCAGCTGAATCTAGAAGGGCAGCTATTTTAGTAATTCCCATCCAATGTCCACCAGGAGTGATTTTTTTTGTAGCAAACATAACATGGCCTGTAATATTCATTACATATGGATTACAATCCCAAAAGGAAGCTATTTCCTTCTTCTCTTCATCAACCTCTTTCACCACTGTGTAAACTTCCATCATTTCTTTATAAAATGGACTGTTTTCTTCCATACTAAATTCGTATGGAGGCTGTGGAATATATTGGTCGGCACTATCCAAAACAAAAGTTCTAATTTTGTTCCAATGTGGTTCAATGGCTGCCATATAAGCAGGAGGTGTGGGCTCCCAATGATGTGCTTGATCACTTAACGGATGCTTAGACATGGTTCTAGTTTCCTTGTAATTGTCTTCATTTGCCCAATCAACCATATGTTGATGAACCTCAGTTGCATATTCAACCGAAGCTTTCCATTCTGAATCATTTAGGCCTCGTTTCTCTAAATCAGTCTTCCAGTTGGCTAACCACTCTTCTATTTTTTCTTCTGAAAATATCAACTTTTTAGACATTAAGTAATTGGCATAAAGTGCAGAAATCAACAAATTCACCTGCTCATCTTTTGGCCTAGGTATCGGGTTTAATCCATTGATCTGACCAGCTAAGGAGGAATAACTAGAATCCTGCAATGCTAAAACCTCGTAGCTGGAAATCGCAGAGTAAACGTAAACTCTACTAGCAACTGGTGGAGAAAAAATATCATGGACTGTAATATCAGTTACTTCTTGCATTAAAGAATGCAAATCACCTGCGTTTACCGGAGTTTTATGATTATTACTTTGAGAACAGGAAAAAAATATCCCAAAACCTATTAAAAAATATAATACTTTTCTTTTCATTACTGAATTATTTACTTTTTTCAATTGCAATTAATTTTAAGCTATTATCATTTCTTGCAACCAAAATATAATTATTATCATTCACTTTTATCGACTGCATATTCCTGACCTGACCGTCAAGTCGTAAGTTTCTCGCCTTTTTGACTTTAATAACTGAATCTTGAAATTGAAAAACGGTGCCAAATTGTGCATCATATTTACCCATTTCAATATTATTCTCATAAAAATTACCCGCCCCTAAAAGTTCCCTACTACTATCAGCATCAATAAATTCAATTGCATTTAAGGTTGAAATCTGCAACTCCATAGGTAAGACTTGGGCTATAAATTCTCCATTTCCATCATTTTGATAATAGTAGCTAGAAAAATCATTAGCTGACAATTTCTTAGATTCTTCTAAATCCGTACTTCCAAAAATTTCGTCCAAATTAGCTCTAGAAAAATCTTGGGCATATTTCCACTGCTTCTTAAGGTTCGGTAATTGCTTCAATAATTCAGCATGATTAGCAAAGGGGATTTCACGACCATCAAGAAAATAGGTTAATACAGGATCTGTTTGACCATTGTCATCAAAATCCTTAATATATAAATTGACTGGCTCCTTTTCTGTGGGTTTTATTCTGGAATTTTCTCCTGTATTGCCTGCAATTATATCTACTAGTCCATCGCCATTAAAATCTCCAGTCTTCACATGCTTCCACCATCCTTTTTGAGGTCCCACATCCCGAAGGCTGAATTTATCACCTTCGTTCAGCATGATTTTAATAGTTCCCCACTCTATTGCCAAAACAATATCATTTTTTCCATCTCCATTAATATCTGTTGCACTTGCATCCGTAACCATTCCTAAATTATCCAAAAAGGGTGCAAATGACTTATTTGCTAATTTGAAACTACCGCTTTGATCGTTTATGTATAGCTTCGACTCTGGATCCAGACCATATCCGTAAGGAATAGCTCTCCCACCAAAAAAGACATCCACGTATCCATCATCATTAAAATCAGCAACCGTGACGGTTGAAGCAGTCATATGACTATGCTCAAATACATACTTTTCATTGAAATTACCTTGTCCATCATTTAGATAACCCCTTTGTGTGATATACTCAGAATCACCTCTGTATTCGTTTCCACCTGAGGCAATGATTATATCTTGATCCCCATCATTATCAATATCAGTAAAAACAGCATCGACATCTTCAAAAGTACTATCACTTTCGATCAATGGTTGTTCGGTAAGTTGAAATTTCCCTGCATTTGTTTGTATCCATAGCTGACTGGCTACTCTTTTTGATGAACCGAAAAAGAAATCCTCTTTTCCGTCCCCATTTACATCAGCAACCGAAAGTGCAGGGCCTTCGGAGGAAACCATATGAGGCATTAAGGGCTCCCTGAGAAATTCAACAAATGGATTTTCTTCATGAACTACTTTCAAATCCAATGAATCTTGCATTTCGGTAATTTCATAATCATATTCTTGCGGATGCAATGTGCTAAAATCAAATTGAGGTAATCCTTTTTGATATTCTACTTTGTACAACCTGTCATATCCTAAACTGCTTAAGCTTTGAACTTTGTCATTGGGCCAGATTAACTGAATACTTTCTACTTGACTACTGTCACCCACAGCAATATGGAATTTATCTTGAGCTGAGCTTTGAAAACCTTTAACTGGATAGTGCTCATAATTTATTGATTGGCCATTTTTCAACTTTACAATGACCCTACTACCAATGGCATTGCGATTATTTTCAGTACCCAAAAGATCCAATTGAATAAACTTACCACTTCTGCCCTTTTCAACAGCAGTATTTTTATAGATAAAAGGCTTGTCCTCTAAATTGTTAACGACAATATCCAAATCACCATCATTATCCATATCAACATAAATAGCTCCATTGGAATAGGAGTTTTTGTTATTGGAAATATAAGAACTGACATCATCAAAGGTTAAGTCAGCATTGTTGGAGAAAAAACGATTGGGCAGCTTTATTTTTGGCATTTTCTCTACTATTTCTAGATCTTCTTTATCAACCATGCCCATCTCGGTTTTTTTACGTTGATCGATATTGGAGTTCATGAAATTCATATAGTCAATATCGTTCATCCTTCTAGGAATTCCATTGGACACAAATAAATCCTTTTGTCCATTATTGTCAAAATCCATAAAAAGGGGCGCCCACGACCAATCAGTTGCATAAACCTCTGAATAAAGTGCAATCTCACTAAAAGTACCATTTTGATTGTTTAATTGAAGGTTATTCCTAGCAAATTGATCATTATATCCAAAATCCTTTTTAAATCGGTAAACATCAAAAGCATCTTCTCCCAAGCTACTTTTTAAAATTTGGGGGTCATAAGGAAGCATATCAAGAGAAATGATATCACTAAATCCATCATTGTTAATATCTGCCAGATCTACACCCATAGAAAACCGGCTCGTGTGCTGAATTTGTTCAGTCAGGATTTCTTTAAAGGTACCGTCCTTCTGATTGATATAGAGATAATCATTTTCATGAAAATCATTGCCCACATATATATCAGGAAAACCGTCATTATTCACATCTCCCACAACAACTCCCAGGCCATAGCCAATCACTGAACTATTAATCCCGCTTTCTTTGGTGGCATTTACGAAGGTACCATTATCATTTCTAAAATACCTATCTCCAGAAACATTACTAGTTTCGCCCTCAAAAGAGTCTCTTTTTCCGAACGTCCCATTTTGATGAATGCTGTGATTAAGCTGAAACATATCTAAGTCTCCATCTTTATCAAAATCGGCAAATACTGCTTGGGTACCGAAGCCTGCCAAATCTAAATCATAAGCAATAGCTTCATCCTCAAAAACAGGAATACCGTTTTCTATGCTTTTGCAAATAAACAGCTGATTTGAACCTTTAAGTACTTCATGATCACCTACTACATTCACATAGATATCCAGCATACCGTCCTGATTTATATCTACCACTGAAGCACCAGTGGACCAAAACCCTTTTCCTATAATTCCTGCTTCTTTACTTACATCCTTGAAATTAAAATCCCCTTCATTAACAAAAAGTTTGTTTTCTCCCATATTGGAGGTAAAAAATAAATCAACCAATCCATCCTTATTGAAATCCCCAGCAGCCACTCCTCCTCCATTGTAAAAATACATATAATCAAAAAAGGAGAAATCTGTTGTTTGCTGTAAGTTGTTCTCGAAATCTAAACCAGTTTTCTGAGCATCTAATAATTCGAAGTAGTTTTCCTTTGAATCATTACAAGCGGAAACTACTTGGAACAGAAGAATAAGTAAAATAGCATTCGAAAACTTTGAAAGCTCATTCTTCATAGAACAAAATCTTATACTCGTTACTTTCATTTAAATTATTTTATTTGTAATACTATTGGTTTATCATCATTGATTCCAAAGAGTAAATGCTCTTGATTATTAATATTAATGGCGCTTATTGATCGGACATTACCGTTAATACCTAGACTCTTATGCTCTTCCACCACACTAAATTCACCTGTCCCGTCTCCGAAGAGCACTAATCCATCATTTGCATCTAATTTACCATATTGCGGTTTAAAATCTCCCTCATTTCCAGCTAGAATCAAGTCTAAATTACCGTCTTGATTGACATCTATAGCCTTTATGGCATGAATTACTGAAAATTGTGCCTCAAAAGGTAAATCCACTTTTTCAAAATCACCATCCCCCTTATTCAACATTACAACAGTTTGAAAGGTATTAGCAGCTTTGTAGGAAGCATTTTCTATCTTGTCAGCCCCCATTAAATCTACAATTGACTTTTTACCATAATCTTCATATTTCAAACTTTGCTTTTTCAAACCGGGCAATTGACCGATCATTTCACCTTTTTGCTGTAGCGGGATATCCCTTCCATTAAGGGTTCGAGTTAGAATTTTATCTTTATCACCATTGCCATCAAAATCCTCCAACCATATTTTTACAGGCATTTCGTCAGTAGCGGTAAAATAGAAATTATCTCCTCTATTTCCTACTACCAAATCAGCAAGACCATCATTGTTCAAATCAGATATTTCAACTGTATTCCACCAGCCTTTTAATTCTTGCAACGGATTTTTCTCTAATTTTTTTAATTGTTTTCCTGTTATTTCAAAAATTTCAACTCCCATCCATTCACCTACAAGGATTAGGTTTTGATTTCCATCTTGATTGATATCTGCTAATTTAGCATCTGTTATCATTCCTAAATTATCCAAGTCTATCGCTCTTCTAATGGTCATATCTTTAAAATTTCCATTACCGTCATTTTCAAAAAGGAAACTTTTTGGACTTTGACCATATTCTTGAGGTACAGATCGACTGCCTACAAATAAATCTAAATCCCCATCATCATCATAATCAAAACTTAAAACCACTGATGTATTAAGACCAGTTTCCGGAATTGCTTCTTTTGATTTTTCAAAAGTCTCCGACTTAGTTTGTACAAATAAGTGATCGTTAAAAACAGGGTTATTTTCTGATTGATGGTTACCACCAGATCCAAAATAAAGATCTAATAAGCCGTCACCATTAGCGTCAAAAGCATGAACGGCAGTTACTTCATTTTCAATGTCACTGAGTTGAGTGGATTTAAAACTACCGTTAGGCAGTTGAAAATAAACAGATGAACTTTGTCCTTTTGCAGCTCCCATAATCACATCATCTAACCCATCCTTATTCAGATCGATTACTTGAAAAGTCGGCCCTTCCTTAGAAAGCATTCTCATGATCAATCCTTCATAATAGAAATCTACATGATGATCCTCTTCGTGAGATTTAAAATCATGATTAACTTGCTGAAAATATTGTTTAGTCGTTTCTTTTAACAATGGAGTTACTGCTTCTCCTTCTTCTTTGGTTTCGTCCTTATAATTAATTTTGAGTAAGGTATCAATTGGAGGATTTTGAATTAAACTACTTAGTTTATCGGGCCAAATGACTCTAATGGAATCAATCTTTTGAATGTTGCCAAGACCAAAATGTAAATTATAATCTACAGAAGACTGAAAACCTCGTGTGGGCATCATTTGTCTGTGAAATTGCTTTTCTCCTGAATAAACTTGAACCTTTGCCCCTATGGCATCCCTATTGGGCTTTTCAAATGCTAAGGCTACCTTCAGGAAGTGAGTACTGTCCGTTTTAGCATTACTTTTATAGATTGTAGAAAGATGATTCAAGTTACTGACAATGACATCCAGGCTACCGTCATTGTTTAAATCGGCATAAGCGGCACCATTAGAGAATGTTTCCTGACCCATTCCCATTTCATGTTCTTTACTATTAAATTGCAAGTTGCCTGAATTGATAAATAACTTATTGGCTTGTGGATTACTAGGCATTTTTGCCAAAACATCCTCCATTTTATCTTTCTTGCCTGTCAAAACCATTCTTTGCACCACATCATTGGCAAAGAAATCCATGAAATCCGCATCAGTTACATCTTGATAAACACCATTACAAACAAAAATATCATTATAGCCGTCCATATTGGCATCAAACATCAAGGCGCCCCAACTCCAATCAGATTGGGCTACTCCAGCATACCATGCAATTTCCTGGAAGCTCCCATTTCCGGTATTTAATTGAAGCGCATTGTGCATGTACTGATGATAAAAGTCTCTGCGGAGCTTCAGTTGGTAAGTATTATAATTCTCGAATTGTAATTTTTGCTTAATCAGTTGATCTGTTTCAGGTATCATCTCTGTGGTGAAGATTTCCGGATAACCGTCATTATTAATATCAGCCAGATCCGCTCCCATGGAGGCTAAACTCATATGACCCATCCATTTTTTGCTCTCTTCTGAGAATGTACCATTTCCTTGATTGATATATAGATAATCCCGCTCAAAGAAATCATTGGAAACATAAATATCCTGTAAATGGTCACCATTGATATCACCAACAGTTACTCCTAATCCAAAGCCTATTAAGGAACCGTAAATTCCTGCTTCTCTGCTAACATCAACAAACTGTCCATTATCATTACGTAGTAATTTGTCTCCCCCTCCTTTTACAAATTCCTTTACATCCCAATCTTCTGCATACAAATCCCTTTTATTACTATTATTCAGGGTATTAACTGGAATAAAGGAGTTATTTAGTATATAAACGTCTAAATCACCATCCCCATCGTAATCAAAGAAAGCAGCATGAGTGGTGTAGCCTGGCTCATTCAAGCCATATTCTTTTGCCTTTTCCGTAAAGGTATTATCACCATTGTTTATAAATAATTCATTAAACGGATTTCTACCTTCTTCATAACCAGCATTACTTACATAAATATCTTTGTAGCCATCTTGGTTGATATCTACTATACTAACCCCAGTACTCCAACCCCCATAGCCTTTAAGACCAGCACTTTCTGTAATATCTTCAAATTGGAAATTACCTTTATTGAGATAAAGCTTATTATTGACCTGATTCCCAGTAAAAATTATGTCTTGCAGGCCATCATTGTTGATATCTACAACACCTACCCCACCGCCATTGTAAAAATTTCTATAGGAAAAAATATTGAACTGATCTCTATTTTCTACTTGATTGAGGAAGGTAATGCCTGTTCTAGAAGAATCTAGCAATTCATAAGTAATAATTTCTTTTGTAGTAGTCTTTTCATTTGTGGAATTGTTATCACAAGCCAAAAAAGGAATAAAAATAAGAATTAAATAAAAAAATGATTTTTTAATAGACATGATTATTTAGGCTTTTAGAAGCTTAAATGTATAAAAAAAGGATAATGAAAATAAATTCATTATCCTTTTTAAGTTGTTAGTTAAATTTAATAACCTGGATTTTGTTCTAAATTAGGATTGGTACTAATCGCTAAAGAAGGTATCGGAAATAATACCCTAAATTCTTCAGTATTATCCTTATACGACCATGGCTGGGTAAAAGTCCCAAAACGAATCTGATCTTGCCTTCTCCAAAATTCAATATACATTTCTCTACCTCTCTCATCTAACATCTCCTGTGCATCCAATGAAGCTAAAGGAGAAGCTCCTCTAATATCTCTTAAGTCATTTACTAGTTGAAGTGCTTCGCCAGTATTGCCTTTCCATAGGTTAGCTTCAGCTTTCATTAATACAGCATCAGCATATCTGAATAGAATTTGTCTGCCTGGGAATGCACCCCCATTGTCAGGATGATATTTAAGTACCCTAATTCCAGTTGCTTCACTATTGCCAGCTAATCCCGGTAATTCCGACTTAAATGCAAGAGGCTCTCCATTTCTAGTAGATAATTCCTGTCCATCATAACCGTATTGTTGTCCAACAAGGAATCCATAACCATAACCTTCTTCAGGAACAAAGCCCCTTCTAGTTTCTTGGTTAGACCCAGGAGTATTGGAATTTGCATCACCTTCAAAGATGCTATAGAATTCAGCAGTAGTACAGAAGCCATTCCAGCCACCACCAGCATTTCCATCAATTTCATTATGGTTATAATGAAGTGTATTCCAAATTCTACCTCCTGCATCTCTTTCTAGAGTAAAGATAGATTCATTATCAGGAGCAGGATCAAAAATCTCAAAATAATCTTCTTCCAAAGAGAATCCAGCAGCAGTTACTGCATCTACAGCTTCAATTACTCGATCCATATCGGCATTATCTGGTGCAGATCCAGACGGATTACCTAATAAGATGTGCTTATTAAGGTAGAACTTAGCTCGTAAAAAATGAGCTGATGCCTGAGAAGCCCTTAAAATCTCACTATCATCTCCAGGCCCGATATTCGGAAGATTTTCTATTGTTGTATTACTTAAATCTTCTTCTATCAATGTAACTGCCTCTTGCCTGCTCAAAACACGAGGGTCAGTATCAACACCATCATTTGGATCTCTAAACGGAACTTGTCCCCATAGATCCATAATAATGAATACATTCAATGCTCTAAGGAATTTAGCCTCCGCCAATTGCTGAGGGTCAGCTTCCGATTCTGGAGCAATTATCTGATTTAATGCAAAAACATTCGAATTTTGATTATTCCATGCATTTAAATTAAACTGATGAGTTGCATCCCAAGTGTGCTGATGCAATGTTCTCCATACCCCGTTGTCACCCCAGTCGGTACCTCTAGTAGGAACTAATTGGGCATCAGAGGAGACCTCCATTAAAGCATAAGTATTATCTTGGCTTCCTACGGAATTTGCAGTGCTTACGTAAGCACTAGTGAGGTTTTCACCTGGATTCACACCACTAAATTCACCAGAAACATCATCTACCACGACAGAATCCAGCTCCTCTACCTCCAAGTCAGTACAAGACCATGCAAGCACTGACAATCCAACTAATAATATTTTAAATTTATCCATGATTAATATTTTTTAAAATGTAACATTCAAACCAACTGTTAAAGTTCGTGGTCTAGGGAAAGAAGTATAATCAATTCCTAAAGACGGAACACCATTTAATGATTTGTTAACGTTTACTTCTGGGTCTAAGCCTGAATAGCTAGTTAACACAAATAGGTTTTGAGCATTTGCATACATTCTTAAATTTTTAACAAAAGTATTCCCACTAAGATCAAAATTATATCCTAGTGAAAGGTTTTGTAATCTTAAAAAATCACCTTTTTCTAAAAATCTTGTAGAAACATCAGGAGCGTTAATTGGAGCTTCGTCAGATTCCAATACATCAGCAGTAACATTTCTACCATTTCCATAAGCACCAGCAGTGAAGAATGCATTAGCAGTGTTGTTATATATATAATGTCCAAACTGACCATTCATGTACACACTCAAATCCCAATTTTTGTAGTTAAAAGTGGTATTAATACCCGTATTATATAGTGGGATAGGGCTGAAACCTAAGAATTGTTGAAAATCTCCATCATTATATTCAGCTATGCCGTTTTCGTTATAGCCTGCAAAATCACGCAAATAATAAGCAAATAGAGGTTGTCCCCCAGTGATACGCTGTGCAAATGCACCTGTTAATCCTTGACCAGAAATTTCACCGGTATCAATAGAACCGTCATAATCATTTACTTGATTCTTATTATACGCTACATTAAATCCAAAATTCCAACTAAAATCTGCATTATCTATAATAACGTAATCCATAGACAACTCAATACCTTGATTTACAACATCTGCAGGTAGGTTGAACCATGTAAATGGTTGTGGCGCTGGCTGAGCAGAAGTAACTTGTATTAATAAGTCAGTTGTATTTTTTCTATACAAATCAAAGGTACCTGATAATCTTCCGTTTAAAAACCCGAAGTCTATACCAACGTTAGTCATGGCAGTCTCTTCCCATCTTAAATCAGGATTATCAAAAGCCACCGTAGTCAAACCAGGTCTAATTATATCTCCTCCATCATTAAATCCTATATCTCCATAGTTTTGTCTTCTTTGGTGCAAATTATGCGGTATTTCTTGATTACCTGTTACACCGTAACCTAACCTAAATTTCAGGTTATGGAAACTATCTGGAATAAAAGATTCATCCGACACTCTCCATGCAAAGGCTGCAGATGGAAAAACACCATATTTATTTTCTCCTCCGAATCGAGTTGATCCATCAGCTCTTATTGTGGCCGTAAATAAATACTTATCTAATACATTATAGTTCACCCTACCGAAAAATGATTGCAATTCATCTACTGTTGCAAAACGATTTTCAATTAACTTTTCAACTGGCATAGTTGGCCTAGCTCCTAAATCTTCTGATCCTTCTTCTAATCTATTAACAAAAAATTGATCGTTTCCTGGATCATACCCAAACTGTTGATAATCACCTGAAATAGCACCTCTAACAGCACCACCTGCAGATTCAAGATCGGAGATCATTTGATTCATGTCGTTAGTATTAAAACCAAATCCTTGCAGCGTATTTCCACTTCTGTTAAATTCTTGATAAGAATAACCACCCAAAATATTTAGGTTCCCCTCGCCAATTTTTTTGTCAAAGGTTAATAAAGCTTCGAATAAATTACTGCTTGATTCAATAGTCGCTATACCACCTCTTCCATTGTCAAGAATATTACCAGCCAATAACTCTGGTGAAGCCGCTTGATTCCTCACTGAATTAGCATTGTCAAAACCCCCATTTATTCTAAAATTCAATTCTTCAGTAATATCATAATCAAGAGATAAATTAATTAAAGCTCTGTCAGTTTGTGCCTCATCTAAATTATACTCCAACATAGATAAAGGATTTCTAAGTCCTCCGACTTGACTGCTTGCATCAGCTGGAAATGTAGGATTAGCAATGTAGGCAGCACCGAGTAAATCTCCTTCAAAGCCTGCATTATTTGTAATTGGAGGCGCAACATCATTAATTCTTGATAGTGTTATCTGCGTAGAGAAGTTTAATTTATCATTTAAAAAACTTTGATTAAAATTTAATCTGGCATTTAATCTTTCCATTGCAGAATTCTCAATCACACCTTGTTGATTTTCGTAACCAGCAGAGACTCTATAACTACCAGTCTCATATCCATTAGCATAAGATATATCATGTTTGTGGGAGATTGCAGTTCTGGTAATTTCATCTTGCCAATCAGTATCCGCACCAAAATCTAACTCATTTGGATCTGCACCGTACTCACTTAGGTTCCCTAAATATTCTTCCCTATCTAATAAATCAAATCTATTTGCAGCACTTGCCACACTTACTGACGTATTGTAAGAAATGTTATTTTGCAAACCTTTACCACTTTTGGTAGTAATTAGTACGACACCATTTGCTCCCCTAGCACCATAAATAGCTGTTGCGGAAGCATCTTTCAAAATATCCATACTTTCAATATCATTAGGATTTAGAAAGTTTAGCGGGTTTCTTGGTGAAGAAGTACCGCTACCAACATCAAGACCTCCAGCTGTTACATCATCTCCGGTCAAAGGAATTCCATCTACTACAAATAAAGGATTATTACCATTTCTAACAGATGATGTTCCTCTAATTCTAATGTTCACGCCCGCTCCAGGCTCCCCAGAAGCAGAAGTGATTTGTACACCAGCAGATTTACCTTGAATCAATTGTTCGGGAGAAGCAATTACACCACCATTAAACTCTTTGGCAGTTACACGTTCAACAGCACCAGTCGCATCTTTGGCTTCAACTTGTCCATAACCAACAACTACAACTTCTGAAAGCTGCTCCACGTCTTCTTGAAGTTTAACATCAACCACACTTCTGCTCCCGACATCAATAGTTTGAGATTTGTAGCCAATATAAGAAAATTTCAAATCCACGTCTCCTGAAATGGATAACTTGAATTTCCCATCAAAATCAGTAGTTGCACCATTAGAGGTCCCCACTACCAATACGTTTACCCCCGGAAGACCCTCTCCGGTTTTTGAGTCCGTGACAGTTCCCGTGATTGTCCTGTCTTGTGCATAAAGGCTACCGAAGGATAACCAAAACACACTTGTCATAATTAGTAAAAAGTGTCTCATGAATTTTTGAATTTTAGCCGTTTAAAAGTTCCATAATTTAATTTTAGTTTTTGTAATTTTTCATTTGTTTTAAAACATCTAAATCATAACTGTTTATATTATATTTGGTTTTTAACTTAAACTTAACAACAATGTAAATATTACATAATTTCCCTGCAAGGCTTTCAGTGTATTTTGTACACTTAGTTAGTTACGTAATCGTTTACGTAAATATATTTTCGTTTTATTTATAATCTTTCTAAATAAAAACTGCTACTTTCATCAATTTAATATCAACATGAGCAAACATAATATTAGACTGAAGGATATTGCAGAGGAATTGGGTATCAGTATCCCCTCTGTATCCAGGGCCTTGAATAACAAACCAGACATTGGAATTGAAACAAAAAAGAAGGTATTTGAATTAGCAGAGAAGCTTAATTACCAGCGAAATCAATTTGCCATTAATTTCAAAAACCAGCAATCTTTTATAATTGGTGTAATAATACCTCAGATAGTACACCACTTCTTCTCAAACGTAATTAGCGGAATCATAAACGAGGCCGAGAAAAGAGGCTACAGTATTATGCTATTTCAAAGTAACGAATCATTTGAATCAGAACTCAAAGGAGTAGAAACCTTTCAGAAAAGTATGATTGACGGATTGATCATATCTCTATCCGACAACACAAATGATGTTAGTCATCTTAAATACCTGCAAGAGCATAATGTACCTGTAATTCTAATTGATAAGATTACTGATGAATTAACATCTGCTAAAATAATTTGCGATGATTTCAAGGGGGCATACTTTGCAACTGAGCATCTTATTAGTTTAGGCAAGAAAAAAATTGCCCATATAACCGGCTCTTTAAATCCATACACTACAAAAGAAAGATACAGAGGATATAAGTCAGCATTAAAAGACTATGGCTTAGGTTTTAACGAAAAATTGGTTAAAAAATGTAACCTGGTTTCACGAGAAGAAGGCTATACCACAACTTTGGCCCTTTTAGCAGAAAATGAAATACCCGATGCGATTTTCTGTGCTACAGATCCTACCGCAATAGGAGCAATTAAAGCAATTAAAGAAAAAGGATTGCGAATTCCTTTTGATATCGCAGTCATGGGATTTAGTGATTGGAAAATGTCTTCTGTGGTAGAGCCACCACTTTCTTCGGTATCCCAACCTGATTATGAGATGGGTAAAAAAGCCGTTGAGCTTATTACAGAAGAAATACACTTGACTAGAGCAAATAAGCCCATAAAATATGAAACCTTTGTCATGGAAACTTCACTAGTTATTAGAGAATCCACAATGGGAAAAAGATAAAAGCACCTGTTTAACTTGGCACTTCTATCATTTTAAGATCAATTAATTTTGATTCCTCATAACCAATAGACATGTAGCCAAAAACCCCTCCTGCAGACTCAGCTACTCTCTTAGCAATATCTTTCATGGAGCTTATAAATTGCGTTGCCCAATCCTTATCAACTTTATTTAATACTGTATTTAACTTCTCCAAGTCCTCAATGACTACCTTACTTCTTACTTCCGCATCTTGTGGATAAGAATTTAGCAATTCATTAAGACTCTTTTCAAAATCAGGAGCGATTTCCTGGTAATAACTTAACAGCTCCCTCCGAGCTTTACTCTGCTTAATTTTTGTAAGGTTTACTGCTTCTTTCAATTCACTCTTGCTAATTTGGTCATCTGCACCAGCAATTAAAATAGTAACCATCGCTGGTATTTTTTTAAGTAAATCGATTTCTGATTCCGATAGGTTTTTTAGTTCTGTTATCATAGTTTATGCAATAGTTAGATTCTTAGGCAATATATGTATTCAAAAAAATTATTATTACTGATTTACAAATTAATATTCTATTTTCGATTAACCTATCCCAATGTTCTGTAAACTTGGGTACTATTTCGGAAAATTCTTATGATGATTAATAGTCTCTATCTGATATTGATGATGTTTCATATGCGCCACAAAAAATTGCATGGTTTGGAGTATGTTTAGCTTCCCTACCGCAGGATGGGAAAATATGAAATGACCGATTTTCTCTTTATCAAAATCAGTTAAAAAAGTAAACATATCACTTCTGATCTTGTCCCATTGATGTGAAAATTGGTGCGGATCCTCGCTTATATTTAAACTTTCTTTTTTTTCACCAAGAATTTTGGGTGCTTGATATTTCTTCCTTGAATTCAGTCTATTTACCAGCATCATTGTTTTGACCGCAGCTTTTAATCCTACCTTTTCATTTTTTCTGTTGAAGTCGAAATTTTGCATAAACTGTAAACTTATGTGCTCAGATGTATACAA